>JBHJJE010000019.1:0-163178 GCA_050042865.1 Mastigocoleus sp.
GCGGTTATAGGGATAAGGGATGGAACTGTTAAAGCTATTAGGGAAAGTGTCAGATGTTGTCCAAATTGATCTAAATCTAAGTTCAGATTTGATATATTTAGAGTTGGTAAACTCAGGCTTGATAGATTTAAAGTTGGTAAAATCAGGCTTGATAAATTTAAGCTTGATAAATTCAATCTTGATAGATTAAAACTAGATAAATTTTAGCTTTTTTATTTTCAGCTTTATAGATTCAATCTTGATAAATTCTTGTTTGTTAGATTTAATGTTGGTAATCTCAGTCTCGATAAATTCAGGCTTGATAGATTCAAACTTGGTAAATTCAGGTTTGATAGATTTAAACTTGATAGATTTAATCTTGATAGATTTAAAGTCGGTAAATTCAGGTTTGATAAATTTAAAGTTGATAAATTCAGGTTTGATAGATTTAAGCTTGGTAAATTCAGGCTTGAGAGATTTAAAGTTAGTAAATTTGAGCTTGATAGATTAAAACTTGATAAATTCAAACTTGATAAATTCCAGCTTGATAGATTTAAACTTGAGAGATTTAAAGTTGGTAAATTCAGGTTTGATAGATTTAAACTTGGTAAATTTAAACTTAATAAATTCAAACTTAATAAATTCAAACTTGATTCCAACCAAAACTGTAACTCTGGTAAACGATGCAGGTATACTCCACCCAACAGCAAAAATAACAACGCAACCTCATAACTCCGGGGTTCGTGACTTGTCCACAATTCTATCCCAGGGGGACGCAGATTAACTTCTACAGAGCGGTGGGGACAAGCTTTCAAACAAGTCATACAAAGCACACAGTCCCGATTATCTACTAACTGAGCTGGATGGGAATATAAAGGACAACCATTAGTTTCCATCCCTTCCCCCTTTTGAGGACCTCCCTTATAACATTGATAAGTATTACAAGTTGCTGAACAGATACCCTGTTGTGCTCTTAATTCCGTCATCGAAAGCTTTGCAAATAAACCATTCATCCCTCCAATGGGACATAAATAACGACACCAAAACCTCCTTTCAAAAATTACCGAGCAAATTACCGCTCCAAAAGTAATCAATAATAATAACCAAGCTGATAAATAAGCAGTATTTTCTAAATCCCATAACTCTTCCCACAGAAAAATCAAAGCAAACATAACAAACAAAAACCAACCACCCCATTTTTCTGCTTGTTGTCGCTTCCAAGGTTGAAGCTTTCTAGGAAACAACCATAAAGATAACTTTTGGGCTATTTCACCGTAAATCATGAAAGGACAAACAGCACACCAAATCCGACCCAAAAAAGGAAATAAACATAAAAACCCCAACCACCACCAACACCAAAATAGATTTAAAGCAAAATTGCGATCGCGGGTTTGGGGTCCGATAAATAATACTGCAACAATGAATGCGAAAGCGGTAAGGGTGAAACCATAGTTGATTCTATCTGTCCACCAATCACTGCGTAGAAATCTTCGTAGGGAGGGATATAGGTTTAATAAGTTGACTCGAAAGCGTTTTTTCTTAGCTTCAGCAGACCAGAAGATTTCTTCTGTTAATTCTTTTGCATCTTCTGCTTGTACAATTGCTCTTTCAACTAAAGATTTTAATTCTTTAAGGTTTCCAGGAAAGTCATAGGATTGTAAACGACGTAGTGCTTCTGGTGTGATTTGCGGTTTAGGGATTCCTCGGGCTTTGGTGTAAAGGCTGATGTAATATTCTATCAGAGCGTTAGTATCAGCTTTACGGACTCGTACTGGTGGGACTTTTATTTTATTGTTAATACAGCGAGCAATGGATGGTAAAGTTTTTTCTGCAACTACTAAAATACGTGCATTACTAATCCTGGGTTCTGTGTGAATATCTTTATCTCTATTGACGGGGGTGTAAGTGTTATTTTTCAATAACTCCGCTAACTTTGGTACTAATTCCGGTGGGGTTTCATGGATATTATTCAGTACTAAGGTTCCTTCTCCTAAATATTCTAGTAAACCTGGTTTTCCTCCCCACCGACCAAATAAATCTACTCCGCTAATCTGGAGAATTGCACAATTTACCTGAATTATCAGTTTTCGTCGTTGTGATGAACTATAGTGAATTAAGGCGGCAATATTATCTTTATCTAGTCCTGGTTCGCCAAAGATTAATATTGGTTCCCGATGATTTGTTGCTTCTCGAATTTCAGAACGTAATTTCACAGCATATCGACTGTTACCAATAACTCCCCGTTTTACTTTGGTGACTAAATATGGTCTCAATGCTAGGGAACGTTCCTGTTCGTAATCAAGAGCGGATTTTAACTCTGCTAATTCATTGACTAAAGAGCGAGAAAAGGCTTGATTAATTTTTGGGTATGTACTAAGTAAGTCTTGAAACTTTTTTGCTGATATGGTGTACACATGGCATTCACTTAAGGTAGTCACACTACAAGGTGCAACTTCATCTAAAAGTAACTCTCGTAAATTTATTACAGCACCAGGTAAGAAACCGCGACATAAAGTGGGATTTTTCTGAGTACTGCTTTCAATTTGACCATCACGAAGAATATAAAGTGTATCTGGATGAGTACCCTCTGTAACTATTTCTGTTTGAGACTTTATAACTTCTTCCCGGATAGCTCGAGCTACAGTTTGCAAAGCTTCCGTGTCTAAAATACTTAATATCGTGCACTCTTGCAGCCATATTAATAATTGTTCCATATCCATGCTGAAACACCCCACTCAGCATTTTTGTATAGCAAGATTATCTGATAATCTGATGTCAGATTGCTGAAAATTTACATATACTCACACATTTCTATCTCTCTTCTGCGAGAGGACTCCCGCTACACCAAAGATTAGCGGTGAGATGAATCCCAGGCAGGATTTATAGTATGATAAGCCAATAAAGTGAATATCCTGTAGTTGTAAAAACCAAGCAACAATTGGGAAAAGTAGCACAAAAAAATTTTAAATACCACTCTTGCTGGGGGAATTTTAAGCCTGTGGAGAGAGAGTAAGATTCCCTGGTAATTATATTAGAAAGCATCCCTTGTTCAATACGGGAATTATATCAATTTCCCTTCATTCGTTACTATATAACCCTATTGAAAAGATAGCGGTTATTAAGTACCTGGGTAGAATTAATTGTGCATTTGTCATTGCGAGTTGAACGGAGTGAAACGACGGAATCGCAATAATTTGAGATTGCTTCCCTATCCCTCGCAATGACACAAATAATTTTTTGCATACCTACTTAGGGTTTGCTTATTACCTAGCCTCCACAGTTATGATAACTGTTTGACCCGACATGATATTATGCGATCGCATTCATATGATTTTTCCCTAAGTCCTGACTACTTTCCCCTTTACCTCAAGGCTGGAATTACCATAAAAGCAGGAATATCAATTACCTAACCACTGACCTCCAAAAAAACGCCAGCGTACAAAAAGAATTCTCATTAAACTTTGGGACGCAATAAATGTTGATATCCACACAACGGAGTAATGTACAAAAATTGCAGGTACTGATTTTCCAGCACCAATACCAGGCACATTTAAAGGAAAAACCAAAAATAAAATAACTATCAGTTCCCAAATACCTGCAAAAAGTTGATAAGCAGCAGGCCAGTCTCTATCCCAACGGGACTTCTGTATTTGGTCGTAGACGACATCCCAAATAAGACCGAATAGAGCTACATAAAATAATACCGAAAAATAAGACATTCCACCAGGAAAACCTGTTAAACCCATCGCGAAGGGTATGGATATGAAAACTCCTACAGTTGCAAGTAAAAATATTCTAGTTTGCCAGCGTCCAAGTAAAGTTGGTGTCATTTCAGTTATCAGTTATCAGTTATCAGTTGTTAGTTTAGGACTTACGCACTCGCAAGGAAAAATAAGGTTTTGAGATTACTTCCCTACGGTCGTAATGACTCATTTACCATTATTGAGAGAGTTTATAACTCATACAAGTATTTCTGACAATAAATATTTCAGCAAAGAATAGAGATTTTCCGTAAATAGAGTACACAAAATTAAATAAAATTTGTCTTTAGGGGTGATTTCAGGGATTTTCAAACTGTAAAAATTCATAGAGTATCAAATTCAAGTGTATTCAATCCTACGGTTACGTTTCCTCCCTTATTTTTTCTTAAATCTTTATCCTTCTAGATTTGTGCTTCTACCCAGATAATTACTGAATTGATAACTGATATACATTTGCTTCTTTTATGCTTGCAGAATGATGAGTATATTTACTGTTTTTTATATATTTTTTTGAAAACTAATGAGAATTGTTTGCACTTGATGTATGCTTAACTTAGGGGCGTAAATTATTAGCTGTAAATCTCTTATTGATGTATCTATATAGGAAAACTTAGTTAAATTCCTGGCGATGTAGCTAATTTTAGCTATCTAGACTAACTGCGACCGCCAAAAGGAAGGACTAGGGATTTTTTGATGTATGGGTGCTCAAAAGGCGGATTTGAATATTTATACTTAATGAAATAAAATTTCACTTGGAGGTTATGTTGGAACCGTCAATTTTACAAGTCAAATTACAGCAAAATGTAGATGTAGAGTTGGCTGCTCGATGGGAAGTTTATCGACGGTTGCAACAGTTAGATATTCCCTGCTGGTGTGGAGTAAATCAACCACTAACAGTAGAAATCAACCATGTCAGAGCAGCAATTCAAGTCTGGAGCGTTATGCGATCGCTTAATGAAGGTCGTCAAAGTTTGATTTCGAGTTTGGAAAGATGTTGGGAACTGCAATAGTCTCAATATTTTCTATGTACACAGATATGTACAGATATACAAATATCAAACAGAAGTTAAGAAACGGAGGGATAAATAGAAAATGGGTAAGTCTTACAAAACTCAAACTTCGGAATTCTATCTAGAAGGTAGTTTTCAAGAACTTATTATCAAAGATGGTTACAAAGTCAAAGGTTTATTATTGAACACAGCCTCTGGAGAACGCTATATTAAATTAGCTAAGCCTTTGAGAGCAGCATTTAACTGGAATTTACCGAAAGGGACTCATCTGCAAGTTTTTGGGATTAAAAAGACAAAGTTTAAGACTGATGAAGTCACTTTTAAAGCAGAACGGATAGTATCGGGACAGAGCTTAATACCACCTTTAGCTGAAGAATTAACCAAGGAAAAAGCCAATCCAACTAAGGGTAAAGCTCAAGCAAAAATATTAGTGTGTCAGAAGTCTAGCTGCATGAAGCGTGGTGGTAAAGCTTTATGTCAAGCAATGGAAGCAGCAATTAGCGATCGCGGTTTGGAAGATCAAGTTGCAATCAAAGGTACTGGCTGTATGAAAACATGTAAAGCTGGACCTAATTTAATAATGCCAGATAAAACTCGTTATAATAAAATTCAAGCTAAAGAAGTTAATGCTTTAATGGATAGACATTTTGGTTTACCAGATGCTGATCAGTCTTTACAGGAAAATGTAGATGAAAATTTAGATTTAGTAAAAGTTGGATATTAGATATTTATGGGATCGATATTCGACTAATATTATTATGTAATTTGCGCAATCATTAAAGCATAGTTAAAAAAGCCTAGAAGAACCTATATGTTGATTCATGAGAGTTTTTTCTCGGTTATGGTGATTTTTTAACTCTAGTTTGGTTGCGTATAATCCACTTCAACTTCACTATGGGTTGAGCAAAACTTTCTTATCAGCGGGAGCAAATTCTCTAACTCGATACATTAAAAATTAACCATAGTATAGTCGCTTTAAATAATTATGGTTAAGTTATAAGCCTCAGTCGAGCACTTTAATTTTTGTAGGTTGATTTTAAAGCTTTTTCTCAATCTTGTACTAGGTCATACATATTTAATTCCCAGGACATTTATTTTAATTATGCGATGACCCCAAGGGGGTTGCACGAAGCGATAGTGCGGTAGTACCCGCTGTAAGCGATGACCCTAAGAGGGTCGCACGGAGCGATCGCATTACGTCGGAATTCTTAATAACAGATTCAGAAGAGACATAGTATCAAATCCGTCAGTACTTGGATTATATATTTTTTAACTCAGAGTTTTTTAGATATGATCGGAAAATTATCACATAGATTCTAAACGGTGACGTAGTTCGTTACTAATTGCATCAATGGCTGTAATTATAACTAGGAGTACTATTAGCATGGTTAATGCTTTATTGTACTCAAAAGCATCGATATAACTCTTTAATTCAAAGCCAATACCACCTGCACCAACTATACCCAAGACAGAAGCTGCTCGAATATTATATTCAAACATATAAAAGGTATAGCCAATTCCTAAAGGCAAAATTTGGGGAAATATACCATATTGCAGAATTTGTATTTCTGAAGCTCCTGCAACCCTTAAAGATTCTAAGGAACGGGGATTAACTGCTTCTATAGCTTCTTGATAAAATTTACCTAAATAACCTATAGTGTAGATTCCTAATGCTAAAGTACCAGCAGGTGCTCCTAATCCGGTCGCAGCCACAAAGATTAAACCAAGGATAATCGAAGGAACTGAACGTACAGCATTTTGAAAGAAGTTTGCGATAACTTGTAACCAGGATGGAGCAACGTTACGAGCACTAGCAACTGCGATAGGTAAAGAGAGAATCGCACCGATAGTTGTTCCCCAGATTGACATTTGAATTGTTTCAATCAAACGTTTGATTGCAACATCTAGCACTGAAAAATCCGGTGGAAATAAGCGCGAGAGAAATTCTGTAACGTAAAATAAATTAAAGTATTCAAAATTGACCTTCAGACCAGAAAAAGCCCAACTATAAACCAGAACTATTAAACATAAAATTAATAAACGACTTACCCAAGGGAAACGCTTCCAAGATTCAGATAGATTTTTCATTTCATATATTTTTTAATAATTAGTGATTAGTGATTAGTGATTGGTAATTGATAATTAGTAATTACTTCAATATTAATGTTTTTCTAAATACTTATATAGCTATAAGCAACGCACTTTATAACATTATTGAACTCTCAAACCAGCTCTCTAGATAAAATCATTACTTATTGCTTATTACTTATTACTTATTACTTATTACTTATTAACTCTGATATTTTGCAAATTGAGCTTCAATATTATCTGCACATCCGTCGTAGACAACACTTCCAGCATCTAAAAGGATTGCTCGTTGCGCATATTTTGCAGCCATTCCCAAATCATGTAAAACAGTGATAATAGTCATACCATGTCGTTTGTGCAAATTTGATAAGGTATCCATTACTTGAGTAGACGCGATCGCATCTAATCCAGTTACAGGTTCATCAGCTAAAAGTACTTCTGGTGACTGAATTAAAGCACGAGCGATCGCTACTCGTTGTTGTTGTCCACCACTGAGTTTAGCAGTTTTCTGATAGGCGTGTTCTTGTAATCCCAGTTCCTGGAGTAGTTTGAGTGCATGATGTTGGTCTTGTTTTGGGAAACCAAATAATGTTTGCAAATTACTCCTATTACCTAGCTGTCCACACATGACATTTTCAACTGCTGATAACTGATGAATTAGTCCCCCTCCCTGAAATAACATACCTACTTGCTTTCTAATGGAAGTTAGCGATCGCTTTTCTAACTTCACTCCGTTGACTTTAATTGCTCCTCTATGTAGTGCAACTAATCCCACAAAACTTTTTAATAGAGTAGACTTCCCTGCACCATTGAGTCCTAACAAAACTACAAATTCACCGCGATTTATTTTGCAGTTAATTCCATTGAGGATGGGACGATTTAAACTTTTTTTATAATGTGTTTGTATCTCATCGCACTCAATTACAGATTGTTTCATAGTCAGGAAGTCTCTGAATAATCGGGATTAAAGAATAAGGGTAATTATTAAAAATTTTGCGTTTAATTAACTGAATCTATCCCAATATTATGAAAAAGCTTAATTTTCGTTTTTAGTTCTTAAAATACTTGGACTCAAAAGCGAAAATATTATTAGTGGGATAGATTCATTGCCAACAATTTAATTCAAATGACTCATTTTAATTCTTTTTTTCTAAAGCTTCTAGAGCTTCCCTTACAGGTTTAAGATGTTGGTCATGGTCAATTTTAACTAATTCAGTAGAGTTATATAAATCACGCAAAAGTTTATTATTTTCTGGTTTATTCAGTTCTTGTAAAGCTTGAATAATTTTCTCACGTTTTTCAGGAGGGACATCATCATCTATTGCAACCCCGTGAGCTGGTACCCCTTTTATTTGATACAGAACTCGCAATTTACTTTTTTCCTCCTCGGAAATATACGGGGGATTCAAAGCATATTCTGAGACTACTGCAACATCAGAACGTCCACGAACTACAGATATTAAAGCACCACTATAGCTACCACCATAGAAAACGTCACTAAAAAAATTATCTAAACGGTCTGCATCACTGACTAATCCTTGCTTAATTAACTCACCAATTGGAAAGATAAATCCTGAGGTCGAATTACGACTTGTGAAAGCTGCTCTTTTACCTTTGAGTTGAGCTAAAGTTTCTTTTGTAGTAGATTTAGGCTGTAAGGGACTATCTTTTGCTACTACAATACTTGAACTATAAGTATATTTACCAGAATATTTAGGACGAACTTCAGCTAAATATAAACGTGCATTTGCAAACTCCTCTGCTTTCAAAGCTGGTTTGCTACTTAGGAAAGCTACATCTGACTGATTCAGCTTCAAAGACTCAACTGCACCACCACTAGAACCAATTAGTCCTTGAACTGGGTATCCTAATTTATCAGATAAAAATGTAGTAACTGCACTTACTTTTCTACGTAAATCTGCTGAGTCTTTTCTACCAGGAAAAGCTATTTTCAAAGTTGTTTGGTTTGAATTAGAGGTATTATCAGCACTTGGATTGGAGCAACTAAGTAGACTTACAGTCAATCCTGCTAATAGTACAAATGCAGTGCTAACCCTCAGAACACTCTTTATATTCTTTTTTTTCACACTCATTTGCATTCCTCCTTTAGGATATATTTTCAATATTTTTACAAATTAATCTCAATAAGCTTCAAATAAAAATCTATAGCTTTTAGTAAGGGAAGTCAATGTAAATTTTATGTTATTGAAGCATAAGTACTGATATTTAGTAAAATAAAAGGATTGTTTTACTAAATGTAAAGATAGTAATTAGCGATAAGAGATGAAAAATTATAAATTTACTGGAATAATTTTTGCAATAAAATAAGTTCTGATATTTTTTAGATTTTTAGAAATTATTATTGGGATAACTTGCTGAGTAACGAAAGTGAGGCAATATTAGACGATTCGTGTTTTACACTACTAAAATGCATTTATAATACACCGGATAACCTGTTAAGAGAAAAAGTTATCCGGTGTATATAAAAAATATAGAGATTTTCGATGCTTTACTTGATTATCTCAAGTAAGTAGGGAGGAGTATTCTTTATAGAATGTATATCTCTTTATAAAGGCTAGGACCAGCCCTTTCAAGCATATTTTTTTGTAGGGGGACGTGACACTTAGACTGATTTTAATGCAATAATACGGTTTTCGTGTCACCCACCAAGCAGGGTATTGTGACAGTTGCTTAAGTCCTGAAGGCATTAAACTCTGT
This sequence comes from Mastigocoleus sp., assembly GCA_050042865.1. Lineage (GTDB taxonomy): Bacteria > Cyanobacteriota > Cyanobacteriia > Cyanobacteriales > Nostocaceae > JBCCDM01. The sequence goes on from JBHJJE010000019.1 coordinate 9,557, forward strand.
AAACCATGCTTGTAATTTAACCGACCTAGTTATTAAAGTCTAATTATATTTAAACCTGATATTCATTAATCATCTGTTGCAATTCTTGAGTATGTTCTTCCTCTTCTATTACCATTTTAGATGTGAATTCTTCTAAGTAATTATTACACCCTTCAACTACTTCTAGTAAATGTTTGTAATATTCTACAGCTTGCTGTTCATGAGCATGACTAGCCAGTAAAATGTCAATAGCATTGTAATTATTTAAATGATAATTGGGTAAAATTGCTAATGGCTCATATTCATTTAGACCTGCAAGTACATCACTAACTAATTGAGCATGATGAAGTGATTCTTGAGCTTGTTCTTTCAGAAAATTTAAAATTTTTGCTTCTCGATTTGCCTTATCTAGGATTACATAATAATAGGTGTAGCGAATAACTCCCTGTAATTCAAATTCAAGAATTTTGTGTAATATTTTAGTAATAGTTTCCTGGTTATTTTGTTTCATTTTTTTTGGTAGTGCAATACTTTTTGAACAAATACTTGATAGATTTGCTTAATAAATTTACTTAATATTAATTTTGGAGATAATATTGTAAGTATTCAAATAATAAAGAAGATATATGCTCTTTTTATTTATGTTCTATTTTTGATTTTCGATTTACTCTGATCAAAATCAATTTATTTTTAAAAACTTAGGTCGTTACAATTAAATAAATTCAGAACTTATACAATTGTAATAATAGGTGGTTAGTGGGTAACACTAAAAATATTATTACTAGGTTATGGAGTTAGTTAAAGTATCAGGGCACGCTACAAAAAAACGTGCTAATTGCGTAAGTCCTAAAATTAAAATTTAAGTTCTTAGAATGTTGAAGGATAAACAATTATCATTATAAATCTAGATTTGATGATTCTACAGTTTGATAATAGACTCTCAAAAAATCTTTTTCAGCAGAAATTAATAGAGATATTATTTAACTAATGAGAGGGAGCATCCCGATGAAGGCGCTCATAATGACAAAATATAAAATATATTTTTACACGTTTGAGATGCCTCCTAATGAGACGTAAAAATATCCTCTCTAAATCATAAAAGCCCTAATATCTCTCAGGAGAATTATTTCAGAAGAATTATTTCAAAGTAGTTTTTAAAAAGTTATTTTGTAGACAAAATCCATGAATTAAGAATAGGCAAAAAATATTTAACTCTTACTTAACCAGTATAGAACGACATGCATATATTATCTGTATCAATCAGATAGGACAATTTTATTAATAAATATATTAAAATTATCTAATGATAATAATAATTATATTTTGATTTAAATAAATAATCGTAATTAAATATATATCTCCGAAAGATAATTTAGAGAACTTTGCAGGACTTACGCGATTGTCACAAAAAATGACAGTTGCGTAAGTTCTAATTTGTTCTGATGGGGCAGTTTCTAGGAAAATTTTAGGGTCATCGTTCCGGAGCAGACTAATGATAATTAAACCGGATCTCTAACATAGCTAAAAAATATAATTTATACATTTACTGAACAGGCTTGTTTTTTAATTTTTTGTTGATTTTTATGGCTTGACTTATATTCAGACTGCGGAAATATAAACTACCAACCACGCTCAAAAATAAGCTGTAAGCAACTGCTTGAATCAAATATAAATGATGTCTATAACCGAATAAAGACTTAAGTATTAATCCTGGAAATTTGTTGTCAGGTAACACTCCAGCATTATCCCAGACCAAAGGACCCAACACGCAAGAATGAACACTGTTCATCGAATCGTAAAATGAACAAAAATTGAATGAAATCAAATTACTCGCAGAAATTATTCCCAAAGCTGCATCAAACTTTCTGAGAGCAGAAATAACTAAACCAGAAACTATTAATAGTAGAAAAACACCCATAAATTGAAAGAACTGTCGAATATTAATCTTAATCCCCCACTTGAATAAAAGCATACCGATGAGAACAGCTCCGCAAATACCAGCGATCGCACCAGTCACGGGAATTAAACCTTCTTGAAAGTTTGCAGCGATAAATAGTACTGTTTCTACACCTTCACGGACTACAGCAACTAGAATTAGTAAGAAAACTCCCCAACCTGCATTACTATTTTCTACTAAAGCTTCACTAACAGCCGATTCTACCTCTGCTTTCATATTTTTAGCTTGTTTTGTCATCCAAATTAGCATCCAACTGAGCATTGCGATCGCTAAAGTACAAAATACTCCTTCCATTATTGGTTCTACTATGGGAGCGTATTCAGGATTAATATTTTTCAGGATTGAAATCAAGCTAGTGAATAGTACACCAATTAAAGCGCTGAGTATTATTCCTACTCCCACACCAATATATACCCATCGGTTAAGGTATGATTTTTGAGCCTTATTTAGTAAAGCTAGGACAATACCAACAACTAAAGCAGCTTCTACTCCTTCTCGTAGAGTAATAATAAATGTAGGTAAAGCAGCACTAAAGTCCATAATTGAATTGATTATTAATAAATTAGTTAAGTAGTCATATTTAGTTTAATAATATTTACAGTTCTTGCATCTCGAAGTAGAAATGGACTTACCTACAGACCCCGGGTTCCCTAACAGAGTTGTCGAAGACTAGTAATCTCAAAGCTTTATTTGCCTTTGTGAGTGTGTAAGTCCTGATAAGATGCTATTAAATACTTAATTAAGACCATACCGGATTTGATATCAATCCCAAATACAACCACTTCTAGGGGGAATATTTACCCTCAAATGCTGATTATCTGCTTTTAGTTGCCATTCAACCTGACTATCTGCATAAACTAGCTTTTGAGGTAAAGTGATTAAATTACTAATATCAATATCTACTGTCGCTGAAAAATTTCCGATATTAATAGCAATAATTAATTCTTGTTGCTCTAGACTGCGCTTGAACGCGTAAACCGTTTCATCTGCGAATAGAACTTGATATTTACCTATACGCAAACATTCATAAACATGACGTAGAGCAATTAACTCTTTGTGTACTTTCAGAATATCTTGATTCCAACTTTCCAGGGAAGGAAAACCCCGTCGGGAATCTGGGTCTATAGCTCCCGGTAGACCCACCTCATCACCATAGTAAATGCTAGGAGCGCCAGGAAAGGTTAATAAAAGTAAAGTGGCTAATTTCACCGTAGCTATATCATCTCCAGCAATAGTTAATAATCTTGCTGTGTCATGACTTGCTAATAAATTTAACTGTGTTAACTGAATTTCCCAAGGATAAAGCTCTAAAAGTCCTGGAATTTTCTCTGCATACTCAACGGGTGTAAGAGCAGGGTAAGTCTCATAATCCCTTCCTTGGACGTATTCCCTAATTACGCGATCGCCTGCTACAAGTGCAATAGTCGGACCTGTAAACAGATAGTTCATCACACCATCAAATTGGGTTCCATCTAACCATTCACGAGAATCTGTCCAAACTTCACCAACAATATAAGCTTCGGGATTAATAGCTTTGACTCGCTCTCGAAATTCTTGCCAAAATCCAGGGACGGTAACTTCAAAGGGTACATCCAAACGCCAACCATCAATACCAAATTTAATCCAGTATTCAGCTATCTCCATAATATACTCCCTTACCTGGGGATTATCATGATTAAAGACTGGTAGAGCGCGATTTCCTGCCCAACCCCGATAATTTGCCGGTCTCTCACCAGTATAAGGGGCTAGAGGCCATCCTTCGATGCGGAACCAATCAACCCAAGGTGAATGAGGTCCATTTTCCAAAATGTCATGGAAGTAAAACATTCCCCGACTTGCATGGTTGAATACACCATCGAGAACTACTTTGATATTTCTTTGATGTGCGGCTTTTAATAATTCAGCAAATGCTTGATTGCCACCTAAAATAGGGTCAACCTGATAGTAATCGTGGGTATGATAGCGGTGATTACTTGCAGATTGGAAAATGGGAGTAAAGTAAATAGCATTTATCCCCAACTCCTCAATGTAATCTAATTTGTCTAAAACCCCCCATAAATTACCCCCTTTATAACCTTGTAAAGTTGGTGAAGCGTCCCAATCTTCCCAAATATTATGATTTCCTAACTTATGACTTACTAACTTATGCTGTTGCTCGCTTTTAGCAAAACGGTCTGGAAAAATTTGATAAAATACAGCATCTTTTACCCATTGTGGTGTTTGGATTTGCATAAATTATGATGAAATTTTCCGGTTTGGTCTCACTCAAAAAAATGTTACCTAAAATACTTTTGGAAAAATTTTAAATTAATCAAAGTTTAAAACTTGAGAAAAATCCTCGCTATACCTTAACGTAGGGATACAAACCTGCGACGAGAGAGTACATGGATTGGATTAGCTTACTCAAAGCTCAGCAAGCTGATTTCCTGAAGCGAATTAAGAAAACTAAAACTAAAAATCTGTGTTTATTAGGAAATCAGACTAAGGGGTGTCACAGTGAAATTACTACAGTTTCAGGGGAATCTTTAGTAGAGCAACTGCAATTGGTATACCAACAAGCAGAAATTATTGCCAAGAATCCACCACCTACCCCACCTGACTACCCCGAATTTGTGGAGTGGGGAATACCCTTTGATAAGTATTTTCAGCAGCAAACAGAAAGTTACCTACTTCGAGAACAGATTGTTGAGCAAGTTATTAATCAGCGACTAGGAAAATTAGTTAAGAAAGTTCCTCAAGATACCTTAAAAAATATGGTACTTGATGATGAGGGAAATTTACGTAGTGAAAGTAAGTTTCCCTATGTGGTTGCGGATAATTCTAATATTAATATTTTAGTTTATGCTACCGAAGGTGGAAGCTTTAATGGTATCAAAAAAGATAAGATTCGGTGGTCGGTTACTCAAACAGATTTACAAAACTATCAGCTACTAATTTTTCTATGTTTGTTTATTCCTAGTAATAATAAACGCAGTGATGAAAAAAAGATTTTGTTAACTGGATTTATACCTGTTAGTCACCTCGAATTAATAGATATAAGAATGCCTATCGCACCCCATAATTTACTCTATGGAGGAGGTTTAAATTGGTACTTAGAATCTCTAGCAATTCAAAGAAATTTATCGCTGCAACTTGAAGAAACAGCTAACTTAGAAACAGTTCAAACCCTAGCTGCAGACCATCCCTTAAAAGATATTGTTTGTGACTGGGAATGCTGGCAAACCCTCAGAGGACATACCAGAGGCATTAACTGCATAGCTTTTACACCCGGAGCAAATAGCACTCAGAATCCGCCTTTATTAGCTAGCGGTAGTCGAGGGGAAACAAAATTATGGGATTTAACTAGAGGTGAACTAATTGCGACCTTCTCAGAATATCCTTGGATTATATCTGGTAAAGTTGATGAAATTAATTCCTTAAAATTTAGTCCAGATGGACAAATTCTAGCTACAGCAGGTGCAGATTCAACTATGAAAATTTGGCATGTTGGCGCACAAGAATTAATTGATATTTTACACAAACATAATGGCATTGTTCGCTGCCTTGCCTTTACCAAAAATGGTAAAATATTAGCTACCGGTGGAGATGACCGGAGAATTTTGTTTTGGGATTTAATTGAACGTCAGGCTAGATTTTCTCTCTCTTTAGAAGACACTGCCGCTCATGCCTTAACATTTAGCTCTGATGGACAAATTATGCTTACAGGTAGTTACCGTAAAATAAAAGTGTGGCTACTTTCTAATTTTAATGTTGATAATATTAATAATGGAAATGGGAATAAAGATTTTAACATACAGTTAATACACTCATTCACCGCCCACTCACATGTTGTTCGCGCTTTAGCTATTACTGAAGATAATAAATTTTTCATTAGCGGTAGTCGAGATAAAACTATCAAAATATGGGATTTGTCCAGTGGAAAATTAAAACATACTCTCAAAGGACATACAGATGGAGTATACGCGATCGCTCTTAGTCCTGATGGACAAATTATCGCTAGCGGTAGCGCAGATAAAACCATCAAGTTATGGCATTTTGATACAGGAGAGTTATTAGGTACTTTTATAGGTCACAACAGCACAGTCACAGCTTTAGTGTTCACTGTATCGGGAGATATATTAGTAAGTGGAAGTTTAGATAAAACTATTAAAATTTGGCAAAAAAATTAGGTCTAGACCTAGTATGATTTGTCTTCACAATGATTTTTGTCTGCACAATGATTATGACAGTTGAAGAATTGTCCACTAAGAATCGGAGGATAACGTATCAATTACTTCATTTTGATACAATTTTGTAATTGCAGAACAATAAAGTGGCTGAAGATAGGTTTCAATCAATCAGTCTTTTAATTTACTTTTTAAGATGCAGTTGAGCACAAACCTCTCATGAATAAAGTCTATAGTAAAGAACAATTATTTACATCACTAAAAGTATCAAGTATTGCCGAGCTATTAGAACGTTATGCAGCAGGAGAAAGAGATTTCCCCGGTAGTAAGCTTAATGATGTTAATCTAAGTAACAGTAATCTGAGCAGTACTGATTTTAGTCGTACTAACTTCAATCAAGCTCAACTTGAAAATACCAACTTTAGTCAATCGAATTTAAGTGATACGAATCTGAAGGGAACTCAGTTAACAAGAGTAAACCTGAATCAAGCCAATCTTAACAGCAGTCATTTAGTAGGTGCCGACTTAACAAATGCTAATCTACGCAATGCTGTGCTCAGAAGCGCTGACTTACGAGGTGCTAACTTAACAAATGCGGACTTAAGCGGTGCAAACTTATCTTTAGCTGACTTACGTGAGGCTAATCTGAATGGAGCAAACCTGACTAACACTAATCTCAACTACGCCTTGTTAAGCAATGTTAACTTAAATAATGCTCGTATTATAGGTGCAAAGTTAAAGCACACAGACTTTAACGGTACAAATATAAAAAATGCCCGTTTTGAGAATAATAGTTACTAGTAAAGATTTGGGAACACTTATCCATTTCCCATCACCCAGCACTAATTACTAATTACTCAACTTCGTCACAATACTCCTTCATCTCAACAGCTAAAGCATCTAACTGTTTACCTGCACCACTTGCAGCAGCACTTAAAGACTCTTCAATATCTTTCCTAGCTTTTCGTATTCTTTCTCTTCCAGTTTGGGAAGCTTCTGCTGTCTTAGTAGCACCTAAAGCCTTTGCAGCTTGGGTGATATTGTTGCTGAGATTATCAAAAATAGTTACAAATTTAGTCTGAAAACCTTGAAGCTTTTCATCTGCAAGATTTATCCCTTTGACCCTATTACTTGCTTCCTGTATATCTTTAGCCATCTTTAAGCTAGTAGTTACCTGAAGACCTTTATTGCTTTCGATAGCTGAAGTTCCTTCATTAAAAGCCTTGATCAATCGTTGACACTGAGAAACCTTGCCTTCACTACAGGCTGCTAAAAGGAAAGCTAAGCCTATACTTAAAAAAGTAATAAATTGATTTTTGAACCAAACAGACATTAAAATTTTGTTTAAACTAAAACCCAAACAATCATACCTAATGATTTGATTCTTTGGAGTATTTTTACTTAGATTTTAGATATTTTATTAAAAGCCGTCAAAATTTCAGTTCTCAGATAGGCACTTCTAAAACCGTTTCTATCTCTCTTCTGGGAGGGGACTCCAGGGCAAAATCCGACAGATTTAAATGCTTGTGGAATACTTGGGTTAACTCGATATTGGTTTCGACCATACAAATCCCCTTGAGTAGCGTTTCATCCCCTCCTTAAAAGGTAGGGGTTTTTACGCTCTCACTATGCCGTGATAGAAATATTGGGAGAGAAATTAATTGGTAAAGAAGTCAATCCTTAAAACTTAAAAGAAAACAAACCAAACCTCTATTTTTTCTGAACTTGTATATAATTTGCCAACTAAATTCACCAATCAATAGGTAACCCTACGGCTTCTAGTTTTTCACCATTTTGTAAAAGAGGTTGAATATCTTGATCAATTTCTATTCGACCATCAGCGATCGCTAATGCTCTTTGAGTAACTCTACCTAACCAATGTAAATCGTGGGAAGCAATCAAAATGACTTTTACAGGTAATTTTAATAATATTTGAGCCAACTTGCGTCGCCATGCAGGGTCTAAACCGTTTGTCGGTTCGTCTAAAATCAAAATATCTGGGTCTAAAGCCAAAGTGGTTGCTAATGCAACTAGCCTTTTCTGTCCCCCGGAAAGCTCGTGTGCTGAGCGATTTGCATACATTTCCAAACCAAAGTCAGCCAATAATTTTCGTGCTTTGTCTTTCGCATCTGCATGAGATACGCCATAATTGCGGGGTCCAAAGGTGATATCTTCTAAAATAGTAGGCATAAAAAGCTGGTCATTTGCATCTTGGAAAGTAAAACCAATATGACGACGAATTTTAGGTAAATTTTTTGGCTCTACATCAACACCACAAATTTGTACTTTCCCAGAAAGTGGTTGTTTTAAGCCAATTAAATTTTCTAGCAAGGTACTTTTACCCGAACCTGTTGCTCCCATAAGTGCAACTCTTTCACCAGCTTTTAGATCGAAAGATATCCCTTTGAGGGTAGGTTGTTGATTCGGATAAGCATAAACCAGATTTTTTACTGCTACTTCTGGTTTTGTAATGGGAAGAGTTGGGTTTTGTGAGATATCTAAGTGCAAAATCTTGAAAGTGTATATCTTAATAAATGGACTTAATAAATGAATCTTTAATTTACGGTATAAGAAGCTACTGTTAAGACAGTAATAGCCGCACACATACTCAGAACAATAAACCGTTCTCTAGCGGTCATTTTGGTATCTATTGGTAAACTACCATTATATCCACGAGCTAGCATTGCTGCGTATACTCGCTCAGAACGATTCAAACTGCGAAGAAAGAAGGCTCCTACCATTGCAGAACTAGCATAACGCACCCAGGAGGCTGTACCACCAAGTCCCCGGAGTTGAGCACTGCGCTGCATTCTTGTAACTTCTGAGAGTAAAATTTCTAGGTATTGACCGGCTAAAAGTAATGTTTCCTTGAATACTCCCGGTAAGGGTAAACCTTTCAAAGCTATACCAAAACTATGAGGTGGTAAAGTCAATAAAAAGCTATTCATAACTAGCAGACACACTAAAGAGCGAACTAATAGAAAGCTGGCTTTTTCCCATCCCAAAGGTAAAGCCATTAATGATAAGAATAATAGTTCTAATCCCAAGATACCTACTAGTTTGCGGATAGAAACCCGCAGCAAACAACTCCAACAAATTGCGATCGCACCATATACTCCCAGCCAATACCAAGCACCTATTTTTAAGAAAGCTGCACCAATGACAATCACTAATGCAAGCTGTAATCGCAAATCTAAAGACAATTTATGATGCATTTTACGATGCGTTTTTTGGTTTACCTATCTGAGCTATTCCAAAGGCTACTACAAAACAAGCGACTGAACCAAGAATTCCAGCAATGCTAGTACCAATACCTTCTCCACCATTGAGAGTATAGTCGGCAAATGGTGTCGGTAATGCAATCCGAATATTGTCTGCAAGTGTAATAAATCCCTTATCTTCGGCTACTTTTTCCAAACCATCGGGCCATGCAGAGGCAAATAATGATAATACACCTGCTATCAATAAAATGCTAACAACTGGCACTACCCAACTACGAATTTGCTCCTCTTCTTCTCCTACAATTAAGTCTGGTCTAGCTTTCACTAGATAGGCTATAACACCACCAGTTATCAGACCTTCACCAACACCAATCAGAATATGCACTCCAGTCATTGCAGGTAAAATAGTACCCAATGGAGCAGTACCAGAAATCGCTAATTCGATAGCTGCAAATATAGCTGCAACTACCACACTAAAAGCTGCTGCAATCCCCGCAGATAGAGGTAAACGACTACGACGAGAACCAAATAATTTTTGCAGGGTTTGAGTTAAAATCCAGCCTACAAGTACTCCAATCACACCCATATTGAAGATATTGGCTCCCAAGGCAGTTATACCACCGTCTGCAAATAACACTGCTTGAATAATCAGCACTGTCGCTATGCACAATGCAGCAGCTGAATAACTACCTAAGACTACCGCAGCTAAAGCTCCTCCTAGCAAGTGACCGCTAGTACCACCTGCAACTGGGAAGTTAATCATTTGTGCAGCAAAGATAAATGCTGTGGTTAAACCTAATATTGGCGCACTACGAGACCCAAAAGCTTGTTTAGAGCGAAATAAAGCAACAGATATTGCTGCAATGCTCCCTACAGTAGTCGCTGCTGCTACAGTCGGGGAGACAAAACCATCTGGTATATGCATTCTTACCTTCTATGAGTTATGTAATTTATTTGATGAGTGATATAAGTACATTCTACATATTATAGATATTACTATTATATCTAGTTAATGTTGATTCTAAACTATATACAACCTTAATAGGGAGATAGTTTGCAATGCCCTATAGGGGGATTATACAATATTTTCATTATCCTTTTTATACTATTATTCTTATATTAAAATTATGAGAAAATATATTTTTTCTTTATAGTAAATATTCATAGCAAATATTTAATAATTAATTAATAATATGCAATTTTGAATATCAAAATCAATTCTACTTTTTTTCTTAAACAACTAGGTTGTAAAGTGTTGAAAATACTCTATTCCTTGCCCAGCAATCTCTTGAACTGATTAACGGGCAGGTATATATAATATTTTGTGTGTTATATTTGAGATTTAGCAAACATTTAGAATACCTGAGCATCCTCAAATATTCATGTCTTCTTTGGCAAAATAAATTAAATATTAAATTATTCAATCTTGTCATAATTATCTTATAAATAGCATATTGACAAAAATACTTTCATTAATAGTAAAATCTGATCAAATTGTATTTAATGCTATATACAGAGTTATATTTATATGAGATATTAAATGAAAAAAAATAATTATGTACAAGTTTTCTATTACTATTTAAAGTAACATTTAAAAATTTGAATAAGACTATTTAATACAACTATTTAATTCGTGTAACAATAGTTAATATTTTGTATTAACAAAAATAACACTTTAGGTTTTTCATCTTATATGATGTCCGGTTAAATACTTGTCCGAGACCGTGAGCATAGCTTCCTGTACAGTATGCAGCCTTCTTTGAAGTGAAGTATAAGCGGTTTCACGAGCACGCTCCACGTAACGACGGTATCGCGCTAGCGTGATAGGACTTATGGGTCGTTCCACTCTGTTTCACACTCTTCGAGAGCGTTCTCAACGCTAAGCTTAGCTATGCCGTTAAGCTTTACCCTGCGGACATGATATTACTTCTTTCTTCCGAACCTTAAAATCAGATTATCCAATTTAAGACTGATGCAACCGTAATCAGAAATTCAGGGTAGTGAAATTCAATATTGCTCTGAAATAAATCTGTGGAAAACATTTCAGAACAAGATTTACACGGATTTATTTAGAATTTTTATAATTTAATCAGTAGGTATAATTTATTCCAAGTTAAACAAACATTTCATTTAAAATAATTAAAAAATTACCAAAAGCATAAGTGGCAATTTTCATAACCTTGGCTGAAATTAGCCTAGTAGTCCTAGTTTTCTCTCTAGTGAACTGGTTAGTTAGCAAAATCTTTAAGCAGTTAATGAAAATTCCCCTATTTACCAATGGAATAGGGAATGTAAAAATTTTACGTCGGAATATAAGAGGATTTTTATTACTTGCTTGCCTAATTCTTTGTCTTTCGATTGTGGGGATAAACAGTTTTCTACTTTACCGAGGTGAAAACCTCCAACAATATACTCTCTCGTTGATTCGTCGCATTCCTTTAGAATTCTGGATAAATTTAGGTATTGGCAGTATCCAAAGTTTTGGGATTGTAATTTTGGCAGCATTATTAACAATAATAGCTGAAAATTTACTTTCTTTCACTTCTACTTGCGCCAAAAATTGGGAAAAAAGCACTGCCGACGATGACAGTATTGATGCTTTTTTTGCTTCTTTTACTAGAATTATTACCACTGGTATTTGGTTACTAACTTTAGTATGGTGTACCCAGTTTTTTCAAGTACCAGAAGCAATTACCCAGTATTTGTTCGTTTTATTAAGGATTTATCTAATCATTGCCATGGGATTGCTCATTTTTAAACTAGTCGCTGTAATTATTGGCAGTCTAGATATTTTAAGTGTGAAATATTCCAGTCCTAACAACCTACTCCGCTTCTACGATCGTCTCAGAAATCTCATTCCCTTCTTCAAGCGTTGTCTGGAAGCTACAATTTATGTTTTTATAGTGACTTTGGTTGTGCAGCAGATTGAGTTAATTGCCAATTTAGCATCTTGGGGGTCAAGAATAATTCAGCTGATCGCAATTATTTTTATCAGTCATGTTTTTGTAGAGTTAGCTCACTTAGGAGTTGAGGAGTTTTTGCTCAATAATCCAAAAATGTCCGAGTTGCAGATGCAAAGACGACAAACTATTATTCCTCTAGTACAGAGTTCCACCAAATATATCATCTACTTTGGTTCTGGTATCTTTATTCTGGAAATTATTAATATCGATCCCACACCTATTTTAGCTGCTGCTGGTCTTGTGGGTCTAGCAGCTAGTTTGGGAGCACAAAACCTGGTTAATGACCTAGTTAGTGGTTTTTTTATTCTCTTTGAAAATTACTATTTGGTGGGAGACTATATTGTTGCAGGAAATGTAGAAGAGAGAGAGGTAGAAGGTTTTGTAGAAGCAATCGAACTCAGAACAACCCGTCTAAGACACCCCAACGGACAACTACAAATTATTCGCAATGGAAATATGGGTTCGATTATCAACTATTCCAAAAACTATATTTATGCAATGGTAGAAGTGCGCTTAACTTATGATGTTGAATTGGAGCGAGTCTACCAGATAATTGAGTTCATAGGACAGCAGTTAAAGGCAGATTACCCAGAGGTACTCGAACCTACCCAGGTAGATGGAATAGAAGAATTTGGAGAATATTACCTATTGTTAGGGATGAGGACAAAAGTTAAACCGGGTAACAATCTCTATATTGAGCGTCTTCTTCGTAAAATGCTTAAGGATGCGTTGTATCAAGAGGGGATTCAAATTCCTATTCGTATTGCAGAATAGACTGTTTACTAGGAATTGATATTAAGGGTTTATAATAAATATCTCAATTTAAATTGAAATTTCAATCATATCTGACAAATATTTCCGCTTTTTTTTAAGATAAATAGGACTTAGCAAAAAGGCATATTTTCCTTATAGAGGCACGTTGACACTTTGCTTGATTTTTAACGGAATATAATCGCTTTTGTGTCATGCACAAACCAAGATTTTGTGACAATTGCGTAAGTTCTGATAAATACAGACTGCAAGCAAAAAAATTAAAAATTCCAAGGAGGAACGGTTAATAATTTAAGAAGAGTTTAAAATTAGTAAGAGTAAAATCACGAACAGAGCAGATTATTAAATCTCAAAAGTACAGTGAATAGCGTGCAACTCATACCTATAATCTGTATAAATGAGTAAAATAATACACTCTAAATCTGCAATTTTAACCATAATTTAGTTAGAGACAAATGCGAGAATTAGACCACGAGAAAGCAATTGAACAGTTAAACGGCATCATGGAATTTGAATTAGCAGGGGTTGTTCGCTATACCCATTATTCCTTGATGGTTACTGGTCCCAACCGCATTCCTATTGTAGATTTTTTTAAAGCCCAAGCAAATGAATCTCTTCTTCATGCTCAGCAAGTAGGAGAAATTGTAACCAGTTTAGATGGTCACCCCAGCTTAAAAATTGCTCAAATGAAAGAGAGCAACAATCATACTGTCAAGGATATTTTACAAGAGAGCTTGCATCATGAAAAAACAGCTTTGGATATGTATAAAGGATTACTTGAAGTTGTAGAAGATGCCAGCATATATCTAGAAGAATTTGCTCGGACAATGATTGGACAGGAAGAACTGCACAACGTGGAACTGAAAAAAATGTTGCGGGATTTTAGTTGATTGAATTTTAGTTGATTGAATTTTAATTAATTTATCATCATTCTAATTGATACCCGTAGGAAAAGTATTTTACTTTCGAGTAACCTATGTAAAGAATTTAGAGAAATATAAATCTTGTAAATCTTAGAAGGAAGTTTGGTAGAGAATCCCCAAGCTTCCTTCCAATATGTGGATATGCTTGCGAACATTGTGTATATCTATGGTGGATAATATTGCTACCAATTTCTACAGCTTATTTGATTAACCAGCAGAATTAACAGTACTTTCCGTATCCACCTTTAATTCATCCTTCTGACCTAGTTTTGGTTCGGTTCCAGTTAGAATGCGCTCGATATTAGTTTTGTGACGCAAAGTAACATATATACCGCCAGCAACTCCAAAAATGATATAGGCTAATGGTTGATTTAGTAATATCATCACTATAGATACTGCGATCGCTCCAGAAATCGAGCTTAATGAGACAATTCTGGTGATTGCGATCATGACAGCGAAAATACCGAATGTTGCTAAACCTACCTGCCAATTGAGTGCAAGTAAAATACCTAAACTCGTAGCAACTGACTTACCACCACTAAATCCTAAAAATATAGATTTACTGTGTCCTAAAATAGCCATTATTCCCGCTAAAACTACTATCCAAGGTTGCCAACTTTCAATATTTACAGTCGCTGGTAGCCAATTTTGCGCAGCAGTAAACTCAAATAACTTATAAGCCAAAAATATTGATAAAACCCCTTTTAAACAATCAATTAAAAGAACAAAAGCACCAGGTCCTTTACCTAAAGTTCGCAATACATTAGTTGCACCAGTAGAACCGGAACCAAATTCACGAATATCAATACCTTTGAGTAATTTAGCTGCGATATAACCTGTAGGAATCGAACCTAATATATAAGCTGTAATTAGAAGTGTTGCACACAAACTTAGCCAAAGAGTCATTTTTTTTGATTGGTGGGTGGTGAGTGATGAGTGGTGAATGATGAGTGGTGATTGGTTATTTCACTACTTCACTTTTCACTATTGAGTCTTAATTAATCTAATATGTAATTCCTTTTTTACTTGTTTTTTGTTTTCTGTGTTTCTAACTCTTAAAAATCGTCATCATAATAAGAATTAGAATTGCGCATAACTCTGGGGTCTGGTGCAAAGGCTAACCAGAGAGGAAACTGTAACAGTGCTAAACTTATTTGCTCTTGAGAATCATCAATAATTATAAATGGTATTCGTTTAGCCTTAACTAACCTCTCAGCTTTTTGAGCGATCGCTTGGGGTGATTCAAATAATCCAACTCCTCTATCCGGACCAAAATCAGGACGACCGATTCCTAGACAGTCCTGTAAACCACGTCTCCATTCACCCAGACGTTCAGGGGTATTAGCTAAGACTAAAGTGCTTAAGCGATCGCTATATAGTTGGTAAAGTATAGAAACTGTAGCCGATGCAACTAAAGTATTTTGCAATCTACTGCCCATAGAACGTAATGCTCCCCGTCCTCCCTGTTCAAAAAACCATTGTGAAACACGCTCAGCATGGACAGGTTCAAAGGTTCGTCTTAATTGCCAAGGTGGACCATAATAATCTGGTTGAGTTCGATACTGGTCTATACAGCGACGAATTTTTTGAGTAGTATCCTGAAACTGCTGTTGAGCAAAACTTGGTATATCTGAAGGATATTCCTCTACTGGTGGGGCTTTTCTTTCAATTACTCCTGGTTCAGACTGCACAGCTTCAGGTGGTATCAATTCTAACTGTTCGGCTGCTGCGGCTAAATCTTGCAAGCTACCTGTAAGATAATCTTTAAAACCTTGGACACGAATAGCTAATTCCTGAGAAGCACCAGCGAAGCTAGTTCGCATTTCATTACGAACGCGTTCCTGTCGTTTTTCTAACTGTTCTATAGCAATTTGCAGAGTTTGTTTACGCTTTTGCAGTTCTAGCAATGCTTCTTCCACTACCTTTCTCATATTTGCTTGAGTTTCAGTTAACTCTTGAGAAAGTTTTTTATGAGTAGCTTTCAGACTACTAATCTCAGTTTTCAAAGCTTCTTCTTGACGCTGTAACTCTGCAATCCGTTCTTCTGTTGGTTCAGCAGACATAGAAATCAAGCCATTAGGGATATTTTCATTATCTTGTCCAAATTTATTTTGCCCGAAACTTAAAGATGGCTGTAATTTGGAAATCGAACCTGGTTCTGAATCGGGTAATCCTGTACTTTGTTTTACTTTTAATATATCTTCCGATTCTAATCCTACCTCGGATTCAATATTTGTTTGATTATCCCTAATTGGGAGATCGTTTTCCTGTGCAGAATTTGCCCTTTTTTCCGGAGTAGAAAATACTTCTTCGTTCATAAAAGTTACAAGTTTTACAGCATTTCATTATAAGGTTCTATTAAGAAATTAGGATACATCAAGTCAAAATCCAGGTGAGGTAGGATTCCAACAGGGGAAGAGAGAGATCTATCTATTACTCATTACCAAACTAAGATTTTCTCGGACAACGTTCCTCAAGACAAGCTTTGAGACTACTAGGGTCAAATATAATTGGTAAAAAATGAATGCTTTTAATTTCCTTAAAGTAAAAAAGAATTGGTACTGGTTCCCAAAAAATCCGCCAGTTTTCCCATTCAGCATAAGGAAAACGTTTTAGCAACTTATCCTTTCTATATACATCCAAATCAGTGCTGGTAAATTGTAAGCGTATGGTGGCGGTTTGGAAGGTGAGGAATAAACCCAAAAATCCTATTATTCCACCCACCAACCAAGGCTTAACTAAGAGGAATAAGGGAATACTAGCAACAATTAATACCAAAGGTATTTTGTAGCTTGGCTTTAATTCTACGGTTGCGGCTGATTCTGGTAATGTTGAAGTTGTCACTTTTTATAAACCTGTTTTTATCAACTACGTACAATAATTGTCTGCAATCACTTATCTGCAAGAACCAATTTATAGGGAACTAATAATTAAGGAAAACTTAACTAAAATCCCTGAAGCAATGCTCCTCCCGTTCCTTGAAACATAATCCACGACAGAAAAAAGTTACTAACGAAAATAATCAACAAAGCTGTTACTACAGCAGTCGTAGTAGATTGTCCTACACCTTTAGCTCCTCCTGTTGTTGTTAATCCCCAACTACAACCAATAATTGCAATCAATGCTCCGAAACAAGTTGCTTTAACTAAAGCACTAACAATATCCCATATACCGAGAAAATTTCGGGCAGAGTCCAAAAATGATATATCTGAAAGATTATATAAATTAGTGGCTATAAGTAAACCACCTGTCATCCCAGTGACTAATGACAATAAAGTCAAAATTGGTAGCATTAAGCAGCAAGCCAGTAATCTAGGGATTACTAAATAATCAATAGGATCTGTTTTCAGAATCATCAGAGCATCAATTTGCTCTGTAACTCGCATCGTACCAATTTCTGCTGCAAATGAAGAACCAACCCTTCCAGCCAGAATAACGGCTGTTAATACTGGAGATAATTCCCGCGTTAAAGCTACTGCTAAAACACCTCCAACTGTGCTTCCTGCTCCAAAAGCAATAAACTCTCTTGCTACTTGGATTGTAAATACCGCTCCTACAAAAACTGCTGTGACTAAAGCAATAAATAACGAGTCAGGACCGACCGCAGCCATTTGCTCCAAAGTGTTACGACGATGTATCTTACCTTGAAGTAGGTGAATTAGAACTTGTCCACCCAAAAAAGTTGCGGCTAATAGTCGTTGACTCCAAGCTCCCAAATCGGATTTAGATTTTGTCTGACTCAATGTCCTTTTCAGTTAATTCACTAACTGCATTTAGAATAGCGAAACTAACCTAAAATTAGTTGTTTTACCTTCTAATCCTCTGAGTTTAATATTTTTGATATTTTTTCGATAATATTTTTTCATCTTGACAGAAGAACTGATTAGTAATATTCAGTAACCATTACCTCTAAGGTTAACGATTTTGAAGCAAATCTCAGAAAAGAGTTTATCCCTCAATCAGTTATTAGGTCGGAGAAAAAACCTGTAATGCTCTTTGTATGAGTCTTTTGAAGCTTGAGGGGTTTTTATTATGAGGCAAGCAGATGTAATATCAAATGTAGAGATATTTTAACAAAGACTTAAGAATGTTGAAATACAGTTTAAATTTGAGTAATCGGGATTATTGTAGAAATTGATCAGACAACTATTATTTCTGGAAATCTTAAATTACACATGGCTATGAATATGCTAACTAATTTCTTTCGCTCTCTCCTACTCGCCATGATTTTTAGTTTTGTTACTCCAATGTTCTTTGTTGGGGGATTATGGGTTGTAGCATCCCTTATGGTTCATCTGCCAATAATGGCAGGGATTAGCAATTTAGTTATGGATCGAATAATCGAATTTCTAGTTATTTTTGGTAGCGGAGCTCCATTACAGGGAGTATTTGTGATCAGCTTAACTTGCAGCTTTGTAGGTGCTTTGTTTGATACCTATGCATTCTACAGATATCAAATTCTACGCCTTGACTCCTAATGCATTTTAGTTAAATGCTTGAGCTTTTAAACAAGTTAAAATCATGATTGGTTAAAAAATTTCATAGCTATTGAATGCTTAAGTATTACATTATACCAATTTTCTATGTGACGCAAGAGTTGGTTAAATCTTCATATTGAGTTAAGCAAATTGGGTGTAAACAATTTGCAAATAAGCAAATTGGATGTCAGTCAGTAAATATTTGGCAAAATATTTAGCAATGTTTTTAAAAATCTGACAATAATATTTATTAGATAAAATGTATTTTATTTAACAAAATAAATAAAAATAAAAATAAAAGTAAAAATATAAAACTTAGAAGATGCCCAATGTTCAGAAAAACTTCATCCTTCAGAACATAAAATAAAAATTTCGATTAGAATTCAGGATAGACAAAAAGCGCATAATCGCTAACTATAGATAAAAATAGAGGTAAACCCTAACTGGGTTTTACTACTGTTAATTATCAAAAATTATTCCTACATAGTATTAATCTGAGTGCTCATGATATGGCCTTTTAAGCCTAGATTTCGCAAGCAAATTGCAAGAATAGAAATAAATGGGGCGATCGCTGGTAGTACTCGCAAACGGGTATTAGAAGCTCTAAAAACAATAGAGGAAAAAAAATTCCCAGCATTACTCTTACGTATTGATAGTCCTGGTGGAACTGTAGGTGATTCTCATGAGATATATAGTGCCCTGAAACGTTTGCGTGAGAAAGTCAAAATTGTTGCAAGTTTTGGCAACATCTCTGCTTCTGGTGGAGTATATATTGGGGTTGCAGCAGAGCATATTGTTGCTAACCCAGGTACAATTACGGGAAGTATTGGTGTAATTTTACGCGGTAACAATTTAGAAAGATTGCTGGAAAAGGTAGGTGTATCTTTTAAGGTAATTAAATCTGGTCCCTACAAAGATATTTTATCCTTCGACCGCGAGTTAACTGAAGCAGAGCAAAATATATTACAAGAATTGATAGACACAAGTTACCAACAATTTGTAAAAGCTGTAGCTGAAGGACGTAATTTAGAGGAGGGGACTGTCAGAAGTTTTGCTGATGGTCGAATTTTTACCGGAGAACAAGCTTTAGAATTAGGGGTTGTAGACCGATTGGGTACGGAAGAAGATGCTCGTCGTTGGGCTGCGGAGTTAGCTGATTTAGACCCGGAGAAAACTACTACCCACACTTTTGAGGAACGTAAACCTTTGCTGAGTCGTATCTTACAAGGAAGTAAAACTCAAAGTGAAAAGATTTTACTTTCTAAACTGGAATCTTTAGAATTTGAAATATCCACTAGTGGTTTACCTTTATGGCTGTATAAACCTTAAATACAACGGTTTGGAATCAGGTGATAAAACAGGCTGCTTAAAGCATTTATCTATAAGCTTACCCTGGGAAGTTATGTAGTTTTATTACTCTCAATAATAATTATGCAAAGCTTATTGTTTTGTGCCCTATTACGATTAAAGTTGTTTTAATACGATCCCGTCAAATCTGAAAGTAACTCTCTGACTAAATATCAAAGGACTTTATTCTTACACTAAAAATCATTAATTTCTAGCTAATAAGTTTTTAGCTCAAAGCTAAATATATTAAGTTAGTCAGTTGAAATCAGAACTAAGGAAGAATGAATAAAGAAATTAGTCTAAGCTTTGCTAATTATCTTTATTCTTCCTGGAAGATTGATGAATAACTCATACCCATAAATAATAGGCATTAAATCCGACCAAATTGATAAGCAATCGCTAATAACTGATAATCAATGTTGAATCAATAATATTAAGGAGGATTCGTTGGTGGAGTGGCAAATGCAGGCAATTCGTGGTGCTACAACTGTTCCTGAGAATACAGTTAACTCTATCACTTTAGCTGTAACGGAGTTGCTCGATGAACTAGAAAAACGCAATAATTTGCATCCTAGCAACATAATTAGCGTAACTTTTTCGGTCACAAAAGACTTAAATGTGATTTACCCTGCTGCGATCGCTCGTTCTCGTCCAAATTGGGACAGGGTTTCCATGTTAGATGTGCAGCAGATGTATGTCCCAAATAGCCTAGAAGGTTGTATTAGATTTCTAACTCATGCCTACTTACCAAGTTCCAATCAAGTTTCCCATATTTATCTACGTAGAGCAGCAAATTTGCGACCTGATTGGTCTTTACCACAGCCGTTACAAGCATCACAGTCAGAAGTAGAGTCCCAAGTGTAGAATACACAGTGAAGAGGGCGGGAAAATACTTAAGAAAATATGAAGCTTAATGGTGATGACACTATTTCTCAACCTGATGCTATTAGCGCACAGGTTTTCACCGATAACGGAACTGGTGTGCGAGTCAAGTGCGACGATTTCATGAGCATTCTTTCTAGAAGTGAAGACCCATTAGTTGTTTTCACTGCTGAAGGTTTGTTTACGAAAATTTATAAGTACGTAACAGCTTATAAAGGTTTTATATTTTTTACAGAGTCTTTAGATAAGCTACACTTCGATAGCAAAATTGAAATTATTCATGCATTAAGTCTCTCTACAAAAATTTGAGATTATAGCTAAACTAAAAAGGAACTGGGCGGTATAATACCGCTCTTAGCTTCTTTTACCTGTGGATTTTTTCTTCTGTCTGAAAAAATATATTTTGGAGTGAACTACCCACACTGACCTGACGGGTAAGCGGGGGATGAGGGGAGGATATAGTTAAAAATTAGATTAACAATAAGTAAAGCCTGACGGCATAGCTACGCTTAAGAAGTAGTCTGCTCGTGAGACCGCTTATGCCACGTTACGCTCCACTCGCAATGACAAATACAAAATTAATTTTATCTGAGTATTTAAAGTAACAGTTACGCAAAATTTACCTAATTCCTTCTGAGATCTTAGCTAGAGTTACACTATCTGAGGATAATAATTATAAATTGGTTTGCGTAATTCCTATACAGATTTTCTAGAAATTGTAAAAATTAGAATTAAGAAATTAAGAAATTAAGAATCTTGCTAATGGCAGCGTTGCATCCTTAAAAGAGGCAACTAATTAGCCATTAGCAATATGTTGTATGGTCAATCAGTTTTCTTATGATGAAAGCGAATACCTAAGAAAATATCATATAAGAACCCGAAGAAATCCTTTTTCTGCAAAAGACCCAAAGATTGGTGCGAGCCTTTAGAATCTAACAAGGGTTTCATCAGATAGTAAGCTGATTGATACTTATACCATGGTATAGAAGGCCAGAGATGATGAACCAAGTGATAGTTTTGACCTAGAATCAAAACATTAAGAACTGGATTAGCATAAACACGGGCATTTTTCCAGCGATCGCGCTCTTCAAATGGACGATGTGGTAAGTAGTCAAAAAATAACCCCAAGGCTAAACCAACTACACCAGTGGGAACAAACCAAAAATTGAGTATGTAACCCAAAAAATGAAAATGAATCGAGATGAGTACAATTACGATTATAAATAAGCGGCTCCAGAACCACTCCATTAACTCATTTTTCCGCCATAGTCGTCTTTTGAAAAAAAATACCTCATGATAAAAAAAGCGAACTGCAATCAACCACAGAGGTCCACCTGTGGAAACATAATGGTCTGGATCTTTCTCCGGGTCGTTGACATGAGCATGATGCTGTAAATGCACTCTTGTAAACACAGGAAAAGCAAATGCCAGCATTAACGCACTACTATGTCCTAGCATGGCATTTATTTTGCGATCGCTATGGGCTGATTGGTGACAAGCATCATGAATCACTGTACCTGCTAAATGCAAAGCGATTACATTCATCAGAAAGCATATCCAACCAGGAACATTCCAAAGCCAATAACCGCAAACTGATAGCACAATGATTCCTACTGCTGCCAAAAACATTATCAACGTAGGATTCAAACCACCCGGAGGCGCGATATAGTCCTTTGGTGGGACTTTCAGTGGCTTATGTGCCTCCGATGTCAGCATTCTCAACTCCAAAATCATCAAATATTGCGAGTATACGATACAGAGCGGTCAATAATAAAGTTTTGTAAACCAAGATTAATATCTATTTTTGCATTTGAAGGAACACAATAAGAGTGCGATCCCAGACATTTATAAAGAAATTAGGGAATCTTGTAAAGTACAAAAACAGATGTTCGCCTTTACTCAGTCGTTTAAGAATGGATGAAAGATTGAGCAAGTGAGTGATTCTCCAGGTTCTTGGTTAATAGCTTACAACCATAGGTATTGCCATGGACAGAGCTTTTATATCTGTTATTGTTTTATTTTTTGCTGATATTTGATGAAAATACACGAAATACTTCAATTATGAACTTTGCGGGGTCGCGCTTTTTCAAATATCAGAAATCGGTTATTTGCTTTACTCCAATTTCCAGATAGTGGGTCACGGATAATTTGCAATCAGCCATCAGTAATTACCAAAAAAATTATATATTCTGTGAGTTTTGTTATGTATGATACTGTTACGTCGGTCAATAACGTATTTGTAAATTGATAAACATCCAAATTAAATATTTTTCTTTTAATCGAAGTGATTGATTCCGTAGTCACTGAAAACAGATGCCTTCTTCATTTACGATGATTCCCAAGATAGCTCCCTAGATTCAGCCCCTATGCAACTAAGAGACTCTTTTCGTCGCACTAAAATTGTCGCAACTATTGGTCCTGCTACCAGTTCTCCTCAAATGCTTAAAGCTATTATTGAGGCTGGTGCTACTACATTGCGGCTAAACTTTTCTCATGGTTCTCATGCTGACCATCAGCGCAATATTCGCCTAATTAGACAAACTGCTTTTGAGTTAAATCAGCCAGTGGCTATTTTACAGGACTTACAAGGACCAAAAATTCGTTTGGGTAAGTTTGAAAATGGTTCGGTAATTCTCAAAAAAGGCGATCGCTTTACCTTGACAAATCGTCCTGTTGTAGGAACTGAAGAAATTAGCTGCATTACCTACGAATCATTAGCACAAGAAGTCCCGGTCGGAGCCAAAATTCTTCTTGATGATGGCAAAGTAGAAATGCAAGTTGATGAAGTAAACCGCGAGAAGGGCGATTTGCATTGCTGCGTTACTGTTGCTGGAAAACTTTCTAACAACAAAGGCGTTAATTTTCCTGGCGTATACTTGTCAATTAAGGCTTTAACTGATAAAGACAGGGAAGATTTAATTTTTGGTCTTGACCAAGGTGTAGATTGGGTCGCGCTTTCCTTCGTCCGCAATCCTCAAGATGTTATAGAAATTAAAGAGCTTATTTCCAGTGCAGGAAAGCAAGTACCAGTAATCGCCAAAATTGAAAAACACGAAGCTATAGAACAGATGGAAGCTGTTCTAGCTTTATGTGATGGTGTAATGGTGGCAAGAGGAGATTTAGGTGTTGAACTACCAGCAGAGGACGTTCCAGTACTGCAAAAGCGTTTAATCGCCACTGCCAACCGTTTAGGAATTCCCATTATTACCGCCACTCAAATGCTGGATAGCATGGTGAGTAATCCTCGTCCCACTAGAGCAGAAGTATCAGATGTTGCCAATGCTATTTTAGACGGCACTGATGCAGTCATGCTTTCTAATGAGACAGCTGTGGGAGAACACCCCATAGAAGCAGTAGCAACTATGGCTAGAATTGCTGAAAGAATCGAGCAAGAAGCTGCAATTACTACCAATGCCCGTCAGGTAAGAGATGCCAGACGTTCTATTCCTAATGCTATTTCTCAAGCGGTTGGTGAAATCTCCGAACAATTAGGAGCAGCAGCAGTCATGACCTTAACTCAAACTGGTGCTACAGCCCGTAACGTTTCCAAATTTCGCCCCCAAGCTCCTGTTTTAGCCATAACACCCCATGTAAATGTTGCGCGACAGCTACAGTTAGTTTGGGGGGTTAAACCACTCTTAGTCTTAGAATTACCTTCTACCGGTCAGACATTCCAAGCTGCCATTAATGTTGCTTTGGAGAAAAACTTAGTTTCAGAAGGTGATTTAGTAGTCATGACTGCTGGTACCTTACAAGGGGTTGCAGGTTCAACGGATTTAATTAAGGTAGAAGTTGTTACAGCCATCCTCGGTCAAGGAATAGGACTGGGGCAAGGTTCTGTCAGTGGTAGAGCTAGAGTTGCTCATACAGGAGCAGATATCAGTAGATTCAACAATGGAGAAATTTTAGTTGCTTCTTCTACAACTGCTGATTACGTAGATGCCATTCGTAAGGCTTCCGGTATCATCATTGAGGACGAAAGTCTGACTTGTCATGCTGCTGTGATTGGTTTACGCTTAGGAGTTCCGGTAATTGTAGGAGTTGAAAATGCCACTAAATGTATTAGAGATGGGGCAATTTTAACTATGGATATGCAGCGTGGGTTAGTTTTCTCCGGTGCAATTGGACATTAGTTTGGTTAATGGTTGATGTTTGGTGGCTGAGACTCGGCTATTATTTCCTCACTCACTCACCCACTCACTCACATCAACTCAATTTGACACTCATCACCAATCATAAATCTTAGAGCTTTGGGACGACGGTTTATAGTTTTAAGTTGAGCGCGTTGTCCAATCACACTATCGACAATGCGCTGATAGATTCCTCGGATTTGTGCACCTTCGAGAACAACGCTATGCTCTAGTTCCGTATCTATGATTGTTGTATTATTGGCAATACTTGAGTATGGACCAATGAAACAGTTTTCTAAGTAGCAATTTTCGCCGATGATTGCTGGACCTCTGATGGTGCAGTTAATTACTTGTGAAGACTTACCTATTTGTACCCTTCCTGTAATTTGGGTTTGCTGGTCTACCTCACCAATGATTTCCTTGCTTAAATAGGTATCAAGAATAATAAAGTTGGCAGCAAGTAAATCGTCTTTTTTACCTGTATCTAACCACCAACCTCCCAACTGACAGGCTGTTACTTGTTTGTTTTGGTCAATTAATTTTTGTATCGCATCAGTAATTTCTAGTTCCCCTCTAGCTGAAGGTTTAATAGTAGCGATCGCGCTATGAATTATCGGGGAAAAAAAATAAACTCCCACTAGGGCTAAGTTTGAGGGGGGAATTTCCGGTTTTTCTACCAGTTTAAGTACTTTCCCTTGGTTATCCACCTGGGCGACTCCAAATGCTCTTGGATCTGGTACTTGGCGCAGTAAAATTAAAGCATCTTGCTCTTGGGTGGTAAATTCATTCAGAAAGTAGCTCAAATCTCCCTGTTGAATCAGGTTATCTCCCAGATACATCAAAAACGGAGAATCTGCTAAAAACTCACCTGCTACCTTTACCCCATGGGCAAGTCCATTCGCTTCTGGCTGTAAAATATAAGTAATTTTAGCACCAAAGCGATCGCCATTTCCGGTTTTGCGGGTGACTTCTTCTCCTGTTTCGGGACTGACAACTATACCAATATTTGTAATTCCAGCAGCTACAATTTCTTCAATTCCATACCATAGAATCGGCTTATTTGCAACCGGTACTAGTTGTTTTGCACCTGTATAAGTGAGAGGACGCAAACGCGTTCCCTTACCCCCAGAGAGAATAAGTGCTTTCATCGCTATTTTCATGAAGTTGTGCCAGCATTTCCTTAAGACTTTGTTGCCAGTGAGTGGGATGAGTACCTAAAATTTGATAAATTTTAGCACAGTCCAAAACTGAATAATTAGGGCGCAATGCTGGTGTGGGATATTCTGCTGTGGTAATAGGAGTAACCTTTTCAACTTTTAAGCTTTTTCCTAATCGGGAAGTGTAGTCAAAAATAGCTACAGCAAAGTCATACCAAGTTGCAACCCCTCCATTTGTAAAATGATATGTTCCCACAATAGATTTTTCCCCATTGGATTGAGAAATCTTTTCTGCAAGCTGAGTAATGGTCACAGCAATATCTCTCGACCAGGTAGGAGTACCAGTTTGGTCTGCAACTACCCGAATCTGTTCTTGCTGGGTACCCAATCTGAGCATAGTTTTGACAAAATTACTCTTACCAAAGGTTCCATAAACCCAAGCGGTACGTAAAATTAGATGATTGGGACAAAATTCATGAATAGCTTCTTCACCAGCTAATTTAGTTTTACCGTAAATATTTATCGGACAAGTAGGATCGGTTTCTCTATAAGGACGGGAAGCTTTACCATCAAAAACATAATCAGTAGAAATATGAATAAAAAAGGCTCCTAACTTATTAGCCTCTTGAGCGATCGCTTCTGGTGCTTTCGCATTAATAGTATGTGCTAATTCTGGCTGACTTTCGGCTTTGTCTACTGCTGTATATGCAGCTGCATTGATAATAATATACGGCTTTACGTCTCGAATTATTCGGCGTAAAGTATTTAATTCTGTCAGGTTTACTATTGAACGGGTAACTGGATAAACAACGAATTTAGAGGAAAGAGTCAACTGTAATTCTGTACCGATTTGACCAGTACTACCAATCAGAAGAACAGCATTCATAGAAATACCTCTGCTGTTCTAAATGTCTGACCTGCTTGGTCTTTTGCTGAAAGTATAGGAGTAGATGCAATTGGCCATTCTATTCTTAAGTCTTGGTCATTCCATAGTATCGTTCTTTCATATTGCGGTGCATAAAAAGTTGTAGTTTTATAAATTACTTCGGCAGTCTGAGAAAGTACTAAAAAACCATGGGCAAAACCAGCCGGAATCCATACTTGCTCTTTGTTTGAGGCACTTATATAACAACCAACCCACTGCCCGAAGTTAGGTGAGCTTTTTCTAATATCTAAGGCAACATCAAAGATTTTTCCACTAATTACTCGCACCAGCTTACCCTGTGGCTGTTTAACTTGATAGTGCAGTCCTCTAAGAACATGAGACCGCGAATAGGAATGATTATCTTGTACAAAGTTTGGTTTGATACCTAAAGTTTGACAAAATTTTTGTTGGTTATAACTCTCGAAAAAAAAGCCACGTTCATCGTTAAAAACCTGCGGTT
The DNA here is from genome assembly GCA_050042865.1 of Mastigocoleus sp. Classification (GTDB taxonomy): domain Bacteria; phylum Cyanobacteriota; class Cyanobacteriia; order Cyanobacteriales; family Nostocaceae; genus JBCCDM01. The sequence continues at coordinate 36,916 of JBHJJE010000019.1, forward strand.
TAATCTGTAAAACTTCAGGAATTTTAGTTGGCACTATTTTCATTGAAATAATAATTTACGATAATTGAGAGATAATTTTGTAATTATTGATACAGCTTATTTAGATGATAAGTTCTACTTGTCATCTAAAGATTTTATAGTGTGATACTTGTGATTGTTATTGTAGTAATTATTTTTTAATTAATTAACTCATTGCTCTTTCTATGGACGACTTACCTGGTCTGGATTATCAAATAACTCTAACAAACCCACTGTACCTACGAAAAAAGTGTATACACCGTATTTCAAGGGTTGTTGATTTTTGGAAGATGCAAATATTATTGCTACAATCGCCTCGACTAAGTGTGCAATGAATACAAAATGTGCAAACCAAAGTAATACATTTAAATTTTGGAGTATATGGTTGTTAGAACTGATGTCATAAATATTCCATATTTCTAAACAGACAGCGACTGTTGTAAAGATTGCTGCTACGACTTTTACAGGGGAAAAATACTTTTTGTTCATTTAAATTTGGCGATCTAAATTTTGTAATTGAAATATTGTTAATGTTATCTTAAATAAATATAACAATCCGAAAAAATATAATTAATTTGATAGAACGTAAAATATAGCAAAAACTGCCATTTCCCAACATAGATAAAATCTATATTATGATGATGACAGTTTCAATGAATATTGTAGGTAATAGAAAAAGTATTACGAAGTATTATTGCCACAGATAAATTAGGACAAACAAAATAATCCAGATAACGTCAACAAAGTGCCAAAATAAAGAAGTCGCATTCACTCCAAAGTGACCGTTATCATAATTTCCTGGAGTAAAGGAACGACCCAACATGATTCCTTGTAACAAAATACCTGTGAAAACGTGTAAACCGTGAAAACCTGTGAGTAGGTAAAACATACTCCCAAATACCCCAGTGGTGAAACCAAATTCTAGATTGCTCCACTCTACTGCTTGACCGAATAAAAAGTATGTTCCCATCAACATGGTTGCTAGGAGAAAAAAGCGAAATTGCTTTAAATTATGTTGTTTGAGAGCGCGTTCTGCGAAGTAGATGACAAAGCTACTGGAAACCAAGATAACTGTATTAATGGTAGGTTCGATTACTTCTAAACCAGTAACTCCTGGGGGTAACCAGTCTGGAGAACTAGTTTTAAAGACAATATACCCTAGAAAGAAGCTAATAAAAATGATGCTCTCGGAAAGTAGGAATACTATAAAACCGAACATACTATTCGCTTCTTCATCATGAGTATGTTCTGGTGGGTGTAGGGGTTGCTGAAATTCTTCGCTGATTATTGATGTCATATTTTTAATTCTCCTGAATGAGTTCTGAGTGAAGAGTAGTGGTGAGTCGTCATTCATCATCTATAAGCAAGTTTGTAATTATAGCTTTGAGCTGTTTGTTTGTGTTTTGTAGGTGGAAATTCTGTCTTCTTTGGGGTTTATGGATGGGAGAGTTGTTAATTGATAAGCTTAATTAAGCAACCAAATTTAGAAGAATTGAGACTCATACTATACATACACAATTGAAGAGAGCTAAAGCTAATATAAACAGCCTAGTGAAGAGTGAATTTCGACTCTATAGCGCTTTTCGGTTGACTGCAATACAAAGTAAATTTGTGAATTACCACTGAGAGGGATTTTCATTCCACAAGATTGTATTTAACTCAAATGAAAACTGCTATATTTTTCTCTATTCTCTACAAGAAAGACCCTTAGCAGAGCTAAATATTGAATGCTAGAAAGAAGCTAAAAAATACTACTTATCTCTACTATTTTCTGCACTTAAACTTTCAGAATCGGACCCTGCTGATTGTTCTTCTAAAGATTGAGGAATTACTACAGCTTCTTCCTGAAATTGCTCTAGAACCAAAGACTTGTTCATTCCGTAAGCATAAGGTTCGGAGATAATCACTGGGATAGTATCGAAGTTTTCATGGGGAGGTGGTGAAGCAACAATCCACTCCAAACCTATAGCTCTCCAAGGATTAGCAGTTGCAGGTTCGCCGTCTAACCAGGAAGCCACCATATTAATAATAAATGGTAATGTAGACATTCCTAGTAAAAAGCCTCCTAAACTAGCAATGACATTCCAGAATGTATACTCAGGTGCATAAGAAGCAACTCTACGCAGCATTCCATGTAAACCTAGGGGGTGCATAGGAAGGAAGTTCAAATTGGTACCGATAAATGCTAGCCAGAAGTGTAATTGACCCCAACCCTCGGAATACATTTTACCTGTCATTTTAGGGAACCAGTTGTATATAGCTGCATATATCCCCATAGTCACTGTTCCATAGAGAACGTAGTGGAAGTGACCGACGACAAAATAGGTGTTGTTGACGTGGACATCTACAGGTACGGAAGAAAGCATAATACCTGTGATACCAGCAAACACAAACATGATTAAACCACCCAAGGCAAAAAGCATCGGGGTATTCAAACGGATTTTACCTCCCCACAGAGTTGCAACCCAAGCAAATACTTTAATTCCAGTAGGTACAGAGACGAACATGGTGGAAACCATGAAAATCATCCGCATCCATCCAGGGGTACCGCTCACATACATATGGTGTACCCATACCAAACCACTAACTCCGGCAATTAACATAGAGGAGATAGCAACTATTTTGTAACCAAACAAAGGTTTACGGGCATGTGTCGGGAATATCTCGGAGAAGATGCCAAATACAGGTAAGATAATTACATATACGGCTGGGTGAGAATAGAACCAGAAAAAGTGTTGGAACATCACAGGGTCACCACCTGCACTGGGGTCAAAAAAGTGAGTGCCAGCAGTTAAGTCAAACAGCAGCATCACAGCACCAGCAGTTAATGCAGGTAATCCGAAAAGCTGGATAATTTGAGCACTAAATACAGCCCAGACGAAAATAGGCATCCGGAAAAAGCCCATTCCAGGAGCGCGCATTTTGACTACGGTAGTAACAAAATTTACGGCACCCATAATGGAAGAGACACCGGAAATAGCTACCGCTAAAAGCCAGATAACTTCTCCGTTGATTAAATTACCAGTAGGGTTTTGGATGCTGACGGGAGGATAGGACCACCATCCAGCCTGTGCTGGACCTCCAGGAACCAAAAAACTTGCCATCATCAGAATACCGACCACTGGAACCATCCAGAAAGCGGCAGCATTCAAGCGAGGAAAAGCCATATCTTGGGCACCAATCATCAGGGGTACAAGATAGTTACCTAGTCCCACCAGGATAGGAAATGTCCAAAGAAACAGCATGATGGAACCATGCATGGTAAACATGGCATTATAGACACTGCGAGCGACCAAATCCGCTTCGGGTGTGATTAACTCCCCCCGAATTACCATTGCGAAGATTCCACCTACTAAGAAGAACATGAAGGCAGTAACGATGTACTGAATACCGATAACTTTGTGGTCAGTACTCCAACCGAAATATTTCTTCCAGTCTCCCTCACCTTGATGATGATGGGATTGAGAAATATTACTTGTAGTTTCAATGTTAATAGTCATAAGCTATAGAACTCTCAGTTTAAGAGTTAAATTTAGGTGTGATAGTTAACTAGTGGTGGTGCTGCTGGAGGAACAGTCTGCCAGCCATTTTGGAACTCTTGCTGTTCATTCTGAGCGTATTCTTGAGCAGCTTGATTATTTGCTATAGATGGCTTCTGTTTAGCTGCTTGATGGAGCCATTTTTGATAGTCTTCGGCAGACTCAACTACAACATTTGCTTCCATCGCAGCAAAGTAAGTACCGCTATATTGAGAGTCACTCAGACGGTATTCACCAATACGGGTAGGAGTCAGTTCAAAGTTAATAGTTTCGTTAGGAACAATATCTTGCTTGACCCGAAAAGCTGGGACATAAAAGCCGTGAATAACATCTTCAGACTGCAATGCGAAACGAATCCGTTGATTTACGGGTAAATGTAGTTCTGTGCTGGTAACATTACTTTCTGGGTAACGAAAAACCCAAGCCCATTGTTTCGCATCTACTTGAATATTCTCAACTGTATTTTCAACTGGTGTAACTAATGAGTCTGATGACTCCAGATTCTCTTTCCCAGAAGAATTTAAAGTTTCAGCATAAGCTGCATCCATCAACATATTTGGGTGAGAACCGTGTCCTGGTGCTTGGATTCCCATCTGTTGATAAATATTGTAGCTGTAACCAGCAATCCAAATTACTAAGAAAACAGGAATGACAGTCCAGACTACTTCTAGGGTAATATTACCCTCAATAGGTAAACCGTCAGTTAAATCCTCCTCACTAGCACGGTGGAGTATCACCGAGTAAATGACAGTTCCAGTTACTCCCAAAAAGATAAAACTACCAAGAGTTACCAAAAAGCTGATAGTATTATCAATTAATCCAGACTCCGTGGAAGCTTGGGGAGGCAACCAAGAATAAGACCATTGTCCAATTTGGATACTGACAGCAGAAAGCAAGATTGCGATCGCAATCAATATCAGAATGTCGCGAATTTTCATAATTACATATTCAATGAATAGATATCTTGTTGATGATCAAATATATTCAAAGTGAAGGTACGGGAGTACAGAAATCAGATTAGGGGTACCAATTTGCCTAATGTTTATTAGTTTTTAGCTTTTAGCTTTTACTTAGATCGAATTGTTTTAGATCACAACCAACAATCAACAACTAACTAACAACCAACAACTTTAAATTTTTATCTGTTTTCTGTATCTCCTGAGTTTGGTATTTATGGTGTCAGTAGATAAGAGTTGATTATTCTTAATTGAGCAAATTGGGATTTTCACCTATTCTTAGCAAATGATCGGCAGTGTTGTGAATGCCGAATTCAGCTGCCATTTGTGCTCCCAATGTGCCATGAAGGTATAGAACAAACATAATTGTCATTCCAGCAAGTAGATAAATCCACTGTACTTGTCTGTCTTCATCCTTACGCCAAATAAAACGCTGGAATCCTCTCCAAACGGTCATACCAAATATTAAACCTAAAAGGAAAACGCCACCTACTCCGTGCCAGAGCATTGTTTCCATTGGTTTTAATCCCCAAGCACTAGTAAGACTTTGGTCGGGGTTAGCCAACATAATTTCGTAAAAACCTGCTGCAACGGTAAAACAGGAAATGATGGCACAAGCGACCATATTATACCAGCCTACACTGAAGAAATTAGAGCGAGTACTGTCTATCTCTAAGAACTTCATCGCTAATTTTGGGATAGGAAATATTACCCCAGCAATATCAAATAAGATGCCTAGGATAAATAAGCCCAAGGTAAGATGAACTAAGTTGGGATGAATAGGAATACTGTATGGCAGTCCATTTGCACCAATTTGTACAGCGACAATATCAATCAATTGAGAGTTCATTGCAAAACTCCTTCTTTGATAGCTTCTACAACAGGTACAGTATGAAGTCCATACACCCAAACTAGTTCGTCTCCGAGGTAAACCTGAAAGCAGACTATCAGCGATAGTAGTAAACCTATTCCCAAATAAGGGATTGGTAATTTTTCAGGATTGCGTCTGCGGAGTACATATCGCCAACCCGTAATAGCCGCTAAAATACCTGATAGTGACCAACCAATCAGAGTGTGTAAGTTTAATACCGGTTTCACTACACTGTATGGTTGTGCTAAACCAGCTTCAAACTGTCCGAAGATAATAGCGACAAAAATTGAAGCTGTTGCAAACAAAAGATTCCACCAACTCACCTCAAAAAAACGATGATTGCGGGTGAAATAACCAATAACATCGCATAAAAAGCCAAATAACACCATTGCAATCACAAAATGCACCACAATCGGGTGAAGTGTGTCGGGATAAGGCAAATTATGTTCGTTTAATGGAAGAAACTCAAACATAGTATCCCCCCAAACAAATCTTGTGAACCATTAATCAAACTTCATAAGTTGACACCTTCTTTAATGTATTCATTAATTAAATATAATTATGTAATGAATTCAGCAGAAGCTATTAAAATTCAAGTTTGTTAGGAACTTTATTTTGGTACTTTTAATGTTATTAGATATGATTTTATTTATTCATATTAATAATCTTCTCTAATTGCCTCTATTTGGCTCTATATATTTACCGAAGGGTGGGCAAATTACTATATCTAGAAGATATTTAGAACTTTTATTGAGAATATTTTTACTGAATGCATCGGGATTTGTGATTATAGCTAAATTAGAAATAAATAACAATATTTACTCTCTAAATTAGATTTATCAATATTTATATTTGAATTGATATAAATGTCACTAAAAATAATTTAATAATTGTAATGCGATCGCATCATCTGATAGTGACAGATACAGGTAAAATTTAAGACATAGAAATATTTGCAATAAAAAATGGATTATAACAATGGAACAAGTAAAAGTTTGGGAAGAATATTACGCGAGATTTAATATTGACAAAGGTCAGATTCGTGGAGGTTGTCATCCTCGCATATTTTCTCATCAGGGACAACAGGAAAATGGCATTGTATTAATACACGGTTTAACCGATTCTCCTTACTTTTTGCAAGAAATTGGCGAATATTTTCATTCACATATGCAGTTTAATGTATATATTCCTTTACTTGCTGCACATGGATTAAAACAACCACAAGGAATGAAAGACGCTTCTTTAAAAGCTTGGAAAGAAGAAGTTTTATTTGCTGTTAGTGAAGCTCAGAAAAGCTGCAAAAATGTTTCTATCGGAGGTTTTTCGACGGGAGGGTCTTTGAGCGTTTATACTGCTCTTAATTTCCCAGAACAAATTAAAGGAGGAGTATTTCTATTTTCTGCTGCTCTAGATTTAGCAAAGGAAGCAGGAAATTTATTTGAGATTATCCTGAGAAGTCCTCTTGCAAATATTCAAGATTATTTAGAAGATGCTGGATTTAATTTAGCTCGCTTTAATCCGTTGAATTTTAATTCGTTTAATTTTAATTTTTTTAATCAATCCGATGGATTAATTGATGATAGTCCTGATGGTAATCCTTACCGGTATTCAAGGATAGATACAGGTGCAGCACAACAGTTATCTTATCTGATTCGTGAAATTGAACAACTTACCGAGTTACCAGGAAAGAAGAAAAGTTTAATTCAACCTGTTTTTGCGGTTCATTCTGAGTCTGATGATATAGCGGATATAAATGGAGTCAAAGAGTTAATTGATAAGTCCCAAAAAGCTCAGCTATTTAGAATTGGTAAGAACTTTTTTGTCCCCCACACTAGTGTTCTTTTAAAAAGTATTGTGAAATCTCCCAATGGTTCTCCTTTAGAACCGAGCAATCCTTTCTTTGATGAGATGATGGAATCTATTTATGGTTTTGCTAAAAAGTATTCTATATTGAAATAGGTTTATTTTATGATTTTTAGGAATTAGGCATTGGGTAAGTTAATTATGCTAAGTAAGTGGATTTAATTATATGTAGGATGGGTTAGCGTAGCGTAACCCATGCTGTCGAAAGAATTTAATACCTTTATAAGTAGTTATTCACTCCCCCCCTATAAAATGGTTGAAACCCTTAATTTCTCGTTGAAAGGTAGGGGGGAGTGTGAAAGGTTACCTTTATAAAGAGATATACATCTTAATAATAACGAAGCAAAATTGCTATGTAGTTATGAAAAAAGAGCTAAAATAATCAATTGATTGATTCCTTTAAAGACCTTTTCAAGTTGCTATAAATATATAAATTACTAATTTATTTGTACAGGGAATTGAGAGATTCACCCTTTGCTTTTTGTCGTTGATATACTCTTTATAATATTGCTTGTAAACCATATTTGGATAAGGCATCTGCTGCTATCCCTACTACTCCTAAAAAAGCAATTCCCCCTAGCATTCCTCCTGGTTCTAAGAATGCTATAGATGCTGTAATTGCTGCTGCACCAGCTAATCCTGTATTTGCCATAGTAATTAAAAGAATAACACCAGGAATACCATTAGCTGTAATTTTTCTTACGACTTCATCCATAATTTATATTTAAAATATTTAAAAGTTTACTCTGATAGTATTCCCTAATATTTATTCAAATTAACTTCTGAATATTGACCTTTTTCACATTTCTACAAAAAATATATCGCACATAATTGCACATACTTGGTTTTTAAAAATGCTTATACCAGTTTAGAAAAATAATAGAAAAAATAGATTTCTGTAAAGACGCTCTCACGAACTTTCTCTAGGGAGAGATGTATTGAAATTATTTATTGAATTGGTATGAACATGTAAATTTAAAATTTACAGTACCAAAGATTTTTGATACAACTAAAAATAATTACCATCCATGTTCTGATTCTAAACTGAAATCAAATAAAATCATTGACTTATGTCACAAACTACTTATGATTTGGTTTTACGTGAATGTAAACTACTCGAATCTAATAATAGGAATCCAGAAGAACTTGTAGATATTGGGATTAAAAATAATTTCATCACTTCTATATCTAGTTCTAAATCTAAGAATATTAACAAATCAGCAGAATTAGAAATAGATGTCCAAGGAAAACTAGTTTCCCCTCCCTTCGTAGAATCCCATATACATTTAGACTCGGTACTGACAGTAGGAGAACCCCGTTGGAATGAAAGCGGAACCTTATTTGAAGGTATCAAAATTTGGGGCGATCGCAAACGCAGTATTACCATAGATGATGTGAAAGCTCGTGCGAAGAAAATGCTCAAGCAGCAAGCAACGCAGGGTATTTTATATGTCCGTACTCATGCTGATGTCAGCGAACCACAGTTAATTGCTTTACAAGCGCTTTTGGAGGTACGAGAGGAGGTTAAGGACTGGATAACTTTGCAGGTGGTTGCTTTCCCTCAAGATGGGGTTTACTCCCACCCAAATAATCAAAGTCTTTTAGAAGAAGCTGTGAAAATGGGTGCTGATGTTGTCGGGGGAATCCCTCATTATGAGTTGACCCGTGAGGATGGAGTACGGTCTGTAGAAAAGATTTTTCAATTAGCACAAGAATACAATCGTTTGATTGATATCCACTGCGATGAAATTGATGATGAACAGTCGCGTTTTTTAGAGGTGGTTGCAGCTTGTGGGATTCGTTCTGGAATGAAGTCTCGGGTGACAGCAAGTCATACTACCGCTTTTGGTTCTTATAATAATGCTTATGCTTATAAGTTAATGGGGTTTCTCCAACGAGCTGAAATTAATTTTATCGCTAATCCCTTAATTAATATTACTTTACAGGGTCGGGGAGATAGTTACCCCAAGCGACGGGGTGTAACTAGAGTCAAGGAATTGTGGCAGCAGGAAATTAATGTTAGTTTCGGTCATGATTGCGTTCAAGACCCTTGGTACATTCTCGGTACGGGAAGTATGTTGGATGTTGCTCATATGGGTTTACATATTTGTCAGATGACTGGACTCCGGGAGGTTAATGCTTGTTACGATATGGTGACTACAAATGGAGCAAAAACTTTACATTTAGAAGATGACTACGGAATAGAAGTTAATCAGGAAGCGAATTTGGTTGTTTTGAATGTCGATACAGCATATGACGCTATCCGCGATCGCTCTAAACCCCGTTATGTGATTTCTAAGGGTAAGTTGATTGCAAGTACTGTACCTGAAAAAACAGAGTGGTTGGGGGATAAATTTTTGTAGTTATCTTCCTGAGTATTTTTCTTCTTGTGGTGTGGATGAGATTTTTGATTTAAATCCAAAGGTACGCTGAGGCTTGCACAGAGTTTAGGAAATAATATTATATCCGGTTAAACAGTTATCATATCTGTGGGGGCTAAGTAAGAAGTAATGAGTCAGAAGTAATAACCGCCATCTTTTCATATTGGGTTATATAGTAACGAATTATCTGGACATGATGTAATAGTTATTTTCAACTACTTTTTAAACAAGTACTTCTTAAACAAGTACTTTGTTAAAAAAAATCACTATTTCAAAACGAAGTCTGATATTCCCTGGTTTTTGGATTCCCAGATGTTTTCTGGAAAACGAAGAAGTACTGAATATTGAGTAAAGGGTAAATTAGGTAAATTATCTTGTATACGACGTTTGACTCGACTGGGAATTCCGTAATCATAAATTATATGTTTTTCTCCCGCTAGCACAATGACTTGATAATCTGGGTTTACTTTCAGAAAATTAACTATATTATCAGCCATTGTTTCATCCCATAGAACTTGTGCTTGAAAGAAGTTTTCAAAGTTTTTACTGTTCCCATGTCCCCCTGATTGATGTGCTTGGAAAACTTCTGATATCATTTGACGATATTGGACATTATCCGTACGAATTTCTTTGATTGGGGGTATATATTTTGTATCCGATGGAGTTAGTTTACTCAGTCCTTGACGAGCGACTTTCATCGTAACTTCTGAAGGTGTATTTAAAGCAAGTACGGTAAGTTTTTGTTGTTGAGTAAATTTGAGAATAGGTGCATAGAGTTCCCAATTAAAACCCCAACGCTGCTTATATTCAGTTTTTTCAACTAATTGTGCTTCGGTAATTGTTCCTTCGGTATATTGCATTAGGTAATCTTGATAAGGTACCTGAAACATTTCCATCCCGATAGCAATTTTAGGATTAATCTTATAGAGTTCTTGAATAATTTCTAATTGTTTGCGGTGATGTTCTTTGTTGTCGTGAATTTCTCCTAAGTAAATAACTTTTGCTTGCTTTAATTTAGCCAGCATCTCGGTACGATTTATATAAAAATTTTCAGGCTTTCCACATTCTTTATCCCAATCGGTAGATAATTTACTTGATAAAATATTTTGATTATTATGATTATTTTGAATGTTTTTCTGTGTACTAACTATTTTCGGAGGACATTGATTATTCTGGGAATTACTTGCAGAATTAGCTGGTAAATCTGCTTGAATAGGAGAAATACCTGATATCAATAAAGATAATGATAATAATAGCGATAAATTAATCGATAAATTAAATATTTGAGGACTCAGCTTAGGTAAAATTGACTTTTTCTTTTTCATCGCCATATACTTATCGCCGTATAACCTTTACAAACTTATTAAGTGGAATTATAGAAAATTATAAAGATAAACGAGCATAACATTAAATGCACTAAGATATCTCACAGACACCATTAGTTTTTAAAAACAATTTTTTAAGCGATCGCTATGAAAGGACTCTGGCTGGAAAATCAACAGTTACAATTTCGTGAAGATATTCCCACACCACAACCTCCGGAGGGGGAAGCTTTAGTTAAGGTGTTGTCTGCGGGGATATGTAATACTGATTTGGAACTTATTAGGGGATATTATCCTTATACGGGTATCTTAGGACATGAGTTTGTTGGTATCGTTGAGCAGGGAGCAGATGAGCTAGTTAATAAACGAGTGGTGGGAGAAATAAATGCAGCTTGCGGTTATTGTCGTTTTTGTAAAACCGGACAACCTACTCACTGCGAAAATCGTTCTGTTTTAGGTATCGTGAATCGTAATGGTGCTTTTGCTGATTATCTGTGTTTACCGGTAAAAAATATTTACCCCATACCTGACAACGTATCTACTGCATCTGCGACTTTTACAGAACCCATTGCAGCAGCTTTAGAAATTCAACAGCAGATAAAAATAAGTCCTAATGATCAAGTTTTGGTGGTAGGTGATGGGAAACTCGGACAGCTAGTTGCTCAAACTATCGCTTTAACTGGTTGCGAATTACTGGTAATTGGAAGACATTCGGAAAAGTTAGCGAACCTGGAAGCAAGAGGTATCAAAACAGGTTTTGCTGATGCTGTCAAAGATAGAGCTTTTGATATTTCTGTTGAATGTACGGGAAATAGTAGCGGTTTTGATATTGCTCGTCGCGCTCTACGTGCTCGCGGGACTCTGGTATTAAAAAGTACTTATGCAGGTAAATTACATTTAGATGCGTCTTCCTTGGTTGTAGACGAAATTACCCTAATTGGTTCTCGTTGTGGTTCATTCCCACCAGCACTAAAATTATTAGCTGAAGAAAAAGTTGATGTTACACCGTTAATTGAAGCTAGCTACCCCTTAGAATTCGGATTAGCAGCATTTGAAAAAGCCCAAACTAAGGGTGTATTGAAAGTTTTATTGGAAATGGAGTGAATGGTTAAATCGCGAACGGAATGATATTTTTGTAGAAAATAAAATAACCCATCCTAATAATAGTTGCTCTTGGAGCGGAGGAAGCGGAGGAAGCGGAGGGAGCGGGTGGAAAAGGGAAAACTTTAAAAAATTTTCAGTGTTGGGATAATTTATTTCTTGGTGCTCCCCTAAGACGGTGTTTATAAAATACTTCTAGTTAGGAGATGTATTATTGCCATACAATGATAGACCATAGCACACCATTTTTACTTGGTGCGTTAGACCATATTAAATACTATCGTCAAAATCCGACATCATCGTAGTTCTAGCGCACCCTACAAGAATTTTATTTTTTATTTATAAACACGCTCTAAGTAAAAAACTTCACTCTCCCCTTTTCCCTCGTTCCTAATTCAAATTCCCGCATGACCCATTGCAATTCCAGCAACTAACATACCTAACACTAAAAATGGCTGGGCACTTGCTTGATATTTAACGTCATTTTTCAAAGGATCGCGGAGAAAATACATGTCTTGAAAGACGATTTGAGGAATCACCAACAGTACTAAGATAGAAGCATAAAGGTTTTCGTGGATATAAACTAAATATCCAGCGATCGCGCCTTGAAATAAATCTATCATCAAAACGCAAATCCAGGCAGCAGTATTCACTCCAAACATGACTGGTAAGGATTTGAGTCCAAACTGTTTGTCACCTTCGACGCTTTTGAAGTCGTTGACAATAGCTATACCCAAACCAGCAATACTGTAAATAACAGTAATAACTACAACTCTCCAGTTAAGTTCTCCAAATAAAGCATGACCAGTACACCAGGGAAAAGCGATGTAGCTTGCTCCTAATGCATATCCTCCCAACCAACCATTTTGTTTGAGTTTGAGGGGTGGTGCAGAGTAAATGTAGGCGATAAATACCCCCATGATTGCTATAGTCAAGATTGTCGGAAATTCATTACCAGCCCACTGATCGAGAGCAAATGCAAGAGCAATACCAGCAACTAATAATACAATAATTTGAGTAATTACCTGGGGTAAAGGAATTGCACCAGAAGGAATAGGACGATAAGGCTCATTAACAGCGTCAATTTCCCGGTCGTAATACTCATTGAGTGTTTGGGTATAACCAGCCAGTATTGGACCTGCTAGGAGCATACAGGCAGCTGATTTGAGGACATTCTCCAAGGTCCAGGTATAACCTCCCGAAGAAGCAGCACCGCAAACAACACCCCAAATAAGAGGTATCCAGGTAATAGGTTTCATCAGCTGCAAGCGAATTTTCCAAATGGAAGTTTCTCCTGCTGCTGCACCCTTCATTCCTAGAAGCTGTCTGGCTTTGGAGCCTTGATCAGCATCAGTTTGGACTTCTTGAGTCTCAGTATTTTTGTCAATAGGTTTTGATTCAGACATAGGGTGTGGAAGAATTCAGGACAATGAATGAGTGGTGAGCGACCCACCTTGTGGGAATTCAAAATTCAAAATACTCGCTATCGCGAGAAGCAAGCTACAAAATTCAAAATTCAAAATTCAATACCAACTCGCAACTAATGAAAATAATACATTTTTTGACAAAAGCTCAATCCCTTGGGATATAAGGGTTGTGAAATGTGTAACAAAGCCGTAATGATTTCTCTAAGAGAAACGAGAGCAGCGCTACTATTTCACCAATTACAATTCCTCTAAAATGAAATAATCAAATAAGAGTTTTGAAATTTAGCACCTTTGACTGGTTTACCATTTAATGGTGGTGGTAAGAAAATATTACGTCTTTGCTCTCCTGCTTCTATAGTTACTTCAGGACCTGATTGACTGAGCTTAACGTCTTTTTTGTCGAAACCGGGTAAAAATAAGCGTACTTGGGAATTACTAATATCAACCTCTATAGGTTTGGGTGCAGTTAGTGCTTGTTGTACTAAATCTGGCATTGCATTTACCAGAACATCCCAGTTATTATCTTTGAGTTCTGGAATACTTGTAACTGGTAGAGGTGAAAAATCTTGGGTCAAATTGAGACTGGGTTCATCAGATATATTAATGACTCCACCCACCGTTAAACCTATTTGTTGAGCGCTACCCCATAAAAAACGAGCAGCAGAAACTTCAAAAACATCCCCACTAGTTACCAAAAAAGCTGCTGTATGTCTGGGATTTGAAACTGTTGTTTTACCTTTATCTAGAAAATCATTAGCTTTACTCGCAGGTTCAGAAAAATTATCTCCTGTCCAACTGGTATTAAAGACAGCACTAATCAAAGGTTGAATTAAAGGTCCCGAATCCCTAATGACCCGACCCAAATCGAGATTATCAAATACTTTTTTGAATCGTCTTGCATACCAACTTAATGATTCTGGCATTCCTAACATTTGCAGAGTAGAAACATCGCCAGAACCCTGATAAATAATTACATCATATTTACCGCTTTCATAATATTCGCGGATAGCATTAAGTGCCAAAGCGCTATCCATCCCAGGTAAGATAGTCAATTCTTGACCATAAATTTCCTTAAGAATGGGCGTTTTTAAGTACTCGGTCTCTACTTTCTTCACATCCTCCCAACTACGCTCTAGTAGCACAGAAGTCTGAAACTGTACTATCTGTAGATTTACAGCAACCTCTTTGGGTTCAACACCTATTGATTGTCCCAAAAGTAGAGGTAAAACAGGCTCCATTTGTGCAGCTAAAAGTACTCTCTTACCTTGACTTGCCATTAATTTAGCAGTAGCGATCGCACTTTTGCTACAACTAATGCCGTTATTACCTAAAAATGTCAGTATCAGCGCCATTGATTAACCGAATTCTTCACTTTTAAAACTTAGCATTCCGGAGGAGTATCGGGAGGAAACATAGGTATGACAAAAGAAAAATATATCTTTAGATAGCGAAATTCTTTCTAAGGACACTAATTTTTGTTATACCTAGAGTATTTAGACCCCTATTTCCACCCTATTTCTCTAACACAGAAAAAATTAAGAAAAAATTACTCTACGACTTTTAATTCATCCTCAAAGAACCAGGTAGAGGAATTGTCATCAAATAGGACTACAAGTCCAACCCCACTACCATCAGTTATTTTGTAATCCTGGATGATACCTGTCTTTCCTAATTTTTCGGCAATACCCTTAGAAACGCGATCGCGCATGCGATATACCTTTACTCTTTGTCCTTTTTCCATGCCAACTTTAACTTCAAAAATTTCAAATAATGCATTAAACCAAGACTTAGTTTAACTGATATCAGGGAACAGTTTGTCGCTACGCTCCAATTCAAAATACTCTTCGAGAACGTCTTCGACGAACAAAATTAAAAATTCAAAATTAATCCCACATATAAATACAGGGACTTTAAATAATAAAGTGCAGAACTTACGCAAGGTCGATTTGTCATTGCGACCGAAACGTAGTGTAGGGAAGCATGAGTCCTATCGGACACGCTACGCGAACGCAAAAATCCTGCGATTACTTCGCTGTCGCTCGTAATGACTGACGTATTTACGTTATTTTTGCGTAAGTCCTAAAAGTGCAGAAGTAGATTATTTATCTTCTCTTTAACTCCCAATCAAGGGATTTTGTCAAAGACCCCTATAAAGTCAATAGATAGCCGTAATAGCCTTAAACTCCTTATCATACTCACCACTGAGCACTCACAACTTAATTACTTCTTATTCTTACTCACCACTCACTATCAATTGATTTCAATATCCTAGACATCCCCTATATACTTGAAGCTGTATACAGGAGTAAATGTAATTGAGATGTTAATTATGTTTATATAGTTTTGCAAACAGTATTTTCTTTAATATCTGTTTTGATTAAACCCTGATGTAATGGGAACCTTGGCTAAAAATCATGCTTCATTAAGAAGCGTTGGGTGTGATGGTTGTGAGTGAGTGAGTGAGTGAGGAAGTAAAAATTGTTAGGAAAAATGCTCGGCGTACTCCGTATAACGAACCAATGGAGACGTTGGCTGCCAATTGATCATATTTGGTGGTCTAAGTTTGATTTGTTACGAATTTTAGTTCGGCGTGATATTGATGCAAAGTATAAGGGTTCAGTAATTGGCAATTTATGGCCCCTACTTAATCAATTATCTCTACTATTTATTTATACATATGTTTTCTCAATTGTATTGAAAGTAAAGTTAACTTTGACCAGCTTGCCAGAAAATAATTTTACCTTCGGTCTGTGGCTGTTTGCTGGTTTATTACCGTGGTTGACTTTTAGTAATGGTTTAATTCAAGCTGCGGGTTCGGTGGTTGGACAGCCAAACTTAGTTAAAAAAGTAGTATTTCCACTTGGTTTATTACCCCTGGTGCCTATATTATCAGCTTTTATTGAGAGTAGTTTTGGTTTAATGGCACTAGTTTTTGTTGTAGCCTTGACATCTCACACTTTACATCCGACTTTGGGATTACTACCTTTGATTTGGCTACCACAATTGATGTTAACTGCGGGGTTAGGATATTTAACTGCTGCATTAACTGTGTTTCTCAGGGATGTTCCTCAAACTCTGGCGGTTATTCTAAATATCTGGATGTATTTAACACCCATTATTTATCCAATTTCCGCAATTCCCGAAGAGTGGCGTAATTGGGTACTATGGTTCAATCCTTTATGTGCTATTGCTGAAGTCTACCGCGATTTGATTTTAACTGGACAGATTAAACATGGTCTGGAGTGGGGGATTGCAAGTGCGATCGCTTTACTAGTATTTGGCTGTGGTTTGTGGGTATATAGACGTTTGCGTCCAGCTTTTGCTGATGTTTTATAGTTGTTGTTAACTTGTAATATATGAGTGAGATTGTCATTTCCCTCGAACATGTTTCTAAATGCTATAAGCGCTACACTCGACCTGCTGACAGACTCAAGGAGGTTTTATTACCTACTAAGAGTCAGGCTCAGGAATTTTGGGCACTCAAAGATATAGACTTGGAAGTTAGTCGTGGAGAATATTTAGGAATTATCGGACGTAATGGTTCTGGTAAGAGTACTTTGTTACAGATTATTGCTAAGACTCTGACACCGACTACGGGTAGTGTTTATGTCCAGGGAAGATTGTCGGCTTTGTTGGAACTTGGTAGCGGTTTTAATCCAGAGTTCACAGGAAGGCAAAATGTCTTTTTCAATGGCAGAATTTTAGGACTCAAAGAGAAGGAAATTCAAGAAAGATTTGAGAAGATCGCAGCTTTTGCTGATATTGGTGATTTCATGGAGGAGCCGGTAAAAAGTTACTCCAGTGGTATGTTTGTCAGATTGGCATTTTCAGTTGCTGTTCATGTAGAACCAGAAATTTTAATTGTTGATGAAGCGTTAGCTGTAGGGGATATATTTTTTCAACAAAAGTGCTTTCAATATCTGGAAAGATTACGAGTAAATGGTACTGCAATTCTTTTTGTCAGTCACGATACTCAAGCTATTGTCAAACTGTGCGATCGCGCTATCTTACTCCAAGATGGACATTTGATTGAGTCTGGGAAACCCCTCGAAGTTGTTGATAAGTACACTCAAGCTTATTATAGTCAGTTCATTGATGGGGAAGAGTTGAAGCAGGATAACCTTGATTTAGTTAAGGCTACAACAGAAGTTGATTTAAGATCAAATAGTCCCACATCAGAAAATTTTGTTGTCCCAAAGGATTTTATTAGGGATTTTACAGACAAAAATAGATACGGTAGCACCATCGGTCTAATTGATGGGGTGTCTCTGAGTGATGTGGATGGTAAACTCAAGTCTACGTTTTTTGTGAATGAGGAGATAGTATTATCAGTTAAAGTGAATCCAAGTCCAGAAAATTTAAAGTCTTTAAGTGTTGGGTTTACTTTAAAAAATAGATTAGGACAAGTGTTGATTGCTACTAATACTTGCATGCTTTCCTTTCCAATCCCTTCAGATAAGTTAGGACAATCCTTTATATGTCAATTTAAATTAAAACCAAATATCGCTCCAAATAAGTATACGATAGATTTCGCGATCGCTGAATCTAAACAAGATACTAAAATGATTTATGACTGGATTAATAATGCCGCCACTATTGATATAGTTACTCAAGGTAAAATGACTCAAGCTGGGTTATGTTTTCCGGAAATTCTAGTATCAACATCATAGATAAATTCTGAATTTACAGTTTCTGGAGGGTTAGTTAACAGAGTAATTAGACAGACAGGATTCTTGTAAGCAATGACCCATTACGAATAACCAATTACCCTCCGGGTGAATTAATAATCGCGACTTAACGCAGTCTCTCACGGGAAATTTCCCTTCAGTCAGGCTGTTTTACCAATTAACAATTACTTAATTATACAAAAATGGTTCATAATCCTATAACAGCTTTCCATTCAGAAGTTTATTTAAACCATAATCAGAAAAGATTAGAGCATTTAGCGAGCTTGGGTTTGAATATTAATAACTCTAGCGTACTAGAAGTTGGTGCTGGGATTGGCGACCACACTGGATTTTTTTTAGAACGTGGATGTGAAGTTTTAAGTACCGAACCAAGAATAGAGAATTTGCGGGTATTACAGTCTCGTCACAAAAGAGTTTGTACCCTGAATTTAGATATGGAAAATCCTCCGGGCAAATTGCAAGGTTTATTTGATATTGTTTACTGTTATGGGTTACTTTATCATCTTGCCACTCCCCGTGAAGGAATTGATTTTATGGCAAAGCATTGCTGTAATTTACTATTACTAGAAACCTGTGTATCTTCTGGAAGTGGTGAATATATAAATTTATGCGATGAGTATGCAGCAGATATGACTCAAAGTATATCTGGGAAAGGTTGTCGTCCTACCAGGAAATGGATTTACAGTCAGTTAAAGCGACATTTTGAATTCGTGTATATGCCAATTACTCAACCCAATCATCCGGAGTTTCCCATAGATTGGACTTCTATAGAATCTAATCCGAATGATTTAATTCGCTCTATTTTTATTGCTTCACGGCATAAATTAAATAATCCTTTACTTGTAGAAGAAATTCCCATGCAGCAAAGAAAATTTCAAAAAGACAATATTCCGCAAATGCTTAATAAATGATTTCCTCAATGATTGAGTCAATGATTTACTCAATCATTAAATTCACTCATCTCTCCCTTAAACGCTGTGCTGTACCTGCTCATACCTATAAATGTATCAATTCAAATTATCGAAATTCAAATTATCAAAATTCAAAGTATCGAATAATTAGAATATACCTGAAATATACCAAGATAAGAGTATAGATATAAAAGAGTTACGGTATCTTCTTGTTATTTTCAATAATTTGAATATAATGGCAAGAAAAATAATCAATAGAAAAAATATTACTCTTTATTTCAATAATTTTTTGCGTGGAGTTGATAATGATTGTAGTTGAAGTTGGTGCTTATGATGGCAGTTTGTTATCAATCCCAGCAGCACAAGATGAAAACAATATCGTTTACGCTATAGAAGCTATTCCAGATTTAGCCGATACAATTCGCTCCCATAATTTACCGAACTTGAATGTCTTTGATTTAGCTATTTCTCAACAAGTTGGTCAATCTAAATATTATATTTATCAAAACCGACCCTCATCATCTTTACTCAAAGCTAAGTCTGTTGATCAACTAGACCCTAATACCGAAGCGTTACAGGAAGTAGAAACTATAGATGTTCGGGTAATGGGTCTGGATGAATTTATCGAAAAGCAAGCGATCGCACGAATAGATTATTTACAGGTTAATTCTCCAGGTAGCTATTTACAAGTAATTAAAAGTGCTGGAAAATACTTACATTCTATTAAAAATATTATTGTAAATGTACAGTTAACATCTTTATATGAAGGTGGCGCTACTAAAAATGAAGTTGTTTCTTACTTAGTTAATCACGGCTTTCGTTTAACTAGCTGTAATTTACACAAGGAAGGCTTAGAAGCTAGATTAGAATTCTTAAGAGTTAGTCGCTATCCCCTAAATAACCAACACAAAGATGTCTTTGATGTAAATGTACCCCACTTGGGTATCTTATCTACACCAAAAGATGACCATGTAGGACATCTACTAGAACAAGGCATTTTTGAAGGTATAGAACAAGCCTTTGTATGGCTTTACTTGCAACCTGGAGACATATTTTTCGATTGTGGTGCTCATGCTGGATTATTTTCTGCGATCGCTGCCAAAAGACTCAACAATCAAGGACGTATTGTCGGATTTGACCCCAATAAAGAGTGTATCAAACTTTATGAGCACAATTTAAATACATTGGGATGTAATTGTTTTGATGCTTTCAATATTGGACTCTCCAACAGTCAAGGACAAGCTGAACTACTGCTGGGAAAAGCAGGAATGTCTGCATTTAGTACTTTTGCACTAGGAGCCAGCAATCATAACGAAATCGGTTCAGAATCTATATTGGTAGAACAGCGATCGCTAGATGAGATAGTTGATGAGCTGGGTATAGAGGAAGTTACTCTGGCAAAGTTAGACGTGGAAGGATGGGAGTCTTTTGTACTCGAAGGTGCAAAGAAATCTATTGAAAATGGTAAATTTCCGTTATGGATGATAGAGTTTACCGAGGCAAATGCTATAGCTGCAAGTAGCAGTACTAAGGAGTTACGGACTCTGATTGAAAGCTTTGGTTATACTCTATGCTTTTTCGATGCGACAAATTTCCGTCTTCTACCAGAGTTACCTAAACCTCAGTATCCTTACGAAAATTTATTTGCCGTAATGGATGTTGAGATGGCGAATAAGCGTTTAGCAAATCGAGATAGCTTGATTATGGAAAAAGCTAAGGATATTGTATCTCGCTGGGATACATCCAGTGATGCATTTCTGATGCAGCAAATGTATTCCCAACAAGTTCAAAGGAATCAAGAATTGTCGTCCAATTCCCCAAGCTCTGAAGAATCCCAGGATAATTTAGACTTATCTCCCCAGATAGATGCACTGCAATCGCAACATTTATCTGAAATCAATAATTTAGAGGAGCAAATACAACAGGAACGACAGCGAAAAGAAAAGTTACAGGAAAAAATACAACAGCAAGAAATCATACAGCTAGATTTACAAAAAGAGTTAAGAGCAATCCATTTATCTCAGATAAATCAGTTAGAGGAGCAAATAAGACAGGAACGACAGCAAAAAGAACAGCTACACAAAACAATACAGCGACAGTTACAAGAAGAACTACAAGCAACCCATCAATCTCAGGTAAATCAATTAGAGGAGCAAATAAAACAGGAACAACAGCAAAAAGAACATTTACAAGAATTAATAGAGCAACATCTACAAACTATCCGCAACACTGAAGAAGAAAAGAAACAGCGATCGCAGCTAAATTATCAGCTAGAAAAACAAATTCAAGAGCTGAAGTTTGCTCATTCCCAACTAGTCGCAGAATTGAATGGACATAACGAACAGCTAAACTCTACATTACAAGCTTTTCAAGCATCTAATCAACATCTGCAAGAAGAAGTCGCTTTTCTTTCTACTAACAAAGCTGCTGTGCGTAAGTTAGTTAAGAGCATCTTTCATCAACTGAAAATATTTGATTTTATCTATCGCAACTATAACTTCTTTGTTCCTATTTATAATTTTATATTTGCTGATGCTTGGAAGCCATCTACAATTTTTCGCCCCAGTGCACCTATAATAGATTCTTCTCCATCTCCATCAAGTATTGATGGCTCTAATCCTGCCAACAATTCTAATACTGTTAATAATTCTAATAAGAGTAACACTAATCGCAAACAAAAAAACAATTCTGGGAGTAACTCTGAGTCTGAAATCAACCTAGACTCCCCAGTTATGGAAGCAGTAGTTACCCTACGAAATTTTGCATCCGATGTTGACTTAGAAACAGTTCATCTATTTTCTGAACTGGTTTTAGATATTAAAAATGTTCTATGTATCAATCCAAAAAACCACGTCAAGCATCTGCTATTCATGCTCTCCAAAGCAGAAGCAAAAGTCACCTGTATTTCAACATCACAACAGCACATAGACCTACTAAATTGTGAAGTACAGGTATTTAATTCTGAAATTAGCGATTGGATGCTATCTACTAATCAGTTAAGTTTGTTGAAATATGACGCTTTAATTCTAGATTCACAAACACCTCCAGAAACCTTATCATCTCTGAAAGGACGTTTATCTGGTGACACTAAAGTTATCATTACCGGTCAGATAAGTGATAGTACTATTATCAAACAAGGGTGGGATTCTCCAGAAACCATTGTAGAAGAACTGCACTTTTACAGTTCTCCTCCCAAAACATGGGTGTATCCTTTAGCATCAGAAATTAAGTTAAGTAATCAGGGAAAAAATCCAATAATATGGCCCTGGAAAGCTTCTGTACCTAGTTTCCCAGATACCATGCCCTCCGGAAAACCTTGGCCAAAAATATCTATCGTCACAGTAACTCTCAATCAGGGAGATTACCTAGAAGAGACAATTCGTTCTATACTGTTACAGGGTTATCCCAATTTAGAATACATTGTTCTTGATGGCGGTTCTACGGATAATACCCCCGAAGTATTAGACCGTTACCGTTCAAAATTAGCTTACTGCATTAGCGAACCGGACAAGGGACAATCTAATGCCCTTAATAAAGGATTTAATCAGGCAACAGGAGACATTCTAGCCTGGTTAAATAGCGATGACAGATACTTAAGAGATACCTTATTTAAAGTAGCGATCGCCTTTGATAGTTATGATGCTGATATAGTTGCTGGTGGGTGTCAATTAATCGAAGGAAATCAGCCCGAACCCTTTAGTACCCATCATAACCTTATGCCTTTAGGGAAATCAGTACCTTTACCCTTAGAAAGATTACTAGATATTGATGGTTGCTGGCAAAAAGCCGAATTTTTCTATCAACCAGAAGTATTCTGGACTCGTCAGCTATGGGAAAAGTCTGGTGCAGCTTTAGATGAAAAACTATACTACAGTATGGACTACGAACTCTGGGTAAGAATGGCAGTTAATCAAGGCAAAATAGTTCACATACCAGACCCTCTAGCTCTTTACCGAGTTCATGAGTCTCAGAAAACATATGGAGATGATATTCCTTTCCTACCCGAATTAAAGGGAGTCAGTGCAAAGTATCAGAAGCTGCTTGGGAAATAGAAACAAAAAGAAGATATAGAAAAATAATAAGAATAGTAAAAATAATAAACATAATAGTCGTTATTTTATAACTTACCAACTAACAAGCACCAATTACCAATTACCAATTCCCTATTTATGAGTGTTTCCACAATCATCAATAAGCACGGACAACTTTGGGATAAACTAACTGCAGGAAGAAAACTGCGAGTTCTATTTCTCAACGATATTGGCTTTCAGTACGGGGCTGGAATTGCTCTATTGCGTCAAGTTCAGTCTTTTTTAGTGATGGGACACGAAGTTTGTACTATTTCCTGGATGCAGGGTTTAGTAGAAGGAAGTATACCGTTGAGTCCTCCCCAAGCTACGGGAAGATGGTTAGGAATGCAGACCTTACCTAATTTACATCCCTCTAGAGGTTTGAGCGATCGCGATATTATTGATAATATTATCTCTGAAGTCAAATTAAAGTCTCCAGATGTCATCATCGTCGGTAATATCCACGGTGCACAGTGGTCTTTAGAGTTAATTTCTGCTCTGGATGAATTAACATCCCTAGTCATCGCTTATATGCATGACTGCTATTTGGTAACTGGACGCTGTGCATATCCCGGAGAATGCGATCGCTATCTCAAGGGGTGTAATCATGAATGTCCCACATCCAATGAATATCCTTCTTTACCTCCAGAGGATATTTATCAACAATGGTCTTTACGTAGAAAGATATTTTCTGATCCTGGGGGGGTTCCTTTGGCTGTAAATAGCAAATGGACTCTAAAAATGGCACAAAAGGCATTTCCCCATCTCAACTATGCTCAGTGCGTTTACTATGGTTTAGATGAGCAGCTATTTCGTCCCATGAGTAAAGCATTTGCTCGTCAGCTATTAGGAATACCTCAAGATAAATTTGTAGTACTTGGCGGTGCGGTTAATATCAGCGACTATCGTAAAGGAGGACATATCTTTAATAAAGTTGTCTCTAAACTCAAAGATAAAGTTCATTTTGTCGTCTTTGGTGCTCAATCTCAAGGATTAGCTGGAATTCAGGGAACAGGTTTGAGCAGAGATTATCGCAAAATGCCTATTATTTATAATGCTGCTGATATATTTGTGGGAACTTCCTTAGAGGAAGCATTTGGACAAACATTTTGTGAAGCCGCCGCTTGTAATACCCCTGTGGTAGCATTCAATACGGGTGGAGTACCAGAAATTGCTAGACATAATGTTAATGCTCGTTTAGCAGAAGAGATGAATGCTGAGAGCTTAATTAAAGAAATCGAATTTTTTATGAATAATTCTGACAAATATCATCAATTTGCAGCTTCTGGGAGGAAAATGGTCGAGCAAGAATTTTCTCTAAAAGCACAAGGCGATCGCTGGATGAAATATATTCAAAATGTTACTAGTAAGGTTGTTAGCGGGTAATTGCTGAATGTTGAATGTTGAGTTGTGAATGGTAAGCGTTAGGGAAGACGATTAACTATTAATTAATAACTTCCTGACAATTTTACAACTCACTTCCCCAGGATTTCACAACTTACTCCTCATCACTTCTAATTTGCACATTTTATAACCTTTATATATCAAGGTTTTTAGAATTTATTAAAAAATGTGTTAATTTCATTTGTTGAAAAGGGAAGTAATTTTGTAACAAGACCCCCGCAAAAGCGAGTATTTTGAATTTTGTTCGTCGAAGACGTTCCCCTAGGGTATACCGGAATTCCCACCTTGTGGGTTGCTCACTTAAATTTATATCTCAAACAATGAAATTCAGCGTCATCACTCCTTCTTATCGTCAGGGAAGATTTATTGAAAGAACCATTAATAGCGTACTCTCTCAAAATATAGATGGTATTGAGTCTGATATGGAGTACTGTATTTGTGATGGTGGAAGTGATGACGAGACTGTAGAAATACTAAAGCGTTATGATAAACAAATTAACTGGGTCTCAGAACCTGATAAGGGACAAACAGATGCAGTAAATAAAGGTATTTCCAAAACTACAGGTGAAATCATCGCTTGGATCAATTCTGATGATATCTACTATCCCGGAACTTTTAAAGCAGTAGAGGAAGTATTTACAGCTAACCCAGAAGTGGAAATTATATATGGGAATGCTAATTGGATAGATGAAAATGACCAAGTTATAGAAACTTTTCCGACAAAATCTTGGGACTATCAGCGTCTGAGACAAGATTGTTATATATGTCAACCGGCAGTTTTTTTTAAACGTGACCTAGTGGAAAAATTTGGTAATTTAGACGCTTCATTAAATTACTGCATGGACTATGAATTATGGTTGCGCTACGGCAAGGATATAGAATTTTATCATCTACCTCGTAAATTAGCAGGTTCGCGAATGTATGCGAGTAATAAAACATTAGGTCAAAAATTACCTGCTCATCAAGAAATATGTACTATGTTGCAAAAAAAATTCGGTAGAATTCCGGATAATTGGTTGCTTGGGTATTGTCTAATAAAGGTAGATGAAACTAGTACTTTCAATCGTTTTGATGATAATCAACTTAGAGATTTTGCAAAGGCACTTATTTATACAGTTATAAGTGAGTATCGTCAGCGAAAGCAGCAAATACCTCCATTGATTTATCCAAAAATGTTATTCTGGTTTTTATTTCCAAAACTATCTTGGTTTAGAAGGGATATCTTTCAAGAATTAGAAGGTTAGAGAATTAAGAAATGTAAATTATCAATGTCTTAGTTGAGAGTTGATTAGTTATATTAGTTGACCTTGAGAAAAAAATTGTTTAGCTTGTGATTTCTATGATTAAATTTTATTACACAATTCTTTATGTAGAAGATGTACAAAAAAGTCTGGAGTTTTACACAAAGGTTTTTGATTTCGGCGTGAAAATGAGTTTTGAAGATGGGTCTTACGCCGAACTTGATACAGGAGGCACAACTCTTGCTCTGGTATCTTATAAATCTCTAGAAAATATTTTGAGTCAAGAATACCAAAAAGTAGACAAGCAAAAAAATCCCTTCGGTATTGAGATCGCTATGTGTACTGATAATGTTCAGTTTTTGATAGATAAAGCAATAAGTGAAGGGGCGACTTTATTTGAGCCTGTAAAGGTAGAATCTTGGGGGCAGACTGTGGGTTATATCAGGGATATTAACGGCTTCTTGATTGAGATATGTACACCAATGGATTAAAAAAAGGTTGGCATGTTTAGACTCCTTTAATGTCACCAAGTACCATGCTTCATATGTAAGTTCCACATAAGTTTTAGAGTCAGAGCTTTACCTCAATTGACTCAAGTGTTTATAGAACTTACGCATTGACAGAAAAGTCAAAATAGGAGTACTGATATGTCAGCTATAATCATAGCTTTACCACTAATTATATTATTTTTAATAACTCACAGAAAAAATAATAGCCTACGAGTTTCCCTACTCTCAGCAATAATTCTCTGGACACTAATATTAATTACCATTACAGAGATACTCAGCTTATTTAAATTACTAACTTTTACATTTGTTTTCTCCTCATGGATGATAGTTAGTATTTTGCTTTTTGTCATTTTATACAAATCTCACTATCAGTATAAATCTAAATTTCAATTACTCCCCTATTCCCAAATAAAAATAAACTTAACCAAACTGAAGAATCTTAAAAATAAAAATTCAACCTTTTTTCTAGGATTCTTATATATATTGATCATTTCTAGCTCTATTGCAGCGATCGCTATAGTCTCTCCCCCAAATAACTGGGATTCGATGACCTATCATATGAGTCGTGTGATTCACTGGATGCAAAATCGTAGTGTTGCACATTATCAAACTTATATAGTCAGACAGGTTGATACACCACCCTTAGCAGGATTTATAATTACCCATCTACAAATTTTGAGTAGAAGCGATCGCTTTGCCAATCTGGTGCAGTGGTTTAGTATGTTGGGTAGTATGGTTGCCGTTTCACTTATTGCGAAAAGATTAGGAGCTAATCTCTACGGTCAATTAACCTCGGCTATGATCTGTTTAACTATCCCTATGGGTATATTACAGGCTTCTAATACCCAAAATGATTATGTAGTCTCTTTCTGGTTAGCTTGTTTTGTTTACTATACTCTTGGTTTCTTAGTAGACTCATCAAAAAACAGATCAAAAACCTTTAACTTGGGAGCAAGTTTAGGTTTAGCTATATTCACTAAGGCTACAGCTTATATATATGCTTTTCCTTTCTGTGTTTGGTTAAGTGTATCAACCCTCAGACAGAAGAATCTACAATCATTCAAAAAACTGATTGCGATCGCATTATTTACTGCTGCCATAAATATATCCCACTGGTATAAGAATATTTTAATATGGGGAACTCCTTTCGGGGTATCTGGAAACATTACTAAAAATGAATTATTCACCTTTCCTGCAATCTCATCTAATCTTATTAGAAATCTTGCTTTACATTTTGTGACAGTTTATCAACAGTTAAATATTTTTGTAGAGCACCTAATAATATTTATTCATCATAACTTTTTAGGTCTCAACGTTAGTGATAGTCGCACCACTTTCTTGGATGTGAAATTTTCAATGATATCAATTCCAAGTATGATATTTCATGAAGATACTGCAGGTAATTTAGTACATATAATTTTAATATTTTTCAGCATCGCAATTTATTTTGTTAACAAAAAGTGGAAAGATAACTATACTAGTTTATTTTATTTAATCTCTTTAATTTCAACATTTATTATTTTCAATACTCTACTTAAGTGGCAACCTTGGGCAAGTAGACTACATTTACCTTTATTTGTGCTTTTTTCTGCTTTTATTGGTTATACCATATCTACTTTTATAAAAGATAAAAAACATCTTTATAACTATCTATTATCTTTATTAATAATATTGTCATTGCCGTACATCATATTTAATTCAACTAGACCAATTCTCAAATATAAAAACTTAACTATTTTACCAAAAGGTATTTTTGTTACTGATAGAGAAGAATTATATTTTGCCAGTCAACGAACTTTACAACAAACATATATCGAAGTAGTTAAATTTCTCAATGATCACTCTTGTAAAAAAGTAGGTTTAGTTACAGGAGGAGATGTCCCAGAATATCCATTACTAATAATGTTACTTTCCCAAGATAATAAAATTGATTTGCGTCATTTTTTTCTCCAAGATAAACAGAATAAAAATTTTCAACCCTGCGCAATTGTCTCTATTCAATTTGATAATGAAGAATATATTGCACCTCTGATAAAAGATTACAATAAGTCTTGGACGGATAATTTAGTAAATATTTATTTAAAAAATAATATTTAAATTACTTATATAAAAGTTTGAATAAAATTATCTTCATATAATTATGTAAACAATTTATCAAAAATATCAAAGGCGACAAATTACAGCCAATTTCATTTGAGTGAAATACCAGAAATATCGTTAAAAGGTAAGGAAGTAGGAGCAGGGAGAAGCTGTTATAGGTAGGTATTTTGAATTTGGTGATTTTTTGACTATTTCAGGCGATGCTTAAATCCTGAAACATTGAAATTAAGTTGAACAATTGAGAATTTTCTCAACTATTTTTGAGCTTCTAAAAAACCTATCCTTAAAAGGCAGGAAGAAGGATCAGGATTGTCCTGTAGATAGACAGATTAGAGAATATATAGCCATCCTAATATTTGACTAGACTTTTATGATTACTCATTCGGGTGATGATATAAACATCATGTAAAAATCTCAATATTTAATTCAATAATTAAATCATATTACTATAGATATATAGACATTATTCACATTCATATATATTACAGGGTAAGTTATTGTTTCATAAATCATCCTTTAATACTATTGTCAAGGAAAGAAAAATCTATTAGTATCCTGAAAATAGAAAAAATATTCGATAATTATTGATTAATAAATGATTAGATAAAGCACTAGAAAATATAAAATCATCAGAAGCATCTTCTTTAAAAAAGATAGTAAATATAATTAATGGGAGTCAGTTTTTTGTCAGAACTTTAGAAAAAATAAGTAAAAAATATAACAATAAAGAATGTGTAAACTTGTCAAATTATTTTACTCATCTAGTATGTTTATAAATATTGTTGGTAGGTAAACAGAAAGTAAACTATAGGAACCCGGTTTGATTATTGTTCGCCTTTTAGGCACACTAAGTGAAGGCAATAACGCAAAACGTGTTAGGTATATGGGATGGTTAGAACAGAGTTGGTAATCCACCCAAGTTATCCCTGACGGTGCGTCCCATACCTAAAGGGTTATACAGCACGCTACATGTTTTTCAAAATTCAAATATTATTCCTATATTAAATAAAGTGAGTAAATATAGCGGTACGCTTTCGGGTTAGGGAGGTTTTTGATAAGAAGAAATAATTGAATAATTCTCTCCCCAAACCCCATCCAAATAACAAGTATAAAGATGTCCTAACATATCCTAGTAATACTATAAAACTGATTTGGAAACTTTATCATCCTAAAATCTTCAATAAAAAATAAAGACTTTATATGAACTAATGAAAAGAGGTTAGATTGGTTACAAATATACAATTATCTGTTGTTATACCCTGTTTTAACGAAATAGATACAATTCAGAAAGTTGTAAAAGCTGTCAAAAATTCTCCAGTAAAAAATTGTGAAATCATTATTGTTGATGATTTTTCTAATGATGGGACTAGAGATTTACTAAAGTATGAAATTGCAAATAAAGTCGATCGAGTCATTTATCATCATAAAAACCTAGGTAAAGGTGCTGCTTTAAGGACTGGTTTTGCAAATGCTAATGGTGATATTATCATCGTTCAAGATGCAGATTTAGAATATGATCCCCAAGAATATGGAATTCTAATCCAACCAATTATAGATAATAAAGCAGATGTGGTTTTCGGCTCTAGATTTCAAGGTGGTAGACCTCACAGAGTAGTTTATTATTGGCATAGAATTGGTAACGGATTCTTAACAATGCTGTCTAATATGTTCACCAATATCAACCTTACAGATATGGAAACTTGTTATAAAGCATTTAGAAAAGAAGTAATTCAATCAATCAACATCGAAGAAAATCGTTTTGGTTTTGAACCTGAAATTACAGCTAAAGTTGCCAAAATGGGATGTCGAATTTATGAAGTGGGTATATCTTATTATGGTCGTACTTATGAAGAAGGTAAAAAAATAGGATGGAAAGATGGAATCAGAGCAGTTTTTTGTATTATAAAATACAACTTTTTAGTAAAATTTCCTAAAAGGAAAATTTATTCTAAGATACCTAATTATAATAAAAACTTGTATACTATCAGTTCAATGCATCAGAAAAAATAAGTAATATCATAAATTTGTTGCAGTGATATTAGACTTATATTAGATTTATGTTTGTTGCCAAGTAATTATTTTTTACAATTTCCAATTATTTTGCTTTAATTCTAATTCAAAATATAGGGCTAATTTAAAATATAGGAATAATTTTTCCTAAATAAAGCAATCTAAAATTTAAGAATAGGAAAAAAATAATTCAAACAGCTTCATTTGAAAACAAAGTATTGTTTTACTTCTCCTCGATTTATTATGACTAAATTATAGAATAATACTTTTTCTACAATTTGACATTTAGTCAACAAAGGTAAAATAATTTTAGGGGTGAAGTTAGGTGTTGAGGAAAAATGTATGAATTCGCAAGAATTTTTGTTGATGCTAATGTCAGTTTCTGCAAGTGTGGGAGGACAATTATTTTTAAAATTAGGTGCTTTAAAATTAGGAAAGCTAAATATTGTTAGTACAAGTTTTAGTTCAATACTAAATATTGTCACTATACCAGAGCTGATAATCGGTCTCTTTTGCTATGGTTTAGGAGCGATCGCTTATATTTTGCTTCTGACCAAGGTTAATTTGAGTATTGCTGGTCCTTCAGTATCTCTAGTATATGTCTTCTCTGTCTTACTAGGTTATTTCATCTTCAGGGAACCTATACCTTTGACCCGTCTTGCAGGTTTAAGTTTCATCATTACTGGTGTAATTTTAGTTGTTTGGAAGAAGTAGTTGATCATATATTTTGCCTGTATATTTTTAGCTCATATACTTTGTCTATATTCTTGAATATACCCTTGTCTAAATATCCTACATTTTTGAAATCTGAAATTAATTATTTGCTTCTACAAATAGTCTTATAAAGATTCGAGTATTTAATGATATTTAAATAGATTATGAATATCAAATAATACTAGTAATATTATATATTTTATATGCCCAGGCTAAGCTAAAATTATCCTGAATATAATGATAGATGCAACACCAGTCAAACCATTGCAGAGTGGTATAGGTTCTTATATTTATAACTTAGTTAATGCTATTGAAAAATTGCAAAATGAAAGTTTGTAGAAAAACTTACAATTATCAATAGCTTATCAACCTGGATAGAAAAATTGGCTGCAATATCAAATCAAACTAACTTAAATGCATCTGAAGCAGCTCAGACACAAGCTGCGATCGCTCTTGGTAGCAACCTTGGCAAATCTCTTACGACTCTGGAAAATGCGATTCAAAGCCTAAATGAAACGACCGGTATAACCCTGACAAGTCATTCGGACTGGTATAGGACTAAACCAGTGGGAGGACCACCACAACCAGATTATGTCAATGCTTGCGCTTTATTAAAAGTAGAATTAGACCCTCATAAGTTATTAGAAACTCTTTTAGAAATTGAACAACAATTTGGTCGCGAACGTAAGGAACGTTGGGGAGCAAGAACTCTGGATTTAGATTTGATTTTATATAATGATTTAATTTTGAATACTCCTAATCTACAAATTCCTCATCCCCGGATGAGAGAAAGAGCTTTTGTATTAGTACCCCTAGCAGAAATAGCACCAAATTGGATTGAACCAGTTTCTGGAAAAACAATTACTCAACTCCTAAGAGAGGTAAACTGTTCTGGAGTCTCTCAAGTAGAAACTCAAAAATAATGGTAACAAAAGCTTTAGTAACTGGTTCTAGCGGAGAAATTGGAAAAGCGATCGCCCTCGATTTAGCTAGCAAGGGATTTGATGTCGCATTTCACTATAACCCCAGTGAAAAAGCAGCAAACCAAGCTAGTCAGGAAGCAGCTACCCATGGAGTAAAAGCGATCGCGCTGCAAGTGGATGCCACTTTTTAACTTTCTTTTGTTCTGGTAATATCGATAGTGATTTCACCGCCAAAGTTTGGTATGGGAGCTGCTAACTTAGTTAACTCCACCCGGACTTTTTGAACTAATTCCAAACTTAAAATATCTTTGGCGATCGCCGCTGCCATTTTTTCGAGTAGAGCGAATTTTTTACCCTCTACTAAGATTTTAACCTTTTCTATCGCTTTACAATAGTCGAGAGTTTGAGTTAAGTCGTCGCTGCTTCCAGAAGGTGATAAATCTATGTCCATCGTCAGATCGACTTTAAACCACTGTCCCAGTACTTGTTCTTCTGGTAAAAACCCTGTATAACCATAGCAGCGAATATTAGTGACCCTGATTTGATCCATATAAACAGATAATGTAGTGCTAAATTAGCATAGCAGTCTTTGTATAATGATAAAATTATCAACAAATTATCAACAAATTATCAACAAAATAAATCAAAAAAGACCTTAACTTTTAAGAAACACTTGCTGTAAAGTTTATTTAACAAGGATTTGAGAAGAGGAAGTCTTTTGGGTATCTTGGGTAATTGGAACAAGTTCAAAGATGATAATTGGTCTTTTTTGCTATGGTTTAGGAGCGATCGCTTATATTCTTCTTTTAAATAAGGAATGTAGACGAAACAAAGTACAAAACTTGGTTCCAATACTTAAATACCAGCATATTAATTAGAATCAAGAATTGTAAGT
Source organism: Mastigocoleus sp. (assembly GCA_050042865.1). GTDB lineage: Bacteria > Cyanobacteriota > Cyanobacteriia > Cyanobacteriales > Nostocaceae > JBCCDM01. Next base: position 69,859 of record JBHJJE010000019.1, read on the forward strand.
TAATAAATTTACGTTCCTAAGGTTAATTTGATTAATCGTTTGCTTTTATTAAATAATCTTATGAATATTGGAGTATTTAATGATATTTAAGTAGATTATGAATATAAAATAATACTAGTAATATGAAATATTTTATATGCCCAGACTAAGCTAAAATTATGCTGAAGGTAATGATAGATGCAACACCAGTCAAACCATTACAGAGTGGTGTGGGTTTTTACGTTTATAATTTAATTAATGCTATTGACAAATTACAAAATGAAAGTTTGCAGCAAGAATTACAATTATTAATAGCTTATCAACCCGGATTGAAAAATTGGCTGCAAAGGAACTATCGAATTCCTGATATTCTAGAAGTATATTCAAACTTGAAAGTTATACCATTACCGGTTAGATTGTATAACCTTTTAGTAAAAATTTCACCCCAGTTATTTGCAACTAGTTTTGAATCTTCTTTACAGTCACCCGACATCATTCATGGAACCAATCATAGCGTGTATCCATGTCGGAAAAGTCGGAAAATCATGAATATTTATGATTTGACTTTTATGAAATATCCTGAGTATGTAGATACTGTAGTTGAAACTTATCAAGAACAAGTTAGAAGAAATTTAAAGTGGACTGATTTAATAATTACTATATCGGAAAGTTCTAAAAGGGATGTAGTTGAGTACTTAAATGTGGAACCAGAAAAAGTCTGGGTGACACCCTTAGCAAGTCGTTACTACAAAAATTATTTATCTGCTGAAAAAATTAATCAACTCGAAGAGCAAACCTTATACGATTTTTCTCGTCCTTATTTACTTTTTGTCAGCACAATAGAACCCAGAAAAAATGTAGAAGCGATTCTTCAAGCATTTAATTATTTAAAAGAGAAACATAAAATAGACCACAACCTAGTATTAATTGGTAAAAAAGGATGGAAATACGAACCTATATTTGCAGCGATCGCAAATTCTCCCTATAGGAATTATATATATCATCTTGATTATTTATCTGATGATGAAGTGGCTTTATTTTACACAAAAGCAGATATGTTGGTTTATCCCTCCCATTACGAGGGTTTCGGTTTACCAGTATTAGAAGCAATGATTTTCTCCACACCAGTTATTACTTCTAATACCTCATCACTACCAGAAGTTGCAGGTGATGCAGCTCTGTTAATTGACCCAAATAAGCCAATGGAGTTAGCAGAGGCAATATTGCAAGTTATTAATAATTCAGCTAATCGTCAAGAGTTAGTTACAAAAGGAAATGAAAGAGTAAAGTTATTCAACTGGGAAAGAACTGCAAAAGATACAATTGCTGCTTATAAAAGTTTGTTATAAGTTGCAGTCGCCAAACATAGCAATCACAACTATATTAGTCTAACTGAAATAAAAGTGTCTCTTTTAGTAAGCTCATTATCGCAACCCTATATGAATCGTGAAAAAATATTCACCTTTATTCAAACAAATAAGTTCAATTTTAGCTCTTCTTTTGATGATGAATAAAACTTTAGGCTGATAAAAATAGATTAATGGATACTCAATTTAAATTACCGATAATTGATCATGTATTATTTAAGATTGCTATATTTATAGCTTAATTATTTATAGTATCAAAATTATTTTCGGTAAATAAAAAATATATACTCAATTTTTGTATGAATCAATTATTAGTCAACCTATCAATTTTATTTTCTCAACCAACGGGAATTAGTAATTATGCAAAAAACCTTTTTCCTGCTTTAAAATCTCTAGAACCAACTTTATTAGTAGCTGAAGAGTATCCTAATTTTAACTGTCATCTAGTTCCCAATAATCTTACACCCGCCCAAGGAACTAAAGGGCATTTACAACGCTTAATATGGACACAATTCCAATTACCTCAAATTTATCAAAACTATAAATCAAAACTATTATTTTCACCTATTCCAGAAGCACCACTGTATTCTCAATCTCGCTATATCGTCATGGTACACGATGCAATTCCTTTACGCTTTCCTAAACCCTTTTCACCCCTCACAGCTTACCATCGTTACTACATCCCCCAAGTATTAAAACAAGCGGTACATATTATCTGTAATTCTGAAGCAACTGCAAAAGATATTACTGACCTTTATAAAATTAACTCTAACAAAGTTACTTTCATACACTTAGCTCACGATAGAAATCACTTTCATCCCATAGAAAAAAAAGATATACCTCAAAAATCTGATCAAATACCTTACTTTCTATACCTAGGAAGACAAGACCCTTATAAAAACCTACACAGATTAATCGCAGCTTTTGGTAAACTACCCGACCATAAACAGTATCAGCTATATTTAGCAGGACCCCAGGATAAGCGCTACACACCACAACTAGAGACCCAAGCAGTAGAACTGGGTATCAGCGAACAGGTAAAATTTCTAAACTACATACCATACAGCGAATTACCAACCCTAATTAATAACGCGATCGCTCTAGTTTTTCCCAGTATGTGGGAGGGTTTCGGTTTCCCAGTGTTAGAAGCAATGTCGATTGGAACTCCAGTGATTACTTCCAATATTTCTTCATTACCAGAAGTCGCAGGAGATGCAGCTATTTTAATTAATCCCTACAATATTGATGATATTAGCCATGCAATGCAGATAATCGCGACTCAAAATCAAATCCGGACTCAAATGATTGAAAAAGGTTTAAAACAAGCTGAGAAATTCAGTTGGGAAAAAACCGGTCAAGCTACCGTAAAAGTTTTACAAAAATATATGTAATATCATTCAGAGATATTTTTTGGTTTTCAAGAGTTTGATTTGGCTGTAAATAGACAATAGATGCTAAAGGAGTAGCAATGTAGTAAATATTTACTTAAAAAATAGTATTTAAATTATTGGTACGAAAAATTTAGATAAATGAGGTGATTCGAGAATTATTAGTAATAATAAGCAATCATATATTTATTATACTTGTGTTGCGAAAACATTATGCTTCAATTTCAACCCCCTGGATTTGCTCAAAAATCCTTTCAGAGCAGTCATGGTAAATTGGTTTATTACACCCCGAATAGTAAACCTTGGAAAGTTGAGAATGTTTCAAATTCACATCCATTACCAACCCTAATTTTCCTGCATAGTTTTGGTGGTGGAGCTTCAGCTTATGAATGGTCAAAAGTATACTCAGCTTTTGCTAATACTCATCGGGTTATAGCACCAGATTTAATTGGTTGGGGTTACTCAGAACATCCCAGTCATAATTATCAAATTGACGATTATTTACTTGTAATTGAAGAATTAATTAAACACATAAACTCTGAAATCGTAACAGTCGTTGCATCCTCACTGACTGCCGGTTTTTGCGTACGTTTAGCCATCCAGAAACCAGAATTATTTCACTCTTTATATCTTACCTGTCCTTCCGGATTTTCGGACTTTGCAGAAGGTGCTCAAAGACGCATCCCTTTAGAAATTATTAATATCCCATTATTAGATAAACTGATTTACACTGTTGGTGCAACTAGTGACTTTGCTGTTCGTAGCTTCTTAGAAAGGTTTTTGTTCGCTCAACCTAGTCGAATTAGTAATGAAATAGTTGCAGCTTATTTAGAATCAGCACAACAACCTAATGCTGAATACTCAGCTTTAGCATTTTTACGGGGAGACCTGTATTTCGATTTATCACTTTATATACCCAAGTTGAATATACCGACCGCGATCGCTTGGGGTGAAAAGTCACAGTTTGTTAGTCAAAGTTTGGGTCGTCGGTTAGCTGCACTCAACCCAGAAGCTGTTAAGTGCTTTGATGTCATACCAGATACGGGAATTTTACCCCATTTAGAGCAGCCAGGTGTGGTCACAGGATTATTATCAGATTGGTTAAGAAAATTTTAAGTTATGTTAATAAAATTTTTGCTAATTTTATTGCTAATTCTAATTTAGTTTAACTATATCACCATAGGGAGCCTAGTCCTTCTAATTCCTAGCTAAAGAATGAAGACTAGGAGGACTAGGAAGTATTGTTTCAGCACTAATCTCAAGGCTGCTGCAACGTTATTTTCATTGACACTTTGGGAAAACTAAATTTAGAAATGTGAAAATTGAAATCAAACTTTAATGATTAAAAGACTTAGGTAAAAGCAACTATAAGTCAATAATTTGAAATATCTCAATATGCCAATTCTCACCTAAATTGTGGGAATTTCCCTAATTCCTATATGTAACTCCTGTATTAGTCAGGGCAAAACTAAAATTGACAAACATTTACAAACTATATCAAACCAAAGTTTATTAAGAAGTAATTAATAAAGATGCTAAAAACTGTTGTTGCTCATAGTGAAGACCCGGATTCCCTCGATGCAGTTCAAGAGGTTATAGAACAATGTAAGAACCAACTCAATGGTACAGAACCCCAAGCTGGTATCTTATTTGCAGCCATTGATTTCGACTTTTCTTTGATTCTCGAAGAAATTAATCAAGTATTTCCCAACCTAGAGTTGATAGGTTGTACTACCGATGGTGAGATGTCTTCAGTCTTGGGATTTCAGCAAGATTCTCTCGCTCTAATGCTATTTTGTTCTGATACTATTCAAATCCGTGCAGGGGTAGGACACCAAGTCAAAGAAAATCCCATTGATGCTGCAAAGGTAGCTGTTGAACAAGCAACTCAAAAAAGTAGTGAACAAGCAAAATTATGCCTTTGTTTACCAGCTAGTTATATCGGGGAAGGTTTAACTACTAGTGGAGAATCTATTCTCAAAGGATTAAAACTAGCTTTAAATCCAGAAATACCAATTGTAGGTGGTACAGCAGGAGATAGATATAAATTTACAAAGACCTATCAATTCTTTGGTAGTCAAGTCCTGACAAATTCTTTACCTATTCTAATTTTCTCTGGAGATATCTTATTTTCTCATGGAATTAGCTGTGGTTGGCAGCCATTTGGACGTAAAGCTGTTGTCACCAAATCAGTAGGAACAGTACTTTATGAAGTTGAGGGAAAATCAGCAGTATCATTTTATCAGGATTATTTAGGCGATCGCCCCCCCAGGGCAGAGAATCCATTAGCAGTATTTGACGGGGATAGCGATAGTTATTATATGAGGGTTCCGAATACTCACGATTCTGAAGTCGGTAGCATTAATTTCTTAGGTGATATACCTGAGAAAACAGTAGTACAAATCACAGATATTAGCCGGAATGAGGTGATTGCAGCTTCTAAGATTTCATTTGAAAATGCTCTGAAAAATTATCCAGGAGAGAAACCAACGGCAGCTTTGCTTTTTTCATGTTGCTGTCGTCGCTGGCTTTTAGGTACCCGTAGTAAAGAAGAATATGAATTAGTGGAAAAAACCTTAGATCGTGAAATTGCTGTTTTGGGGTTTTATACTTATGGAGAATTTGCCCCCTTAGAACCAAATGGCTCTACTTATTTTCATCAAGAAACTTTTGTTACTTTACTTTTGGGAACAGAGTAAAAGCCAATGCCATCCATAGACCACGAGAGCAGAATTAAAAAGTTGGAAAAAACTATACGTACTCTTACAAAAAAATTAGAGCGTTCAGAAGCAGATAGACAGCAATTAGAAATAGCTAGCGAAGATAGGAAATTAGTTCTTAAGGGAATAATCAAGGATTTAGAGAATTCGGAAATTGCTCTGAAGGAAAGAAGGAAAGAGCTAGAAAATGCATTATCTAACTTGAAAACTCTGCAATTAAAAATGATTGAAGCTGAAAAAATGTCTGCTCTCGGAGTCATGGTCGCTGGAATTGCTCATGAAATTAACAATCCCATCAGTTTTATTCACGGTAATTTGGAACACGCTTATACTTATTTTCAAGATTTATTAAGATTAATAGAACTTTATCAACAGAATTATCCTCAACCTGTTGCAGTAATAAAAAAAGAAATAGAAAGAATTGAATTAGATTATATCAAGGAAGATTCCCAGAAATTATTAAAATCCATGAATATTGGTGTTGAGAGGGTTCGCGATATCGTTCTGTCCTTACGCACTTTTTCCCGATTAGATGAAGCTGAGTTCAAAAGTATCGATATTCATCAAGGAATTGATAGTACGCTAGTAATTTTAAATCATCGTCTTAAACCGCATCCAGAAAATTCTTATGGGATCGATGTAATCAAAAATTATGGAAAAATACCTTTCGTAGAATGTTATCCAGGTCCTTTGAATCAAGTTTTTATGAATATTATTGCCAATGCAATTGATGCTGTAGAAGAAGGTCTTAATACTCCTACGTTACCAGATAAAGATAAATATAGGACTCCGACTATTCGCATTAACACTGAAATTAATGATGATTTGGTTGTAATTCGTATTGCTGATAGTGGAACTGGAATTAGTGAGGCAGCGCTATTAAAATTATTCGATCCTTTTTATACAACAAAAAAAATTGGCAAAGGAACGGGTTTAGGTCTGTCAATTAGCTATCAAATTATTGTTGATATGCACGGTGGAAAATTAGAGTGTAGTTCCAGTGATTTAGGAGGAGCTGAGTTTACGATCGTAATTCCTTTGGTGCAGAGTTTAGGGACTTCCAATTAAAAAAATAATCAATCGTTTTGGTGAGCAGAGGGAGAAAAATCTGATAGTTGTATTAGATGCGGAAATTGAGTAATTTAATTTTTGGATGTCCCTTAGAGGAGTGAGCAACCCACAAGGTGGAAATTCAAAATTCCCGCGTAAAAAAAACTAGAGCATTACCCGCATTAATTTAACTATGACGGTTATTTTAATGGACATCATATGACTTATAATTAGGCGGATGATATATAAATATATTCCCAGCCAAAGACTGGGAATTAGGGAAACTGCTAGTTATATAACACTCCTGGTTCACTATTGAATATGCACGACCCAGAGGAAATGTTTAATTAATTTTCGCTAACTATAACTTGATACTACTGACCCCTAGAACGGAATGCAGAACGGGGAAATAGACGCTTAAATCCAGCCATGCGATCGCTTATGCTTTCTTGAGAGTAGTTCCACAAACTTTCATAATAGAAGAAGGTAACACCCAGACCACGTTGCTTTGCAGCTCGGACTTGTGACTGAATTTGTCTCATGGGTACAGGTCGGTTCCGCAAACCAGCCATTACTCCAATAGCAGTGGAAATAAGTTTTTGGGTTTCTTGTACTTCCGGACGAGAGATATTAGAAACGAATGCTCGCAAGTCACGATGATAAACCTGCATTATTAACTCGTCTACAATTCCTAAACGTACCCAGTTTAACCAATCTTGTAGCTGTAGTTTGTAAGCGTGGTTGTAATAATTAGGGGAAACCGAGAAAATAGCTTTGGGTTTGTTTGCTTTGACGGCTTGATTTAACTGCATCATAAATGCGGTAATCTTATCAGCGCGCCATTTCACCCATGCTTGAGCTGCGGGATTATTTGGAGGAGGATTGCCAGTTTCTTCAGTATATAGAGCTTTTGTATATTGATCATAACCAAAGTCTCTGGGTAGACTCATGTGGTCATCGAATTGAATACCATCGACATTATATCTTGTCACCACTTCTAAAACGAGATTGGTGATAAATTGCTGTACTTCCGGATGAAATGGGTTTAACCATGTAACTTCACCTGCTGCACTTAGAGAGGTTCGACTACCATCTGATTTTTGAGTTAACCAGTTAGGATGATTTAAAGCCAATTCTGAAGTTTCCGGAGTCATGAAACCAAATTCAAACCAGGGAATTACTAACAAACCCCGACGATGAGCTTGGTTAATTAAATCTGCCAGAATATCTTGTCCTTCTGCTCCATTAAAGAAAAAGGGAATACCCGCTCGTTTTGCAACAGCGCTGGGAAATTTGGTATAACCGGAATTCCAGACTACAGGATAAATGGTATTGAAATTCAGACTCCGCAGTTTGCTGACAGCATCTTGTACTTTGGAGCGAGATTTAAGGATATTAAAATCATTTGCGGTCATCCAAACCCCGCGAATTTCCTGACGAGGAAATAAAGCTGGTCGTTGGAATTCCTGTGGTGCTGTTATGGTAAATAGTGGTGGTGGAGATTGAGCTATAGCAGGAGCTAAGCTATCTAGCAGTACTACCATAATGAATGAAACGACAAATAGCAACGGAAGCAGTCTCTTGAGAATTTGCCGCCAACGTTGGAAAATAAAGTTTAATTTACTAGTCATTGATTTCACACACACACATATATATTTTTTTTATTTACTTATTTACCAGTAATTCGCTTGTGGTTCATTCTGCGCACATCAAGACAGCTGCATCAAATGAACTGAGATAGTTTTTATACAGCTGTCATTCTTGACGTAGATGAACTCTAGTAGTGCCCACTATACATAACTTTTACATTTACAGATAGGTATTTATTCATTTTTGGTGAGGAGTGAAAGGCACAGGGGTGACGGGTAAGTGATGAAATGGTGAGTCAGGAATGATTTATTTGCAAGAAGTTTCGGATTTTGTTGCTGTTGATTTTATTGATGAAGAAATTGAGGAAAATTCACCGTCTCTGGTTTATTATTATCAGGGTTTTTGTCCCCAGACAGGTGAGTTATTAAGGCTTCCTCGTACTAAGCTGGTGGAGGATGTAGCTTGTGGATTGATGAAATATCTGGCTGCGGATGAGTGGTACTCCCGTGAAGGAAAAATGTACGGGATATTACTAGTTAAAAATAATAATGGCGAAAAAAAGATACTAAAAGCTTTTTCTGGTTTATTAAATGGTTGTAGTGAAGTTGAAGGGTGGGTACCTCCTATCCCTGGGAAAGAATTAGTAGAATGGGATGAAAATCTAACTTTGAAAAAACTTGCAGATATTAAGCAAGAAATTATTACTCTTCAGCAAATTCCACAGCGACAGCAGTATCAGATTTTAGCCCTTGATTTTAGTGAAGGTCTGGAAAAAATGAATAGTTATCATCAAGAGTGTAAGCAAAAACGTCAGGAAAAACGGCTGTTATATAGTCAAACCATGACGGGAAAAGCCTTGAGTGTAGCAATCGAACAACTTGATCAGGAAAGTCGTCAACAGGGAATTGAGCGAAAATTATTAAAACGCGATCGCAATCGAGTATTAGAACCTCTTAAGAAGGTAATAGATGATGCAGATACTCAAGTTCGGAATTTGAAAAAACAGCGTCAAGAACTATCCCGAAAACTCCAAACACAGATGCATGCAGTTTACTCCCTGATGAACTTTTTTGGGCGATCGCAAACCCTAAAAGAATTATTTCCCGGAGGTCTACCAACAGGTACGGGTGAGTGTTGTGCGCCAAAATTATTACACTACGCAGCTACTCATAATTTAAAACCTTTAGCAATGGCTGAGTTTTGGTGGGGAAGTTCTCAAGGGGATAAAATTCAGGGAAATTTTTACGGAGCTTGTGTAGAACGCTGTCAACCTTTAATGGGATTTTTACTTTCTGGACTGAATAAATCTCTTTCCTCAATTTCTTCTTCTGTGGTTGGAAAAGATGTTTCTGGGGGTGGGGTCTTTTCCGAACTACCCATTATTTATGAAGATGAGTGGTTAATTGCTATTAATAAACCATCTGGATTACTATCAGTCCCAGGGAGATATTCTCACAATCAAGACAGTGTTGTTAGTCGTTTGCGTAACTTACTAGTAGATAGGTTAACAGATGGACAAGATATCAAAGCCGTGCATCGTTTGGATAGAGATACTAACGGTATTTTACTTTTAGCAAAAGATGTAGAAACCCATCGTTTATTAAGTCAGCAGTTTGAAAAACGGGAAGTAGAAAAACTTTATCAAGCTGTATTATGGGGTTCTATAGAAAAAGATAATGGTATTATTGATCTACCACTTTGGGGAAATCCTAATCATCGTCCCTATCAGGAAGTAAACTGGCAGTATGGTAAACCTTGTATAACTGAATTTCAAGTAGTTAAGCGAGTTATAGAAAGAGAAGTAATCTACACTCACATCGAATTTAAACCCTTTACGGGACGTACTCATCAGTTAAGAGTCCATGCTGCTGATAAAAAAGGGTTAAATGCACCTATATTAGGAGATAAACTCTACGGAGACTCTAATTCATCTGAACCTTTACATCTCCAAGCGAAAAAAATACGGTTTATGCATCCATATTTAAAAGAAGAGTTGTGTTTGGAATGTTTGAATGGTTGGTGGTAAGTAGTAAGTAACCTGAGTTTGGATTAGTAATAGTTTAGAGACAAACAATAGGATTTACAAATTTTAAATTTAATTAAATGTAATTAAATTTAAATATTACTTATTGTTCTCTATAAATTTAATTTTCGGACGGGTCTAGTGAGTTGATATTGGACTGTTAACTAACAATTACCGACTCACACCCAACATCCCTAAGGGACTTCCAATTAAAAAAATAATCAATCGTTTGGGTGAGCAGAGGGAGCAGGGGAAGCAGAGGGAGCAGAGGGAGCAGAGGGAGCAGGGGAAGCAGAGGGAGCAGAGGGAGAAAAATCTGATAGTTGTATTAGATGCGGAAATTGAGTAATTTAATTTTTGGATGTCCCTAAGAACGCGCTTAAAATAACCAAGGGTGTGAGGGTCTACTACATTCTTAATATATAAGCGATCGCTTACCCATCCGTACTTAAAACTAAACTCCGACCATTTCTTTAACTTCTACCATCTCCCCGGTTAAACTAAAAGCGCGAACATCGATAATTTTCACCTTGACAACTTTACCTTTGAGTTGATTAATATCCCCGTCAAAGAAAGTTAAACGATTACTGCGGGTACGTCCCATAACTTGAGACTTGTATTTAGTATTTTGGTCTTCTACTAAAACTTCCTCCACACGTCCCATGTATCTCTCAGAACGCTCTGCTGCTGTTGTCGCGACCAAATGATTCAAACGCTGTAAGCGATCGCTTTTAATTTCTTCGCTGAGTTGTTCTTCCCAAACTGCTGCTGGTGTTCCGGGTCGGGGTGAGTAAGCTGCGGTGTTTACTAAGTCAAAACCGATTTCTGCAACTAGTTTTAAAGTATTCTGAAATTGCTCTTCTGTTTCTCCAGGGAAACCGACTATCGCATCAGCACTAATTGCAGCATCGGGCATATATTGCCTTACTGTATTAATTATGCGGCGATATTTTTCATGGGTATAACCGCGAGACATTCTTTTAAGGACTTTATTATCCCCAGACTGGAAGGGAATATGAAAATGTTCGCATACTTTGGGTAACTCGGAACAAGCTTTAATTAAACGCTCTGTAAAATAACGGGGATGGGAAGTTGCAAAGCGAATTCTGTCAATTCCTTCCACATCGTGAATATAGTAAAGTAAATCCGTCAGGGTATGTTTATGACGACCGGATGGTGTAGTTCCGGGTAAATCCCGTCCGTAAGCATCAATATTTTGACCAAGTAAGGTCACTTCAGTGTAACCCTGTTTGGCGATTTGCTCGATTTCTGCGCGAATTGCTTCGGGTGTTCTAGATTGCTCCAAACCCCGGACATTGGGAACTACACAGTAAGTACAGCGTTCGTTGCAACCATAAATTACATTCACCCAAGCTGTTACCGCGCTATCTCGTCGGGGTTTGGTGATATCTTCCATAATATGGACGGGTTCGGTTGCAACTACCTGATTTCCATCAAATACTTGCTCTAACAAATCCTGGAGACGATTTGCGTGTTGGGGTCCCATAACTAAATCCAACTCTGGAACCCGTCTGAGTAAATCTTGTCCTTCCTGTTGCGCAACACAACCAGCCACAACTATAGTTAAATCTGGTTGTTCGTGCTTGCGTTTGGCTTGTCTTCCCAAATAAGAATAAACCTTTTGCTCCGCATTATCCCGAATTGTACAGGTATTGTAGAGAATTACATCTGCACCATTCGGGTCTTCTGACCACTCAAAACCCATATCCTCCAGAACTCCAGCCATGCGTTCTGAGTCAGCTTTATTCATCTGACAACCGAATGTTGTAATGTGATAGCGGCGTTGAGAAGTGGTCATAGGATAAGTTATCTAAGATGGGTTAATTGCGGCAAATAAAAATAAATTTACTACGAAATATGAAAAACTGATTATAGCAGTTCCTTATAACTTATTGACTGTTGGCTTTTTGTTACATCATTGATGATGTACTTTAAACAAGTTAAACGAATCAAAGGAAAAATTTCGGTTCTTCAAATATTATAAAGTTTATCTGTAAATATAGTCATATATATATACATATCGAGATACTTTCAACATTTTGACCTGCAATACCGTCTTAATGAAAGTGTATAGATAAATATTAGGGTTAGGGATTATGCAATGTAGTAATTAATGATTATAGGGATTTATCAAAACCGATCCCTCTCTTATTTTTTTCTTGCAATATGAAAAGCAGAAAGATGATAAGTATGCAAACGATCCCCACACTGAGTTAGTAAAACTTCTCTCAAACCCGAAAATAAGCGATTGCGATATTCTGTTTCCAAAGCAATATAAGGAGACAAAGTACTTAAAAGTCCCAAATAATCATCAATGGTGTAATCAACGGAACAAAACTGCTGTCCATAAACTATATCTGTGAAATAACTGGGATCGATGATACTTTCCCCAAATTCTCTAATTACTTTCTCCTGCATGACTCTATCTTCATAACGTACAAGTTGGGGAGCAATTTGTTGATAAACCTTACTTAAATGTTGATATATTTCATAATTAGGTTGGGGTTCTTTGTTCCACAGTAAAACTAAGGAACCATTATCCTTCAACACATCAGCAGACTTCATGCATCTAATCTCACCCGACACCCAGTGAAATGAGCTTGCAGCAAGTACTGCATCAAATTTTTCCCCTTGCTGTTCCCATTCTTCAAAGGTGATATTGTGTATCTGAACATTCTTATATTGCGAACAATTTTGACGTGCTAACTCACAAGCTTCCCGACTAGGTTCAAGACAGATTACAGAAAAACCTAACTTTGCAAACTCAACAGTTGCAATCCCAGGACCACAACCCAATTCCAAAATAGTTGCACTTGCAGGTAGTTGAGCTATCTCGACAACCCGATGAATTAACCCTTGAGGATAACGTGGTCTATTTTTGTCATAAGCTTCCGCTACAGAAGAATACCAGGTTTTCTTATCACTCAAATCTTTTGCGTAAATGTATTGGAGTAGTTCTGCAAAGTCTTTCATATAAGTGACCCACAATGTGGGAATTCAAAATTCAAAATTCAAAATATCCTTCGGGAACGTTTTCAACGAACAAAATTCTTGCTCTTGGGAGGATTTTGCTACAAAATTTAATTTTACCTTGCAACAAATGAAACTTGTATATTTTTTGATAAACTCTAAAACCCTTGATATATGAGGGTTGTAAAATGTGCAAGTTAAGAGCGCTCCAGGAGGGGAAGTCAAAAGTCAAAAGTCAAAAGTCAAAAGTATTAAATTCCTCCCAACCAATGAAATTAGCACATTTTGTGTCTTACCCTGAAACCTTTGTTATATAAGAGTTTGAAAATGTGCAACTTAGAAGCAATGTAGATGATTCTATTCAGGGTTTACTGAAAAAGTTTAACCTTGATGTAGAGAATAGAGAACAGCTTTATATTTACAGCAAAACTTTGTAATACCTCTTATTCTAGAGGTTTTAGATTAAATTTAATGAATTTAAAAATTGATTCTTAAATTATATAGAAGCAGTATTAAAAAATAGCGTTAAAAAATAGTACGAGAACGGTAAGGGTATCTTACTAATATCTATGAAATAATTTTATCTATCTGAAGACTAAATTATTAAATATACCTTTGATGGATTTAATCGCTAAGCATCAGTTTTCAATTCTATCAATTAGTAATACTAATATAATATATAAGATTATTTTGTATTCCAAAAACTTCCAATCCTTACCACCAATCCATCATGATTCCCTTGGAAAATTTCTGTACCCTCTTTGACAGATTCCTAATCATGTAACTTCTACTATGATGCTAGTTAGCTGTTATTACGGAACTTAGATATCCATTACAAAATATTAAGTAAACTTATTTGAGAAACTATTGCATATATATATCAATCAAAATTACTAGGTAAGAAAACCTAATTAAAAAATATTGCATTAACTTGATTATCTTGTTAAGGTATGCTTGTGCAAAGTTTGTTAATAAAAATTGTATCTACTTGTACCTGGGAGATATTTGGTTGATGCACGATGTTACTAATTTTGTGAGCCACTGGTTTTTGGTATAGCGTGGAGTATGGATCAATATTGACTACCATGACTAATACTTCAAAGGCTTTATGTAGAAATATAGATATTAAAGAGACAAGACGCCGAAGACTCACCAGACTTCTTGTACCTGTATACATAGCTTTTCTGTGAAAACAGTCGAAGAACCGCATTGGTGAAGTTTATCTTACTCTTGTCTTTTTTATATAAGAAGTCTATCTATCAATACAGATAGATTGTGTTCTACATGGAAATATTTGATTTATGTAGAGTCTGAAGAACACTTTGAATGAACTGTAACCAGAAAAAATATTTGAGTTTGGGAGTGAAGATATGAATATTAAAGGAAAAGTTGCTTTAGTAACAGGAGCTTCTCGCGGTATTGGACGCGCGATCGCTATAGAATTAGCCCAACAGGGAATGAAAAGGGTAATTTTGATAGCTCGTAATGCTCAAAAATTAGAAGAGGTCGCAGCCCAAATCAGAGAGATGGGAGTGGAAGCAACAGTAATGTCTGTAGACTTGAGAGAACCAACATCAGTACATATTGCGACTGCTAAAATTTGGCAAAATGATGGACCAATTCATTTATTAGTCAATTGTGCTGGGGTCGCTTATCAGAATTCCTTTTTACAATTAAAACTACCCCAAATGCAGGACGAACTATCCCTAAACTTGCTAGGGACTTTTACAATAACGCAGATATTAGCAAGACGGATGGTAACAAAAGGAGAAGGGACAATTGTCAATGTTTCTAGTTTAATGGGTAAGATTGCAGCTCCAACAATGGCAAGTTATTCTGCAACGAAGTTCGCTATTTTAGGTTTAACTCAAGCTTTACGCAGAGAATTAGCACCTCAGAACATCAAAGTTGTAGCCTTATTACCTTCTTTGACTCAAACAGATATGACAAATAAGTTAGAGTTATTCCAAGGTGCGATCCCAATGACACCCCAGAAAGTTGCAAAAGCTTTAGTAACTGGATTAGAGAGAGATTCTCCAGAAATTTTGGTAGGATGGCAGAGTCATTTAGCAGTTTGGTGTCAGCGTTTTTGTCCTTGGTTACTAGAAAAAATCTTGGAAATCACTGCACCAAGAAAGTCAAACTCAGAATTTAGTCTGAAGAAAAAGATTCATAGAATCACTAATTTTAGAGCATTCAAGTTTTTGAGTAACTGAGAGCGATCCCACTAATTTATTGAATTTTGATTCGATGGAATTTTCTTGTAGCAAAAACTTAACTATATAGAATGTAACCAGGAAAGATTGAATTAGGAAAAAATACTTTTCCCAGTCTTTTCTCATTACTATGAGAATTAAGATACATTAACCGGATTTTTCACAACATTTTCAAACCCTTACAAAATCTAGGTTTCTATATTTCCTCTGCACCATAGCTATAATTCCAAAACCTCTGAAATACATTCTAGTCAAGGCTTTACAAAAATCATCCCCAAACTTGTGAGAAATGCAGGATTATTAGATAAAAGTTAAATATTTGCAGTATCAAGCTATATCTGAAAGTATATTAGTCTCTTTATTTTATTCATTTTTAATAGCCAAACCTGTAGAGTTATTATATATTTTCTTTTTGGAATGACTAAATTCAGACTGAAGCGGATTTATATTTAAATTTATTTCGACTTAATATTGCGACTTAAACTAATGGTAGAAGAATTTCAAATTCTGTTCCAAAGCCAATTTCAGAGCTTAATTTAAATTTACCACCATGTCGAGCAGTAACGATGCGATAACTTATAGCTAGACTAGTTTCTTTATCAGCTCTATTATCAACAGAAAATGAATCTGTAATTTGCTGCAATATATCTTGGGGTATTCCCATACTATTATCAGAGATACGAATTGCTACCCATCGGGAATCTAGCTCTTCGACTTCTTTTTGATGATTATCCTTGTGTTGGTCTATTTTTTGAGAAATGACTTCCGTAGTAATTATGATATTGGGTTTTGTATAAACATTAGTTGAATTTCCTGATTTTGTATCAAATTGCTGTCTAACTGCTTCATTTAATAACATATCTACGCAGTGACTGAGGATATTCATAAATACTTGACTTAACTGTCCAACAAAACAGTATACAGGGGGTAAACTACCGTATTTTGTCGTTATCTCAATTTCCCCCTTCAGACGACTATTGATTAATAATATATTGTTATTAATACAAGCATGTAAGTCAGCTGGTTTAGAATATACTTCGTCTATATGACAGAAATTCTGCAAGCTAGAAACAAGCTTCTTTAATCTTTCAGCACCTGTACGAATACTAGCGATCGCTTTGACTAAGTCTTCTTCTAAGAAATTAAATTCGATTTCTTGTTTGAGGGTTTCTACCAAGGGGGAAGAACTTGCACAAACTTGCTCATAGGTTGCGATTAAACTCATCAAATCTTGAGTATAATTAGAAACGTGAGTTAAATTACCCCAGATAAAATTCACAGGATCTAAAATTTCATGAGCTACCCCATCCACCAAGCGTCCTAGATTCGCCATCTTATCATTTTGAATCATTTGGGCTTGGCTACGTTCGTATCTTAACTGGGTCTCAATACCTCTAATTTGCCATGAGACCGTGCTTAATTCCTGCATGCTTAGCAATCTATAAGTATTATCTTCTCCTTCTACTACTATTGGTTCATAAAAAAAATCAGGCGATCGCTTCAGGGCAATTTGCATTGCTGTCAGTACTGATGTAGCTTGTGGTAATAGCAAGATTGATATTCGCGTATAGCTATATATCACACCAAGAGGTTCTTGAGAAAATAATTCTTGTCCACGGGGTCGAATTAGAAACTCTAACAACCTCTTTCGGGAAATCATTCCCACATATTTTCCTTGTTCTACAACTATTGCTCCCGGTAACAGCGGGTGTTTTTCAAATACCTCTGCAACTTCTGTAGTAGAACAATTAGTTTCTATAGAAAACTCGTATAGGGATAACTCACTGAGTCTAGACTCCAAACTCAGATCCCCATCATTACCCTCTAATAAAAACGGTGAGATGATTTGTGAATTGGCTGAATCAAACTTACTTACCACTAAAAACCTTGATTTCTAAAAAGACATTTAGATGAAACTAAAAATTGCTATTGCTATAAGTTAACATTTTGTCACGAGGATAGTCTCTTAGTTTACACGGATAGATGAAGCGAATCTTAGATAAAGTTGTAGTGGTTTTCACTTGGACATAATACAAATTTAGATTCATCCTGTCCTTGTAATTATAAATTGAAACAGGAGATGCAAATTATTCTTACAATTGAGAACTGGAAAATATGGTTTGATAATTGGTAATTAGTAATTGGTAATCGATTAATACAAAAGGCACAGTTGACCTGTGCCTCTTGTATAATTTATTAAATTAATCAGTTTGAAAGTAGACAGAAAACTAAAGTCAGTTTGAAATTAGGTAGAGAGATAAATTCACTTTCAAATCAAATTCACTTTCAAATCTAATTCAAATCAAACTACCTTCCTTCAAATTTAAGCAACCTTAGCTTCTGAATCTAATGCAACTAATCTATCTGCTAATAGCTGCTCTAAGTTTTCTAATGCTTTAGAGAAACCTTTGATACCTTCATCTAATTTTTCAGATGCCATCCGGTCTTCTGAATGCATCTTATCAAAAACAGCTTTATCCATAGCAACTTTTTCAATGTCCATAGAAGCAGCTTTACTTGCATCCAACTTCAGAGCTAGTTCACCAGTGGTATTATTTAACTCAGCTAGGAACTTAGGTGCAATAGTTAATAAATCCGAACCAGCTAACTCAGTGATTTCGCCGAGGTTACGAAAACTTGCTCCCATCACTTCTGTTTTGTAACCAAACTTCTTATAGTAATTGTAAATTTGAGTCACAGAAAGTACCCCTGGATCTTCATGGGGTGCATAGCTTTCTTTACCAGTATCTTTTTTGTACCAGTCAAGAATTCGTCCGACGAAAGGAGAAATTAAAGTGATTTTAGCCTCAGCACAAGCGATCGCTTGATGGATTCCGAAAAGTAAAGTTAAATTACAGTGAATTCCTTCTTTCTCTAAAACTTCAGCGGCACAGATACCTTCCCAAGTAGAAGCGATTTTGATTAAAATTCTTTCGCGGGAAATTCCAGCTTCTTCATACTGAGCGATGATTTTCCGAGCTGTGGCGATGGTAGCTTCTGTGTCGTAAGATAAACGTGCGTCTACTTCTGTAGAGACTCGACCGGGAATAATTTCTAATATCTTTTTACCGAAAGCTACAGCTAAACGCTCAAATGCCAAACTAGCGATATCTTTCTGAGTAGCACCAGCACCAGCATCTTTTTTAGCTTCTAACAATGTCTGGTCTACAATTTCCTGATACTCTGGCATTTGTGCTGCTGCGGTAATCAAAGAAGGGTTGGTAGTTGCATCTTGGGGTTTAAACTCTTTAATCCCCTGAAAATCTCCTGTATCAGCAACCACAACTGTCACTTCTCGCAATTGTTCTAATAGAGTCTTAGACATAGTATGCTCCTTCACTTGGTTTAGTCAATATATGCTTTTTAGCTTGCTTCCTACTGAGCGTTATCAAATATCGCTTCGGCTATTGGCTAAGAATTCCCCATTAGTCATCAAAGGTTTTATTGAGTAGGACTTTGCACTATTTTATTCATCCAAATCAATTTTTTATGTTGGATAAAATGCACTTTATCTCACCTGTGTAGTTCGTAAATGACGGTTAGGGTTTTCATAATCGCATTGGAGGTTGTAACCTCCCTAAAATTACTGCTAGCAAATCACTCCATGCTTTAAGTATTCGCCTGAAATTATTTGCCTTTGCTTATAGCAAGCTGTCCTCATAGTGATAAGTAATTAATTCATAATCAATCAACTTTTGAGATATTTTACCTAACTCAACTTATCCAAAACGGGAGTAATGGGAATCTTAGCTTTAGCCTATTGGCTGGGAATTACAAACTAGCACAGAATCAAACTAGGATTTTCTCTAGTTTGAGTCTGTCCACATACATGATAGTAGAATTATGAAAACTGTTATGTACGGCTACAGTTGGGCTAAATCAAAGCTTGTGATAAATTAAGATACGAGTTAGGAAATACGGTAAATTCTTTTCTGTAAAGGACTTCAGGCTTTATTTATTAGTGAAACTACTTAAAAATAATGGCTTCCCTAGTTGGCTAAATTTTACTAAAACTGCTCAGAAGTTTTAGCTTTATTTAACTTTTAAAATAAATCTAGCCATGATAAGAATCTGCCAAGAAATTTTTCTCAGTATCAACCTGAACCGGCTTTGTGGGCTGGAGTTATTTACAAATCAATAATTTGTGAGGGTAAGTGTTATCTTTAAGGGATAGATAAGTCCTACTCGAATTTGATAAAAATAGGAGAAGAAAATGGATTTAATTCGTATTATCTGCGCAATTTTTCTTCCACCTCTAGGCGTATTTTTGCAGGTTGGAATAGGTATTGACTTTTGGATTAATATTGTGCTTACCTTATTTGGTTATATTCCTGGTATAGTGCACGCTATTTGGGTTATTGCTAAAAAATAAGTGATAAAAATTACATTTTTTTTGGTTAAAACACTTGAATATTCAAAGTAAAAGATTCTGATTCCAAGACCCCAAACCAGAAATATGGGGTTCTTTTTTAGATTTATTTTGAGCTATTTACAAGGTGGGGATTCAAACAAAATATTCTATGGGAAAGGTTTCAAAGAAAAAAATTCAACTCCACTTCGTAATCAATTTCAATTATACATTTTTGAAAAAAATTCAAATTCTTCAGATATAAGACAATACCGTTGCCGTTAAGGCTGGAAATTAGACATCGCCTAGGTTGGATTGAGAAAGGAAATTCAACCTACATTTTTCTTAACTGAACTGTATTGAGATATAAGGATTATACAATTTGCAAGTAATTAATAATAATCACGACTTGTAGGCTCTCTACTTGAATAATCATCAACTTTTATTGTGACTTGGCTATTTTAGTAAGATTTATTTTGTCAAATATTGATGAGAAGCATTCTTATATGAACCTAAAAGTATTTAATAAAGCTTTGCGACTAAATATTATTACTTAAATCAAATGGCGATAATAACTTGGAAACAAAATACTGATTTCTAGAAAACAAATTTCAAATAAAACCATATTTGATAAAAAAATTAACATTAATTCTTTTATCTACAGTACTTAAAGCAAGTTAACTGCTGTGCGATCGCGCGTTGATCTAAATACTTTAAATATAATTATTTCAGAAAAAACTAGCCTACTTTTTCCGGAAGGTTATCATGGCATAGTGTTGTTAAAGTTACTGTAACTTCAAAATGCTATGTCAGTTTCTGTAGAAAAAAAACGCACCAGCCGTTTTTTAGACCCTTGGGTGTATATTGCTCTTGGGTCTACTGGATTTGTACTTTTAGGGTTTATTGCGGCTGGTTTTTTTGAAAAGACCCTGGTTTACGGACAAACCAACGTGACCCCAGGAAATTATGGAAGCATCAAAACCTTTGATTTAGAACCCCAGAGTATAGGTGCTTTACGAGTAGATGTAAATGCCAGAATACCTGATAATACTAACCTTGCCTATGAAATTCAACTTGTAGACTCCCAGAAAAAAGTACTTGCTTCTGCTGTGAAAGAAGCTTGGAACGAATCTGGTACGTGGTATGAAGATGGTGAATCGGGAAGCTGGTCTGAAAGTAACTTGAAGGGTGGTATTGATATTCGTACCAAGAAAAAAGAACAAGTTACTTTAAGAATAGGAGTTCTAGAATATGGAGATAAATTTGGACGAGAACTAACTTCACCCAAACCAAATTTTATAGTCAGTGTGAAAAATGGGGTAGTAGATACTCGTCGTTTATGGCCTGGTTTATTTAGTACTCTATTTATAGGAATTATCACATTATTCACTGTCCCCAATTCTGGAAAAAAAGCAATATCTAAAAAAATTAATGATAGCGATGTGAGCGATCGCGCTACTGTTGGTGGTAAAAATAGTTTAGTACGAGTCAAGGTAGATATAGCTGCTGATGAAACCACTCCACAGCGTTTAAATGTAGAATTGGTTATTAATAATAGTTATGGAGAGAGAGTTTACGCTGCTTCTCACACCACAAATATTATGCGAACCACAGTAAATAATACGGTCAAATCAGGTCGCGGTTCTTTAACGCTATTTTTTGTCTTTGATAAACAAGATTCCTACAGTTTCAATGTGGAAGTTGTACCAGATGCTCCGGTAGATAAAACAACTTTAACTGTTAGAGATTCAAGTAAAACTCTTACAGCAGTAGAAGCTATTCATATTACTTCTGATGGGGAAGGTACTCTCAATAATACCCAAACAGATCCCTTTCAAAGCGATTATCCAAATTATGATGATAATCCCCAAGACCAACATAAAAGTGAGATGTAGAAACAGGAATTTAAAGATAGAGCAATTTTAAAGATAACCAATCCAAGAAAAATTCAGCTTGAATTAAGCTTTCAACTAATTTGAACTAACTCTTAAATAAATCTCAATTTAATTTAATTTAATCTCAAAAAGGTAATATGTAATGTTGACAAAAATATTTGCAGGATTAGCAGTATTTATGGCTGGTTGGTCAATTTACGACAGCTACAGTCAAAAATCAGCCTTTGTTCTGCGACAGGAAAAACAAGAAAACTTTTCACCCCGTTACGGTACCCGTAGTTCTGGTGGTTATCGCGGTGGTACATGGATATTTTATCAGGGAGGTTCCCGCTCTGGATACGAAGGTTTTCGCGGTGGTGGACCTGGTAGTGGGAAATAAATAAATTAATTAATTGAAAAATTAATTGAAAAGACACCTCAAATAAATATCTTTAGGATGGAACAGAAAATAGAAGCTGAAAAAGGAACTCAAGATTTATCTGTACTTAATAACAGTATTTTTAATCGCAATCAACGTCAATTATTGTTAATTGCGGCGGCGGTTTCCTCCGGCTGTGGTTTAGCTGTAGAATTACTGTTGGGTACCCTTGCAAGCTATTTAGTAGGAAACCAGGCTCTTGCTTACGGTATTGCTGTAGGTGGATTTTTAGCAGCAATGGGAGTCGGTTCTTATTTGAGTCAATTTGTTGCGACTAAAGCCAGAGGTACTGTTTTACAAAAGCAATTATTAACAGGATTCGTTTTTGTAGAACTAGCGATCGCGCCTTTAACTGCTATCCTACCTTTAGCACTTTTCGCCTTATTTATCATAGATGGTGCTATCTGGTTGGAGTTATTTTTAGTCACTATATTATTGGGAGTATTAGCAGGTTTAGAAGTTCCTCTACTTACCAGAGCTTTAGAATCAGAAGAAGGTGTAAAGGATGCTTTAGCAGGAGTTCTAGCACTGGATTATTTAGGAGCTTTAGTCGGTTCTTTAGCATTTCCCGTATTATTACTACCCTGGTTGGGAATGTTTCCCACCGCTTTTGTTCTGGGTTCCTTACCAGCATTCATGGTATTTTTTATCTGTCGAAATTTTGGAAAATTGCGACGCTGGGGATACCTAGGTTTGGTTTTGGGAGTAATCTTACTAACCTTAGCTCCTGTCTCCATACCCTTAAGCAATAGATTAGAAAATAATTTATATCAAGCACCAATCATTACCCGTACCCAAACACCCTATCAACGCATCATATTAACTCGTAAGGGAAAAGACGTAAGGTTATTTCTCAATGGTGACTTACAGCTTTCCACCGTGGATGAATACCGCTATCACGAAGCACTAGTACATCCAGCAATGAGTGCAACATCTAACCATCAAAAGGTTTTGATATTAGGTGCAGGAGATGGTATGGCAGTTAGGGAAGTATTAAAATGGCAGGATGTAGAGAAAGTAAAGCTCATAGAACTAGACCCAGAAGTTATTAAGCTAGCTAGCAATCATCCCTTATTATTGAAAGTTAATCAAAATGCATTAAGCGATTCCAAAGTTGAAATACTCAATGCTGATGCCTTCTTAGAAGTACCCAAACTCAAAGAAAACTTTGACGTAATTATTGCAGACTTTCCTGACCCAGACCAAGATAGCTTAGCAAAGCTTTACTCAGAAGGTTTTTATCGGAGGTTACTAGCAAGACTTACAGATAATGGCATACTAGTAACCCAAGCATCTAGTCCATTTTTTGCACCAAAGGTAATTAGCTGTATTTCTACAACCCTGACACAAGTCGGTTTAGAAACCCATCCCTACACAGTCAACGTTCCTAGTTTTGGTCCCTGGGGATTTGTTCTAGCATCTAGAAATCACTTAAACTCAGAAAGACTGCAACTTCCAGTAAAAACCAGCTTTCTCACAGAGGTAAATTTACATCACTTATTTGACTTACCCAAAGACATACAAATACAGGATACAGAAATAAATCGTCTTTCCCATCCTGTTATTGTCAGATATCAAAATGATTCTCGTTGGTTGAGTTATTGAGGTTTAGTGGTGAGTAGTGAGTAGTTAATAGTTGATAATCAGGAATAAAAATCGAATAGATAATAGATAATAGATAATAGAAAATAGTAAGCAATGCAAGATGTCAAACAAACAATTCATTAAAACATATCATCAAAACATAAAAATTATGATATCCCTTTAGGGATGAAAGGCTGATGCTCACAGTATGAATCAATTTCCGACCTCTAAAATAATTTTTATACTTAAAAAAATAATCAAATAATCAAATAATCAAATATATTACTTGCATAAAATTAAAATTCACAATTAAAAACGTAGTTATTCTATTTATGAT
Organism: Mastigocoleus sp.; assembly: GCA_050042865.1. Lineage (GTDB taxonomy): Bacteria > Cyanobacteriota > Cyanobacteriia > Cyanobacteriales > Nostocaceae > JBCCDM01. The sequence goes on from JBHJJE010000019.1 coordinate 93,765, forward strand.
TAATTTAAATTAAGTAGGTGGGTATAAATAAAGGCAACTATGTAACAGATTGTAAATCAGCTTTAAACTCTTACCCCGACTGCCGATTGCCTACTGCCTGTCCTAATGACAATTTTCAACACCAACCTACTTAATCTTAATTAAAAATATTTATATTTATCGAACTATCACATTTTGTTGAAATTAATATCATAAGACTGAGGAGATAAAGTACATATGGTTTGGTTGGGATTTATCGTAGTTGTTGTAATTGGTGTAACTTTATTCGTACTTCAGCAACAGGGAAAACTACCGGGAAGCAGTTCACAAAAAGAATTACCATCACTCCAGAGAAATATATTTAACTTACAAATTGGCGATATTGTTCAATATATGGACAGAGACTGGGTAGTAGAAGGAAAGCTTACCTATAATGACGATGGTTATTCCTGGTTTGAATATTTATTGCAAGATGACAATGATATTCGTTGGTTATCAGTAGATGAGGACGATGTAGTAGAAGTTTCCTTCCTAGAACCAACTACTCAATTGGAAGTGAGTCAAACACCACCAGATAAAATTACCTTCAATAATGATACCTATCGCTGCGTAGAATCAGGTACAGCAAAAATGAGTCGTCAAGGAACAACCCTCAGACGTTTAGCGCAACGCTGTCAATACTTTGACTACGAAAGCACAAATCAAAAAGTACTTTCTATTGAAGTATGGGAAGGTGAAGTAGAAGTTACCGTTGGACACCAAATAAATCCCCGTTCCCTCAGCTTGTTACCCGGTGATGGTGGTCGGGTTTACGGAGTTTGATTTTGGATTATCTTCTTTTTGGTAATTGGTAATAGATGTTTTATCTCATAGCACAATGCACTGTACCGTTAATTAACTCTTGAATCCGGATTAGCGATCGCGCAATAACTCCCAAAAAGCCATAAGGAAGTTAAAGCTATGCTTATCCTTTAACCCAAAAATATCAAAGTCATTATGAGCAAGGCAATATAATCTATTTAGATACTGGAATTCCTCCCATACACTCTGTTCGGGTAGTCATGATAATTTAGTTTTACGTAAATTATTTTAAAAGTATTGTAATATCATTGATGATATATATCATTGATGATATCATATGTATTGGACAGTCGATTTGTATCCTGTGTTTGCTGAAGAATTTCGGGAATTTCCTGAGACTGTGCAAGATGCTTTATTAGCGCAAGTGGGCTTACTAGAAAAATATGGCCCACTATTAAGCAGACCACATGTAGATACGCTGAACGGTTCTAAGCATGCCAATATGAAAGAACTACGATTTACAACAAAAGATAGTGTATGGCGTGCTGCTTTTGCTTTCGACCCGAAGCGTCAAGCTATTGTGCTTGTCGCTGGTGATAAATCTGGAGTGAATGAGAAACGGTTCTACAAACAGATTATCAAAAAAGCTGACGAACGCTTTGACGATCATCTTACTCAATTAGAGGAGGAAAAGCAGTGACAAAAGGTAAAATTTTACAAGGTATATGGGATAAACTTCCCCAAGAACGCAAGAACCGGATACAGTCCCGTACAAATGAGTTGGAAAAGGAATATCTCACTTTGCAGGAAATGCGGAAAGCAGCAGGACTTACACAAGCAGAAATTTCACAGAGTTTAAAAATACCACAACCTAATGTGTCTCGTTTAGAAAGAGAATCTGATATGCTGCTGTCTACTTTACGGAACTATATTGAAGCTATAGGCGGTACTTTAACTTTATCAGTTGAACTGCCCGAAAGGCCTCCTATCAAACTAAATATGTTAAGCGACCTTGTAGAAGATGCTTAGTATAAATCACATATTAAGCTTGGAATTGAATCATATAGATAACACTTTATCTCCTTAGTATTCATCCTTAAATGGAGAAGTGTAATTAATAAGTGCATATAAAAATAGCTTAAAAATAACTTAAAGTTTTGATGCCAGGTGCAGTTTATATCTTGCACTTGGCATTTTATGTTTAATAAAAATGAAGTATGTCTAAATATTTGCAAAACCTGACAGTAAATACTCTGTAATATTTTTACAAAATTAAATATAAAAATCTAGCAAATAGTATGAATCAATACAGAAAACTAGTTATATGTATGAATCGTTACTACTTTTATGTTGTTTAAAACACATTCAAAAAATAGTAAATGTAATGCTTAAGCAGAATCATCAATGACAAGAGTGATAAAAATTTGTTAAGAATAGTAAAGTAATATCACATTAAGGAAATATAAACTTATGGCGGATGTGATTGACGGAAAGTCTCGTCATCGGGTAGTTATCGTTGGTGGAGGTTTTGGTGGTCTTTACGCTGCTAAGAACCTTTGCAGTAATGACGTTGATGTTACGCTAATTGACAAACGTAATTTTCATTTATTCCAACCACTCCTTTACCAAGTTGCGACCGGTACGCTATCTCCGGCTGATATCTCATCGCCATTGCGCTCTATACTCAAGAAAAGTAAAAATACAAAAGTAGTATTAGGGGAAGTTACAGATATAGATCCCCAGAGTCAAGAAGTAATTTTGGGTGACGAGAAAATCCCTTATGACTCTTTAGTAGTTGCGACAGGTGCAAAGCATTCATACTTTGGTAAAGACCATTGGGAGAGGTCTGCACCGGGTTTAAAGACAGTAGAAGATGCAATAGAGATGCGTCGTCGGATATTTAGTGCATTTGAAGCAGCAGAGAAAGAAACCGACCCCGAAAGAAGACGTTCTTTAATGACTTTTGCTATTGTAGGTGGTGGTCCTACTGGGGTGGAATTAGCTGGTGCGATCGCGGAATTAGCTTACTCAACTTTAAAAAACGACTTCCGCAATATTGATACATCCGAAGCACAGGTTCTATTACTAGAAGGGATGGATAGAATTTTGCCACCCTTTGCACCAGAACTATCTAGAGAAGCAGAAATATCTTTACAGAAATTGGGTGTGACAGTATACACCAAGACATTAGTAACCGAAATTGAAGGGGATCTTGTTACCCTCAAGCAAGGTGATGAAGTCAAACAGATTTCAGCTAGGACTGTATTATGGGGAGCTGGAGTCAAAGCATCAGCACTTGGGAAAGTAATAGCCGAGAAAACTGGTGCCGAATGCGATCGCGCTGGTAGAGTAATTGTAGAGCCTAATTTAAGTCTGAAAGAATATTCTAATATCTTTGTGATTGGAGACTTGGGACACTGCGCTCAGGAAAATGGTAGACCTTTACCAGGTGTAGCACCAGTTGCAATGCAGCAAGGAAAGTATGTTGCTTCTTCTATCAAGAAGGCTATTAAGGGTAAGAAGTCAGAAGCATTCAACTACAATGATATGGGAGCACTTGCAGTCATTGGCAGAAATGCTGCTGTAGTAGATTTATTATTTATTAAATTAAAAGGCTTCTTCGCTTGGTTGTTTTGGCTAGTCATTCATATTTACTTCTTAATTGAATTTGATAACAAATTGATAGTTACAATTCAATGGGTATGGAACTACTTTACTCGGAATCGTGGAGCTAGACTGATTACAGGTTTGGATGACATCAATACATCTCCATACCTGAATAACGATACTTATTATGAAACAGTAAACAGTACCTCCGTAAGTAAGGAGACTATAAATGCTTCAACATAGGTAAATTTTTATAGCAGTTTTCAATAGATATTTCCCAATAATTCCCAATAATTTGTCCCGGATGTAAAATAATGCATCTGGGACAAAACTTTTTGAGGCGGTGCAAAGTTTTCACCACTACAACAGATGTATCATATTTTTTATGAATTGGTGTTACTCCATAAGATTATCTCCTTACCCCTTTACCCCTTTACCCTTTAAACATTACCCTTTTTGTTAAAGCTAAAGTGATGACCTCTTAACCGGTGTTGCAATGTCCAGGGAAAAAACCTTAGATACTCATACAGAATCTCTTATACAAGTAGTTGAAGAACATGACGCTATCGTAAATTGGGAAGAAGTAGAAACAAAGAAAAAAGAACAAATATTAGAAGCACTAAATATAAAAAACTCAGATAATCATCATCCAGACTGTTTAGTTTATCCCCGGACTGAAAAACAACTTGCAAAAATTATTGCGATCGCTAAAGATAAAAAATGGCGTATCCTCACCTGTGGTGGAGCAAGTAAACTTCATTGGGGTGGATTGAGCGAAAATATAGATATTGTTGTCAGTACAGAAGGTCTGAATCAACGAATAGAACATGCTGTTGGTGATTTTACTGTGACAGTTGATGCAGGAGTCAGTTTTTCTCATCTGACAGAAACCTTAGCAAAGCAAAATCAATTTTTAGCCCTAAATCCCACTGGATCAGAAACAGCAACTCTGGGTGGTATTGTCGCTACAGCAGATACGGGTTCTCTCAGACAGCGTTACGGTAGCGTCAGAGACCAGTTATTAGGAATTACCTTTGTACGTAGCGATGGTGAAATTGTGAAAGCTGGGGGAAAAGTTGTCAAAAACGTTGCTGGATACGACCTGATGAAATTATTTACAGGTTCTTACGGTACTTTGGGAGTAATTACTCAGTTAACTTTCCGTCTTTACCCCGTCCAAGAAGCTTCAGGAACGGTAGTTATGACGGGTGAGAGAGATAAAATATCTCAAGCTGCGGGAATATTACGCGGTTCTGCTTTAACACCCACTGACGCTGATATCATTTCTTCTCAATTGCTATCGGGTTTAGATTTAAATAGCTCAGCTGTACAAAACACAGATAATGCTTTGATAGTGCGCTTCCAGAGTATTAGTGAAAGCGTTCAGGAGCAATCAAAACAGCTTTTAGAGGTAGCACACAAACTAGACTTACATAGTTTTACCTTCTCAGAAACTCATGGGGAAGAACTATGGGGATTATTGCACAATCAAATACACAATACTCACACAAAGTTTCCTATTAGTTGCAAAATAGGAGTATTACCCAGTGCTGCATCAGAAGTTATTGGCAATGTAGAAATTGGTTATATTCACAATGCAAGTGGACTAGGATTATTACGTATGGAGGATGAAAAAGATGTGGTACGAATGCGGGATATTTGCCAAAGTCATGCAGGTTTTCTATCAGTTCTAGAAGCACCAAAGTCTGTTAAAGAACACTTTGATATTTGGGGTTATAAAGGTAATGCTTTGCACATCATGCAGCAAATTAAATCTAAATTTGATCCAGACAATATTTTTAACCCCGGTCGATTTGTGGGGGGAATTTGAACAACTTCATTCCGTCATAGCGATCGCTTCTCTCTTTACTCAGGCTAAAGTGTATGCGCAAATTATTGAATTTCCAGTAGTTTTGAGAAAAATTCACCCCGTTACGGATATCCCTTTTCTTAGTCAGGAGAGGGGAAATTCGGGGAGATGGGATAATATCGTGTTCGGTTAAATACTTCTCATGTAGACTCTTGGGAGCAGAAGAGCAAAGAAGTTCCTGGAGCAGAGGGGAAAGATTTGAGAGTTTTTAACACAAATTCCCATATCGTAACTAATTAAACCCACATGATATAACAGAAAAATTATTGATTTTTTTATTTAAGATAAATAAACGATTACTAGGGGAAGAGGGGAAGATGCAAGCTTTTGATAATTTTGCTAATAAAAGTTCTAATGATAATTATTCCGAGAATAAAAATTCGGAGCATAACAACCATAAAAACAACCTTCAACAACAGGGTTTTGACTTCAAAAATCCACCAGAACCAAAACTGATAGACACCTGCGTTCACTGCGGATTTTGTCTTCCTACTTGTCCCAGTTACAGAGTTATCGGTAAAGAGATGGATTCTCCCAGGGGAAGAATTTATCTAATGGATGCAATTAATAAAGGTGAAATACCTTTAAATACAGCAACCGTACAGCATTTTGATACTTGTTTGGGTTGTTTAGCTTGCGTCAGCGCTTGTCCTTCCGGGGTACAATATGACAAATTAATCTCTGCAACTCGTCATCAGGTAGAACGCAATTACCCCCGTAAATGGCTCGATACACTGTTTCGCAAACTCATATTTTCACTCTTTCCCTATCCCAAGCTATTAAAAATTTTACTTATTCCCCTATTCCTCTATCAAAAATCAGGTTTATCTAAACTTATCCATTCCACAGGATTACTTGAGCGTATATCTCCTCGTTTAGCTGCGATGGAGTCCATTTTGCCACAAATTACTGCCAAATCATTTCAAGGTGACTTCCCCACAGTTATTCCTCCCCAAGGAGAAAAGCGCTACCGAGTCGGAATGATTCTAGGATGCGTGCAAAGATTATTTTTCTCCCCTGTAAATGAAGCTACAGCAAGGGTGCTGACTGCGAATGGTTGTGAAGTGATAATTCCCAAAACCCAGGGTTGTTGCGCTGCACTACCCGAACACCAAGGACAAACTCAACAAGCACAAGCTTTAGCTAGACAAATGATTGATAGCTTTGCAGATACAGATGTAGATTTTGTAATTATTAATGCTGCAGGTTGCGGACATACTCTGAAAGAATACGGTCATATCTTAGAAAATGATCCGGAGTACAAAGAGAAAGCAAAAGCATTTGCAGCAAAGGTTAAAGATGCGCAAGAGTTTTTAGCGACCGTTGGTTTAACAGCAGAGTTATCTCCCCTCACAGATAAACCCTTAACAATGGTTTACCAAGACGCATGTCATTTACTCCACGGTCAAAAAATCAGCGTCCAACCCCGTCAATTATTAAAACAAATCCCCGGTGTTACCCTCAGAGAACCATTGGATGCAGGTTTGTGTTGCGGTAGTGCAGGTATTTACAATATGTTGCAACCAGAAGTAGCTGAAGAATTGGGACAGCAAAAAGTTCAAAATTTGACTAATACTGGTGCTGATTTAATTGCTTCTGCAAACCCTGGATGTAGTTTGCAAATCACTAAACACTTACAATCACAAGGTAAAGATATCGGGGTCATGCATCCGATGGAATTGTTGGACCGTGCAATTAGAGGAGAGAAGTTAAGTATTAATACTTAAATATATATAGGAGGCATAGCCTTTAGTATATACTTTCCCAGACTGAAAAGTGCAAAAGAAAGTAGGTAAAAAGTAGCTTTCACTCCACTTTATTATCATTTAGCAAAGGTAAAGGTGGAATCGAGATATCTGGTAGAGGTGGATTAGGTAAAAGCTTTAATGGTTTAATTTTACTGAAATCATCACCTTGTTTTCCAAATGAAGCTGGCATTCCAAAAGAATGATTCCGTTTAAATTTTTTCATTTCAAATCAATCATAATAGTACTAAAATACTATTTTGCTTGATTTAAATAATTTTTTCAAGTGATTTAGGATACAAACTTTTGTTATCATTCACATTTGTACCCGAATTTTCATCAAATATAGTTAATTTCTGAGGGTGGGAAATGGAAGTTATTCAAGCTGGTTTTGAGCATCTTGAGGAAGTTGTGAGATTATTCGATGGATACCGGGTTTTCTATAACCAGTCTTCAGATATAGAAGCTGCAAGAGAATTTCTGCAAGAGCGTTTTCAAAAAGGTGATTCTGCTATATTTGTAGCTAAAGAAAATGGTCACTCAGTTGGATTTACTCAGCTTTATCCTAGTTTCTCCTCAGTCTCCATGAAACGTGTTTGGATTTTGAATGATTTGTTTATCGAGGAAGCTTATCGAAAACAAGGTGTCGCAAAGCTGTTAATGAAAACAGCAGAGGATTTTGCAAGGGATACAGGAGCAGTCCGTATCACTTTAGGAACCCAAATTGATAATATTGCAGCTCAAGCTCTGTATGAATCTCTTGGTTACAGTAAGAATGGAGATTTCTATCATTATTTATTAGGATTGTAATAAACATTACCAGAGATAGGGCTAATGATTTTTGTAGACTGTAATTTTATTTCTTAATAAAGCTGTGTAGAGAATTACGCGATCGCTTTCAAAAGACTTTTCTTGTTTTTCATCTATATCTAACTCCAGATACATTAAATATTTCCCATAAAATATAAGTAGAGAGGCAAGTATATCTCTACAATAATCCCGTATTATAAATCTTTTACTTGTGAAGACACAGGTTATATCTTTGGTATATTATCAAATACTTTATCAATCCCGCTCATAACAGCGATCGCACCACAGGATATTGCTAGTACAGTAGCTCCAATAATCCCTTGAAGTGAAGGGATATAGACATTAAAGTAAATTGAATAGAGCCAAAATAATCCTGCGATGAAAAGTCCAATTATTAAACCGAATGCAAATCGTTTAGCAGCAGATAGTTTATTGGATGGTTGAGTACTCATGTTTAAGTAATTTTAAATATATTAATTTAACTACAAGACTATTTTAACGAATCTCAAACTACCTAATTTGATATCCGCATATTTTCTCTAGTTCTTCCCTATTTATTCATAGTGTGAGATTGTTCAGCAAAAAGTTACCCTAGCGAATGGGGGAAGAACTATGAAGACAGCTCGCTGGAAAAAACTATTATGTGATATTAGTATTTGGTTGATAGCTGAAATCATCCTCAATTTGATGGGAATTGATGATTTGGCTGATTATAGCGAATTTTTGCTGGGAAATAAGTCTACCCCACTCCTGAATAACACAACTGCAACATTTGTTATTTTAATATGATTTTTTAAAGTTTTACTTTTTAGCTTTACTTTTCAATGATAGGTTTTTAAAAATCTAAAAAGTGTAAATAGGAATTAGCAAAAATTGCAGCTTGGGTTCTATCTCTGAGATTGAGTCTAGTTAAAATATTTGTGACATGATTTTTAACTGTTCTCTCTGTTATAAAAAGCTTTTCAGCAATTTCCTTATTACTTGCAGCTTTAGCAATTAAACGTAAAACCTCTTTTTCCCTAGGAGTCAGCTTTTGTAGTTCATGGGGTGGAGTAGAATTGTTTGCGATCGCAGTTTCGGGAATAGAAGGGATAATTTTCTGGAATAGTCCTGGTCCTAAATGGGTGTGTCCTGCATGTACTAGTCGAATTGCATTTGCTAATAGTTCTAATGGTGTGTCTTTGAGTAAATAACCCTTGGCACCAAATTGCATCCCCTCACAGATATATTCCTCGTCATCAAAGGTAGTCAAAATTAAAATTTTAGCTCCGGGAAACTTTTGGATAATTGCCTTTGTTGCTGCAATACCATCCATAATTGGCATTCTGACGTCCATTAATATGATATCTGGATGTAATAATTCGACTTGGGATATCCCCTGTTGACCATTTTCAGCTTCTCCAACCACTTCAAAATCGGATTGTGATTCTAGTAAACTTTTGATACCTTGACGAATAATTTCTTGGTCATCCACCAATAATAGACGAACCATCACTCGAACCTCGAAATTGGGAAAAAAGCTGTTATGCTGCAACCTTCCTTGGGCTGACTATTAATATAAAAATGACCACCTAATGCAGACGTGCGATCGCGCATACTTTGGAGTCCAAAACCGGTAGTATTTTGATTTGGGTGGAAACCAACACCATTATCTTCAATATAAAGACATAGGGAATTATCAATTATTTTAATTTCAATCATGACTTCATCCGCATTACTATGTTTAGAAATATTGGTTAAAGCTTCTTGAATAATACGATAAATAGCCAAGTTTATCTCTGTTGATAAAGTTTCATTCACTTGTAGAGATAATTTTGGTTGAATTTGCGATCGCGATTGAAATTCTGTAAATAAATTTTCAATTCTTAGTTTTAAACTTTTTCCTTTTAATGGGTCGGAACGTAGTGCTGTTACAGAGAAACGAACTTCTTTCAAAGCATCTGACCCTAATTCTTTAGCTTGTACTAAAAAAGATTTTGCCTTATTAATATTTGAATCAATGAACAGTAAAGCATTTGAAATTTGAATACTCTGTGCTGTCAGAGAATGTCCGATAGAGTCATGAATTTCTCTTGCGATACGATTCCGTTCTTGCAAAGTTGCTTGGTCTTCAATTCTTAGAGCATACTGTCTTAATTGTTCGTGAGCTAATACTAATTTCTGACGACTTTCACGTTCAGAGATTAGGGAATTTACTAGTAAGAATACAAATATTAATATAAAACTAAAGAAGAATCCAGCAGTCATCTGTAAATTTGCAACTACACTTTCAATGTCTTTAGGACTAACTAATGTTGATGTTAGCGGCAAATTAAAGGTAACATTTGTGTTTAATGTGAAAATAAAAAGTATCCAGGATAGAAACGCAACTACTAATCTGCCTTGAGTTTTAAATATTAAACAGCTACGAATAGCTAAAATAAGTAGTAAAGGAGGAGAAAAACCAAGTTTTCTACCAGCAGCATAGTTAACTAACAACATTAATATGATGTTGATTAATGTATAGATAATTTTATATATTATTTTACTTCTAGGTAATCTTAAACCCATTGCTCCAAATATAATCACAGCAGGAAAAAATAAAACCGGATTAAGGATATCCTTTTGAGCCATAAATGGAGGTCTTGGAAAATTACCAACCCTGATTTCTACTAGTATACACATTGATAATAATATCCATTCCAAATATACAAATAAAGGAAATGGATGATTGTAGATTATCTGAAATAGTTTACATTGATTAAATCTTGTTGTTTTAATCATGTCAATTTTGAGTTACCATTTATCTATTATCCTACTAATAATCAAGCACTTTAAGTAAGGATATTTTTGATTTTCAATAAATGGAAATATTTAAACTAATAATTTACACAAACAGTTTACGAAAATAGTTTATACAAATAAAAGTTTTATTATTTATATCAGCTTAATATATATACATTTATTTTTAATATAATCCTTCCTAATGTATAACTAATTTTATAATCTTTCCAGAGACTGAAGTACTATTTTCTATAAAATTGCTCGTGACTAAAGTACCAAAATAAATGTAGAGCGCTAGTACGATGTACATCTTATGAGTAGCACATAGGATTTAAATGTGGAATTCAAGCAAAGTTCCATATAAAAGCATACATGTATAGCGTACAGCACATAGGAGAATAATGAAATCAAAGTTCATATTTGCGCTAATGGTAGGTTCGGTACTCGCTACAACACTTAGCGTATCGAATGTACAAGTTGCATCTGCTCAACGAGGAAATATACAGATAGAAAACGGTATTCCAAAGATACCTGGTATTGAATTTAGTGACGAGCAGAAAGAAGAACTCCGGGAAATCGGTGAAGAGGTTCGCGATCGCATGGGTGAAATTCTGACATCCGAACAGCAAGATACTGTAAAAGCAGAAATGGAAGCTGGGGGAGACCTCAAAGAAGTAATCGAGTCTTTAAACCTATCAAAAGACCAAGAGAAAGACCTAGAAAGTCTCAGAAAATGGCAACGTAAAGAAATAAAGAAGATTTTGACTAACGAACAAAAGCGACAAATAATGAGAATGCGCCGACAAGGAGGAAGGGGTTAGAGTTTTATCTAATGTAAAATTTATGAAAGCACATGGTTCTGTTTAAGTCGTTCACAAGGGCATAGGAAGAATAAAGCAAAGTTACCGCTACTGTGCTTATATCTTTACTATTGCATAAAGTTTTTTTAGCTCCATAGTTATATTATGACAAAGTTGAAAAAATAAATAGCCGCTTTAATTTTTCAACTTTGTGTTTATTTTGGCTATATTTCTCTTGGCTATATTTCTCTTGGCTATACTTCTCTTGGCTATACTTTTATCCTAATAATTTTCATTCATTCATTTATTTGTTTATTTATTTACTTTTTTATTTTCGACTATTTAATTTTTTATCTATAATTTAAATTATTTTTTGAGTAAAATTAGATATTTTTTAAATATATAATCATAACAATGGAAATATCCAATTCATCTACACCTGATGTTGAAAAAAAATCTGATGTTACAAAAATAAGTAAAAAAAAAATTGGCAAACTATTGATTATTGGTCTGGTAATTGCTATTGGAATGATTGCATTTCGGATTATTAGAGTCAGAATACTTCGTAATTCACAGACCCAATTACCATCTCAATCAGTAGAAAGACAAGATTTACAAATTATAGTTTCAGCCAATGGAAAGATTGAACCTGAACTTTCTATTAATCTTAGTCCTGAAAGCTCTGGTATAATCAAAAATTTATTAGTTGAAGAAGGAGATACTGTCAAAAAAGGACAAATCCTTGCTTATATGGATGATGCAAACTTACAAGGACAACTAACCCAAGCAAAAGCAGAAGTTGCATCTGCTCAAGCAAATTTAGAAAAGTTACAAGCAGGAAATCGTTCCGAAGAAATTGCACAATCCAAAGCACAATTAGAAGAAGCACAAGCAAATTTAAATAAGTTAATTAATGGAAATCGTCCTCAAGATATTGCTCAAGCACAAGCAAGATTAAACCATTCTAAAGCCACATTTAAACAAGCAGAAAAAGAGTTAGAACGCTATCAAAGATTATCTGATGCTGGTGCAATTTCTCAGCAAGAATTGAGCATATATCAAACCAGCCAAGAGACCGCTTATGCTCAACTTCAAGAAGCCGAACAAGCGTTAAAATTATTACAAATTGGCTCTCGTCAGGAAGATATTCAACAAGCAAGAGCAAAGGTAAAACAACTACAACAATCCTATAATTTAAGTAAAGCTGGTGCAAGAAAAGAAGATATCATTCAAGCAGTTGCACAAGTTAATTCTGCAAGGGGTTCTTTACAAACAATCCTTGCTCAAATTGATGATACAGTCGTTCGCGCTCCCTTCGATGGTGTGATTACTAAGATATATTCTAAGCCTGGTTCTTTTGTAACCCCAAATAATACAGGAGGAACAAGTTCTTCGAGTCTTGCTTCTTCCATTTTATCCTTAACTGCAAATAATCAGTTAGTCGCCAATATTGCTGAATCTAATTTAGCAAAAATCCGTATTGGACAAGACGTAAAGATTAAAACAGATGCTTATCCAGGTAAAGTATTTACTGGCAAAATATCACAGATTGCTGCCGAAGCGACGGTTGAACAAAATGTAACTAGCTTTGAAGTCAAAGCAGATATTACTTCTGATCAAAAAACCAAAAATCTTTTACGTTCGGGTATGAATGTAGAAGCTGAGTTTACAGTGGGTAAAAAGGAAAATGCTTTAGTTGTTCCAACTGTGGCTGTTGTAAGAGAATCTAAAGGGACTGGTGTATATATTCTAAATGAGCAGAATCAACCTATCTTTATAGATATTGAAACTGGAGTGGTAGTTAAAAATAAAACTGAAATTAAATCTGGTTTAACAGGAAACGAGAAAGTTTTATTATCTGTACCAGATGTAAGTGAATCCCAATCTCCAAGAAGAGGTTTATTCCCACCCAGAAATAACTAAATTTTGAGTATTTTTTTGGTAACAAGAAAATTAAAAACCTGAAAAATTAAAAACCTAGAAAATTAAAAACCTGAAAAATTAAAAACCTGGAAAATTAAAAACCTGGAAAATTAAAAACCTGGAAATAAATCTAATGTAATGATTAATACAGTTAAACGAATACAACTAAAAAATCATCGTAAATCTTATTCTATTTCCACCATTGAAATATTATCAATGGCATTAGAATCCCTGTGGAGTAATAAACTACGAACCGGATTAACCATGCTGGGAATGATTATTGGGATTGCTTCTGTAATTGGTATTACCTCAATTGGTCAAGGTGTACAAAAATCTACTGAAGAACAAATTCAAGCCTTGGGTTCCGATGTTTTACAGGTATTAGCAGGAGAAGCAAAAGGTGGTAATGTCAGTCAAGGACAGGGTTCTAGCAGCACATTAACCTGGGAAGATGCAAAAGCGATCGCTACTGAAGCACCAGCAGCAGGGATTGTTGCGGGATATTTACAGAGTAAACAACAAGTTGTCTATGAAGGGGAAAATACTTTAACTACTGTGTATGGAACAGATTTAAATTACCCTGAAGCTAGAAATACTTTTCCCACTACGGGTAGATATTTAAATCAAGCAGAATTGGATGCAAGTCAGCAGGTAGTTGTTTTAGGTACAACCGTTAAAAGAGAAATTTTTCCAGCAGATGTGAATCCGATTGGAGAAAAAATTCGCATTAAGGGAGAAGTTTATGAAGTAATTGGAATTATGGAAACCAAAGGTTCTCAAGGACCAATGGATCGGGATGATGCAGTTTATATCCCTCTGACCACCATGTCATCTAGAATCGTCGGAAATAACTCTCTATTTGGAATTTCTGTGAATGGTATCTACATCAAATATATTGGTCAAGAAAACTTAGCAGCAGCTCAATTTCAAATTACTAACTTACTGCGATCGCGTCATAATATTCAGTCTCCTAATGATGATGATTTCCGGGTAACTAACCAAGCTGATATTTTGGAAACCCTGACAACTGTTGTTGGTTTGTTAACCATCATGGTAGGGTCAATTGCAGGCATTTCTTTAGTGGTTGGTGGAATTGGGATTGCCAATATTATGTTAGTTTCTGTGGTCGAAAGAACCCGAGAAATTGGTATTCGTAAGGCTGTGGGTGCGACTAATTCAGCAATTTTACGTCAGTTTTTAGTTGAAGCTGTTGTGATTTCTACTGTCGGTGGTGTAATTGGAATTGGACTAGGAATTGGAATTGCTTTTGGTGCTGCAACACTATTTAATTTTACTTTTATTGTTTCCTCTGCTTCTATCATCCTTGCTTTTGGTTTATCTAGTGGAGTCGGTTTAATTGCTGGTGTAATTCCTGCTAGAAATGCATCTAGGTTAGACCCGATTGCTGCTTTGAGGAGTGATTGAATGGGTTAGTGAGTGAGTGGGTGAGTGAGGGAATCTAATTTTTAGTTTTTAAAAACCAGGTAAATAGTTGATAATAATATGATTTTGATGGAATCAATTACAAAAACCTACCAGTTAGGATTGGTGAATATTCCCATACTTAAAGGTATTAATCTAAATATAGAAAAAGGGGAATACGTTGCAATTATGGGTGCTTCTGGTTCTGGAAAATCTACATTAATGAATATTATCGGTTGTCTAGACCGTCCTAGCAATGGTCAATATATCCTGGAAAATCGAGACCTGACAACCTTTAGTGATGATGAATTAGCATATATCCGTAATCAAAGACTTGGTTTTGTCTTTCAACAATTTAATTTATTACCACGTGCAACTGCTTTAGAAAATGTCATGTTACCCATGGTTTATGCAGGTATTCCCAAAAAAGAACGCTCTGACCAAGCACAATCAGTTTTAACTCAAGTCGGTTTAGCAGATAAAATTCGCAATCGTCCAAATCAACTTTCCGGAGGACAACAGCAAAGAGTAGCGATCGCTCGTGCTTTGGTTAATAATCCAGCCTTAATTTTAGCTGATGAACCTACGGGTGCATTGGATACTCAGACATCTCATGAGGTTATGGAATTGTTTGCACAGCTAAATGAACAGGAAATCACAATTATCATTGTTACTCACGAACATGATATAGCTAAAAAGGCTAAACGGACTATTTATGTCCAAGATGGTTTAATTGTTAATTGATTCACCATTTAGTTATGTCTTGTCTCAACTATAATTTTTTCTACAATTTTAAATAAGCGATGGTGTGTTAGTATCCCCTCTAACCCATTGCAGTAGGAAGAAGTATGATTTATTTTTTGATACTCACCTTTCAAGAAATCTCCACAACCGCTTTCCCAATCATCTGTCCGCTATCTTGTGCTTCATGAGCAGCAGCAACTTCAGCTAAGGAGAAACGTTGAGCGATATTATGATGTAATGCACCTGCAACTAAAGCGGTGGTAATATCTCGAATTGCTTGTTGTTTAGCCTCTGAGGGCATAGTATATACAAGGATGGTACGAATAGTGATATTCCTCATCATTAGGGATAATACTGGTAAAACTGGAGCATCATCCGGATTTGCTGAATACATAGCGATCGCACCATTGGTTCGTAAAACTGCATCAGCAATGGAAAGATTGCGGCTGAAATCAACATCAATAATCCGATTGATTCCTTTCTTTCTACCGGTAATCTCTTGAATGCGTTTGACTACATCTTCGTTCCGATAATTAATGATATGGTCTGCACCCGCAGAAATTGCAATCTCTGCTTTTTTATCGCTACTGACCGTAGTAATAACCTCTGCACCACCCCATTTACCCCACTGTATTCCATAGTTACCCACTGCTCCAGCTCCTCCAGTAACTAGAATAGTCTGTCCTTTCACCGAACCATCAGCGAAAACAGCACGATGAGCGGTCATTGCTGGAACTCCTAGACAAGCTGCTTCTAAAAAACTGGTATTATCTGGTAAGGGTACGGCTTGATTACTCGGTACAACCGTATATTGGGCAGCTGTTCCATAGGGTCTTCCCTGTTGTGCTTCATAAATCCAAACTTGTTCTCCGATGCGAGAATTAGAAACGCCATTTCCCACACTTTCAATGATACCTGCACCATCTTGATGGGGAATGATTCGCTCAAACTTCTGTTTGATACCTCCCCAACCAGCGCGAACTTTAGTGTCAGATGGATTTACACCGGAAGCGTATATTCTGACCAAAACTTCACCATCATTAAGTTCCGGTACAGAAATTTCTCCATATTTAATTACATCTTTGGCTTTACCCTGAATTTCATACCAAGCAGCTTGCATTAGTTTTTCTCCCCTTATCTATTAAGATTTTTGTCTTCCCCCCAAACAGAAATTATCATCTTTATGTAAAGTTTTATCTAAAATACGTAAGTTCCGAATTTTTGACAGATAATAATTATCGTTCAACTTCAATGGTAAAGTAAATGGCAACTCAAACCACTTCACCAACACTGCTAAGTCCTTTTGAATTGCGAGATTTATCTTTAAAAAATAGGGTCGTAATGCCTCCTTTAACCAGAGGTAGAGCCGTTAATGAGGGTATTCCGAATGATTTGATGGCACAATATTACACTCAAAGAACTGGGGTTGGTCTAATTATTACTGAAGGTACTTTTATTTCTAATCAAGCTAACGGTTGGGTGAATGCTCCAGGTGTTTATACGGAGGAACAAACAGAAGGTTGGAAAAAAGTTGTTAGTGCAGTACATGCTCAAAATACGCCATTCTTTTTACAACTTTGGCATTGTGGAAGGGCTTCTCATAGTAGTTTTCACGATGGTAAACTAGCTGTTGCTCCCAGCGCGATCGCTATTAACGGGGACTATATTCATACTCCAGATGGTAAGCAACCCTACGAGACACCCCATGCTTTAGAGACAGAGGAAATACCTCTAATTGTAGAAGATTACAGAAAAGCGGCAGAAAATTCTAGAAAGGCTGGTTTTGATGGAGTAGAGATTCACTCTGCGAATGGTTATTTACTCGATACTTTTTTGGAATCTAAAACTAACAAGCGGACAGATAAGTATGGTGGTAGTCTTGAGAATAGATGCCGTTTACTTAAGGAGGTTGTGGCAGCTGTATCCACAGTTTTTCCTGCAAATAGGGTAGGAGTCCGCTTGTCTCCGAATGGGGTATATAATGACATGGGTTCCCCTGACTATCGGGAAACTTTTCTTTATGCGGCTAAAGAATTGAATAGTTATGGTTTAGCTTATCTCCATATTATGGATGGTTTAGGTTTTGGTTTCCATGAATTAGGAGACCCAATGACTTTAGGAGAATTTAGAAAAGTCTTTGATGGACCTATTATTGGTAATTGTGGATATACTCAAGAAACTGCCGAAGCAGCATTAAAAGAAGGTAATGCAGATTTAATTGCTTTCGGAAGACCAATTATCAGTAACCCAGATTTAGTTGAACGTTTTGCTAATAACTGGTCACTTAATCCCGAAGCGGATGTAAAAGTTTGGTACTCTCCAGGAAAGGAAGGTTATACGGATTTTCCTACTTATCAAGGATAGATAAACTAGGATTTTTCAGATGCGATCGCAATAATAGAATATTATTCCCGCGATCGCTTCACACAACCCCCGATAGGGTAATAGCGCTAAATTTAGCTGAAATATTCTTTAGTAAAACATGGTATTAGTTTTCGGTTGATAATCTAAGCAGTTTATTGCTTCTTCTGTATTTGCAATTTGCGGGTGAACTGTACATTTGAGACAATGATTATTGGTAAAAAATGAGCAGTCTGGGCAGGGTATTTGATGCATTTGTTTTGCTGTAGCTATACCATCACGAGCTGCTGTCCATAGACTATTAGCTGTCAGAATAATTATCAACCAAGCGAATACAAAGCAAACGGGTACTAAAATTGTTTGAATTGTGTTAAATAATTGCAACACGATGAGTCCCAGTAATTTTTATGTCAAATGATTTATTTGAAGAAGTATAAATTCTAAGTTACTGGGAATAAAGATAAAATATCTCAATGTTACTTATCTCAAAATAAATAGTTAAAATTTATCAAGAAAGCTTACAAAACTAAATAATATGAGTAATGAGCTACCCACAAGGTGGGAATTCAAAATTCAAAATTCAAAATTCAAAATTTTTTCCAATTTCGACTTTCTCCTCTTTCATCTTCCTTCACGAAATAAAAAATGGATAATCTAGAAGATAAAAAAATTAAGCTTGACCAGTTTTTAAAACTCGTAGGTGTTGCATCTACTGGAGGACAAGCTAAATATATGATTGTTGATGGTTTAGTTAAGGTGAATGGTGTTTTAGAAACCCGTAGGGGAAGGAAATTAATATCAAGCGATACAGTCACAATTGAAACTCAAACTTTTGTCGTTGAAGATTTTGTTAATACATGAATTGCGCTAATATTTTAATAACTGGAGCCTCAAATATTTGATTTATTTCATTTCCTTCTAATTTACACATTCTCTAATCTTTATATAGCAAAGAGTTTAGTGAATAATCGAATAATTCACAAGTCAATCTTCTTTTTTATTTCGATTGTCTTTATCTTTCTTAATAACTTGAGAAAAGTTTTTTTTATCCATACTTAGAAGCGGTACGGGGTCATATCCACCGGGAAAGAATGGATTACAGCGTAATATTCTTTTAGTCCCTAACCAAGTACCCCGAAATATACCAAACCTTTCTATTGCTTCCATTGCGTATTCAGAGCAAGTTGGTTGAAATCTACAACTAGGGGGTAGTAAAGGAGAAATGAAAATTTTGTAACCTTTAATTAGCCATATAAAAATCTTTTTCATCTACTTTTGTGATTGTTTGTAATTTTTCATAAATCTTTATATTTATTTATTTATTTATTTATTTACAATTTAAGACTCTGTTTCCAAACTTGTAAAAACTCTAAATAATTCATCTTTTGTCCGCAGTACCATAGTAATTTATAAGCATCGCGGAATGCTTCTAATTCATCTTCTGTAACTGAATCGGAGAAACATTCCTGTAAAGATGCGATGGTGCGATAGCACCCGCTGTAAGCGATCGCTTTGGGTATTTGTTGGTCTAGAATAATTTTTTTACAGTTGTCTGCTCCTTGTTTTCGCACTGATTCTTTGAGAGCAAATTTTACCAAGTATAACAAGTTGTCTAATGCAATAGGATTACCAGGTTGCAGATTTGCGAGCTTAAATGCTCTGCGTCTTTTACTATCTTCGTCTTTGCTTCTTTGAATACCTAAAACCAAGGCTTGAATTTCTCTGCCGTTGTTACTAGATTGTTTGATAGACTTAGGCTTCTTGCGTTGATTGTGACTTTGATTTCTACCCTTATTTTTTCGTTGTAATTCAGTAAAATTTAATTGGGCTAGAGCTATTTTATTATCTGGATGAATACTGAGCAGATTTTCTGCTGCTTGTTGTCTTTGCTGCTCATTTGTTGCTTCAGTAATAATTTTTTCTAAACTAGATATGGCAAACTTGTTTTGGGGTTCTATCTTCGCTAAACTGTAAGCAGCTTTACGACGAGATGAGTCTTTTTTGGTAGTCTGAAGGATTTGAATTAAGGCATTTTTAGCGATCGCGTTTCCTGGTTGTACTTTACTCAAACAGTCTGCTGCTTGCCAAAGTAAGTATTCATTACGAACTCCCAATACCATTTTTTCTAAAGTTGTTACAGCGATGCTATTACCAGGATCAAAAGCGTATCCCAAACTGTAAGCAGCAGTCCAAGTTTCAAAGTGAGTGGGATTTGAAGTGACAAAATTCTCCAAAGCTATGATAGCAGTTTTGCGATCGCTTTTGAGAAGTGCGACTCTAGCACTTTCTGAAATTACTGGGGGATACTTCCACCATACATGATTTACCGGATGAAAGTAACCAAATCGCCATTTTATCAGTTGTTCGATGATTTCTCGATTTGATGAAGAATCACTTTCAGCTGTTCCTTGAGCTGCGAGAAAGTAAGCTTGATATGTGTAAAAATCTCCGCAACCATCCTGAAAATTAATTAGTGCTTGAATAAATTCTTCTTTACTTTCAGAGGATATATCATCTCTACCAAACCATAGTAAAATAACTTCTCGCCATTGAGTATCAAATATTTTATAAATGGATTTATAACTGGATTTATCGTTATATTTACAGCTTGATGAATTGTTTACTCTGGGAAAATCTAAAAAGAAATTCCACTCCTCAATAATTAATGCAGCAAAATATTCTTGGAATGTCGGATGATAGAATGCATAAACTTTTTCTCCTGTTGCAGAGATACCAACTTGATTCAACCATCCCAACTGAAGCGCTAATTGAAATATTTCTTCTTCATCAATATCTAGAACTGTGTATATAAAACTTTGCTTGAAACGAAATCGAGTATCATTCTGAGAAAGACCATTCAAAGCTAATTTTCCTAAGGTTTGATTCAACTTCTTCCTTTGTAAAAAACTGGTAGGAAAATAATCTTGCTTCCAATCATAAATTGCTTCTACAAACTGTTGATAGAGCATAAACTTGGTGTCTGGTAAACTTCCCCCTCTCCATCCCCAAATTCGACACATTAACGCTAGTCTTAAGGGATTCCTGAGTGTATCCCTAATGCGCTGCTTTTCTGGTTTTTGTAACTCTGCACTTAACGCTTCAGCAATTTCTGAGTTATTTTTAGAACTATTGCCAAACCATTTATAAATAAACTGCTCTACTTGATTAGGTTTTTGAGTATCACCATAAGTAAAATTTAGGTTGCGATAAGTATCAAAATATTCCAAAGCATTCTTACCCGCATCCCAGACATTTAACCTACTAGTGATAACTACCGTTGCATTTGCGACCCAACCTTTGAGAAAACCCGCAATTTTAGTTAAAGCTTGAGTTGATTCTATCGCCATTTCATCAACTGCATCCAGAAGTAACCAAACTCTTCGGTGATGGAATAGTTCACAAAACTCGTTTTCTTCCTCTGGAGAAATATGACGCTTTGCGATCGCATTTCTCAACCATTCATTTATCAAGTATTCCTCTAAGGTTTTCTCCTGTAAGTCAGCTAGAGAGACCCACACGGGTAGAGATTGTGTATTTTTCAATAACCAGACAGCAATATTTTGTAACAGTGTTGTTTTACCTGCACCAGGTTCACCGATAATTGCTATACGTTGACTTTGTAGACTTTGCTGAGAACTTTGTTGAGAACTTTGCTGGAATATCTGTTCTAAAAACTGATGTGGTGTAAAAGTCTGAATCATTTCCATATCCTCAGACTCGTACAATTGAGAACCAGTGCTTGGATAAATATTTTTACTACGTCTATCTCGCTGATTTCTTGTAACTAATCTTAAAGGTACATATATTTCATCTACATCAAAGGCAATTCCATCAGCACCAGTTAATGTATTAGTAGTCAAACGAGTTTGATTTTGTGTAGCTAAGGTATGATGACAGAGATTTCGCCAATAATCTAGTTTTCGTGAATCTAATTTTTGTGAATCTAGTTTTTGTGCATCTAAGTTCTGGGAAACTGAACTGTATAAAGAATCTTTTCCAGGTTTCTCGGGTTGATTGGTATTAGTAATAACTTTTTGAGTAATAACTTGTTTCTGACCTTTTGACAGAGAATTCCCCACTTTACTGTTTGCAGGATGTAATCTTTCCCATTCTTGGTCAAACTTTTGTAAATTTAACTTACTTTCAAAAGCTCGATACCAAAGCTTTAAGGTAAAATGCCAAGTTTCAGAACCACCACGAGTGGGACGATTATCTTCTAATATTTCCAAGAAATCTGAATACCGTTTAAGCGCTTCTTTTATCTGTTCTGGTTTTAAGATTTCTGATGTTAAAGAATTTTCACCCCTATGTAAAGAACTCAACTCCTGTAAAAATCTCACCTTGGTTCTGACAACCAGTTTATTTCCCTCCAACCAACGAGTTTGAATTTGAGGACGCAAAGCATCTAATTCCTGCTCCACCGAATCATCAAATTCATCATTAGCATAAGCGAGTAGTATCTCTAACAGACGCTTTCCACGTTTTCTTGCTTGTGGACCATAACTTGGTCTTGCCATTGTTTTTATGAAACAACAAATTTAGCCAAATTTCCCATAATGCCTTTAAATGTTAACAATTTTTCTGTTTGTGACATACTCCTATGATTTTCCTGTCGGATCAGGGTGGGTCTTACACTCAGAAGATAAACAAGTTTGGGGATTTCCCCAGAGACAGAAACATCCCCTAGCAATTTAAGCTTTATATTACAGGGACTTCCGAGATTTTTATTCTAACTGTCTTGGGGGTATGTTTTCTATATAAACTAAATTCATCATAAATAAGGCTATCTAACTAGTACAACACAGCGTAAATGAAGCAACTATTTAAAATCAAAATCAAATTTGTGATGCACGAATTAAGCCTAGCAGTGCTATAGAAATCCGGCGTTGAATTTTGAAAAATATGTATACACGAAGAGTAACCTAAGAATACCTAACTGAAGTTAAATAATCAAACCCACACTCCTTATTTAAGATTTCACTAATAAGTTACATTTAATTACATTAAGAATAAGCAATAAAATTATGTTAAAACTAACCTATGATCAAGACTTTTTTCACTTAGAGTATATAGAAGAATCAGTTGAAAGCTGGTTAGCAGATCGAGTAATCCTAGCCTTACGTAGTGCTACTAATATTAATGTTCAATCTAGCACGGCAGCTTTTCCTATATTTGCGAATTCAGAGTTAATCCCAGAACTAGAAAAAATCAGTTTTAACAATTCCTGTGGAAATAATATAGAACTATCTCACTGCGATACTGAAATGATGGAAGTTATTCTCAAAGGTAACTGGATAACTTCGGATAAGGACAGCGAGAGTGGCGTTTTTATTACAGCACTAGAAAAATCATCCGAGTTATTGTTACAGAAAATTTATGAACATCAAAATTTATGTCAAGTTTAAATATACCCAAAATGTAGAAATTCCGGTATTAATTAACCCTTAATTAATCCTTAACCCTAAAATGATCAAGTCATACTCCTTATCATCCATCAGGGCAATTTTAGGTAAATTACCCCAGACTTGAAATCCATACTTTTTGAAAAGTTGTAAACTAGGATAGTTGTGACCAAATACAAATGCTAGTAATGTTTTTATATTAAATTCAGGACTACGATTAATCGCTTCAGTAAGAAGCATTTTTCCTAAACCTTGTTGCTGATATTCTGAAGCTATATAAATGCTGATTTCTGCGGTTTGCTCGTATGCTGGTCTACCATAAAATGGTTGAAAGCTCAACCATCCGGTTATACAGTCTTGATTTTCAACTACCCATATAGGATGCTTTGAGGGGTTATGTGCTGCAAACCAGTTTTCTCGACTCTCTACACTTATAGGTTTTAAATCTGCGGTTGCTCTACGCTCAGGTATTGAAGCATTATATATTGCAACAATACATGGCAGGTCTGAGGTAGTAGCATTACGAATTCTCATAAAAACCTCGCGGTAGTTTGGAAACCCAGTCTATTTATAACTGGCAGAAAAAATGCCACAGGACAATCTATTTTCCATGAATATCTGGGAAACTTTGACCCATAGATTGCGTTTGCTCTGCTTTTGCCTACTCCTAATAATAGTTTAAGAAAAGGTATATATATCAAATGCGTGGAGTTATATTCATAACATAATGTTGCAGTGTATTACAGAGAATTACTAATTATTTACTATCAGTTTATTACTGATATAAACTCTAAGGATGAATAGGTCAAATTTAATTAGTAATATTCGTTGCTAAGTATATTCATTTAGTCGTATCTTATAATATAAAACATACTTATAAAAATCTAACATTAACTGTAACAAGATATACTTAATCTATATTATAGATGTATTTGCAGATACATTTTTATTTATTCTATTTTCAATTAGTTTGATTTCAAAATTTTAGTTCAACATTTAAAAATATGAATATACCAGAATCCGAAGGTAAGCAAAATGGTTCTTCAGCTAATAATTTTTATCCGGCTCAGGAAAATAAAGATTCTACAGTTATAAAAAAGGATTATAGAGAGAAAGATTTTGGCGAATCAAATAATTTATCCAGAGTTAGGGATATTTTATTTGGCAATCAGATGCGCGATATTGAAGATAGATTTAGTAGCTTAGAAAATCGTTTGATGGATGAATGTAATAGTCTCAGAAACGAGACTAGAAAACGTTTAGATGTACTGGAGAATTACATCAAGCAAGAAGTGGATTCTATTGCTGATAGATTAAAGAAAGAACAGCAAGAGCGACAAGAATCTTTAAATTCATTAGTTCAAGAGTATAAAAGTAGTAATATCTCTTTAGAAAAGAAGTTGAGTCAGCTTGAAGAGAAAGTTAATAATGAGCAAAGAGAATTGAGAGAACAGGTATTGCATCAATCTCAAACCTTGCAAGATGATATCCTACAAAAATATCAAGAGATTTTGCATTTAGTTCAAACTGAAGGAAAAGATATTCGTCAGCAAAAAACCGACCGTTCTACTCTTGCTGCTTTATTTGCGGATTTAGCAGTACAGATAAACTCTCAGGTATAAGTTATAAGTAGGGAAGATAATTCTTTGTAAGATGATTTATATCTCTTTATAAAGGTATTAAAATCTGTGACAGCAAGGGTTGCACTACGCGCTACCATCCTACATATAATTCAATCCACCTACTAAGGAATACATTATTATTTATTTATTTATTTATTTATTATCTTAAAATGTAGATTGAATGTAGATTGAAATTTAAAGTTTAACTTTATACCTTAATTTTATTCTTCTTGATATTTAAATTTAAATTTAAATTGAATACTTATTTATATATAATAAAAATCTTAAATATATATTAGTTGCAAAAGAGATATTCAAAAATTAACATACCAAAATGAATGCTGTTAAATAAATGAATCTATACTTTTAAAGACAATTAATAGGGAGAAACTGCTTGGATAATCCGTTAACTAAAGAATCTTTTAAAAATGGGTTTGAAAATAGTGAAGAGTTATTAGAACTTCGCAGTTTACTTTTAGATATCGAACCCAGCAAAGTAAATAAATTATACGAATCTTTAGACAACTTAGAAGTGAAAGCAGAAGATATTAGTAAAATTCTTCCCGAAGCTGTCATTTTAAGTTCTCAGAAAGAAGAATATTTATCCTCTGCGATGGTCTCGACAGTCGAAAAAGCTATTCATGAATCTGTTAGTAACGATCTAAATATCCTCACTAAAGCGATTTTTCCAATTATAGGTCCAGCTATACGTAAAGCTGTAGCGACAGCATTTGATGACATGCTTCAATCAATGAATCAAGCATTGGAGCATAGTTTATCATTGAAAAGCTTTCAATGGAGATTAGAAGCACAAAGAACCGGAAAGTCATTTGCTGAGATTGTTCTGTTACGGACTTTGATTTATAGAGTAGAACAGGTTTTTCTAATTCATCAAAATAATGGATTATTGCTAAATCATATAGTTGCTCCTCAAGTATCTACTCAAGACCCAGAACTAGTCTCAGGGATGCTCTCAGCAATTCAAGACTTTGTCCATGATTCTTTTCAAACTAATAAGCAAGATATTTTGCAAAGCATGGATTTTGGGGATTTAAGTATATGGATAGAAACAGGACCATCTGCAATATTAGCTGCAATTATTCGCGGAAATGCACCCCAAGATTTAAGATTAGTACTGCAAAACAGTATAGAGAAGATCCATTTAAAATTCGATCGGGAACTTCATAATTTTGATGGAGATACTGAGAGCTTTGAAGATACTAAACCTTATCTAGAAGATTGTTTGCAGTCTAAGTACAAACCAAGGGGAAAGAAAAATTATACCTTTGCCTGGTTTTTTTTGAGCGGAATAGCGATCGCGATCGCTATTCTCAGCTTTTTTGCAATTAGAGAACGGTTACGATGGGAAAAATTTGTTCATAAACTAGATTCACAACCCGGTATTAGGGTGGTAAATTATGGTAGGCGGGCGAATAAGTATTATGTTTTGGGGATGCGAGATCCTTTAGCGATTCATCCACAAAGACTGATTGAGCAAAACAATTTAAAGCCCGAACAGGTGAATTTTGAATGGGAATCTTATACATCCCATGAATCAGAATTTTTACTAAAAAGAACTATTGAGATTCTGCAACCACCAAAAACCGTATCTATAGATGTTGATAAAAGTGGTTCAGTTGTAGTTAGTGGTTCTGCACCTCGTAAGTGGATTTTATCAGCACGTAACTCTTGGCGGTTTATACCTGGTATTATTAATTTTCGAGAAAATAATCTGGTAGAAATAGAAATATCAAAGTTAGATAACTATAAGCAGCAAGTAGAGAAGACGGTTCTATTTTTTATTGAGAAGACTACTAATCTAAGTCCAAAACAAGATAAAAAATTAGAAAATTTAGCTATTAATGTCCAAAAGCTTATAGATACTAGCAGATTAATAAATAGAGAAATATTTATTGAAGTTATTGGACATAGCAATAAATTGGGTACGGCAAAAGTTAATAAAATAATAAGTCAGAAACGTGGGGAAAAAATCCTTAATTATTTAAAGTCAAGGGACATTAACCCTAGAAATATGGCAGCTGTAGGAGTTGGTTATCAACAACCTTTAAAAATAGGCTCAAAAAGAAACAATCAGAATAAACTTGGTGTAGTAGAAACAAGAGTAACATTTAAAGTATTCTTAGATAGAGAGTAAACCATTAGGTTACATGAATTATCGTCTATGCTACAGAAAAAAGTGTGTATGATAGGTGAATTTGCTACAGGGAAGACGAGTTTAGTCTCGCAGTTTGTACATAGTATTTTTTCTGAAAAGTATCAGACCACTGTAGGAGTAAAAATTGATAAAAAAGAGATTGAAATAAATAATAAAAAAGTTAATTTGATTCTTTGGGATTTACATGGAGAAGATGAATTTCAAAAATTACGATTGTCTTACCTTAGAGGTTCTTCTGGCTTTTTATTAGTTGCAGATGGAACTCGAAGTCATACATTACGAAAAGCTGTTGATTTGAAGGAGAGAGTTGAAAAAGAAGTAGGTAAAATTCCGTTTATCCTGATGCTCAATAAATGGGATTTACAAGAAGAATGGGAAATAGAAGAGTCTGAAGTCAATAAATTATTAGCGAATGCTTGGACTGTAATCAAGAGCAGTGCAAAAAGTGGTTTGGGTGTCGAGGAAGCATTCCAAACTCTGACATTGAAAATACTGGAGGAGTAAATGTATAATTCTCCTGATTTTATTAGCGTTCGCTTAATCAATTTTCTGATTGAAAAGCGCTCTCTTGCTTACTTGATAGTAGATAAAAATGGCTATTTATCTACTTGGGGAGGGAAACTATCTGTATATGGTCTGAAAAATTTAGACAAAAGTAAACTTGCACAAAAGCAGATTTATTTCCTCACAGGATTATTACCTCTAGGAAGTGAATCGATTTATATTCCTTGTCTAAAGATTTCTCATGGTATTTGTGCAGACTTATATCTATTTCCTTCAGATATTGGTGATTGGATACTATTGTTAGATGTGACTGAACATTATAAATGCATAGTTAGTTTACAACAAATGGTAAATGAAAAAGCTTTAATTGATCAGAATAATCATAATATCACCTAAACAGATATTTTATTATTGGAGTTAAGGTATTTTTATTAATTTAATTTTTACTAATTTATTTACTTGTTAAAAACAATACCAGTAATTTCTAACTTTTAATTTTTAATTTCTAATTTTTAATTTTGAAATGGAGCAAAGGGACTGACACCTATATTTACTTTCTAGACTTATTCAGTAAGTCATAGCTAAAAAGATCAAAAAATCTATAAAATATTAAACTTATGAGTGAGCCTATTACAGCAGATATTTTGGCATTCCTAAATATTCTAGTATTGGAAAGGGTTAGAAAAGATTTATTTAAAATAACTGGTACCATCCCACATTGGTTAGATAGATTCTGTGATGAAGAATTACACCCTGGTAAAACAGTGTTAGTCCCAAATGAAAAATTCCCCTTCGTAGAAAATTTTTTGATTGATGCAGAAGAATACTGGCAAAATAATAGCTCAAAACCTCTAAAATCTGGGTATTGGTCTGAATTAGACTTGTCAGGTGAAGAATCTCATTTAGAAGCTTCTGCACTTTCATTGAATGAGCGAAAAATACTGTTAATTGAACTTGCTGATGATATTTACCAAGAAAAAGAAAAATTTATTCAAAAGGCTAGGGAAAATAACTTAAACTATCAGAGATATCATAGAGATACCCAGAAAAAAGAAATCCTAATTCACTGTCTTATTCATGATATTGCTGGACAATTAAGTGGTATTAACTGCTGTTTAGCACTTTTAGAATTAGAACATTTGACTCCAAAAGGTAAAGAGCGTTTAGATATTGGTAAGAAACAAACTCTTAGACAAGAAATGTTACTCAGAGGAATTCTCAAAGCCTTTTCTGATGAAGTAGAAAATTCAGATGAGTTGAATTACAGTACTGATATACTAAAAACTATTCAAGACATAATTGAGTTACTTCATCCTACTTTTGGATTAAGTAAAATTGAACTCAAACTTGCTGATGATATTGATAAACAAGCAAGTTGGGGAGTTGTAGCTGAAAAATCTCGCTTAGAAAGAGTTATATTTAATTTATTGGAAAATGCTCTAAGGTACAGCCCTTCGGGATCTACAGTCAAGTTAAACTTAAAGCAGGACAAGGAATATATCACATTCATGGTGGAGGACCAAGGGATTGGTGTTGAACCAGAAGTCGCTAAAAATTTATTTCAAAAATTTTCTCAAGGTCAAAATGTTTCTGGAAAATCTGGTTTAGGATTATATTTTTGTCGTATTACTGTTGAGCGCTGGGGTGGAAAAATTGGCTTTTTACCAGTTCCAGAAGGTGGAGCAAGATTTTGGTTTAAACTACCATTGGCTTTTTAAATTTATCTACCTTATTGACCAAATTATGGGGTAAATTCCCAAACTTATTTAATTAATTCAGATATTAATTCAGATACTAATTCCAGTGTTAATCAAGTATTAACATAAATATAACTTTATTTTAATACTTTAAGTGCGATTGTTACACAAAAATAGAATTATTTGTGTAGATAATTCATGAAGCCACTCATAGTTAACTATGGGGTAACTTCCTTGTAATTTTCAGTCCCAGCAAGGGTACTTGTAAGAGTAATTCAAGGTTTTAATACCTATGCAAATTATAAAGTAGCTAGTAGCTAAAATTTTAAAACTTGAATTGTAATTAAGCGCAAAATCTTAGAGAGGAAAATATTATGACTGCTGAAATTTTATCATCTAATGATATTGAAAGTTTATTAGGTAAAGAAGCATCAGACCTACTTACATATAAAGCCAAAATTGATAAAGATATACTGCACTTACCAGGAACAGACTTTATAGACAGAGTTTGGTCTATTAGCGATCGCAATCTGCAAGTATTGCGTAGTTTACAGCAAATTTATTCTACCGGTCGTTTAGCAAATACTGGGTATCTCTCCATTTTACCTGTAGACCAAGGCATAGAACACTCCGGAGGAGCCTCTTTTGCACCAAACCCGATGTACTTCGACCCAGAAAATATTATCCGATTAGCGATCGCTGGGGGTTGTAATGCTGTTGCAACGACATTAGGTGTATTGGGAGCAGTTTCTCGTAAATATGCTCATAAAATCCCTTTTATTGTCAAACTTAATCATAACGAACTACTTACTGTTCCGAATAGTTACGACCAGGTAATGTTCGGTTCGGTAGAACAAGCTTGGAACTTAGGTGCAGTGGCAATAGGTGCCACAATATACTTTGGTTCTCCAGAATCTACTAGGCAAATACAGGAAGTCAGCCATGTTTTCCAACGTGCTCACGAGTTAGGAATGGCTACGATACTTTGGTGTTACTTGCGTAACGGTGAGTTTAAGCAAGACAAAGACTATCACTTATCTGCCGACCTTACAGGACAGGCAAATCATTTAGGTGTCACCATCGAAGCCGATATCATTAAACAGAAACTACCTACCAATAATAATGGTTATGGAGCAGTAGCGAAAGCTCTTGGTACTAGCTATGGTAAAACCCACGAGAAAGTTTACAGCGAATTATCTACTGACCACCCCATAGATTTAACTAGATATCAGCTACTAAACTGTTACTGTGGACGTGCAGGTTTAATTAACTCCGGTGGAGCAGCTGGAGACAACGACTTTGTACAAGCAGTACGTACAGCAGTTATTAATAAAAGAGCTGGGGGTACAGGATTAATCTCCGGACGTAAAACCTTCCAGCGTCCCTTTGAAGAGGGAGTAAAACTATTTCATCAGATCCAAGATGTTTATTTATCTACAGATGTGACTATTGCTTAGTGGGTGTTTATAAATAAAATTTTGTGATTCTGAGGAACCTACACGCAGCGTTGCCGCTAGGCTAGAATCTAGATAGGTTTTGCAGTGTATTCGAGAGATGCTTCACTACGCTATCGCTACGTTCAGCATGACAAATCGTGGTTTTTGCCCAATTAATAAAATAATTCTAGGTGTTGCTGATTAATGGGATAATTTTGATTGATTTTGAAAGAAATAATCATAGTTTCAGTCTCGAATTCATCCTGTATTTATGCAACGCCTCATTCTAAATTAGGGGAAGCAAAAAACGATTCTTTTTCGTTGCTCCCGGTGAGACTATACTTGGTAAATACCTAATGTAGCGCTAGCTAAGGTCTCGGACGGAATTACGTAGGTTTTGCGTAAGTCCTACGAATAATTAACACTCGACGAATCTAGATAAATATGTCAAACATTAATAGAACTGTCATGATAGTTTTCTATATTTAATGTTGGTGGATCTGTATATAAAAAAAATATTGCTTTTGCTACTATGGGGGATTTTCACGATTAATATCGGAGGGTGTGGGAAAAAAATCACTCCCCAACGAATTGAAGCTTTACGTAGAGAAGCTATTTTTCGTAATTCTCAGTTGATAGCAGCGAATGCTAAAAATCAAACTCCTCAAAAATGGAAATTAGTAATCGAGGGACAGCTAAATAGAGGTAAATCTGTGGAGTTAACCTGGAAAGAAGTGTTGGATTTAGCTACAGAAACTGTTAAAACTGTGGATGCAAATAATGTATTAGAACCGAATAAGGTAGTGGAGTTCCAGGGAATTAGAGTTTCCCGACTGTTGGAAAAGTTTGGTATTGATGCTGCTGATGCAAAAGAAGTTACTTTTGTTTGTTTTGATTCTTATCAGGTAACTCTGAAGATTGCAGATTTGTTTAATTACCCGATTATTTTAGCTGTTAATAAGGATGGTAAAAAAATTAACCCGCAGCAAGGGGGACCAATATATTTAGTTTTTCCTTATACGGGGTATCCTGAGTTAAAGCAAAAGTATAAAGAAATGCATTGGGCATTTTATATCACTCATATGGTTGTGGATACGGAAATACCAAAACTGCAAGTGGGGAATGCTGAAATTGGGTTAGCGGATTTAGATAAACTACCCCAGCAGACAATTTTTGAGAAAGTGGGATATCGCAGTGGATGGAGGAGCGATCGCGTGAAGGTTCATGGGGTTTGGATGCGGGATATTTTTGCCCTAGTGTCCCAGAAGTTACCCGCTCAGGGTAGTATAAAAGTTATATCAAAACCACCAATATACCGGGATGGTGAACAACCTATTGTTTTGGATGTCAAAGATATCAGAGAGTGTGATATTCTACTGGCAACCAGATGGGGTGATGAACGAAAACTCATTGATGCTTCCAAGGGTGGTCCACTTACCTTAGCGTTTCGCAACAGGTGTAATAATAGTAGACCCATTACTTCCCAAAAACTGAAATGGCTGACTTTTGTGGAAAAACTGAGTGAGTAATCGTGCATATTTTAGCTTTTCGTTCTATTCGTACTCGCTTAATAATTGCAACGACCCTTTTGAGTGTGGTGTTGGTAGGTGCTATCGTCTGGGTATGGGCAAGAACAGAAACTAATCTGTATCGAGAAAAAAAGGCAGAGGAAGCTTTGCGGATTTCTAGGGTACTATCAAGTACTTCTACTAATGAGTTACATGAGAGGAATTGGAGCCAAATTCGCTTAAATTTAGACTTGTTACTCAGGGAGGAATCAGAATTTCTCTATATTATAGTTTCAGATAATCGTCAGAAAAACAAGATTGTTGCCTCTTCTCCTAGAGATTTTCAAGACCAGTATATACCTGATATTGTGCCTTTAGAAATAACTAATCAGGCACTAAGTTTAACTGGTGAGAGTAATACCATCAAAGAAACCTTTATTCTTCGAGATATCAAGTTTATCAAAAAAGTAAGAGGATATAAAGGTGAAAAAGTTATGGATGTGGCTTCTAATATTAACTTACTTTCCGGTGAAAAAATCGGTACTTTGCGAATCGGAATTTCTTTAAAACAATTAGAAGAGAATATTGCTAACTTACTAAAGAAAGCCTTAATTGTAGGTGTAATGGGTCTGGGATTTGGTTGGGGATGTGCTTTAATTTTAGCCAAAGAATTGAGTGACCCCCTGAAAGATTTGCAGGAAAGTGCAGCCAAAATTGCTGATGGGGATTTACAACACCGCGCTAATAGCAATGTGTATATTAAAGAATTTTCCACTCTAGCTACTGCTTTCAACAGAATGTCAACATCTTTACAGTTGTCCTTTGATAAATTGAAAAAGACAGTAGAATCCTTTGAAAGATTTGTACCGAATAAATTTATTAGCGCGATCGCTCAAGATGGAATTGAGAATATTCAGGTAGGAACAGCAGCTACAAAGACTATTACCATTTTATTTTGTGATATTCGGGGTTATACTTTAATGTCGGAAGCTATGACACCCCAAGAAACCTTTATGTTTCTCAATGACTATTTAGCTTGTATGGGGGAAGCTATAGAAACAGCAGGTGGTTTCATCGATAAGTATATTGGTGATGCTATTATGGCACTTTTTGATGGTGAAAATACAGATAATGCCTTAAATGCAGCCATTTTAATGCAGCATTCTCTACACAAATTTAATCAAAAACGCTATAGAAACGGACTACCAAGTATTCGTTTAGGTATTGGGATTCATCGTGGTGAAGTGGTGATGGGTACTATCGGTTTTACTTCCCGTATCGAGTCTACTGTAATTGGTGATGCAGTAAATTTAGCATCTAGGATAGAGGGTTTAACTAAGTTTTACCAATCTAATGTTTTAGTTACCCAGTCAGTAATTGATGCTCTGCAATATCCCCAGTCTTTCTGTTTGTTACTAATTGATAAATGTGTGAAAGTCAAAGGAAAAGAAGAAGCGATCGCTATTTATAAGTTGGAAGATAAATAAAATTCTTGGGGTTTAGTAATGAGTAATAAAAGTAATAATTAATAAATATGAGGAATTTTTAGGCAAACATAGTTAGGAGAGGCTTGTATTTGAAATAATAAAGGTAAAGCCTTATAAAGCTATAAATATTATTTGATATAGCATTAGCTATTTATATTAAGACATTTTTTATTGCCTATTCCTCCTTGTTTTTCGCCCATACATTAGTATATAATTGTCTACTCTTAATTCCCTACTCTTACATCTAGGGCTATATATTTGCATATGCTTTTATTGATTATTATCAATAATAGGGGAAATCTAATATCAATTCTAATATCAATTCTAATATTAATAACTACTTGAATATCTCTCGATACATGTAAAGCAAAAGCTAAAACCTTAAGAATTGTCTAAAACTGAAAGGAACATATCCCACTCTACCTCAGAAACAACAACCGATTCTGACTGGGAAATCTCCTCTTTAGCAATAGTTAAAGCGTTTTCCAGTAGATATCTAGTCAAAGTTAGACCCTTCAATCGAGCAGCTTTTTCCAGCACCTGTTTCTCTTCACTATTCAGGCTAATTTCAATCGTGGTGTTCTTCACTTCAGGTGTTGGGGACATGATAATAGATTGTGTAGAGGTCTATAATAAAATCTTAACATTCTACTTTCGGATAAATCTGATAAAAATTTCATCATAGTAGAGAGGTTTTCCCTTGAGTCTAATATCAATCTAACCCCCAACCCCTTTCCTAGAAGGGAAGGGGAGTAATTTTGTGGAGAGGTCAAAACTATAATTAGAACCAAGTGAAAATCGCTATACTTAGCATAATAAATATATGAACAATATATGAACAAAATACAAAACAGTCTAAAAATCAGATTTTGGTATTTCCTGACGAGACTCAATAGTTAATTGCATAGTCTCAATTTCCACGCTGCGTAGATCACGGTTTAAAGGGATAATACCTTGGGGTCCAAACCAACGGTCAAATATCTGTACGTTAGGAGTTTTACCGGTTACAAATCCGTACATAAATTGATAGAGAGTATAATTGACTGAATCTAGAAAATCAGAATTATTCTCCGGAACCATACAAGCAATTCCCTCACGGGAGTAAGGACGGTCGGGTACTATTTTATAATTATTGTTTCTCTTGCTTGCAGCTAACCACCCTTCGAGTAAAATACCGTCTGAGGCTAAAGCATCAATTTTTCCGCTTCTGAGCGCATTGTAGCCACTATTTCTGTCTTTGACATATACCAGTTCAGCTAAAGGCTGTACTCGCTTAATTGCTTGTTCATTGGTGGTCTGTGCTAGAACTCCTATACGCTTACCGACTAAAGATTTAGCAGAACCAAGGGGGCTATCTTTCTTAACTAAAAGTCTGGTTCCTGTATTACCGTAACTAAGAGTAAAGTCAACTTCTCTATCTCGTTTCCAGGTAAAACTAGAAGCATCACAAACAATATCTACTTTACTATTTTTTATCCCTGGTATTCTTTGGTCTGGTGCAAGTGCAACTAATTTTAATTCGAGTTCTCTTCCCAAATCTTTTTCTAACTGCTGTTTAACTAGTTTAAGCATATCAACAGAATATCCTACCAGTTCCCCTTCTCGATTTCTGTAAGCAAAGGGAATTGCATCTTTACTAGTACCAGCAGTTAAAACTCCTGTACGCTTTACCTTTTCCATTACCGTTTCAGTCTTAGATACACTAGGTAATCCAATACTAGGGTTCGCACTAAATACTAAACCCAAAGTCGCTAATACGCCTAATGCTAAACCTCTACCATTAACTAGGGAAAGTTTCATAAACACGTTCACTCCTCTTTATCCAATTACTTTTAAGCTTTAGCTTCTAGCTTAAATAAGAACATTAATCACCGATGTACTGAGCAATAAATGCTTTTAGGTGATTATTAAGATGCGGTTGTGTTGCATCTTAGATAAGTTCTTTTCCAATAAATGTAACAACCAACTAACAACAAGCTGGTAGCTCTAACTGGTAGCTTTAAAAATATAATATTTGAAACTTAAAGTACAGCAATTGTACTTGTAAAAACTACGTCAGTTTATACAAATTTTATGTTCCAGAAGTTTTGCAAAAGTTTCTAACAATATCAGAAATTTGTTTGAAATGGATTGAAGAAGAAATTGAAGAATAAATTGATGAATAAATTTATGAGTTCGCCAATTTAAACACAAAATTTGTATCCTTAGATATATATCATGCTTTTTATAAAGTGATATAGAAACTAATTAATAAAAATCGTATTAAAAACAATCATATTAAAAATAATATTATGACATCTCATCGTTTCTGGGTAATTTCCTTTTGGTTTTATATTGGAATAATAATTGCGATCGCAACTTCTGCTTATCTAAAAATTATCCCCAATGAGATAGAAAAATTTCCTTACTACGACACCGTTTTACATTTTCTCTTAATTGGATTTTCTGCTTTTCTGGGACACTTAGCACTCAGAAAACGCTGGATAAAAATTTTATATATTCCCCTCCCCTTAGCACCAATATTAATCAGCTTTTTTGTCACCATTGAAGAATTTTTACAAATGCTCTCACCTCATCGCAGCTTTGATTTACTCGACCTAGCTGCTGATTTTGCCGGTTTAATGGTTTTTACCCTGTTAGCAGAAATGAAAAAATTCAAAGCTGACAACTGAATCTACTTCACAACTGAATCTACTTCACAAAAATTCACATAAAGAATGATTAAGCAGGTATGACAAATATCTCATCACCGGAGAGTCCAAAAGCTTCGTGAATTACTTGCAATGCCTTTTTACCTTGATTTTCATCTACCACACAGCTAATTTTAATCTCTGAGGTGGTAATCATCTGAATATTGATTCTGCATTCAGCTAAAGCTGCAAACATTTTCGCTGCAATTCCGGGTTGTCCAACCATACCAGCACCAACAATACTGACTTTAGCGATCGCTTTATCTAGTACTACTTCTCCCCATCCATATTCTTTTGCTGCATTTTGAAGCATTTTCTGTGTAGCTTCTGCATCTGCACGGGGTATAGTAAAGGCTATATCTCTTGTGGGTATATTATCAATTACTCGACAGCGTTGGGACTGAATAATCATATCCACACTGACATTATGTTTTGCCAGTAAACCAAATACTTTCGCTGCGGTTCCCGGACGGTCTTGCACTCGACGAATTGCTAGACGTGATTGCTTCATATCCAAAGCAACACCGCATACCGGAGGAAGTAAAGCAGATACTTTGGCTTTATTTTGGGTAATATTGTCTTTGACATTATCAATTTCAAACGCTTTCTGGAGCACTTCTACAGCTTTGTTACATTCTGCTGCATTGATAACACAACTGACTTTCACTTCACTAGTAGATATCATCTGAATATTAACACCAGCCTCAGAGAGCGCTGCAAACATTTGTGCTGCGACTCCAGGACGACCAATCATTCCGGCACCAACTATACTTACTTTGGCGATATTTTCCTGTATCATCACCTCAGCTTCACCAGTTTCTGGACTTTGGTCATTCCTTAAAACGGGAGCGATCGCAGATGCTACAGCTTCGGCTTTTTTCAATATTGGTGTCATGACGGTAAAAGCAATATCGTTGCTGTTACCCTCGTGTATAGATTGAATAATTAAATCCACATCTACTTCTTGATGAGCTATTTCTCCAAATAAACGCGCTGCAATTCCTGGACTATCTGGAACTCTCAAAAGGGCAATTTTGGCTTGACTATCGTCACATTCAATTCCATCAACCGGACGAGCAATTTCTAAATTAATTAAGGAACGTCCTCCCCTTTCTGGAGCAGTTACCCAAGTTCCGGCTTGTTCTGTCCAGCTAGAACGTACTACCAAAGGTACGCCATAATTACGAGCAATTTCTACTGCCCTAGGATGTAACACCTTAGCCCCTAAACTCGCAAGTTCGAGCATTTCATCGCAGGTAATTTTATCCATCAACTGTGCTTGGGGGACTATCCGGGGGTCTGTAGTCAAAATACCCGGTACATCTGTATAAATTTCGCAACAACTTGCCCATAATGCTGCCGCGATCGCAACTGCGGAGGTATCAGAACCACCTCTTCCTAGAGTAGTTATTTCTAATTCTTCTCTACTCGCGACTCCCTGAAAACCAGCAATTACGACTACTTTTTCTTCTTTTAAATGACGTTCAATTCTTTGTGTGGTAATACCTAAGATTCTCGCTCTAGTATGTTCTGATTCTGTAGTAATACCTACCTGGGCACCAGTTAAAGAAATTGCATCTTGCCCTAGTTCTTTTAAAGCCATACTCAGCAAAGCAATTGAGACCTGTTCCCCCGTTGAAAGTAACATATCCATCTCGCGCCGACAGGGTTTACTAGAAATATCATGAGCCAATTTCACCAATCCATCAGTGGTTTTACCCATTGCAGAAACTACTACTACCACCGAATTTCCAGCCTTTGCAGTCTTACTAACGCGCTGTGCAACCGCTTGAATGCGTTCTACCGAACCAACAGAACTACCACCATATTTTTGAACTATCAGCGCCATAACTTTAGTTTAATATATTTAAAGATAGATGTGCTTTTTTACCTATTTCTCTTACTATGCAAGGATGAGAGTCAGTCTTGAAAATTACCTTTCTTTTCTTAACTTATCAGAATTTGCTCAGACTATGCCATTTTAATTTACATTTTGTTTATTATCTGCTAGCAAAAAGCTTTGCCGGTTTATTTTTTAGTAACGGTGCAAATCTTATGCAGAATCTAAATTACATGTAGTTCAATCTTCTACCTAGTAAATATTACGTCCAGATTCGCAATTCTTTGCATTATTTTATGAAGCTAATTATGAAGCTAAAGGCGATCAGATTTAAGTAGGTAGGCACAATTAAATATAAAATCTCTTTATGAGTAGTAATTATCCTCAAAACTTTATTCCTATTCACTGGTCAGTCGCTACGCTCCAATTCAAAATTAGTAATACTCTTCGAGAACGTCTTCGACGAACAAAATTAAAAATTATTTATTTTCTCTTTAATGCCGGAATGGCGGCATTTTG
This sequence comes from Mastigocoleus sp., assembly GCA_050042865.1. Taxonomy (GTDB): domain Bacteria; phylum Cyanobacteriota; class Cyanobacteriia; order Cyanobacteriales; family Nostocaceae; genus JBCCDM01. The sequence goes on from JBHJJE010000019.1 coordinate 132,471, forward strand.
ACTTTTGAATTGTTTCGATCACTGCTTAATACTTACTTTTCTGGGGTAACAATTTTTCTCACCCAGCTACTGATAAAATACATAAATACCTAATAATTCAGAAAATATTAAATATATTAAACAAAATAATCTGTTAATTAATCTTGCGAAAAATAACCATGTTAGCAAAAGATGATAGCCTGCTATTAATTGGAGAAGTAAAAACAAAAAGCGGTGTTCCAATTAAAACAATTCGTTACTATGAAAGTCTGGGATTAATTAAATCTACAAGTAGAACAAATGGTGGATTTCGTCTATTCTCTGAAGGTATTTTCACCCGTCTATCCTTTATTAAGCGGGCACAAAGCTTAGGTTTGAGTTTACAAGAAATAGGAGATATTCTACAGATTTACGACAACGGTAATTCTGCTTGTGATAATATTCAACACAAATTAGAAGATAAAATAGACACAATTGATAGGCAAATAGAAGATCTGTTGAAACTGCGAGAAGAATTACAACAGCTACTTTCAAAATGGCAAAGTTTATCGAAAAAGCCTGAAAATACAATTTGTCCTAATATTCAGTAGACTTAGTTAGGACTTACGTAACCGGCACATTATTTTGCAATGTGCTGTGACACTTTGACTAACTCCAGAACGTAGTATAATCCCTCTTTGGTCTCACGCACTAGCCGGGTATTGTGACAGTTGCATAAATTCTGTTAGTTAAAGGTCGTTAGCGGGATCAATTAATACACAAATCTACATAAATAAACTTAATTCTTCATATTTTGCTATCCCTCCTCCACATCCCCCGAACCAATTTGATCTGGTCATAACTGTAATCATTACCCAAATATTCCTTAATTGGTGTTAATGCTCCATCACCTAAAACATTCAACGCTTGAATAATTTTTTTTTGTTTTTCTCTACTCACAAACTGATGAATATCAAGTTTTTCATTAGCTTCTATTAAATCAGCCAGATGACCAAAAATTGTAGTTGTTTTCAGATTTCGTTGCTGAGCAATTTCTTCTACTTTCAAACCCTGTCTATACAACTCCAAAGTTTGTAACTTTGTATTAGCACTAGAAGATTTACCATTAGATCCCGAAGCAGTAGAAGAATCAACAGAAATATTATTTTCTTGACAATAATTACGAATTTCTTCTATAAACTTATCCCCATACTGACTCAGCTTATGACTACCAACCCCCGACAATTGAGCAAATTCTCTCTTATTTTGGGGTTTAGTCTGAGTCATCAATCTCAAAGTAGAATCCCCAAAAATCACGTAAGGTGCAACTCCTATTGCATCAGCTAACTGTTTTCGTAAAGCACGCAAACGCTGCATGAGTCCCTCTGCTTCTGAAATTCTGGGATTTTCTTTCCAAGTGGCTTTTTCAACCAGATTAACAGCTAAAGAAACTGTACGCTGTTTACGCATCACCTCCCAACTCTGAGCATTTAGTTTAAGTACCCCGTAACCATCAGTACTCTGAGTGACTAAACCTTGATGTAAAAGACTGCGACCTAACATTCGCCATTCATCTACATTTTTATCCTTACCAATACCATGGGTCGAAAGTTTATCGTGTTTATTTTGGATAACTTTCTGACTTTTGGAACCCCGCAATACATCTATAATGTGAGACATCCCGAATCTTTCCTTAGTACGGGCTACACAAGAAAGAAACTTCATCGCTTCAATTGTCCAATCTTCTACTGGTTTTGGATTTTTACAGTTGTCGCAATTATCACAGTTACCTGCAAATCTTTCCCCGAAATAACCCAGTTGAATAGTCCGCCGACAGTCCGAACCTTCAGCATAGTCAACCATCTGTTTTAACTGCTGTCTGGCAATTAGCTGCTCTTGGGGATCGGTTTTTTGATTGATGCTCCACTCGATGGTTTTCACATCACCGTAACCGTAAAAAATCGTACACCGCGAAGGTTCATTATCCCTCCCTGCTCTCCCCGACTCTTGATAATAGCTTTCCAAATTACGGGGTAAATCCAGATGAACTACAAATCGCACATCCGGTTTATTAATTCCCATCCCAAAAGCTACGGTCGCGACCATGATACGCACATCATCTCGAATAAACTTAGTTTGATTCTCAGACCGTTCTGTGTCGCTCAGACCTGCATGGTAGGGTAAAGCATTAATTTCATCATGTTGTAGCTTAAAGGCTATTTCCTCTACCTTTTTACGAGTCAGACAGTAAATAATTCCCGAACCTTCATTACTGCGGACAATATCTAATAGCTCGTTGTAAACGTATTTCTTTTTAGGAAGCACTTCATAGTAAAGGTTTTCCCGATTAAAACTATTAAGATGAATTTGAGGCTGTACTAAGCCTAGCTGATTAATAATATCGCCCCGTACTCTATTTGTAGCTGTAGCAGTCAGAGCAGAAGTTGGTACGTCATTATAGCGGGTTTTCAATGTTCTTAACTGACGATATTCCGGACGAAAATCGTGCCCCCACTCCGACACACAGTGAGCTTCATCAATTACAAATGCGGAAATACCTATCTTTTCCCGCACTAAATCCAAAAAAGGTAAAAAGCGATCGCTCATTAATCGCTCTGGGGAAACGTAAAGTAACTTAACCTTACCACCCAATATATATTGCTCACGCGATCGCTGTTGATAAGAATTTAAACTGCTGTTAAGAAATGTTGCAGAAATTCCATTCTTACGCAGAGAATCTACCTGGTCCTGCATCAAAGCAATCAGTGGGGAGACTACCACCGTCAACCCTGGTTTCATCAATGCTGGTAGTTGAAAACACAGCGACTTTCCCCCACCAGTCGGCATTACTACCAGCAAGTCTTGATTATTTAGCGCATCCTCAATTACCTGTCGCTGTCCGGGACGGAAACTATCGTAACCAAAATGATGCTTGAGTGCTTGTTCGAGATGGAGAGTGGCAGACATCTGTTCTTCAATAAGATTTGAAAAGGAAGCGATAACCCCAAGGAGTTAGGTAGAAAGCGATCGCATTTTCTGATTCTTTTTGGAAGCTAACACATTTTCATCCTTGGTAGTAAAAATTTATTAAAATGGTTACACTTCCTCCGAATGGTAGAAAAAAAATAGTTTAATCTAACCCCACAATTTGATACCCTAGCTTAAATAGATTTGAGAACATGGAAAGCGTGGACATTCAACTTGGGCGGGGAAAGACAGCTCGCCGTGCATATGGTATTGATGAAATTGCTTTAGTCCCCGGAAATAGAACGCTCGATCCTAGTTTGGCAAATACAAAGTGGAAAATTGGCAATATTGAGAGAGAAATCCCAATTATTGCTAGTGCTATGGATGGCGTAGTGGATGTTCGCGTAGCTGTGGAGCTTTCACGGCTAGGTGCTTTGGGTGTAATCAATTTAGAAGGCATTCAAACCCGCTATACCGATCCAGAGCCAATTTTAGATCGGATTGCATCAGTAGGCAAAGATGGATTTGTTAGTCTGATGCAAGAGTTATATGCCGAACCGATAAAGCCGGAACTGATTAAGCAAAGAATTCAAGAAATTAAGCAGCAAGGGGGCATTGCTGCCGTTAGTTCTACACCTGCTGCTGCGGGAAAATACGGCTCTGTAGTAGCACAAGCTCAAGCAGATCTATTTTGTATCCAAGCAACGGTAGTATCTACGTCACATTTGTCACCATCTGGCATTGTACCGTTAGATTTAGCCAAATTTTGTCAAGAAATGCCCATACCAGTAGCATTGGGTAACTGCGTGACTTACGATGTGGCGTTGAACTTGATGAGAGCTGGAGCAGCAGCAGTCATGGTAGGAATTGGTCCTGGTGCAGCCTGTACCTCTCGTGGTGTATTAGGTGTAGGAGTACCCCAAGCCAGTGCGATCGCAGATTGTGCGGCAGCAAGAGATGATTTTCAACGAGATACAGGTAATTATGTACCGGTAATTGCTGACGGTGGATTAATTACTGGTGGTGATATTTGTAAATGTATCGCTTGCGGTGCTGATGGTGTGATGATTGGTTCTCCTTTTGCGAGGGCTACTGAAGCGCCAGGAAGAGGCTATCACTGGGGAATGGCTACACCTTCACCAGTTTTACCTCGCGGTACCCGTATCAGTGTTGGTACAACGGGTAGCTTAGAGCAAATCATTAAAGGTCCAGCTGGACTTGATGATGGTACTCATAATTTACTAGGAGCATTGAAAACTAGTATGGGTACTCTCGGAGCGAAAGACATCAAGGATATGCAGAAAGTAGAAGTTGTGATTGCCCCTTCACTACTAACAGAAGGGAAAGTCTACCAAAAGGCTCAACAACTGGGCATGGGTAAATAAATACAAATTATGATTTCTTAAATAAATTTTTCCAGACTCTTAAACTATGTACTGGAAAAATCGCATCTGTCGCCTACAATAGAAATAGCGGAGACGCATGTTTCCGTTCACTCCTCACACCACACTCCGCCCGGACTACTGTTCGGGCGGTTCCTTATCTATATTTCTTCATATACTGTTTAATGTTTGTATTTAATATTGTATTTAATGTTTATATTCGCCTGATGTCGTACTTGCCATAAGGTTTATTTGCTTACATGCAGCAATTCTCAATATGAGAATGATTCTCGGACTTGAAACGATTTGGCTAACTAAAAACTTCATTTTTTGGTTCTGAAACCTGAGATTTCAGGTTCACAAAAACATCTAAAGTAGTATATTAGTCTCAATCTGTAAAAAACTTAATTTTCAAAAAGCTTAATTTTCAAAAAACTTAATTTTCAAGCTTTTGAGCCAACTACTATCTGCCCTCTTACTTCTGCCGAACTATACTAGTATTCTTGCTATTCCCTATATCTGGTACCTTTTTCAAAAATTAATTGATAAACATGAGTCTAAAGTACTAAAATATCGTAATGCATAAGTCTTATCTATTTTTACTAGTAAAATAATATTTGAATCAGCATGAAGCTATAGCATTTAGCATAGAGTTAGATGGGCTACTAATGATATGAGGTTCTTAGTAAACATTTGTTATATATATCCGAACAAATGGTAAATAAATTCTGAATCTCTTTGTAAATGTATCTCTCTCAACCCAAAGCAGTGGTTTTTGCTATGGTAGAATTTTCAGCAAATCAAACACATTTAAACAGGCAAAGGTTTTGTAGCCATGTCAGCAGCCGCACAAGTTACCGACTCTACTTTTAAGCAGGAAGTACTAGACAGCGATGTTCCAGTCCTAGTCGACTTTTGGGCACCCTGGTGCGGTCCCTGCCGTATGGTAGCCCCTGTAGTAGATGAAATATCTGCTCAGTACGAAGGTCAAATCAAGGTAGTGAAAGTCAATACCGATGAGAATCCGAATGTAGCCAGCCAATATGGTATTCGTAGTATTCCCACATTGATGATTTTTAAAGGTGGGCAAAGAGTTGATATGGTAGTAGGTGCCGTGCCCAAGACTACTTTAGCTAACACCTTGGAAAAGTATCTCTAATATTTCAACATTGGGAATATTTCATAATTGGGCTAAATACTCTCTCATTGAGAGCAGCCTAATTACTGACAGGAGATTCTTTGGCAGGAGATTGACACCCCCTCCAACATTAACTGTATAAGCTATGTAAGCAACAATATCGTTGTGATAAATGGCTTTTTTCATTAATCAAGCAACTCTTCCACACTTTAGTTATTAAAACTGGTCTGATTTCTAAACTCTAGTTATTGACGTGGGGTATCTAGAGCATTTCACCGGTAATAGCTATATCGAAGTTGCCTAATGTTGTGATTCAGTTGAGGCTTTCAAATCAATATAGGGAATACTCGAAATTATACTTCTAAAGTCAAATAGAAGGATTTTGAGGAGGTATTACTGTGCCGGTCAGTCGATGTGCATTCAAGATTATCAATTCAAAATTCCGGTATTATTACCTCCGACTAAGGTCGGTTAGCGTTGCAGGATGAAGCACGGCTTGAGTAAAGATTAATTTTTGATTCTTTTGGACGAAGTACGGCTTGTATCCTTAATTAAATAATTAGAAATAAATGAATTATATTTTCATTTTGAATTTTGAATTTTGAATTCCCCAAAGTGGGTCAATATACCCATTATGACAAGCTATACCTCTCATCCATAAGATTGAATAATTTCAAAAGTCCTTCTCCTCATTCTTATTTGAGAAAGGGCTAATTTTTTATATTTAACTAACTTCAGAGCTATTGTGATTTGCAGTTCAACAGGTACTGACTATCATCGCCTACCTAGCAAACTTATGAGTAAATCTCAAAAGCAAAATATAATTAAAAATTTTCTGGATATACTAATTTTTATAAAGATGTAAAGAATAGTAAATTATAAATCATTAATAAACGCTTCTTATTAAAAATTAATGCACCTTGAATAATTAAGCTCTTAAATAGACCCAACTTAGTTCCAAGTCAGAAGAGAATTATATAACTTGGTCAATTGCTGACTTTGCCGGTATTATACAAATTGAGTTAAATTTGGCATATCCTTTATGGAGCGTTTTGATAGATATTTTGCGATTATTACTACTAGTATAAATATTTTTCTCTGTCTAATCAGTAATAAATATTTATTACTTCCATTACTTCGCTCTGATTTGTGTGTCGATTGGTGAAATGAGCTACCAGCAGCACCTTAGTATAATTTTGACCAAAGGTGCTTTTTAATGCCCAACAGCTACACCTGTAAGCTAGAGATTTTTAGAGTCAATGGAATGCTTTTTCTATTTAGTAAATTAAGTATCACAGTTGTTTTTGATAAAAACTATTGGTCACAGGACTATTTATTCCATATCAATTAGCAGCAGTACACAAAAGATTGGAAGTAGATATTGAAATCTAATCATTAATACATAACTCTATATGCGGATTTAATATTAGTTCCCTAAAAGCTAACAGCAAACCAGTCTGATTGACTCCGGTAAGAAAAAGCGTTCTTTTTAGAGACTTATTGCACAGAGATTTCCAGGCTAAATTCTGCCAGCGTAAACGGAAGCAACGTACGTGCAAATGCACTTTTTTCATAGCCTTTGCTTCTTGAAGAGTGAACTGTTGATAGCGCGATCGCCTATGGTGGGTCCTCGACCATCGCTACCTAGAAACAAAGTTTACCTGAAGATTTCACAGCTAAAGGCTGAAAACCAATTGATAAAAAATATATTGCCATATAAATTACACCCCTAATGACAACTGAAGCATCTGATACATTAGATTTTTCCGAAACAAATATCGCTAATCTAATTGAGCGTCTACCTACGCTAAAGCATCGAAAATATATTTTACAAGCACTTTCTACAATCGCTAATTTATCGGAGAGTGATATTGACCGTTTGGATTGGAAGATTCTGTCAGCTTCTTTGGCAGATATGGAACTGGGTTTCCAGTTATTTTATGCTTATAGACATGTCCGAAAAGTAACTATATTTGGTTCCGCTCGTCTAGCATCCCAAACCCCTGAATACGTTATGGCTAAGGAATTTGCCAATCGCGTTTCTCAGTTAGGATTTATGGTAATGACTGGTGGTGGTGGTGGAATTATGCAAGCTGGTCATGAAGGTGCTGGTCGAGAAAATTCTTTTGGATTAAATATTCAACTACCTTTTGAGCAACAAGCTAACCCGATTATTGAAGGAGATGAGAAGTTAATTCACTTTAAGTACTTTTTCACCCGTAAGTTATTTCTTCTCAAAGAAAGTGATGCTGTTGCTGTTTTTGCTGGAGGTTTTGGAACCCAGGATGAAGCATTTGAGTGCATGACATTGAGTCAAACTGGTAAATTTGGTCCAGTCCCTTTAGTGCTGATAGATCACCCAGGAGGAGACTACTGGAAGTCTTGGAGCGAGTATATTGATAAGCAGTTGATAGAAAAAGGATTGGTAAGTCCAGAAGATCCTAATCTATATGCGATTACTGATGATGTAGATATAGCTTGTAATACTATTACTGAATTTTATAAGGTATATCACTCTAGTCGTTATGTTAAAGGGCAATTAGTTATCCGTCTCAAAGCTAGCTTATCGGATATGGATGTGGAGAAACTCAATGATGAATTTAGCGATATTCTGGTAAAGGGACGCATCCAGAAGAGTCAAGCTCTGGATTCAGAAGTACAGGATGATACATTTGATTTGCCTCGTTTAATTTTGTATTTTAACCAACGAGATTTAGGAAGACTTTATCAAATGATTGCAACTATTAATAATATGGGAGTACCTTCACCAGAAGATAAAGCACATCCAGAAAGAAAATAGTTATATTACCATCGGTATATGTTAGGACATACTTATATTTCTGATTTGCAGGAGGTTTGGGGGACTCCACGTCACTTCAATCGGGGGTTTGGGAGAGAATCCTCCAAGTCTTTTGTTTTTTGGAAAAATGTCCTAACCCGAAAGCGTAGTGATATATTTAGAGATGTAGTAGTGCTAGGTCTCTAAAAGAAATTTTGCCTGCAATTTTCAATTTACAAACAACTCAACAAGATTGATTCTAGCTCTACAGTACGAATAGGTTTATTAAGATAACCATTGACAATAGTACTATTGGTATCTAAGTCTTGATCATCAGATAAATTTCCAGGATATTCATGTTTCATACCCATAGGCACAATCATTATTATAGGTAGGTCTCTTAAATCTGATTGCTTCCGTATTTCTTTGAGTAAATTCCAGCCGTATACATCATTAATTAAATTTACTTCTAATAAAATTAAGTCTGGATTTTTATTCTGTATCTGTGTTATAAAATTTTCTATTTTTTTTAAAACTTCTACATGGTAGCCTACTGTTTGCAAATAATCTTGCAGTAGGATGGTTGTATTTTCGTCATCTTCTACTAAAAGAATACGTTTAGGTTTGATAATTTTAGGATTACTACTCTGGGTATTATCAAGTTTAGAATTATTAAATATAGATGAATCATCTTGCTGTAAAATCAATGTTTCCGGCTGTAGTTGCTCTTGATAAGGCTGATTTGGTAAAAATAAGGTGAAACTACTACCTTTACCTAAAGTCGACTCTAAAGTAATCTCACCTCCATGCAAGCGAGCCAATTTCTGAGTCAGAGCTAAACCTAAACCAGTACCTTCATACTGACGATTCAGACGACTATCAAGCTGTTGAAATGGTTGAAACAAAGATGAAAATTTATCTGGATCTATACCAATTCCTGTATCAGTAACTGTGAAAAGTATTCCTGATAAAATTTTCCTAACTTTTAAAGATACTGAACCAACATTCGTAAATTTAATTGCATTGGTGAGCAAGTTGAGCAGCATTTGCTTAGCTCGTCGCTCATCTGCAATGCAAACTTCTGCCCTTTCATCTATGAAGCAGGTTAATTCTAATTCTTTCTCTTGAGCGCGATCGCGAACGGTAGAAATAACTGCATTGCATAAGTCCTGTACAGATAATACACAAAGCATTAATTCTTCTTTACCTGCTTCTACTTTTGATAAATCTAAAATGTCATTAATTAAAGCTAGCAGATGTTCGCCACTATCGTAGATACAGTTAATATATTCTCTTTGTTTATCATTTAGTTCGCCGACTATTTCTTGATATAACAATTGCGACAATCCCATAATGGCATTTAAAGGGGTACGCAATTCATGACTCATGGTTGCTAAAAATTCACTTTTTGCTCTGCTACCAGCTTCTGCTTCATTTTTACTTTTTCGTAATTTCAGTTCTGTTTGCTTGCGCTCAGTGATATCATCTACTATTGCCAAGAAGAATTTTGGCTTACCGTTACTAGCTTTAATTAAAGAGATACTTAGATAAGTCCATACAATTGAACCGTCTTGATGGAGGAAGAGCTTCTCCATTTCAAAGCGATCGCAAATTCCGGCTATTAGCTGCTCGTATAGTTCTAAGTCTGATTTGACTTCTTGCGGGTGTAAGTACTCTGCGAATTTATTCCCGTACATTTGGGTATGACTATATCCCAGCATGTTGCATAAAGTTGGATTTACATCAACTATCCTATGACTCATATCTATCAATCCAATTCCGATAGATGACCGCTCAAAAATTGCTCTAAATTGAGCCTCACTTTGTTGCAATATTTCTCTTGCATTTCCACTATCTTTTGCCTCTATAGCCAAAGATGCAAAGCTAGCTATAGAACTAACAAAGTATTCTTCTTCTAATGTCCACTCACGAGGGGTACCTGTATGCTCGCAAAATACTATCCCAATCAAATGTTCCCAGGATCGAATAGCTACGCTTAATAGTGATATAACTTTAGAGTCTTGATAATATAGATCGACTAATTCTTTCGATCTGACATCATTTTGAATATTAGGAATGGAAACAATATGCTCGATTTGGAGAGCGTGAAAATATATTGGATAATCTTTTCTATGTAGCTGAATATTAGAATAATGATTTTGTTGACTATGGTCGTACATATCTATACATTCAAGTACAGAATTGCCTTTATTATGTAACCATATACTTACTCTTGATAATCCTAAAGCTTTAGCGGATATTTCAGTTATCTCTCGAAAAGCTATATTAAAATTAGCCGCTTGTAAAAGATTTTTGCTACTAATAAGTTGAATTAATGCTTGACTTTGTTTGCGTAGTAAAAACTCTTTGGTTGGAGAGTTTATAATCTCAGATTTATTATCGAGCGGATGTATTTGAGTAAATAACTCGAGTGACTGACCTTGATTTTCAATGGAATTCTTAATTGCTAATTCTATCGCTTTTTGTCTGTGTGTTGCACGGAATAATACTTTCTTCAAGAATTGAGGAGTCAGATTATTTATATCTAAATATTCTTGAATTCCCAATTCTAATGCTTTGAGTGCAATTATTTCATCATCTACATTACTAATAACTATAATTGCAATTGAAGAAATTTGAGAACATATAGGAATAAAAAATTCTAATTTCTCTAGTATTGGTGGTATTAAATCTAATATAACTACATCAACATCTTTCTTGCGGACTAAAGATGAAAGTTCTGTGATACTTTGTGCCCGACTAATATTTATACTAGCTTGTAAACTTTCATCAACATTATTGACTGCATCTAATAAGTCTATGAGACTATTAACATGATCATCAGTCTCCAGTCTATCTTTGGAATCTACTTGAGATTTATTTTTATTGAAGCTATCTGAAAATAGTAAAATGTTGATGCTTTTGCATATCATGTATATTACCAGTAGATTCGCTTGAGTTACAAAAAGATAATTGCTTGCTCTAAGCCCATCTATATGAATAAGTTCCTAAAGAAAATTAATTGTGTATTGTCATTATGAGGAACGTTCACCGTTAGGTGTTCCCAAAGGGTAGCATAAGCTCTATCGAGCAGACTACGTCTTAAGGGTCAGCTATGCCGGAGCGGCTTTACGCAGGGACTGACTACTTACTGCAATAAATCTATTCTATTGAGATTGATAGAAAAATCATGCCTGGAATTGGTATCTAGCTTTAATCTAGCAGATATTATCCCACAATAAATAAATCGGCAAGATTTCAGATAAAATCCCTTAATGTAATAGAGTTACATAAGTATTTTAGTAGCAGAATCAAAATTAATAATACAGCTACAAATAAAATTGCATAAATCTAGCAAAGTATACAAAATATAATATTGAGACCCCTAGTATATAAAACTAGAAGCAGGTTAAGAATCAGTTTGGGACTATTCTCATCCTCCAAGATTAGAAGACACTAAAAAAAGCATCCGAGTTGTTTTCAATCAGGTAATGATTGCAAATACTTGTCAAGGTAAACATTATCTGGGAAATAGCCATCCACCTATGTACTATATTCCATCATAAAATATCAAAATGGAATACCTCCAACAAATATTCAGAACTAGCTTTTGTAAGTGGAAAGGAAATGCGTGTTACTATAAAATCCACGTAAATGATAAATAAGTCCAGAGTGCAGCTTGGTTTTATGCCCAACTCATGAATGCTTGTTATGTTGATGGTGAAAAAGTACAAACACAAGCGGGAGATTTCTTCGATAGTTGGATCACAAATTATATTATTGGATCTTTCAAAGTTGGTTCTGGAACCTGGGGATGATAATTGAGGATTTATGTTAGCTGAGAATTTATATCGAAATAGCGATCATTTTTTTCATCTAGTATCGCTGTGAGTAATCTCAAATACCCAATAGGAAGGTTTTCAAAGAACAAAATTTATAATACTGATACGGTCAATTCTCTATCAGTGTTAAATTGACCGCTTCATTTATGCCATGATGTATTAATTAAATTACTCAGATAAATTAACTAATTCTTTACTACTAGGTCGTCTCTTAAGAACTTTTGCTGGTGTTCCTACAGCAATAGAATAGGGAGGGATATCTTTTGTCACTACTGAACCAGCACCAACAACGCTGCCCTTACCAATAGTAACCCCATCTACGACAGTCACCCCATGACCTAACCAACAGTCATCTTCGATTACAATTCCTTTGCGAGTAATACCTTGTTCGCAAATAAACTGTATGGGGTCAGCATACTTGTGATTGTTAGCAAAAATCCCCGAATGAGCTGCTATCAAACAGCCTTTACCTATGGTAATATCTCCCGGTCCTGCGAAACAAACATAGGGTCCAATAAATGTACCTTCACCAATTTCTATTTGGGTATCACTCATTGCTCTAATATCAACTCCGTAGTTGATTTGCACTCCATCTCGAATAAAAATTCTATTATTAGGATGTCCTAGAGCATTTATATGAACTCCTTGTAATATATGTACCCAGTTGCCAATATCGAGGGCGGGACAATTCATAAAATCAGCCCCTTTCTGAATATTTACTCCTTGACCAATATGAGCAAAAATTCCTCTGTAAAAGAAAGTTCTTAACTTAGAACCTACTTTTCCGATTGAAATATCGGACAATAAGTTAGTTAAAAGAAATTCCTGGATTCGTTTAGATTTTAATGGTGTATTATTGTAATTCATGAAGATACTAACCCTTTCTACTTTTTTATAATTTACAAATAATTTGAGATACTAATTTATAAAGATATTTTATATATAAAAATATTTTATAAATTGCTATTGTTTACTTATATTAATATTACTTTTCATAATAAAATTATATGCGATAATTGTTACAAAAAAATTACAAAAACAGAATTATTTCTTCTGATTTATTATTTTGGCAATACCCTAAATAATTACATCTGAAATTATATTCTTAATCTTCATATATGTATAAGATAAACATAATCAAAAAATATAATTAAATCGATATTTCTTGAGAGTAAATCAAAGTTTACAGCTATGATTTACCCTTATTAAAACTTACATCCACTTACACCCAATAACACCCAAAAAATTATCTAAATTGTCTGTTTATTTGTAGTAGATGATTTACTCAATTTCATTTATTTGTTAGTCAATGCAGGTGCATTTTCTAATTCCTTTTTTGTGCGATTTTTTACAACTTTAGCCGGTACTCCTACTGCAATAGAATATGGAGGAATATCTTTAGTTACTACTGAACCAGCACCTATTACACAACCCTCTCCAATAGTTACTCCATCTAAAACTGTTACAGCATGACCTAACCAACAGTCATTACCGATTTCGATACCTTTACGAGTAACACCTTGATCCGCAATGTATTTGTCAGGGTCAGCAAAGTTATGATTATTGGCAAATATTCCTACATGAGAAGCTATTAGACATCTCTTACCTATTTTGATATTCCCTGGTCCGGCAATAGACACACCAGAACCGATAAATGTATTTTCTGATATTTGCACGTAAGTATTATCTAGTGCACCGATTTCAGAATTACGTTCCATTGCAACTCCATCACCAATTAATATGGAATTATTGGGATGTCCAGCAGCATCTATACGAATACCCTTGAACAGATGTACGCGATCGCCAATTTCAATCAAATGAGTATCTAAAAAATCTACACCTTCTTGGATATATACTGATTTACCAATACGACCAAAAGTTAATTTGTATCCGATATTACGAGCTTTCGCTCCCATTGCGATCGCCGGAATATTACCTAAGAAAGTAGTGACCAATAATTCTTGCAAGCGTTGAAATTTAGAAGATTTCTTGCTACTTACCATAATTCTACTTATATTTTAGTGAGTTTATACTGAACTAACATGTGAATAATTTATAATAAGTATATAGTCTATATTTTTCTCTGGTCAGAATATTGTGGCGAAAAAGGTTTTTAGATTCCAGGGATAAATTTATATACAGCCTTTTTCCGGAAGCGTGAGGTACAATTCATATCGCTGCTCCAGCAGAAGGCAGAAGAAAACCATACCTCATTTAAGTGCAATCTGCTGTAAATCAAGATATCTGAAAAACATAGTCATGAAATATGGAGTCTCTTAATCATTAAACTAAAATAGATAGCTGATTTTCTTAAACTACGTCTACTTTGAGAACCGTAGTTTTTATCAAGACTAAGAGATTGCTTCCTTACGTCGCAATGACGTATCGGGAGAATTAGGAACTCCAGGTTTAAATATGGACGGGGTTTATATACATAATTCATAAATATAATAATTTTTGTAATATTCTGTTTCAGTCGGCTAGATTTTTATTAATTACGAATAAATTATTAAGAATAATAATTCATTCCAAAGTCTGGTCTTTTTTAATTAGTAAAATATAACATTTAAGTATAGTTTGATTTTGATGTAAAAATATTAACCATCAAACCCTATGAACTATGGGAAGCTGATATTTTGATAATATATAAATTAATCTATCTATAAGTTACCAATTCAAAGTGAGGATCCTTGATAGTTGATCTTAACTTTTCTATAAATTAGCGTAAAAAAAACCATAGTTATCAGGTTTATAATAATTTCATACTTAATTTAAGTAATTCTCTTGTTTACTAAGAGAAGAATTAATTAATATGAATAACCTGTAAAGACAATGTCATGTTGATAAATAATTTTCTACTTCAGAAAGAATATCCCAGACGTAGCAACGCTACGTCTTGTCTTGTGACAATAAATGTTTAGTTGCATTATTCTATTCAAGTGCTTTGAGCAAACATTGAAACTTCAACTCTATTTCCATCAATTCTTGTTGGGGATTTGAGCCGAAAACAATTCCATTCCCAGCATATAACCTTGCGCGATAATCCCTCCTGTCTTTCTGTGAAACAATTTGGTTATCTATTAAAGCTGAGCGAATCCCTACAATAAATTCGCTATTCCCTAGAGAATCTATCCAACCCAAAGGTGCAGCATATAAACCCCTCTCAAAGTTTTCATAACGACGAATTTCTTTACAAGCTATATCTGGGTTGACTCCAGCAACTGCTGGTGTTGGATGGAGCTGAGCAATTATTTGTAATGGATGTACCTCATTTCCCACTACTGCTTCAATTGGTGTCCATAAATGCTGGATATTTGATAACTTCCGTAACTTCGGCGATCGCACCTGTGGTGCTAGATTGAGTTGAGATAAACGTTGAACAATAAAGTCAATTACCAGTGAATGTTCGTGTCTTTCCTTCTGAGAGTAAATGAGACCTCGAGCATTTTCTTCGTCTTCTATAGGGTTTTGACCTCTAGGAGCGCTTCCTGCTAAAGCATCAGTAACTAAGTGTTGTTGATGAATGCTAATCAGACGCTCTGGACTAGCTCCAATAAAATTTTGTCCCTTCCCATTACTAGTTGAAAATACGTAGCAATTGGGATGTAAAATTCGTAAATTATTTAATGAATTATGCAGATTAAAACAGTTATTTGAACTTATATCAAGAGCCTGTGCTAAGACGACTTTACTTAAATGATTTGACTTGATGCTTTCTAGAGCTGAGAGTACAGAAAGTTTAAAATTATTTGGATTGCTAACTAGCTTCTTAGTGAATTTACTTTCAGGTAAAACTTGATTATTATATGACTGAGATTTTAATATTTGAACATCCGAAATTATTTTACGAAAATCGTTTAGAAATTCATTAATACTTGTATTCTCATCGATTTTACTGTTGGCAATCAGCCAACAATTATCATTTTGTATAACCCACTGCCAACGAGGTAAAAATACCCTAGCTTCAGGAAATGGGTAATCTCCTAAATTACTATAGTCAAAAAAACTAAAACTACAAAAAAAATGCGGTGAAAAAAATGGAGTGTTTTCCCGATGATTATCAGGGAAATACTTTATTTCCTGTAAACAATTTTTAACAAAATTTTCTGATTCATGAAAACGTTTACTTCCAGAAGTTTCCAATTTTACCACAGCATCAATAGCAATTAACGCCTTTTTCTGAAATGGATGCTCCCAATAAAAATGAATTTTATCTTGAACTGCTATCCTTTCAAAAATGAGTAAAGGATCGCTCCAATCAACTTTTACAGAAATACTAACTATTTGTTTAGAGTGATTTTTCAGACAACACTTCTGAATTGCTGTTAAAAATTGATATAGTTTCTTACTGTCAATAAAAGAATCAGCAGGACATGGTGAAACTGTCATGGATTTTATACTATAGTAAATTTTTTT
Source organism: Mastigocoleus sp. (assembly GCA_050042865.1). Classification (GTDB taxonomy): domain Bacteria; phylum Cyanobacteriota; class Cyanobacteriia; order Cyanobacteriales; family Nostocaceae; genus JBCCDM01. The sequence continues at coordinate 148,953 of JBHJJE010000019.1, forward strand.
TAAGTTAGCTTCCTAAGAAGTCATCAATCATGGTCGTATTTTTAGAGGTAATACAAACGCATATTGTTTCATTAATTTTGGAGATTAGCTCAAACATGGTCATTAATCCCTTACCCTGGCACTTTACCCAGAGTATATGGCAACCAACAATCGAGAATCACTGTTACAGCACTCCAGGGAGGTAGTAAAGGCGGCTGGTGTTTTTTTAATTGCATATAAAGTCATAATAAGAAAATGTCTGAGTAATTAATAAATCATTAGTAGTATTTCATATTTAACAATAACATTTAGCTTCTTAGTGCGATAGCTTTTAGAATAATAAAGTTTCCGAGAAGCTGACGAGTTAGATAATAGATATTCATAGAATATTAGTTGATTTTGATAAAGCTATAAAAACTAGTATAAATATTATTATATAAATATGATTACTAGTAACTAACAGAACTGATTTATAGAATCATTGATAATGACGACCAAACTGATTTCATATCCTAAAGCTAAACTTTGGTTAGCGGCAATTAAACCGCCGATGTATAGCGTAGCGATGATACCTATATGGATGGGAACTGCTGTCGCATATTTTGAAAATAAAACATTTGATGGTGCTGTTTTTTATACTTTTATAGCATCAGCTATTTTCATTCTTGCCTGGGAAAACATCAGTAATGATGTGTTTGATGCGGAAACAGGAATTGATGAAAATAAACATCATTCGCTTGTTAACTTAACAGGCAAAAAATTATTGATATTTTGGTTAGGAAACATATTTTTATCTTCAGGATTGCTAGGAATAACTATAATTTCTTGGTGGCAAAGAGACATAACAATCATTGCAATAATTGTACTTTGCTGCTTTATTGGTTACCTTTATCAAGGTCCCCCTTTCCGATTAGGATATCAAGGTTTAGGAGAAATTCTTTGCTTTTTTGCTTTTGGTCCTCTTGCATTAAGCGCAGCTTATTACAGTCAAGCTCAAGCATATTCGGTGACCAACTTAGCAGCATCAATTATTGTAGGAATTGCTACGAGTTTAATTTTATTTTGCTCCCACTTTCATCAAGTAGAAGACGACTTAGCAGCAGGTAAGCGATCGCCTATTGTTCGCTTGGGTACCTCCACAGGAGCAAAAGTTGTAACCTGGTTGAGTGCTAGTATTTATGCTTTGACTTTCATCATGGTCTTACTGGGGATTTTTCCCACTCTGACATTATTTAGTTGGATAAGCTTACCCTTTGCTTGGAAACTATGCGATCGCGTTCAAAAAAATCATGACCAACCTGAAATAATCAGCAACTGTAAATTCATTGCTGTAGGGGTACATTTCTGGAGTTGCTCTCTACTTGGTTTAGGGTTTGTACTTTCGGCTTAAAAAGTGGTTATTTGTTATTAGTCAGGACTTACGCACAGACTACGTGTTTAGGTCATTACGACCGTAGGGAAGTAATCGCAAAGCCTTATTTTTCGTTACGAGTGCGTAAAGTCCTATTAGTTATTAGTCATAGCTTATCAAAAGTCCAAATTTATAAGTGTCAGTGTGGTCTAAATATTTGTAGGGATTTAAACAGTGTAATAAATCTCAGTAAAGTCTCACCAGATAGGACAGTAAATAGGGTTACTTCTCCCCGAATTGCTCCTTGTGGACTAAGTAGTGCTAACACCTTAGTAAGTAGCAAGAAGTAAACTCTATAGTGAGTAACTATGGATAAATTTTATAAAACAGGATAATAGCTAAAAGCCAAAACCTAACTGATTAAGATGCAATACCAATTCGACTTCCGTCCTTACAGACGAAGATTTAAACCCCCAATTATTACTAGTCATGGGACATGGGATATTCGTGAGGGGGTGATTTTACGATTAGTTGATCAGCTTGGTAATATTGGTTTTGGTGAAATTGCTCCTATAGCTTGGTTTGGGTCTGAAAGTATTGAGCAAGCTTTAGAATTTTGTCATCAATTATCAACAAAAATTAATCACAAAGATGAAATTTTCAAAATACCTAATGACTTACCTGCTACCCAATTTGGTTTTGAAAGTGCTTGGAAAAATGTAACTGAGAAATGTTCTTTACATAAAGCAAACGACTCTTCATCTTCACATTCATTCACATATAGCGGTTTATTGGGAGTAGGAGAAACTGCTTTACAACAATCAAAGCATTTGTGGGAGCAAGGATATCGTACTTTTAAATGGAAAATCGGTGTTCACCCAATTGGGTCAGAATTAAATATTTTCAAACAATTAACACAAATCCTTCCATCCAGGGCAAAAATAAGACTGGATGCAAATGGGGGATTGAATTACGATGATGCTAATTTATGGATGTGGACTTGCGATAATCTTGCTGCAAATTCAGAAAATAGTCCCGAAATTGAATTTATTGAACAACCCCTACCCAAAGAATCATTTTCACAAATGTTGGAGTTGAGCTTTTGTTATGGGACAAAAATTGCTTTGGATGAATCAGTCGCTAATCTTGAACAGTTAAAATACTGTTATGAAGAAGGTTGGAGAGAAATATTTGTGATCAAACCTGGAATAGCTGGTTCTCCGACTCGACTGCGTCAATTTTGTCAAGAACATAAACTCGATGTTGTATTTTCTTCCGTATTTGAAACGAGTGTAGGAAGAAAAGCTGCACTCCAGTTAGCGAGTGAAATATATAATTCATCTCAATCTCAAAGAGCAGTTGGTTTTGGAGTCAAACACTGTTTCTCTGATGATGAGGAACAAAATTGGTTAAATAATCTATGGTAGAAGCTGATTTATATAATCTAACAAATCTAATATCTCATCTAAAACACTTTAGACTAACCTGTGGCAATAGAGAAAATTATATTAATCATCAACTTTTTCAACTGTTTCAAAAATTTTCATTAGAAATAGAAGAATTCAATCAAATATCTACTAACACAGATATACCACCAAAAATTATTCTCGTTGAATCTGAACCTATTACATTTATTGCAGGATTTCTTGCTGCTGTGATTAATAATTGTCCTGTTTTTCTTTGTAATCCAAACTGGGGTAATCAAGAAAAACAACAGGTATTAAATCTGGTAAAACCACAGATTATCTGGGGGAGTTGGGAATATAGTTCAAAAGGTTCTGATTCAAAAAGGTCTAAGTTAACTAAATTACTCCCCAGCAACTTATCCCCCATTATGATTCCCACAGGTGGTTCTTCGGGAAAAATTAAGTTTGCTATCCACACTTGGGAGACTCTAAATGCATCTGTGAAAGGGTTTATTGACTACTTTGGTATCAAGGAGGTCAATTCTCTATGTGTATTGCCTTTATATCATGTTAGCGGTTTGATGCAATTTATTCGCTGTTTTACAACTGGTGGTAATTTAATTGTGATGCCATTTAAGCAGCTAGAAAATATCGATTTTTCAAGTAAAAACAGTATTCATTATTATATTAATCCTTGCGAATTATTTTTATCTCTAGTACCTACTCAATTACAGCGTTTATTACAAAACCCAAATTATCATCAATGGCTTTCCCATTTTAAAACAATTCTTCTAGGAGGTGCTCCAGCATGGGAAGAATTATTACAAAAAGCCAGATACTATAATATTCCTGTTGCACCTACCTATGGAATGACAGAGACAGCATCTCAAATTGCAACATTAAAACCAGATGATTTTTTAAGTAATAAAACAGGATGTGGAAAAATTTTACCCCATGCTCAAGTTAGTATTAATCATCAAAATGGTAAGATTAATATACGAGCGACATCTTTATTTTTAGGTTATTATTCACAGTTTGAAAAAGATTTAGGTGAGCCAGATTTATTAGATAAAGTTTTAGATAAAAGATTAAATAAACAATCTTTAGATAATAATATTTTAGAAGTAGATGATATAGGGTTTTTGGATGAAGATGATTACTTGCATATTCTAGGACGCAGCAGCGATAAAATTATTAGTGGTGGCGAAAAAGTCTATCCAATAGAAGTTGAAGCCGCAATTAGGAATACAGGGATGGTTAAAGATGTATGTGTAATAGGTTTAAAAGATAAAAACTGGGGAGAAGCTGTAACCGCGATTATTACTCCTAACAAATTGAAAACTTATTTGGATAAGCATAAAAATCAATTAGTACATAATCAATTAATAAATAGTCAATTGGTAAATCAATTGATAAAAAATTTAGATAAGCAACTTAGACATCAACTCAGTAAATATAAAATTCCTAAACACTGGATAATAGTATCCTCTCTGCCAAGAAATTTGCAAGGTAAAGTAAACCGCCAGGAATTAAATGAGATAGTTAATAAATATAAATTATCTACATCAAGAGAAATAAGTAGGTAGACGTTAAAAAATCAACCTATATGATATATAAATAGATTATTTCACAGTTTTTAAAAACTAAACATACATCGGTTTTATTGTATCGACTTACTTATAAGTGTAGAATTCAGTTTTAAATTATGTTTTGAACCATTTATTACAATGACTATAATTAAACTGCATTACTGTATAAAATCAGACAATTAAAAGAGTATTTATGAAAACAATACAGACACCAAGCAAAAAAAAATTGAGTGAATATCTAGCTACTGATAAGGATGCCATCAAATATACCCGCCATTGTAGTATCTCAGCCATATTCTTATTAATTGGATATCTTCTCTTTATAGCTGAGGTGATATCACCATTGGTCTTATTTGTAGTCGTTGCTGTTACCCTACCCCGTTGGGTTATCAACTTCCATGAAATTTTACATATCCGCAATCATAAACAGGTAAATGGAGTTATTCGTTGTTTAGCAGCTAGCCCAATTCCATTATCCTTGTTAACACTCAGTTATCCTGAAAGTCGTGAAATTCATCTCAATCATCATCGATTTGCTACAGAAGCATCTGACCCAGATGCATATCACATCCGAGGAAATTTTTTCTTAGTCTGTTTAAATGCTTTAACTTCACCAGAACAGAGTTTTATCCGCTTTGTCATAGCAAAAGGATTCAATTTCCAACTAGGTATAGACTTGTTTATAAAACTAATAATACTGATGGTCTTAGCTTGGTTTGGAAAAGAAAAATTTATTTGGTTTTGGTTATCTTTAAGAATTGTATATTGTTTAGGAGATATAGTATTCTTTCGTTTTGTACACTATCAAGAAGGGAAGTATGGAACTTTTCAACTGTACTTACCCGATATGCTTATTAAACTTGGAGAGCTAATATTTGGGAAAACAGTAATTCAAGCAACTATCAATCATGACATACACCATCAAAATCCTGGTATTGCTGTAGGTTATTTAGCTACGATCCCAAGAAATGAAATAAGTTAGTATTCCACTCAGTAAACAAAGCTTAAGCTGTATGTGATTATGTTAAAAGTATAAAGCTTTTCCCCTGTGTTTCCTCCAGTCAGCACCCTTAGACTCATTCGGCAATATTGGATTATTTGACTTCTAAGATATGTGGAAATAGTAGAATATCTTTAACAATTTACCAGAATAAATTTACCAAACGTAAATTTACATACAAAAATCTAGCCATGCGATAACCTCATTTGAGACTTCTCTTTTCCTTTTACTAATCGCATCAATACAAACATGTCGGGTAATTGCTTTACTAACCAATACATCACTTACTAGAATCTGATAATCAATCTCAAACTTATCAATACCTACTTTGTGAGGTAATAGAGTTACTAGCAATTTATCCCCGCAAAAAATAGGACGTAAAAAATCAACGCTAGCATGGACAATAGGATAAGCTATGGGTGGATTTGTAAAAAAATCTTTCAAATTTATGTTCACAGCCTCTAAAGATGACTCATAAGCTTGGTGACATATATTCAGAATATTTGCAAAATAGACTACACCCGCAGCATCAGTATCCTCAAAGCGAACCGTATAGTGATGAGTAAAGGACATTTGACCTGTATCTTTGATAGAAAAAGCTCTTAGCGGTTAGAAACGCAAATAGAATAATATACAAATCATAATATATAAATTACCAATCAACGATACTAATGTAGAAGTACCTTCCCAAGCAGTACAATCATTATCCAATCTCAAAGCTGTTGATTCATTGATTACTGCACTAGCGGATATTGATGAATTTGTCCGCGAACGAGCAGCAAATTGTTTGGGAAGATTGGAAAATTCAAAAGCAGTACAACCACTATCTCAACTTTTAAAAGATTCGTCTTTTTTTGTTCGTGAAGCTGCGAGAATAGCTTTGAAACAACTTTAAACCTGCTCAAGAAAATATAACCTTGAATTTACCTGCAATTTTATAATAGAAGCAACAGCAAATGAAAAATACACTTATCAACCCACATTCCGCAGGTGCGATCGCAGGTGATCGCGATCGCAACTGATTTGAATTGAAAGTCAAACCAGATGGGATCGCAATTCCCGATAACGATATCATTGTCATGGTGTCATATTTTACGACCCTAAGTGTCCTTTGTTACTCCTTCTTTTTTCTTCTTACCCTGATTTACTGAGCGGATACGTTTTATATTCAATCTGACCTTACTTACACACTGACTGTAATTACCCACTCAAAAGCTAATTTTAATTCAAAGCTTCATATGTATCTGTAGAATCTGGATTGAGATAAGGATACTGTAAGTCAATTCCCATCCTTTCAAAATGTTCGCGTATTAAATTAACCCTTATAGAAGGAGAATCAATATTTTCATACCAAGCTTCTAATAAAGCATTAGCAATAATCTGACACCGATTCATCCCAAAACTTTCTTGTGCTACAAACTTTTGTTCTGGTTCTTCTGCTAAACCTAAACCTGGTGCTAAATATTTTGTGAACAGAGGAATTTCTGGAGCAAAATGAGACTGATGTTGTTGATAAATCTTTTGCAATATTTTTCTTACAACTGGGTAATCATGACGCTCAAAATTCAGTATTCCCGAATCAAAACGCTCGTAAGCAGCTTTGTTATACAGAACCCCAAAAGTAAAAGGAATCTGCGCTTGATTTAACTCCGAAGATAGACTATCCATTAATGCGATCGCCCCATCAGCAGTAATATTAAAGTAAATTTTTCCAGCTTCTGAGTTATTGTTACCTGAACTCATGTTGCTAAGAGCAATGTAAAAGCCGTTTTGCATGCGATTTTTCGGCATCCAAATAGCAATTGGTTCGTCCACTTGAGCAAATTCTGTGGGGGGTACAGACTCGTGTTCGTATTCAATATGTAAAGTTAAACAATCTTTGGTAACAGCTAAACTACCATCAGGTTCGCGTCTTACAACCTGCCAATTTTCATCAAAATAGCCGTGTCCTCGGTTATTCTCGTGCAATTTCTCATAAAATTGCCAATCAATTTGATAAAAGGAGTTATTTTCTAAGTTATTATGCAGTGGATAACTATCTGTAATTGCTTCCATTGCCAGTAAGTTAGGCAAGGAACCATTGTAATAGATGCCATAGAGTAAATTTCTCAATAGCAAGGTCAAGTATTTATTTTGTATGGTCTCAGAAGTTTGTCCAAAACGCTCAGCCACCGTGGAAGGTAAGCCAAAAGATTTATAATCTCGATGTTTGACACAAAAATTAGGTTTTATCTGGATATTATCAGCAATATCAAATAAATAATTTGGTAATGATTTGTTAGTAGCGTTGATCATTATAACCATTGGATATGAAAGAAAATAATATAACTAATCTTGCTATTTATCTAACTATTTCTCTATTTTTCTAGAATCTATTTTCCTGAAAAATGTGGAAAGGTGTTTAGCAGCAAGACATTATCTGACTGCTGAAAGGTTGGGAAGATATATTCTGATGCTGTATTAATTAAACTGGACTTCCCAAAAATGAGAATAGGAAAAAAGAAACCCTTACTTGCTGCTCTCAATATAAGCTTTCTTCCTCAGTCCAGACATGCAATTTTATTAAGGTGATTTCCATGAATAAATTTACCATCCTTAATTAAGGTATCAAGAGTTGAGCGAAGTCGAAACTCATCAAAGAGGGCATAATATTGGTCAGAAATCACCTAACAACCGCGTAAACGAGTTTTTTCGTAAAAAATCGGCATTAAATTATTTTTAGCTTTAGTTCGAGGAAGTTTTTTCACTTTTGCTTCATGTTGAGTAATTTCTGAATCTGCTACACCAAACACTGTCTGTATAGATAATTGGGGTGTTGCTAAAAGATTCTTTGCTACCGTCAGCATACAGATACTCATATTTTGAGAATAATTACTGTATTGAATCTTAGCTTCAGACTCCTTAAGTAGTGCTAAACCAGCAAACTGAACAATCCTAGAAATAAAATCTTGACGATATTCCATAATTCGTGGAAAAGTCTGAAGGTAAGTACGAACTAGGGTCAAGATAGAAGGTTGTAAAGTTTCTAAGGGAGTTACTGCCAACTGTAAAGATTCTTCTGGACTGATACTCGCATCGACAACTATACTTTCTAGCCAAAGCTTTAGATAGCTTGCAATCACATTTCCTAACTCAAATGCGGGATCTCCCCAACCACAGGCTTCCCAGTCAATAATTTTTATTAAACACTTTTCTTGCTCTTGGGATTTTGAGTGTAGCAAAATGTTTGTTAATTTTAAATCGTTATGAGTTAAACAACAAGCATGAAAGTTATTTCCTAAATCTGCGATCGCAGATTCTAAAAAATCATACTGTTGATAGAGAGTGTAAAATTCCAGTGCATCAACTGGTACCCGACTAATAATATCCGGTTCAATCAGACCAATTCCTTGAGCAGGGTTGTAGTAATTGTAACGAATAACCCCTGCTGGTTCTTTTGCCATGAATTCGCGATATTCACGACGGTTAAAAGTCGCACGGTGTAACACTCCTAAAGTATTACCGATAGCTGTGGCAATAGATGAGGAAAAAATACTATTTTGCCGATAAAAGCTTTCTAGTTCTGTATATTCCCTTAAGTAGGTTCGCACAAGGATAGAATTGGACTCATCAAAGTGCTGCGCTGTTGATGCGATCGCAAAAATATTCCCCAGGACTGGAAAGGATTTGAGTAGCTCGTGAAATAGCCATTCTTTAAATAATTCTTTTTGACTATCATCACAGTTCATATGACGCTCTTGTTTTACCAGTAGCTGGTCACCATCAGCCAGAGTCACAAGATAATTAGAATTGTTTCTACTGTGAGGTGACTCAGAATCGGCAGACGCGCCATCTTCCGAGCTACACAGACCTGCATCATGCAGGTACTGGATAACGTTGTGAGAAGACAGTGAAAATAACATGTATATTTCCTAGTTATTAAGATTGCTGTAAAAATTAGCTATCTACGTATTGACCGAGAAATACCGGTCACCGCAGGTTGCTCCCTGTCTGAGTACTCTTCGCATAGAGTTGCTGGAGGTCGCAACACCTGCGTCGGCAGCTTGTATGCTCTGTTCATTGCACGGCGAAGTAAAGGTGACTTTTATACAGGAGTATTCAGACTAGATGTATGAAAATGCAAACATCAATAAATATCGTATGTTCTACTAATATCTCATAGATTTAAAAAAAAGCTGCCAATATGCCAATCTAAACTTGTTTTTTATCAGTTTTTCTTCAAGTTGTCTTTAAATTTTATTAGTTCTCATTGTCAAATCTTTATAAACTTTTATCCATTTACTTGATTGAATGGTGAGTTTGATTAATATACCAATCATAACTAAATAACTCAGCTGCTTCTGGGAACTTATAATCATTAATTAGTTCCTGGCTTATCAAGGGTAACACCAACACAGTACATGAGTTGAGGGATTAATTCCGGAAGAGTATTCTCATTTTTCTCTCATCACATCTTGAATCCGCTAGCACAGTAATATCTGACACTATTGCTACATTTTGTAAATTCTAATTTTAATTTCATTTGTAAACTAACTCACATCTTGCCCGATGAATATTTTGGGATTTATATCAATCAATTTGCTAGACATTTAAGTACAATATTTTTGTATTCCATAAGACATTTTACCTCCATCAAGGTATAAAAAACGGTATAATAATGTGAAGATAATATAGGTATATAAAAATTATCAATTAAGATTATCTTTTTTGAGTTTTAGTAAATTATTGTGCGTACATAAAATTAAACATATTTAATTGTAAATAAAAATGACTGGCATAAAATGCATAAAAAGTTTTCAAGGGTTCGTTTAATAGACAACTATATTAACTGTCACAAAAGTATTGAATATATTCTAAATTTCAGAATGAAAATTAAAAGCTGCTCATTAATAGTTCGAGTAAATAATAATAATTTGCAGGTAGGAATAGATAGTTGTCACAGAAGATATAGCTGTTAGTTAATAATCAGTGGCTTTATCGGAGAATTAAGCATACCCCGTTTAGAAAACGGGGTATGCTTAACCATTTGTGCTCCTATAAAGGGAGAAATTCATAAATCATCAAAATCAGTGCTAAAGTGCCCGCAGCACTCATTAAACCTGCGGGCATTATTTTACGTGTTTTGGAAAATCTAAAAGCAAACAATAATACTAAAGCTGCGGTGATAATTACTGCTATAATTAATCCCCAATAACTACCATAAGATGCAATAATGGCAGAAATAATTAGCAGTAAGCCACTAATACCTCCACTAATCAGCGAAACTTTACTACCCGCACTTTTGTAACCAATAATGCCACCAACTATGGACATGATGCCATAAACCAAAGCAGCAGTAACACCTATAGTCATTGTTAAAACCTGTGTAGATATTGATTTTACTGCCAGAGTCAGCAGACAATTGACCTTATGGAAAGAGTGTGACATCACTAGTTGATAGCTGACTTATGGAAAATCAAGCGATGCCTAATAGCTCTCATGAAAGTCATTTACGTCCATCTTCTGCCAAAAAGACTTTCCAAGTTATGGTTCAATTTTTGCAACGTCAGGCAGCTTCTCTTTTACTCTACCAAGCTGTCTTGAGAGATGAAGTAGGGGCTACATTTCTGGAATTGTTAGAATCAATACGCTATGCAGATGCAGATGGATGTAACTGTTTACAAGCATATGGTAAATTCTTTAGTTCCTTAGCTGCTAGGAGTCAGAACTGGGAAGAATATTTGATTACTCAAATTCTGAGAAATCAAAATCCTTTTTCTTTATCATCGGCAGAAACAGAGTTTGATAAATTACCAGCCGCTTTAATAGCTGCTGTAAGCAATGATTTACAGGCTTTACAAAATATTTATGAGTGTAATAGTGCTGTATTAAGTGAATGGGTACAAACTGTAGCTAATTTACCAGTTTCACCAATTGTTTGGTATTCACAGGTAGATAAACAAGTCCAAAAGCATGAACTAACTTTATTAGCTAAGTTACAACAGTTAGATAATTGGGCTGAGATTATTGAAGACTTATATACTCACTACAAAAATTTTGGCAGTGGGATATTTGCTCAGCATCAAGCTTTACGATGGTGTAATGGGAAATTTGAAGGAATTAGCTATCCTGATCCCGTAAGTGTAGACAGCTTAGTTGGTTATGAGTCCCAGCGAGATGCTTTATTGAAAAATACACAATTTTTATTATCGGGGAAAACAGCCCTCCACGTTTTGCTTTATGGAAGTCGTGGTTCGGGTAAATCTTCTTTGGTTAAATCTTTACTCAATTATTACTCTGATAATAATTACTCTGATAGTTATAGCGATCGCATTGAAAATGATCCTATATCTGAAACTAAAATATCTGAAACTAACAACCGTGGTAATTTGCGCTTAATTGAGGTTACTAAATCAGACTTAAAAGATTTGCCAAGTATTATTGATAAATTACGAGGGTTACCGCAAAAGTTTATTATTTTTGTAGATGACCTTTCCTTTGAGGAAGATGATGATTCTTTCAAAGCGCTGAAAGTCGTTTTAGAGGGAAATTTAACTGCTAGACCCCAAAATGTCATAGTTTATGCAACTTCTAACCGTCGTCACTTAATTCGAGAATTTTTTAAAGACAGACCAACACCCAAGGATAACGATGAAGTTCATGCTTGGGATACTATGCAAGAAAAGCTTTCCTTTAGCGATCGCTTTGGTTTAACCCTGACTTTCCCCGGAGCGGATCAAATCACTTACCTCAAAATAGTCCACCATTTGGCTTCTATGGCTCATATTAAGCTCTCAAAAGAAGATTTGACTGCAAGAGCCTTACAATGGGCTACACGTCATAATGGACGGTCTGGACGTAGTGCAAAACAGTTTATTGATTTTTTGCAATCTGAGGGAGAATATATCTCAATGAGTGAGTGAATGAATTAGTAAATTCATTATTGAATTATTTCTTGCTTCTTTATCCTTATTTGCCATTCGTAATTCTTCATACATAATCTTTTAAAATACACAATAATAGAATACAAATATTCAATAATTCTTGGGGCTATACAAAATGTTAGAGTCCACTAGATAAATATTGGAGATTCACCGTTAGGAGATAACATCATTTTAAAATAGATGATGTAATATTTAACAGTATATGACTGTAATTAAAATTATTTTCCGACTAAAAAATTAGCTTCGTAATCAGCAATATGCAATCAGCAGCGTTCAGTAATCGATTTATTATCGGTATAGTTGCCTTCGGTATAAGTTTTGGTCTAAGTCTTGTACTTAACGGGAATTTTGGTAGTGCATTTTTTACAGCTTTAATTACCGTAAGTGCGACTTATTTATCAGTTCTATTTACAGATAAACGACGCAGAAATCATGAAATGATAATTTTAGATTCTCTGAAGCGGCATATTAGGGAAATGGAAAGTGTAAAATCTGGATTGGTGGTAGAAATTAACCAGTTAGAAGCTCATCGCTCTAGAATTTATGGCGAATCTAAACAAATACAGCATCAACTTACAGAATGCCGCCATCAACGAGATAGCATAAATAGAGAGTTAAGTACTTATGCTGGGCAAAAAAAGCAATTCGAAGCAGGTATTAATAATCTACGTATAGAGATAAATAATCTAGAAAAAACTAAAGAAGAATTAGATAAATCTTTTTCTGTTGTGGTGGCAGAAAAAAGACGCTTAGAATTAAGCTGTAATTCTTCTCGAACTGAAGCAAATAAACTAAAAAATAATATTGAAAACATTATCCAAGAGAAAGAAGAATTAGAAAATAATTTAACTCTATTAAAAAGACTAAAGCCACCATTAGATGAAAAACTTAATCAACTTCGTTCACAAATTCAAGAATTAGAATTGCAAGGAAACAAGTACACTGAGTCAATATCTCAACAGCATAAAGAGAAAGGGACTTTAGAAGAATGCATTAAATCTTTAAGAAAGCAGTTAAAAGCCAATAGTGCAGAGAAATCACAATTAGAAAATCAAACATTATTGCTTCAGGATGAGCGAGATTTATTACAAAATCAAGTTTGGGAATTATTACAACAAATAGAGAATTTAAATCCTGAAACTACAGATATTGCACTTTCAAATATAAATGATTTAGATAATAACCTAGAGAAAGAAACTGAACCCTTCCCATTTAGTGAACTTCTTGAGGATAACTCTGAAATAATAGAGAAGAAAACAATACATGATTCTCTGATAGATCTGCTACCGCCACAATGGGAGCAGTTACAAAAAAAGTTGTCTGAATGTGAAATGCAAGTATTACAAGCAATAGTTGAACAGGATAATCCTCATCCTGCGATTAAAGAGATTTGTGAAGAAAATATCACCATGCCTAGTCTGTTAATTGATTCTATCAATGGGCTAGCAAAAGATAATATTAATGAACTCATCATCGATACTAATGATGAGTTACCAAAAGTATATGATGAATACTTGGGTGAAATTAAAATTATGATTAATAATTATGTTAATGGACAAATTAATATCTCAAATGACGTGCAGACTAATGAGGAAACAGAAAGCAACCCTGTGGTAAAAAAGTAATTACAAACTATGAATCAGAAATGCTATAACGAAATATTTAAAATTTATATTTAAAATTTATATTTAAAATTTACAGCACTTTGCAGTTACATGAGGTACATTCTCCCTGCTCCCTGCCCCCTGCTCCCTGCCTTACAACGATATGAACTGTACCTCAATCAGATGAAATTGGCTGTATTTTGACCTATCTTCTTGAGTTGAGGTAATATTTAGCATCTAATTATAAAATATAAATTCAATATGAATTCAATATGAATTTAAGTTAATTGTTTTCCATAATTCCTCCTGGAATTTATTCCATGGATGTGGCAATACCCTCGCTAAAGCGAGTATTGTGGTAAATGGCGTAAGGT
>JBHJJE010000020.1:0-78391 GCA_050042865.1 Mastigocoleus sp.
TTAGAATCTAAACTCGAATCTTCAGAAGAATTTGTTAGTCCTTGGTAAGTTAGGATTTGCTAAAGCCGGATGCAGGGTAACTTGCTTGTCCGGTTTGTCGGGGGGAAAGGGGTAGCAATATCCCTGACCTACCTATTAAACCCGCTATTTTAAAGAAAGTGTCACAACCCCCGTTTCAACGAATTAAAACCCCGCAAGGGGATTGAAACTTCCCCAGAATTATCCCAAGCTTTGCAAACCTCATTTGGGTTTCAACGAATTAAAACCCCGAAAGGGGATTGAAACAGCCCAGGAACAAGCAACCGCTAATCAGTCAGAAGTTTCAACGAATTAAAACAAAATCATCTATTCTATTTATAGAAACATAATTTTGAATTGGAGCGTAGCGACCAAGGCGATCGCTTTCCCCATACATTTTAAAGGTAAAGCGATCGCGAATAAATTTACATTGTTAGAGACTGAGCATCAGTTTCAATTAGTTGTGCTAAGTCTTTTAAGAATGCAGCAGCGTGTGCACCGTAAATAATCCGATGGTCGGAGGTGATATTCACCTGCATTTGCTGTTTAATACCAAATGTACCATCCTGGCTCGCAACTAACTGGGGACGAGCAGCTCCAATTGCTAAAATTGAACCCTGTCCGGGGGGTAAAATAGCATCAAATTTATCAACCCCGAACATTCCTAAGTTAGATAGGGTAAATGTTCCACTACTGTACTCATCTGGCTGTAATTGTTTTGCTCTGGCACGCTGTACTAAAGATTTCCAATTACGAGATAAAGTATAAATATCTAGCTGGTCGGCATTTTGTAATACTGGTGTAATTAATCCACCGTCATCCATTGCTACAGCAACTGCAATGTTAATTGCCGGATGGTAAACAATATTACCTCCAGAATAGCTCGCATTTACTATTGGGTGCTTCTGTAAGGTCACTGCTACAGCTTTGGCTAATAAAGCCGTCATTGTTACACCCTTGGGCTTTATTTGCTTGTAAAGCTTGTCTAATGCATCAGTTGTGATGGTATAACCAACTCGGAATACAGGTACCGCTAAACTCGCTTCCATGCCCCGAACAACGGCTTGCTGTAAAGTATTTAAAGGTACAGTTTCCCCAGGCATTGTAGGAACTGGGGTAGGAGCAGAAATTGGAGCAGGAATTGGAGCAGGAGCAGATACTGTTGGTACAGTAGGCTTAGAGATTGTATTAATCTGTGTAACTGTAGCTGTAGAAGTTTTACCAGCAGCACTTTCTATATCTTGAGCTACGATGCGACCGTGAGGACCGCTACCTGTAATAATACTTAAATCTACTTTTAATTGTTTAGCTAATTTTTTAGCCCGTGGTGATGCAATAATTCTGCCGGAACTGCGTGATAAACCATTGTGAGAGATTGGTTCTGGTTCTGAAGTTGCTGTAGAAGTTGCTGTGGGGGCTGAACTAGTACCCGAACTAGTACCCGAACTAGTACTTGAATTAGTACCCATAGCTTTTGCTTTTGCTGCAACTTCTTCTATTTCAGCTTCCGTCTCTGCGAGGAGTGCGATCGCATTGCCTACGGTTGCGGTTTCGCCAGCTTCCACTATGATATGAGCAAGATATCCTTCATAAAAGGACTCTACATCCATATCAGCTTTGTCTGACTCGACAACCACCACTGTTTCGCCTTTCTCCACTTTATCGCCTGGGGATTTAACCCAGGAAACTATCTTACCTTCAGTCATGGTAGAACTCAAAGCGGGCATGAATACTTCGTTAATGCTCATAGGGTGGTACTGTCCAATCTGTAATCTGAGGAATTTTAGAATAAATTTGATTCGTTGCTAGATTGCATTGTATCTTGTGTTTTGAGTATCTTGAGTGCTGATGAGAGGAACTATTTTGGAGTGATGATGTCTATAGTATTTATATTTCTCATCAGTGCCTCTGTAATAGAATTAAACTTAGGTTAAAAGTAGTGAGGTGAAACTATTTTAAAATAATCAAGTAATACTTAAAAAATATTAAAATCTATCTTTAATCTCATGCTGGCAAAGTTAAAGATTTCCATGAGTTTAATAGTTAATATCTTTGCCACTACAACAGTCGGAGTTATTATTGCTGGATGTCAGCAAAATAAACCTAGTTCTGATATCAACACAAAATCAGAACAGCAACAATATCATCGCCCAACATCAATCAAGGGAGAGGATACAGTTGCTTCAACTCCAAATATTGTGGCAAATTCAGGGAGGGCAAAATATGAGCCTATACCCCTGGAAACTATTAAATATAGTTTACAAGGACGCGACCCTGCGGACTTAGCTCTCAACACATTTGAGGAGGTAGAATCAGTTACGATTACTAGGTCATGTAATGATGGAGTATGTGGATATCGGCGTTCCTCCCCTAAAGGTACTCGTAAGGTAGAAGTTACCTATCCTAAACCCGATAGAGCTTTAGTTGTAGTTACTCAGACTATACCTAAAGATAACTACTTTAAGAGAATTAAATATCGAGTTGAATTTACGACCTTCGGGCGATCGCTATTAATTAATTCTCCACGTGCTTGGCAAATAGTTTGGGCTGGCTCTCAAAGGCAATGTATGTTTGAGGAGTATCATAAATTACAACCTGTAAGCTGCCAACAAGCTTTAGAAAGGTAATTATTAATAACTTAAGTAATAACTTAATGTTAAGTTAAACAAGTTTAATTTAGTTAAGTTAAGTATCGTAAAAGATTTTTAGAGACTATATTTATTTGTGGTGTGAGAATCCTAAAAATCTAAAATTGTCAATTAGTATATACAGTGTGGTTAAATCCATTAGCGGACAGACGCTGTTAATCGCTTTGTTCGCTTTGTCCGATTCTGCCAATATACCCCTACAGATAAATCTGGGTAGAAATGTGACCTTTTTCCAAAGGGAAAATCCTTGAAGTCTTTTTTCTTTTCTTTTCAAGAATATCAAACAAAATGTCAGGGTACAAAATTACTTTCTGTACCCTGACATTTTAACTAGTAATATTACACTTAAATATCGCCGCGAATTTCTTCAACAACACCATCGCGTAACACTACCTCTACCTGCATCTTCGCAATCAGGTTATCTCCTTTTTCCACCTTAAAAAATCCTTCTAACTGGAACTGATTAACCTCTTGATCCAACTCTAAGAGTTGAACTTGCTGAAGATTTTGCAAACTTTGATTTTTTTGTTCTAAAAGTTCGCTTTTCTTCTCATTTACCTGACCTTGAATACTCTCAATTTGTGCATTAGTCTCAGGTCCGGGGGGTTGGATACTTTGTTTTTGGATTGCTTCTATCGCTCTTTTTCCTTGCTGTTCAAGTTCTTCTAACTGTTGATCGGTTTGGGTAATTTGTGTTTGCAATTGTTCTTGTACTTCTTGTTTCCACAAAGGAGTCACAATTGCTTTGACGTTAACACCACGCTTGAGAATTAATTGTTGAGCTTTGGAGACATCCATATTTTCGCGTTCACTCTATAAACTGTAATTGAGATTATCCGGGTAATAATTAATTATCTTAATTATCCAGAAAACATTTCACTAATAATATAGTGATAATTATCCATGACTACATTTCGCCGGACTTTTAAAGTTTGGGTCATCATGCCATTTTCAATAGAAAACGGCTCCATAAGCAACTTGAATGGTCCAATACGGTCATCTGGTCGATATCCAGGACGATTTCGTACTTCTCTATTCAATTCTTGTCGAAACAAATCCTGAATTATTTTACTTGAGAGGTTAATTTTTTGACCGTCGGATTCCGAAATATTGTTGTCTTCTAAACATAATTTCTCTCCATTGGTTTTTGCCCATTGCTCTAAAGTTTCAATATTTGGAATAATTAGAGCACCTAGAGATTTCTGGTCTTGTCCTACTAGCATAATCTGATCGATATAAGGCGATCGCAAACAAGCATCCTCAATAGGCTGTGGTTCGATATTTTCCCCATTGGTTAATACGATAGTATCTTTAGCACGTCCGGTTAAAACTAGGTCATTTTGCGCTGTTTTCCAGCCCAAATCACCGCTATTAAACCAACCCTCACTATCAATAGCTTTTGCTGTCGCTTCTGGGTTCTTATAGTAGCCTTGCATAATCTGCGGACCGCGTAACAAAACTAGACCACGTTCCCCATCTTTTAAAGGTTTATGAGTTTCTAAATCAACTATTTTTGTTTCTGTTCCAGGAATAGGTTTACCAGAAGAACCGCGCAAATTACACCAGTGTCGTCGAACATGAGTCACGGGGGAAGTTTCCGTCAAACCATAACCAACTAAAACCTCTACTCCAATAATCTCAAAGAAATTGTCAACATGTTTGGGTAAAGCTCCACCCCCACTAATCATCTGTCTAATTTCACCCCCGGTAGCTTGTCTAACTTTGCTGTAAACAATTTTGTCTCCTAGCTTGTGGAAAGGTGCTAGTAAAGATTGCTGAATTTGTGCAGCTAGCTTTTGGGGGACGGAGGGATTAAGATTATCTAAGTCTAACCCTTGAGATACTCGTCGCGCTCGAATATATTTATCACTGAGTCCTAAAAATGTTTTGATTAATCGCTGTTTTTTCGCTGGTTGTTCGCGAAATTGCTTTTGTACTCCTTCATAAATTGACTCTAGAAGACGAGGTACGCAACCCATATAATAGGGTTTCCATTCTTGTAAATCCTTCTTTACAGAACGTAAGTTTGTATATATCTGGGTGCAACCCTGGGAAAGTAAGAAATATTCTATGCTGCGCTCATAAGTATGCCAAGTTGGAAGAATACTTAAGACGATATCCCCTACTTCCGGTTGGACTCCAATTAATAGATTATTCACCTGATGCAGCAAGTTAGCGTGAGATAACATCACCCCTTTAGGCTTTCCTGTAGTTCCAGAGGTATATAGCAAAGTTGCTAGTGCGTCCCGACTGTAATTAGGTTTTTCAAAAGTACCTTTGCTACCAATATCCATTAAATTAGAAAAATTAACTACCTTCAGAACATCATCTGTAGGTGGTTCTTCATCTGAGAGCAAGACAACCAGTTTTATTGGTAAGTCTTCTAAACCTGAACGCAGTTTTTGGAATGTTTTAATATCTTCTAAAACTAATGCTGTACTACCGCTATTTTCGATAATAAATAGCAATTCTTCTCGTTCTGCTTGAGAACTACGAACTGCATCTACTACCCCTATAGCCATCATTCCTTGGTCTGCGATAAACCAGCGTGGACTATTATCAGCAATTAAGGAAATAAACTCTCCTGTTTTAATTCCTAAAGTTTGTAATCCACAGGCAAATTGCTGAATTTTCTTCCACAATAATGTATAGCTAATAACAATTTTTTCCTTAGCATGAGGATTGCATAAGGCTGTATTATCGGCAAATTTTTCTGCTGCTATTGACCAAATTTCAGATATGGAATTGATATGAGAATAGTCAGCCATCTGTTTGATACGCAAGCGTTCTGCTGCTGGTACCTCTGATAATAGGGAAACTTTTGATGTTTCTGACATAATTTGAATCGGTTGAATTCTAAATTTAGTTGGATTTAATTGGAATTAAATTGGAATTTAGTTTGAATTAAGTTGAAACTTAATTTAAATTTAATTAAAATTTAAAACTTAATTAAATTTAAATGACAGCTAAATCAAACGATTTACCATAATAATTTCACCATAATAATTACTATGGTTCCCAGAAGTTATTTCTGGTTACCTACTATACTCGCAATAAAATAATAGGATTCTTTACAAAAATAAACTATATAATTAACTTATATGGAGAGAATATATATTTCTCTTCAACAATTTTTGGGAATTCTGCGATTTATACCGATTTGTCAAAATTAGTGTTTGATTATGGAATTACTAGATATTTTGTTACTGACATTGACGAACACAGTTATCTGTTTTGGTTTGCCTAAACTGATTTGGCTATTTTTCACACATAATAGTCATCAAAAAAGAAATTTGCCAAGCAAATTACAGAAATTAGATTCTCATCAGCACCAAATTGCTATTTTCCCTTATTGCACGACCTATAACTCTTCTGGAAGACCTTCGTGCCGTTTAAGTCCTCGATTTTGTCGAGTCTGCTCCACAAGCGGTTAATTTATTTCTGGAGCTTAGTTGTTGAGTACTGATAATTCGGCATTTGAATGAGTTTTATGTTTTGAGTCTCAAAACTCTGGAATCCTAAAACTCTGAAATCCTAAAATACAGGCAACCAAATAATAACAGTAGTCCCCTTTGAAGTGATAGATTTTATCTCCGTATCTAAAGCCGGACTAAAAACTTCGATGTTCCCATGCATAGCTTCAATCAACTGTTTAGCGATCGCTAAACCTAAACCTGTGCCGGGTATATCTGTATTTGCTTGTATTCCGCGATAATGACGTTCACCAAGGTGTTCTAAATCTTCTTCGGGAATACCAGGACCGCTATCGCTAATTGCAATCCCTATACAATCAACTTTGCTTTTACCAACATTAATCACTATTTCTCCCCCTTCAGGAGTGTATTTGAGGGAATTATCAATAATATTACTCAAAACCTCCGTCAAGGCTTTTGTATTAGCTCTCACCGGCTTGATTTGAGGAGATATGTGAGTAATCAAATTCAAATTTCTTTCCTGAGCGATCGCTTTAGCTGATACTAGTAAAGGATTGATAATTTCAGAAAGTTCACATAAAGTTTCTTTTTCACCGCTTCCAGGTAACAACAGGGGTGCATGGTGAGTATCTCGAGCATCTTGGACTGTTGCCTCAACTAATACTTCCTCTGGGGGTAAGTGCTGTACTAAATCCTTGGGAGCTAAATTTAAAATTTCATCGAACTTTTGTATCAACTCCTTTAAGCGATCGCTTTCTCGAACAATCGAATCTGCAACCTCAGCATTCCCATCACCCGGTCTGAAGCGCTTCATCAATAATTTGCCAAAAGTTCGTAATGCTGTAATTGGATTGCGCAATTGATGTAATAAAGTATCAAGCAAATCTTGCTGTTTTTCTTGCAATATCTGCTGCTGCTCTAACTGCTGCTCTAACCAATCTCTACGTCTATCTAAAACACAAGCGAAAGCTATTGTCCCGGCAATACGTTCGATTTCTTGACGCTCTTGTTCTTTCCAAGCACGGTCTTCTCTAAATGTGACAAGTAACCCCATCATCATATTTTCATGAATTAGAGGTAAAACAACTTGCTCCCCATCAAAGGAATTATCCCCATTCACATCAGAACTATCTACATCCTCATCAACTAGGTTATCTCGACCCACATCAGTTGTTAAACCTTGCCCTGGAGTCAATAATTTCTGATTCAGATTTTGACTTAATTTTGGTAAAGCTAAAGCACTGAAATTGTCTCTAACAAAGTTCTTCTCTGGATAAGCCAATATTGGTATCAGTTTTGCCTCACTGCTCTGAGGTTCCACCAATTCTTGCGCTAAATAGACAATGCTTAAAGACGCTCCCAAACTCTGGGTCAGAAGAATCATCTGCTCCCGAGCCAAAGCAACAAACTCAGAACTGGTAGAAACTAACATATGTTGATACAAAGTGGGCAAAAAATAGTAACTAGTATATGAAGGCAGAAGTAAGAGGGCATTGAGGCAGAAAGCTTGAAAATTAAGTTTTTTACAGATGTATAACGATTGCTTTAGTTACGCCGTGTTGTACTAATGATTAAATCAACAACTATTACAGACAAATTATGTTTTATCTAAATTTTATTTCTCTAAAACTATCAAGCCTTTTTACAAAGCTTAACCTTGATCAGGAGATAATGCATTGCTCTACCGGATTATATTCTGAACTCAATTTTATTTATTTACATTCAAATATCTTAATTTTATGGTAATCAAACATTAAAAACAGTTGATTTTTAAAGCTAAAACTTTTATAATTACGACGGGTTTTGTAGCTATCACTACAATCTTAATAGCTTGAAAGAGGAGGAAAATAGGTTGGCTAGGAGACGCAAGCGGAAGAGTCGTCGTCGTCAAGAGGGTAGACGCATCCTAGAGAATGTCCCCCAATTTAGCATCGAAAGTGGCGATGATAAACCCGTAACAGCAGCGAGGAAATTTATCCAAGCTGAGGGGATTTTGCCACCTGCTTTGTTACTTGTAAAACGTAATGAGCATACCACAGACCGCTACTTTTGGGCTGAGAAGGGTCTATTTGGTGCTCAATACGTCGAAGAAAATCATTTCTTGTTTCCCAGCTTAAGAACTCTTGATGGTTCTGTGGAACAAGAAGTGCTAGCAGCGGCAGTAGCAGTACATTAAGCCATAGATCCCATCTGTGGTTTCAACTCTGACTATTGAGCTTTCATCACTATTAACTGACAAAGCGATCGCTTTCTGGTTAAACTTTAGATTTTCTTAAGTTTCTAGTTAATGTGTCAGTTGAAATGAGTAGGTAATGCTTTGTTGATGAGTTATATCATTCATCAAGCAGAATAATTTCTAGTAGTAAGTATTTCCTAAAGTCTAATAAAATTTAACAAAATATAACTAAATCAAAAGGAGCTTTTTCAACTCAGTTCGATTGATTCAACTGTTTGTTTTAAGGCACAGCATTAATCTGTAATTATGGAATTGCTGTAATATCAGTTTGTTTTTGAGATTAACTACTTATTTAATTATTGTAGTTTTCCTCACTTTATTATTGAAAGCGGTACTTGATTAATCTCCACTGCAAATTTTTGTTGTGGAGATTAATACAATTCTAGGAGAACTAATATATTAGATACTCCTAAAATTTATAAAAGTTTTGTGAGTAGGTTTTGACTTTACAATTTGCGGAAAGTAAAGTTTGTTAAGATTTCATCAAGATACAAATCTTATTCAATACTAACTAGCTGTAGGGCTTTCTGAATTTCTAGGACTTCATCCCTATGGGCTATTACAGTTAACTTGCTGGAGAATTTATCTGTACTTTCAGTCTTTTCGAGCTGAAGTACTACATTCTCAAGCCTTCCTGCTTTTTTCCAGTAGAAAAGACCTGCTAAAGGTGCGAGGAGAACTATTCCCAGAAAAGCTAAATTTAGATTAGGGAATAGCTGTGAGATAACCAAAGATAAACACAATAAACCTACTGTTGCTAGTAGGGTTAAGAAAATAGTTAAGAATACACTAGGTCTAACGAAACCAGTCATAGTTACTTGATTAGTTAGCGGGTCTATCGCTGCCACTCGATAAGACCTCGCTGTGAAGTAATCTTGTAATTGAGGCATTAAAACAGCTTCGTCTCTCTGGGAGGCTAGCTTAACTGTCTGCGTTCTGTCTTTGGCGGATGCACGGATAAAGAAAATCAGACCAATCAATAATAATAGTGTTAGCAGCAACGTAGATGGCAGTACAGGTATATCCATAACGAATTGTTAGTTGTGTGATGGAGGAGACTTGTTAGTCTTGTTCATTATTAATTATTTCTCTATTTTGTCCTCTTAAGGATGTAATTTTGCCACAAGTTAGCAAAATCTTGTGCTTGATTTTGCCACTCAGGGGCAACTTGGTACATCCTTCTGGGTCTTCCTCTACCTTCAAGTTTTTTCCAGTAACCGGTGATAGCCTTCTGATCTTCCAGAAACTTAATCGCGCTGTAAAGCACAGTATCTGAAAGCCGATAGGTTGGGTACTCGGTTTCTAATTTCTGAATTAACTCGGTTCCGTATGATTCACCTTGTAATAAAACATACAAAATATAGCAAACTGCTAATTCTTGACAAAGGTAAGTTGGCGGAGGATTCTCAAAGTACTGATATATATCCTCAAGTCTCATAGTTATAAAATGGCTAGAAATATGCCGCAGGGTTGAGCCTAAAATGTTGATAGAGAGTATATACTGTAAACCCCTGATTTAGTAAGTGTATAACGCTACTTAAGAAAAATTGCCGAACGACATAGTCTAAGTAATGTCCGCATTTATCTACACCAGATAAGGCAAGAACAGTATGAGGTATGTGAACCACTCACTCACTGTCAACATGGGCAGCGTGGTGAGGAGCTTTTATAACAGCAGCTTTGCTACCGTGGGTGTGTCGAGTGATGCCAAACGTGTGAGGACTGCCTAAGCATAAAATGGCACCTAAGCAATTTTAAAGGCAAATTGCATTTTTTTACATAAAACTTAATGAATACTTTTTTACCTGTAATTATCCCAGTATGGCAAGTTAGATTTTAAGCCAACAATTGACGAAATCCAAGTTATTAAAACTATGAGGATTAATTATGAGGATTGATGCTGGATTTTTTTGAGTAAACTTTTGTATTCTGGAGATGTCTTTATTTGACTAAGGTAAGTGTGATATTACATTTATCAAACGCTTATCAAACGCCGGTTACTGGTGGTTAACATGTCAGACAAGTCTGAGACTTCATCGTCTCCTTTGAATGTCCGAGAAGTAGGCAATACATTTCGGGTAATAGGTTGGGCTAGCTTTGGATTACAGCTAGCGTTAATTATTATCTCTTCTGTTGTCTTATTTTTATTTATTGCCTTTGGTCAAAGAAGCGAGGCTTCAAATGCTAATGCTGGAACTGGTTCTGGTGTATTTTTCACAATTTGCGGTTTACTTGCTTTAGCAGTAGGTGTTTATCTAAGTTTCCGTTACAAAAATATTGGTAGAAGACTATTGTCTTCAAACTCCAGCAATCGTCCACGAAAGAGCCAAACTGTACAGATATTAAGATTGGGCTTGACTGTAAATTTAGTGGGAATGTTATTAACTCTGTTAGGAGTGCAAGCGATCGCCGGAGGTTTAGCTCTCAAAGCTCTATCAGTACAGGCTGGAGCTTCCATAATTACTAACTCTAATCAACTTATTACTGGTTTGGAGATGTTTGTGGTCTTAGCAAGTGTCCAGGTTATGTCTGGTCACTTTGTGGGAATCGCAGGTTCAATTTGGCTGCTTAATCGTATTACTCGCTAATTTCTGTGCAGCTTTTATGTAATTTGTATGTCGTTAGAAGTTTTGCGACATCATGATTATGAATAAAAATAAACATAATTATAAGAATAATTTATATCTGTAAGGAAAATATTCTTGTAAGTATCTGAATTTTAGGTTGGAAAAAGGAAGCAGAAAACAGAAAGGAATTACTTATGTGCTTATTTATGGGGAGTTTCTGCGTATTCCTGGGCTTAATTTTTATTAGTTAGGATTCACTCAGTTGCAACGTATAAGTTAAAGGTTTGAGATTTTGAAGAGGAATTGACTGTTTTCTAGAGTGGGACTTTGCATAAATTCTGATCGTGGATACCTTATAGACTATTGCTGTGTTATCTATGTTTTAAGGAAATATTAGAGAAAAATATTAGAGAAAATTGTTATATTCTGATTTGTTAACCAAATATAGTCATCATGCAGGAGGCAGAAGGCAGGAAGTAGAAGGGACTCCTTTCATCGGAGGGTTTAACTTCTCTATCTTTCCTAACCTTCAAGCGTAGCGCTATATGATAAGCAAGAAGTTGAGAAGAATCAGTGCTTGATATTAAGCAGATAAGACAAAATCCAAAGTTTGTACAAGAAAAGTTGAATAGTCGAGGTAGTTACGATATTCAACCGATAATTGAATTAAGCGAGAAGCAACGGGAATTAGAGAATAAGCGTAGTCAACTGCAAGCACGTAGTAATGAGGTCGCTAAGACCATTCCTAGCAAGATTAAGGGTGGTTGTGACCCCAAGGGTGATGAGATAAAAGCCTTACGAGAAGAAGGGAGTTCTATTAAAGCCGAAATTAATGATTTAGAACCACAAGAGAAAGAGTTACTCGGTCAAATAAACGAGCTTTTGCTGGCTTTACCAAATTTACCTGATGATTCCACACCCCTGGGTAAACATGAAGAAGAAAACGTCGAAGTGAGACGTTGGGGTGATGAGTATATTAACCAGGATACAACTACTGAGGATAACAAGATATTACCTCACTGGGAAATAGGTGAGAAGCTAGGTATCCTGAATGTAGAACGTGCAGTCAAAATAGCTCAAAGTCGCTTTATTGCACTGATGGGGGCTGGAGCAGCTTTAGAGAGAGCATTAATTCAATTTATGCTGAATCGTCAAATTGCTGCGGGATATGTGGAAGTAATACCACCATTTTTGGTTAATAGCGAGTCTTTAACTGCTACGGGACAATTACCAAAGTTCGCTGAAGATAGCTTTAAGTGTAGTGATGATGATTTATGGTTAATTCCAACTGCGGAAGTACCTGTGACTAATTTATACAGGGGAGAGATTCTCAATGTTGATGAGTTACCAATTTACCACTGTGCTTATACTCCTTGTTTTCGTCGGGAAGCAGGAAGTTATGGACGGGATATGCGCGGTTTGATTCGTTTGCACCAGTTTAATAAAGTAGAGTTAGTTAAATTTGTCCATCCCGAAACTTCTGCTGAGGAATTAGAAAAACTGTTAGGAAACGCCGAAGCTATTTTACAGGAATTAAAGCTACCTTATCGAGTTTTGAGCTTATGTACTGGAGATTTAGGTTTCTCTTCAGCTAAAACCTATGATTTAGAAGTTTGGTTACCTTCAGCTCAAACCTATCGAGAAATTTCTAGTTGTTCAAACTTTTTAGACTTTCAAGCAAGACGGGGAAATATTCGTTTTAAAGAAACTGGTAAAAAAGGAACTCAATTCTTACATACTCTCAACGGTTCCGGTTTAGCTGTTGGACGTACAATGGCAGCAATTTTGGAAAACTATCAACAACCAGATGGAACGGTCACTATACCCGAAGCGTTGCAACCTTATATGGATGGGAAGGAGGTTTTGTAAGTGTGGTGAGTGATGAGTGGTGAGTTGTGAAGTAGGGAATATTTTTAAAAACTATAATGGCAAAGCAATTAGCGATTAACGATTACCAATTACCAAAAAATGTATCCTGTTTTTATAATTTACATTGCTTAACACTTTAAAATAAATAATAAGTGTAATCAAAATGTAATCGAATAAATTTACCCATTCATCTATATGTCAGTATTATCGGCTTTTGCAGCGATCGCGGTTTTAATGGTTTTAATTTTTGTCCACGAGTTAGGACATTTTTTAGCAGCTCGTTCCCAGGGGATTCATGTTAATCGTTTTTCTTTGGGGTTTGGACCAATAATTTGGAAATATCAGGGTTCACAAACTGAATATGCGATTAGAGCTTTCCCTTTAGGAGGGTTTGTAGGTTTTCCTGATGAAGACCCGGATTGTGATATTCCTCGTAATGACCCCGATTTGTTGAGCAATCGTCCGATTTTAGATAGAGCAATAGTGATTAGTGCTGGAGTGATAGCTAATCTAATTTTTGCTTATTTTTTACTGACAACTCAAGCTGGTTTGGTGGGAATTCCCCAGGTAGTGGAAAATAACCCTGGTATAGTTATTTCACAACTGATACCTGAAGCTAGTAGTGCTGCTCAAGAAGCTGGTATTCAACCAGGAGATGTTATTTTAGCTGCCAATGGTCAAGAGTTTTCAGATAATCCAGATTTACAAGCTTTTAAGAAAATAATTGCAAACAGTGCTGAGGAACCTGTAAAGTTAGATATTTCTCGTGGAGAGGAGGAATTAAGTTTAACAGTTGTTCCACAAACTAACTCTGAAGGTAAAGCTAGTATTGGTGTGGGTCTTGTCGCTAATCAGAAAATTGAGCGACGCAAGGTAACTAATCCCTTAGAAGCTATTAAAGTCGGAGCTTCTGAATTTCAAAGAATTTTAACTTTAACCTTTTCGGGTCTTACTCAACTTGTCACCAATTTTGGTGAAACTGCACCCCAGTTATCGGGACCTGTGAATATTGTGAAAGCTGGTGCTAATATTGCTCAGAATGACTCCGGTAGTTTATTATTTTTTGGTGCTTTAATTAGCATCAATTTGGCAGTCATTAATATTTTGCCTCTTCCTGCTTTAGATGGGGGACAGTTAGCCTTTTTGTTGTTTGAAGGTGTAATGGGTAAACCTCTACCTCAACGCATTCAAGAGGGTGTAATGCAAACAGGTTTGATGCTACTCTTAGGTTTAGGTATGTTTCTGATTGTGAAAGAAACAACAGAATTACAGTGGGTGCAACAGTTGTTCCAGTAAGCGCTAAAATTCATGAGTGCTAAAACTAAGAGAGCTTCTTTAAAACAGCGAACCGGTGAAATACTGGTTCGCTTGAAGCGTTTATATCCAGATGCAACCTGTTCTTTGACTTACCAGACTCCTGTACAGCTTTTAGTAGCAACAATTTTATCCGCGCAGTGTACTGATGAGCGAGTTAACAAGGTTACTCCAGAACTATTTAAAAAATTTCCTGATGCGCCAAGTTTAGCAAATTCTCAATTAAGCGAACTAGAGACTTTAGTACGTTCAACAGGATTTTATCGAAATAAAGCCAAAAATATCCAAGCCGCTTCTAGAATGATTGTCAGCGACTTTAACGGTAAAGTACCTTCAGAAATGGCAGAGTTGATAAAACTTCCTGGAGTTGCGCGGAAAACAGCCAATGTGGTTTTAGCACACGCATTCGGAATCAATGCAGGAGTTACTGTTGATACTCACGTTAGTCGTCTGAGTCAACGTTTAGGTTTAACTAAACATACCGACCCAGTACGCATTGAAAGAGACTTAATGAAGCTGATACCGCAATCAGATTGGGAAAACTGGTCAATTCGGTTGATATATCACGGTAGAGCAGTTTGTAAAGCGCGATCGCCGATGTGTTCTGAGTGTGAATTTGCTCAGAGTTTATGTCCGTTTGTAGATGGGGAAGGGTGAATAGTGTTAAAAAGTGTTAATTAATTTGGAATTTTCAACTTAAAATTTTCAACTATTTCTGTCATAACTCTCTTGCTTCCGATAGAATGGAAAATGCTGTTCAAAAATTTTATTAAAATATACTAACTGTATGGCAAAGAAAGCTATGGTTGAGCGCGAAAAGAAACGCGCTAAATTGATTGCAAAGTATGCTCAAAAAAGAGAAGCATTACTAGAAGAATTTCGTACCACCGAAGACCCAGCTGATAAATTCGAGATTCATCGTCAAATCCAGCGTCTTCCTCGTAATAGCGCTCCCAGTCGTCGTCAAAATCGCTGCTGGGTTACAGGTCGTCCTCGGGCAGTTTACCGCGATTTTGGATTGTGCAGAAATGTTCTCAGAGATTGGGCACACCAAGGTCTTTTACCTGGAGTGGTAAAGTCAAGCTGGTAATAGGTAATGGGGAATGGGTAATGGGTAATTGGGTAAATGGAACTTTGAATTTTGAATTTACCTTTCCCAGTGTCTCCTTCCCATCTTCCTCTATCCTCGCATTTTACCCTGCAGATTACTGCCCGCAACATTTATCTATACCCAAACTATCTAATAAAAGGTCGCTGACAGCATTTGCGATCGCAAATTCTCCATAGAAGCTTTTGGAGAAGTCAAAGGCTTGCATTTCTACGACTATAGCAATTACTAAAGAGCCTAAGTCATTTTCTCCTTCCATTCGTTGTCGCATAAATATTTGTGCTGCTCGTTCTGCAATTATAGGGTTTATATCTTCTGGTAAAAATTCTTCATCGAGCCATTTATGTAAACTTTGTTTTAACCATTTTGCCTCTTCCTGGGGATTTTGGGCTGGTGGTAAAGTAATTGCTGGTATAGGTTCAGTCATTTTTCAGTTTTTAATAAAAATTACGAGTTTTTTATGATGTATGCTCATAAATTATTCTGAGTTATGATACTTAATTTTTCAATAATTATAAAATTTTTATAAAGATAAGCGTTAACTTATGACTTTTATTTAGCTTGCAATTAGTACTCGACCAAGCCAAAATTGCCGGGTAAAGGCAGACAGGGGAAGCAGAGGAAGCGGTTCGCTGAAAGCGTTGTCGCAGACTGGGAGCAGAGGGAGAAACAACTTTTTCTTTTCACGAACAACCACGCAAAGTTCGCTGGGTGAACTACTAGGGAACAGGAATATAGTGAACTCAAATCTGATAAGTAGGGATATAACATTCTCTGACCCCTAAGAAACAGCAAATAACTGTTAGTTGATAAATGTATTACGATGTCGCCAGTATAATTGAAGGCTATGCCCAAGGATATTTTCTCATGTCTGACGAGAATAATAAATTGGGGTGGTATGGTAGTAGCGATCGCACTTTGATTCCTTTAGATGAGCGTTTTCATTGTCCTAAGTCTTTGCGTAGGGCAATTAACCAAGAAAGATTTAGTATTGCTATTAATCGCGATTTTTCGGCTGTTGTGGAAGGTTGTGCAGACCGAGATAGCACTTGGATATCTGAAGAGTTAATGGAAATTTACCACTTGTTGAATCAACATGGTTGGGCTTATAGTTTTGAGACTTGGCAGGGTGATAAACTGGCGGGGGGAATTTTAGGTATAGTTATTGGAGGGGCTTTTATTGGTGAATCAATGTTTTACCGGATTACAGAGGGTTCTAAGGTCGCAATGGTAAAACTTGTAGAAAGGCTGCGCAAGAGGAATTTTATTTTGTTTGATGCTCAAATGATGAATCCCCATTTAGAAAGATTTGGGGCTTATGGGATTAGTGATGAGGAGTATCAGATATTACTTGATAAAGCATTAGAAGAGGATTGTTCTTTTATATAAAAGATTGTGAATATCTAAATTTTTAAGTATAAAATAATTAGCAAGTTAGAATATTACAATTAATCAGTGTAATTAAAAAAATAATTTTTAATACAATAATATTTCTTTAAAAGTATTATTATTTTTGGAAATATAAATTCCAAAAAGTAATAAATAAGCAATATTACCTTTATGATTCATCCACAAAAAATATATGACTTATTACTAGAATATGCAAATACAAATACTCAAATTCAAGAAATTATTATCGGCTTAACTTGGACTTTCTGCAAATCAGAAGGAGTAGGTTTATGTATGAGTCCTGGAACTGCGACCCGCACTTTACCTTGGTCTGGTACTTTAGTAAATAAGCCCATTTCAGAAATTGCATCTTGGTTGCTTTCCTGGGATGCTTATCAAGCGACTGTGGGAATGGCTGCAATTAACTCTGTTATCAATTCTAATTCTTCACTCCCTAATACCGGAGTACCATTATCTCCTGAAAGTTCTGCTAATTTAGCTGTATTTGAACATTTTTTACCACAAATTCGTAATCAAAAAGTTTGTATCATTGGACGCTATCCAGGATTGGATAAATATAAAGATGAGATGCAAATGAATGTGCTGGAATTGCAACCAAAAAAAGGAGACTTTCCCGCACCAGCATCGGAATATTTATTACCAAAAGCAGACTGGGTATTTCTAACAGCTACATCTATTGTTAATAAAACTTTTCCTCGTTTAGTTGAGCTTTCACAAAATGCTCAGTTAGTGTTAATGGGACCGACTCTTCCCTGGTTAACGGAGTTAGCAGAAATGGGAATAAATTATTTAGCTGGAGTACAAGTTAGTAATTTATCAGCCTTAAGGCAAACTGTTGCTGAAGGTGGAGGGGTGAGAATTTTTGAAACTGGTATAGAGTATCGGGTTGTTAAAGTTGCTGATTGACCATTAACCTGCTCAAGTATTCAAACTTTTTTGCAAACCCTAATTAGAAGGAAATAGGTTTCATGGGTACCCATAAGAATTTTGTAGAAAAAAAATTATGATGGGAATCCTTCACCACCGCTATGACGATTGCTTTAATTTAAAACAAGTTTTCATTAATATTTCGTGAAAAACTAAGGAAATTATAATTGCAGGAAAAGCTTCATTAATGATGGAATTTAAGCCTATTACTCTCCAGGCGATCGCACTTGTTAAACCTAATGAAGAAATGGTATTAATTTTTCCCTCCTAATAATTGAATCAAGAATTTAAAAACCTTGATGGAGATTTTTTCTAGGAATAACATAGTGTTATCTAGCCATTCTAAAAGTTGTTCTAAGGGATGCTTATTATAACCAACGAATTTGGCTTTAGTTTCTATCCAGTCTGGTTGATGTTTAATTTCTTTTGTGAAAGATTTATCTAAATTTATGAAATTTCCTGTAGATTGAGAATTTATTTTACTACCAATTTCTAGAGGTGTAACTAACTCTGGTGAATTTTGCTTGCTTTGAAATAACTTTCTTTGTTTTAAGGATTTATGTTGGAATTTCTTATCAATATCGTCTGTAAAATCACCAAATAATTCATCAAATGTGAGCCAAATATCATTATTCTGGTCATTTAAAACTTCATCAGTTAAATTATTCTTTTGTGTGACTTGAAAATTATAATTTAGTAAACGTGTTTTTTTACCAGTTATATTTTTTCTATTTATTTTCCTATCTATAGGTAAAAAATTATCTAATTCCCTATTAACTCGTAATTTATCACTTTGCTTGTGACCAAAAAAGTAATCAATGGCAGCAAGAATTAAATTTTTGAGTGCAGATAATTCTATTTTCTTATTTTTTACTTCTATATTGCTGAATTCTTTTTCCTGATTTCCTATAATGACTCCTTGTTTTTGACCATAAAGAAATATATCTAATTTTTTCAGTATATAAGTTAATAATTTGACAGTTTTTCGTCCAACTATTACTGAAGTTTGAGATAAAGGTATCAAAGCATTGGATAAAGCGTTGGATTCTAGTGTTGCAACTCTTGTATCCAGAAATTCTAAAGATTGATCAAAATTATTTAACTCTGTACTTAGGTCTTGACTTTTTTGTGCTGATATCAACCGATTACCCTTTATCCTAGCTAATAGATTACCTAGTTTTGTTAATAATCGGGTTTTAGATTGATTTGGTGATAAATTCCATATATGCCAATATTTAGCTATTTCTGTAATAATTAGCTTTTGCAATTCTTCCTGCTGTTGAGAATTGAGGACATCAAGAATTTCATTTTCTACGCTAATTAAAACTAGTTGTCGTTGAGAAATGTCGCAAGCAATACCTTGAATTAACCGACGAGAAGAATTAGAAGAACTAGGATAATCAATATGATTAGTAACTTGACTAACTGTATCTGTTGTAAATTGTATTTTATCTATCGCAGATAAAAGATTGCTTACTGGTATATCTACGAACTGAGAAGTTGATTCAGAACTTGGTAGATTTAATAGATTTAATTCTCGTTTGCTTTGCTGTGACTTTAATTGTTTTCCCGCAGATTCGTAAGTTCTCTGTAATAGCTTGTAAATTGGGTAAAGCAAAGTTTCCGCAGACCAAGTCAAATTAACTTTTAGTTTCCGAAATCTTTGTTGTAACTGTTCGTTCAAACGTCGAGACTGACGATGAAAAAAGTTAAACAATTTACTTTGGTATCGACCGGGAGGTACAGAAGGCATATTATTAGTTTTTAATGAGTTTTTGAATGGGTCTTTTATCAGCTTCTTTTATCAATTTCTTTTATTCAGATTATTGTCATCAGTTGTAAATAGTAAATGTAAGTAGTAAATTAATCCAAGTTTATCTGTACTTACACTCAAATATCCCAATCAAATATCCCAATCAAATAGTTTAGGATATTTGATTTCATCTACTCAGGGTTTGCTGAAAATAATTTCATCAATAATCAAGGTGCAAACCTTACACCACTAAAATATACTGGCGGTGTCCTAGTAATTTCAATTTCAGAAATATCCTTAATCTAAGCCACCACCTAATTCATATTATCTAATTTACATAATCTAATTCACATAAATATTAGCGAAAATATGACACCCACTCTACCGTCATCTAATACTAATTTGATTTCTACCGTAGTTAGTAAATTACGTTCTCTTTCCCAGTTTAATATGCAGTCCTCTTGGTATGTGAGTTATCAAGATATAGATTTAGCAGAGGTGATCAACTCCGACTTCCCTAATGATTCTTCTAAATGGGAAGCTGCAAAACTTAATCACAAAGAGCATATTGCTTGGGAGAGGGGGAAAAAAACTTTATGGTTGGTGCAACGGATTAAAGTTCCCCATGATTTAAATGGTTATCCCATTAGCGGGTTGTCCTTACGCTTAGGTGTTGTGTGGTGGGCTGAATCTGGAGAAGTGTATGTTGATGGAAAGTTAATTGCACAGGGGGATTTATTTGACTTTGCACCGCGAGTTTTGTTGAAAAAGGAAGTCACACCCAAACTGGAGTTTACCATTGCCCTACGTTTGGTAAGTCCGGGACATGATGACGGTGCTTTAGTGCGATCGCTTTTATTTTATGAGTCTGATTACGGTTCTGATGATTGTGAAGATAATTTCCCTGAACCCAATTTTATCGCTGATGAGTTGGCTGTAGTTAACTGCTTTTTAAAAAGTTATTCTCAGGAAAGTTCTGGAAAGGATAAATTAGAGAGTTTAAAGGATTTGGTAGAAAAGTTTGCTCCGGAGCTAAATGGGGAAGCTGTAAATATAACTAGAAAAGAGTGGGAAGAAAAGTTAGGAAAATTAAGAAAAAATTTAAAGACATTATTGCCCGACCTAAAAGAAAAAATGTATCTTTTAGGACATGCCCATTTAGATTTAGCCTGGTTGTGGAGGGTAGAAGATACTTGGAAAGCAGCTCAGAATACCTTTGAGTCAGTTTTGAGTTTGCAGGAAGACTTTCCAGAGTTGATTTTTACTCACTCAAGTCCCGCTCTGTACGCTTGGATAGAGGAAAACCGTCCCGACTTATTTACCAAAATTCAGAATGCGATCGCTAATGGGAGTTGGGAAGTTGCGGCGGGTATGTGGGTAGAACCGGAGTTAAATTTAATTAGTGGCGAGTCCATTGTTCGTCAGTTATTTTACGGTCAGAGATATGTATTGGAGAAATTCGGTAAGGTATCGGAGGTGGTATGGTTACCAGATAGCTTTGGTTTTTGCGGAAGTTTACCGCAGTTTTTGGTAGAGGCGGGTGTAAAGTATTTTGTAACTCAAAAGCTACGCTGGAACGACTCAACGAAATTTGAACATGGGGCTTTTTGGTGGCGATCGCCTGATGGAAGTCAGATATTTAGCTATATGTCACCGTTAATTGGAGAGAGTATTGACCCGGTGAAGATGGTGGAATATTCCTGTGAGTGGCGAGAACAGACTGGTATCAAAGATGCTCTGTGGTTGCCGGGAGTTGGAGACCATGGGGGAGGACCTACCAGAGATATGTTAGAAGTGGCTCGTCGCTGGCAAAATTCTGACTTATTTCCCGATTTGGAGTTTAAAAATTCTGAAGAATATATACAGAGTATTCAGGATAAAACTAGTAATTTTCCGGTTTGGAATGACGAACTGTATTTAGAATTTCATCGCGGTTGTTATACAACTCACGGAGACCAGAAGCGTTTAAATCGTAAATGTGAGAATTTATTATATGAGGCAGAGTTATTTGCTAGTTTGGCAACTATCACTACAGGTGTAGCTTATCCTCAAAAAGAGATAGAATCATCATGGAAGAAGCTTTTATTTAACCAGTTTCACGACATTTTACCCGGTTCTGCGATTCCAGAAGTTTATGAGGATGCTGCTCAGGAGTGGGTTGCAATAGAAACAACAGGTAGTCAAATATTACAGCAGTCTCTAGAAATTTTAGCCCAGCAAATTCATTTACCGTCTCCACCAGTTGCAGATAGTTTCCCTGTAATAGTGTTCAACTCTTTGAACTGGATAAGAGAATCAGTAGTTATCTCCATAGATGTATCTCAGTTAGAAGAATCACCAACCTATCAAGTTTATGATGCAGATGGGAATACTTTAAATTCTCAGTTGGGTGCTGATTCTCAATTATTATTCCTAGCTGATGAGATTCCATCTGTTGGTTATCGAGTATTTTGGCTTGTTTGTGGTGTTGATTCAGATGTAAGTTCAGATGTAAGTTCAGATATAAATCTAGAGAAAACTAAGGAATTAGATTTTACTCTAGAGAATAATCTCCTCCGGGTCAGGGTAGATGAAGAGACAGGAGACTTAACTAGTATCTTTGATAAGGTTAATCATAAAGAGATTCTCTGTGCACCAGGGAATCAACTGCAAGCTTTTGCAGATAGGGGACAATATTGGGATGCATGGAATATCGACCCCAATTATGCCGAACATCAGTTACCACCAGCAAAATTAAAGTCTATCGAGTGGATAGAAATTGGAGAAATTCAGAATCGTTTACGAGTTGTGAGGGTAATTGGTTCTTCAGAATTTCAGCAAGACTATATTTTGCAAGCAAACTCAGCAATTTTAAAAATAAATACCCTTGTTGATTGGAAAGAACGTCAGGTGATGGTGAAAACAGCTTTTCCCGTAACTTGGGAATCTCCATATACCACCTATGAAACTCCCTGTGCTACCATTACTCGTCCGAACTTACCCCAGACACCCGCAGAAGAAGCAAAATGGGAGGTTCCTGCATTGCGATGGGCAGATTTATCAGATAATCAAAATCCGCAGCAGCAGTACGGTATTAGCTTGCTCAACGACTGCAAATACGGTTATGATAGCAAACCTAATCAACTACGTTTAACTTTACTAAGAAGCCCAAATTGGCCTAATCCTGAAGCAGATAAGGGTATACATCATTTTTCCTATGCTATATATCCCCATACTGGAAATTGGGAAGATGCTGAGACTGTAAAACGTGCTTATGAGTTCAATCATCCTTTACACGTACTAGTCCCAAGTTTAGGATTAAGTAATGGTTCCATTAATGGTTTTAATACAACTTCAGATATAAACTCATTAACTAAAAATTCATTAACTAAAAATTCATCAATAGACACCAATAAACCTATTCCCAATCAAGTTTCAGAAAAAGCTTACAACCTAAAAAATTCCAATAGAAAAGATAGAAAAAGCTTTATTAACTTAGGAGCAGAAAACTTAATCTTAATGGCACTCAAGCAAGCAGAAGATCATGCAAGGCAATGGATAATACGCTGTTATGAGTCTCAGGGAAAAACAGCTAGTCTAGAACTTCATAACGATATGGGATTGAAAATAATCACACCTGTAGACCTATTAGAACATCCTTTAATAGCAACTGAACCTTTATCTGAGCAACAAAATTATACAATTGCGCCCAGAAAAATTTTCAGCATTCTCATTGGAGAATAAAGATTTTTTTTGCTAAAGGTTCTTTACTAAAGCCTCTTTTTTAAAGGTTCTTCGCTAAAAGCTTTTAGCTAAAGGCTTTTAAAGAAAGAGTTTTCAGCTAAAAACCCTTTTAATCTTCATGTTCATCAAAAGGATCTGCAAGCTGCTTGCTTGGAGGACCAAAAGAAGTGTATACAGCCAATACAGTAACTACAACTACCACAGCGCTAACTGAAAGACCCAGAATAGCAGCGGGTTCCATTAAATCCATAATTAGGTATATATTATGAGTGTTATTCTTATAGAATATTAACAAAACTATACTCATAATTCCTAATTTTAACCTTGAGAATATCGAGTATAGGGGAATTTATCCTCATTAAAATAATTTTGTGAGATAATGTTCCCATGCGGTAACACGCATGTATCAAGCAGGCATTGCAGTGGACGGGTTTCCCGACGTAAAGCAACTGTTCTAGCTCAGTAGGTAAAGCGGAAGGCTCACAATCCGGAACCTTGGAGGCGATAATTCCAGAATATTGTAGTAAATGTGAGCTAAAAACAGGAACTGACATAATCGTTTTTACCAACTCTGTCGGGCAACCGGTTGATGTAGGGTATTAGGGTAATCAATTGAAAAAACAACTTTCGAGGTTAGCCTTGAAAATGTTTTGGATTTCCCAGTAAAACAAAAATCTCCTGTATCGAATACATGGAGAACCTCCGAGCAGATTAAAAAATACTTTGGTAATTACCTTTAGATTTAAGTATGGCACAAAAAACAAGATTAGGAGACATTCTCAGACCCCTTAATTCTGAGTATGGTAAAGTTGCACCAGGTTGGGGTACAACCCCTTTAATGGCAGTGTTTATGGCACTATTTTTTGTATTCCTAT
The DNA here is from genome assembly GCA_050042865.1 of Mastigocoleus sp. GTDB lineage: Bacteria > Cyanobacteriota > Cyanobacteriia > Cyanobacteriales > Nostocaceae > JBCCDM01. Next base: position 23,883 of record JBHJJE010000020.1, read on the forward strand.
TAATTATCTTGCAACTATATAACAAGTCCATCATGATTCAAGATATTTCTGTTGATTGGAAGAGCTACGGTCTCTAGTACAATATCTAGATCACAATATCTAAAGATCAAAATATCTAAAATTTATCAGCAATCATTACACAATAATAAAGCTAAAATCGAAAAGTAATGAGAACCCGGTTGTCCCGGGTTTTTTTGTCGAGAACATAGTATAGAACCCATTTGACTTTGAATTGTTAGCCTTTATAATGCTATATCAATCAATTTCAATCTACCAAAGGAAAAACTTATGAATGTATTTGGTATCGGTTTACCAGAAATGGTAGTAATAATGTTGGTTGCACTAATAATTTTTGGTCCTAAAAAGTTACCAGAAATTGGTCGTAGTTTGGGAAAAGCAATACGTGGATTCCAAGATGCATCCAAAGAGTTTCAAGATGAGTTCCAAAAAGAAGTACACAATGTAGAAGAAACTGTAAAAACAACTGCTCAATTAGAAGCAAATGAAGCAGAAGTACTAAAGTCTCAGAAAGATAGCGTCGATTCTTCTGCTACTTAGTGTTATAATTGACATGGTAATGGGTAATAGTAAGGAACTAATTTTGGGTTCAAGACTGTTAAGTATTCCTATATTGGTTATACCCGCTCTAGGTTAAAATTCTATTTTTAAGATAGATTCAGAGAAAGCAGATGCTGTTCATGGTTATTGAGCGTTTTCAAGACAATGATATCTTGCCAATTTATAAGCGCATTCGCGATGAAGGTAGAATGTTCCCTGACGGTCTCAAATATCTTGATAGCTGGGTAGAGCCAAATTGTAGTAGGTGCTTCCAGCTTATGGAGTGCGATGATCTAAGTTTGCTTCAAGAATGGATTTTGAAATGGCATGTTCAGGAGCCACTTTTGAGATTGTTCCAGTTCTCAACAGCAAACAAACTAGAGAGATTGTAGCTCCATTTCTTGACCAATTGTAATCTATTTCAAATCAGTGACAGAAGCCACAAAAGAAAAAGCCTTAATTATTCCTCAATTAATTGTTGGTTTAGGTAATCCTGAACCGAAGTACGACCGGACAAGACATAATATCGGATTTGCAGTGATTGATACTTTATCTAAATCTTGGCAAATATCGCTATCAGAAAATCGGAAATTTCAATCTGAGTATGGAGAAGGTTTTGCACCTACTCGTCAAAAAGTACATTTACTGAAACCTCTGACTTATATGAATCGCTCCGGACAGTCCATTGGTGCTGTTACTAATTGGTATAAACTACCAGCAGAATCGGTACTAGTGATTTATGACGATATGGATTTACCCATAGGTAAAACACGTTTACGCTTGGGAGGTTCTGCTGGTGGACATAATGGGATGAAAAGCGCGATCGCTCATTTAAATACCAAAGATTTTCCTCGTTTACGTATCGGTATTGGTAAACCTAAAAATAAAGCTAGTGGTGATGATACTCGTACTGTTTCCCATGTTTTAGGAAAATTCTCTCCCCTTGAGACTGAGGTGATGTCGGAAGTTACCCGCTTTACGATTGAATGTATTGAGTTATCTCTTAAGCAAGGTGTAGAAAAAGCTATGAATCGCTGCAATTCTCATAACGTAGAATTTCCAGATACACAGTAATTATAGTTGTAAATTTTATAGTCAAATATAACATCGACTATAGAACTTGTTGATTCAGTTACAGTATGTCATTGCAAGTGTAACAGAGTGAAAAGACCCATAAGCTTACCCTGGCAGACTACGTCTTAAGCTTCCGCTATTTACTAAAGAAAAAAAATCCCACTGAATAAACAATGGGATTTTATGAATCTTAATATAGAGTTAGAAATTGCTATTCATCGGCTTTAACCGCAGTTGCAATTTCCAAAAAATTAGACTTTAAAATCTGAGTAGAGATAATCATTCCTTAAAAAGACTATTGAACTATCAGAATTGTCATAAAAATATAGGTGAATGATGATAATAGTATTATTGAGAACCCCAATTTTTACGTCTTTACTGTCGATATCCCATCAACTAGGAGTTTAATCAGTTACCAGAGCCTAGGTACTGAATAATAAAACAAATGCACTCTTTATGAGTGCTAAAGTGTTAAATATTCTGAACTGACACGATAAAGAACTAATAACACCAGATTTCGTATCGTCAAATAATAACGTAAGGAATGGTGAACTACTTAAAACGACGCTTACGTCTAGCTGCTACAGCTTTGCGCTTACGCTTTTCTTGTGGAGTCTCGAAGTGACGATGATATTTTACATCAGCCAGGATTCCAGCTTTGGAAACCTGACGTTTGAATCGGCGAAGTGCCGAATCTATTCCTTCGTTTTCTCCTAAAACCACCTGGGTCATTCTAACTGCTTCCTCTCCAAATCTTCTACAGTTTTGTTCATTGTAATGCTACCTTAACAAATGCTAGATAGCTTTAAAAGGGGTATCTACTCATATTAAGAAGATTCCTTATAAATCAATCAGGGATAGTATGCACTTAGTATTAAGGAATTACTAGTTTAACTATATATAATTCTTCTATGCAAATGCTTTATTGACAATTATCATTGTTCTGTACTAATCAAAAGAAGGATATTATTATAATCAAGTTTACAAGTCAAATTACACAAGTAATAAAAACTTACTCATTCGTATCATTAATATTTTCTATATCCAAAGCTAATTGGTAAAGATGACGACGAGGTAAGGAGGTCATTTTTGCTAACTGACGACTAGCTTGCGATCGCGATATTCCTTGTTCAATCAGAGCTTGTAATTCTGCTTTTAATTGTTTTGTTGATAGTTGTGGTTGGGTTTGAGGACAACCGGCAATAATTAAGGTATATTCGCCTTGGGGCTGCTTTATTTTATAATGTAATGTGGCTTCTCCCAAAGAACCACGCCAAAATTCCTCATAGAGTTTAGTTAATTCTCTGGACACTACACAAAGACGCTTTTCTCCGAGAGTTTCTGCTAAATCTTGTAAAGTATCTCGTAAACGATGGGGTGATTCGTAAAGGATGATAGTGCGTTTTTCTGCTTTTAGTAGCTCTAAATATTCTTGTCGCTGTTGTAACTTGGTTGGTAGAAACCCTTCAAATACAAATTTATCTGTAGGTAATCCTGAAGCACTTAAAGCTGTAATTGCTGCCGTTACACCAGGTATAGGAACTACTTTCAGGTTTGATTCTACACAAGCTTTGATTAATTCATATCCAGGATCGGAAATACCCGGCATTCCTGCGTCGCTTACCAAAGCAATAGATTTACCACTTTCAATTTCTAGTACCAGTTGCGGTATACGACTACTGCGATTGTGTTCGTGATAACTTACTTGAGGAGTTTTAATTTGAAAATGCGCTAACAACTTACCAGTATGACGGGTATCCTCAGCAGCAATTATATCCACCATCTGCAACACTTCCACTGCTCGGAAGGTGATGTCCTCCAGATTACCAATAGGTGTACCTACAATGTAAAGTGTTTTTGGTTCTATATTCATTAATTATTGGTGAGTGGGGAATTGTGGTGAGTGTGTGAGTTTATGGGTCTATGGTGAATGGTGAGTGGGGAGTGGTGAATAGTTGATGTTGATAGCAATTGGTAACTGATATATGAGAACTGATATATGGGAACTGGTTTATTTGTGGGTCTAGTGACTCTGGATTTAATTTATTTAGCTGACTCTCCTCCGAGTAATAATCAAAAATTAGTAGCTGCTGACTATACTGTAGCTGCTGGTGGACCAGGGACAAATGCTGCGATCACTTTTGTACATCTGGGAAATAACTTAGAAGATAATTCAGGAAATAATTCAGGAAATAATTCAGGAAATACAACAAATTGCGCTAAGATTTGCGGTGTTGTTGGTTCTCATCCAATCACACATTTAATTAACGGTGATTTGGATTCTCATCAAGTAGAATTAGTAGACTTAAAAAAGTCTACATCTAATCCGCCTCCAGTTTCCTCAATTATTATTACTAAAAGTACAGGGGAAAGAGCGGTTATTTCCATCAATGCAGTCAAAACACCAGCCCAAAAAGATCATATCCCACCGGATATTCTTCAGGATGTAGACATTGTCTTAATAGACGGACATCAAATGGAAGTAGGTTATGCGATCGCGCAAATGGCAAAAGCTGCAAATATTCCGATAGTAATTGATGGTGGTAGTTGGAAAGCGGGATTTGATAGTATTTTACCGTTAGTTGACTATGCTATTTGCTCGGCTAATTTCCATCCTCCTGGATGTCAAACAAATACTCCTCAATCAGTATTTGAGTATTTAAATGAATTAGGTATCCCCCACATTGCAATCACTCAGGGAGACAAACCCATTCAATACACTACCCCTGATAAAAAGGATAGTATCAAATATGCGGATGTGCCCAGAATACAAAGTATTGATACACTAGGGGCTGGAGATATATTTCATGGTGCTTTCTGTCATTATATTTTGCATGAAAGTTTTACCGATGCTTTACTATTGTCAGCGAGGGTTGCATCATATTCATGCAAATTTTTTGGAACGCGTCATTGGATGCATTCAAAAAAATCAGAATACTGAATAGCTTTAGTTTCAGCTTTAGTTTCAAAACTTTAGCAATACTGGGGAGCAAATAAGCTTGTTTCCTCTTCTCCATCCCAAGATCATTGTATTCAAATACAAGTAACTCTAATACAACTAACTCCAATACCAATAATTTCAACCCAACTAAATGAAAAATCTAGAAGAAATCTTAGATATTGCTCGTACAACAGCTTGGGGAGCATCCGATATACTTAGAGCTTATTATCGTGGGAAAAGCGATCGCGATTTAGATATAGAATACAAGCAAAATGAACCAGTAACAGCAGCCGACCTTGCAGTTAATAAATATATTTTAGACAAATTGCAAACGGCATTAGGTACAGAAGATTTCGGTTACATTAGTGAAGAGACTTACAAATCTCAGCATAGTTTTAATCAAGAGTACGTTTGGATTATAGACCCCCTCGATGGTACGCGAGACTTTATCCAGAAAACCGGAGAATATGCTATTCACATCGCTTTGGTGAAAGATAAAACTCCCATACTCGCAGTTGTTGCAATACCAGAAGCAGAGAAAATATATTATGCTATCAAAGGTCAAGGTACTCGTGTAGAAACCCGTGACGGTAAAGCAGAAAGCAAACAAGTTTCTAATCAGGATAATCCCCCAGATTTAACCCTAGTGGTCAGTCGTTCTCACCGTAATGACAAATTAGAACACTTACTGAAAAATTTGCCCTGTACTAATCAAAAAGCTGTTGGTAGTGTCGGAGGAAAAATCGTCGCGATAATTGAGCAAACAGCAGACGTTTATATTTCTCTTTCTGGTAAATCTGCACCCAAAGATTGGGATATGGCTGCACCAGAATTAATTTTGACCGAAGCTGGTGGTAATTTTACTCACTTCGACGGGAAATCTTTGCAATACAATACCGGAGATATTAACCAGTGGGGTGAATTGATAGCTAGTAATGGAAAATGTCATGAAATCCTTTGTCAGGAAGGGGAAAAGATTATTTCAGAATTTGCAGCCTTAAAATGAGATTGATTTAATTATTTCGGAATAAGGAAAGGATAGGTTACTGAAAATAAAATCTTTTCAGTAACCTGTCGTCATATTTACCATAAGATATTTACTACAAGTAGTTAAGCCTAGATAATTTATGTATTAAACCCCGTCCATGTTTAAACCTGGAGTTCCTAATTCTCCCGATACGTCATTGCGACGCAAGGAAGCAATCTCTTAGTCTTGATAAAAACTACGGTTCTCAAAGTAGACGTGGTTTATCTGGATAATTTATATATTATCTTTACTGCTGTCGATATATAATTTCTCTCTATTCTCTATTCCTTGCTCTCTACCTCACAAAAATGTCTAATTAATTTTGTCCAAGTACTTAATAATATTAGTATCAAGCAATTTCAATAAATTTATTGAAATAAATGGGAATCACAAATAAACCTCATTTCCATTCTCCATTCTCAATCATCTATGTTTTCAAATCCTTCAACTTATTTAAAACAGTTTCAGCATGACCTTTAGTTCTGACTTTAAACCAGCTATGAGCGACAATTTGGTCGGGTTGAATCAGAAAAGTAGAACGCTCAATACCCATATATTCCTTACCCATAAATTTTTTCAAACGCCATATTCGATAAGCATCTGCAACTTCATGTTCAGGGTCACTGAGCAGATTAATTGACAAATCGCGTTTATCTATAAACTTACGGTGTGATTCTTCAGAATCAGTACTTACTCCCACTATCTCCGTGTCTAAATCTGCAAACTCCTGCTTATAGGTGCTGAAGTCTTGTGCTTCTGTCGTACAACCAGGAGTATTATCCTTGGGATAAAAATAGAGAACTAACCATTTATCCTGAAAATCTTTCAAACTAACAGCTTCACCATCTTGATTATTAATAGTAAATGATGGTGCTTTTTCTCCAGGCTGTGGAATTTCACTCATTAGGTTTTATGGATTTAGTCTCGTATTCTTATTATTCCTTTTTATTGTAGATATCACAAGTTATTTTTTATATATAGGACTTAGCAAGAACAATTTGTCATTGCGACGGTCACAGAGTGTAGGGAAGCATAAGCGCTAGGGTTTGTCCTATCAGACATGCGATCGCCTATGGTAGGTCTTCTCTCCGAGACGTTACACGAACGACCATCCCTGACGGTCTCGGACAGAACTACCTTCTTTTGCGTAAGTCCTAATATGGTCTACTGGGGTATATTAAAACATCCAAAAAATCTGATAACAATTATTCAGATAAAACTAAATCAGTAACTATTGATGCATGATCCGAATTAGCATTTTTGCCAACCTGGTAATTTGCTACTTTAAAGTCTTGACTAACAAAACAATGATCTATGGGAATACTCATTAGTGGAGTTATATATTTTGGTAATTTTAAATAAGTCGTAGGATGTGGCCAAGTTGGTAATGTACCATAACCTAAACTAGTATTATGTAAGCCAGTTTTGTTAATAAATTTGCGATAATAAGGGGACCAAGGTGTTAAATTAAAGTCTCCAAGTACAATTACCGGTTTTGTTTGCTTTTTTACAAACCTAGCCAATACCTCTAATTGCTGGTTTCGTATACGTAATGTATTTCTTTGGATTGGAACAAGTGGATGAGTCCCAATGAATTGAATTGGTTTTTTGTTAATTTCTATAGTTGCAAAAATATTATGTCTATTTGACTTTAAGATATCTCCTTGTACATCCTTAAGTGGTAAGCGACTGAAGAGTACTGATCTACCAACTGGGGTTTTAAAAGAATATGGGAGTCTTTCATTTAAACCAATTTTTAATTTATTTACCCAAATATCATCGACTTCAAGAAATAGAGCAATATCAGGATTTTTTTCTTGCACTACATTCAAAACATTTTGATATTGGCGATTTTCAATGTTCACATTAAAAGATAAAAGCTTCACCTGATTTTCAGTCTTCTGGTCTATCTGCTGAGAGTGTGAAAAATACCAGGGAATAATTTCAACTGCATTCAAGCTAATGAACATCAAAGATAAACAAAACAAGGTAACAAATAAAGATTTTTTTTTGATAATTTTTCGCCACCAAAATAGTAATAATAATCCAGTAATAATTATTGATACCCACAAATATTGAATCCTAAAATGACTTATGAGTTCTAATGGGTACCACCAAGCTATATAACTACCAAAAGATAAAAATCCTAAGCTTATAATTACTAAGATAATTGAAAATTCAAAAATCATTTAATATCATTTCTCTATAATTTTGCACATATACATAAGTAATTGCATAACGCACTCTTGTATATAAAATCCATTTTTACAGAGAATTTACATAACTAACTCAGTATAAATTAGGAGAACAATTTATCTTATCAGTCTAGAACCAAATTAATATATTTCCGAAAAATTAAACTATCTTATTCAGAAGAGGAATCCTGGAATTAATTTGCTTTGCTGTAATTCAAAATTATCAATGCCATACATGATATCAGTTGAAATTTGATTCGTATCTCCTAACTTGCACATTTTATAATCCTTATATATCAAAGCTTTTAGAGAAGCAATAAAATTGTGCTAGTTTGATCAATTACAAGGGGGTTTAAAGAATTTTGAATTCCCCCTCTTGAGTTGTTCACATCTTGCACCAAGATATATGAATGTAAATTAATTACTTAGTATTAAGCTTTCAATCTTAATTTAGCTATATAAATTAAGTTGAATAATATATTTGTATTGCATATATTTTTTTATTTTCGTGTTTTATACAGTTAGGTGCAAGATATGAATTATAGTTAATTATTTATTTAATGCCTAATTATTCAGATAAAACTAAATCAGCAATTATTGGTGCGTGGTCGGAATTTGCATTATTACCAACCCGATAGTTTGCAACTTTAAATTCTTGACTAACAAAGCAATGGTCTATGGGAATATTTATCAGTGGAATTATGTATTTTGGATACCTGACATAGTTTGTATAACGGGGATAAGTTGCCATGATTCCATAGCCTAGACTGGCGTTATGTAAGCCAGTTTTTTTAGTAAATCTGCGATAATAAGGTGACCAAGGGGTTAAGTTAAAGTCACCGAGTAAAATTAATGGTAAGGTTTCTTGCTTTACAAAATCTGCGATTACATCTAAATGTCTATTTCGTCGATGAAAGGTATCCATCTTTACTGGGATAACAGGGTGAGTTGCAATTAATTGAACTGGTTTTTGATTAATTTCGATAGTTGCTAGAAGATTATAACTATTGAAATTTAATGTATCTCCTCTTGCATCTTGAATTGGTAAACGGCTAAAGAGGGCTAAACCACCTCCAGGACTTTTAAAGGAGTATGGGAGAAACTCATTTAATCCGGGTTTTAATTTATTTACCGAATCTTGCTCTATTTCCATAAATAGAGCAACATCAGGATTATTTTCTCGTACTACGTTGATGATATCCTCATACTGTTGATTTTGAACATTGATATTAAAAGATAAAAATCTAACTTTATTTTCGGAGTTTGCACTTATCTGTTGAGAATTTGGCAGATACCAGGGAATAATTTCGACTGCATTTAAACCTACTAACATCAATGAAAAAATGAAACCAAGCAGAAACAGAATTTTATTTTTAACAAATGTTTGCCAGCGTAGCAATAAAAACAATGCACTAATAATTAGAGAAAAACATAAATACTGGGTTCGGAAATGACTTATTAATTCTATGGGATACCACCAAGCAACATAGCTACCTAATGATAAGCACCCTAAAAATATTAGCAGTAACCATAGAATTGAAAACACTAAAATCATTTAAATTTCCCAGGATAAAAAATAATATCATTAATATCAAAAGAAATTTACCTGTCTCCGGATAACTGTTTGTTTAGTTCGGTTTTGTTTATCTAGAACTGACTTTCCTGAAAACTTTGACAGATATCGCTATATCTTATTAGTTGTTCATCAAAGCGTACAGAAAGTAAAAAAATCCACAGCCATGGTATTGACATAGAATATTGTGCAGGGCAAAAGTGTATAAGAGTTTAGTAACGGATACCGGAGATTATAATGACACAAGTGTCGTCAAATAATACGCCAAACAATAAAAAAGTAGTAGTAGTAGGTGCAGGTTGGGCTGGTTTAGGTGCAGCTTATCACTTAGCGAAACAAGGTTATAGTGTCACTCTTATAGAAGCAGGTTCTCACCCTGGTGGATTAGTCGCAGGTTGGAAAACAGCCGCAGGACGCTCTGTAGAAGCAGGAATTCACGGTTTTTGGTATCCTTACAAAAATATTTTTTCTTTGGTTAATGAGTTAGGAATTAATCCCTTCACTACTTGGACTCGTTCTTCCCAATATTCTCCTGCTGGTTTGGAGGTGGAATCGCCGATTTTTCAAGATTTACCTCCACTTCCCACACCTTTGGGTACTTTTGTTTATACTCAGTTCCAAAGATTGCCATTGTTTGAGCGTTTAACTGCTCTGCCTCTACTTTATAGCGTAGTTGATTTTGATAATTCCGATGATGCTTGGAAGCGTTATGACAAAGTAAGTGCAAGAGAGTTATTTAAGCAATTTGGGGTCAGTTCAAGGTTATATCGGGATGCTTTTGAAGCAATGCTTTTGGTGGGTTTATTCGCACCGGGAGAACAGTGTTCTGCTGCTGCGACTCTGGGTATGCTTTATTACTTTATTCTGGCTCATCAACCCGATTTTGATGTGGTTTGGTGTCGGGGTACAGTTGGAGAAAAAATCTTTTATCCTTGGGTAGAGAAAATAGAGAAAGCTGGTGTTGATATATTTGCAAATAAACGAGTCACGGATGTTATTACTAATGATTACAATCAAATAACCGGAGTTGTTTGTAACGACGAAACCTTTGATGCTGACGCGGTGATATTTGCAGTCGGAATCACTGGGATGAAGAAAATTGTTGCTGGAAGCTCTACTTTGCAAAAACGAAAAGAGTTTCGCGATATCAATAATTTAGGTGCAGTTGATGTTTTAGCAACTCGTTTATGGTTCGATAAAAAAGTTAGTATTCCCCGTCCTTCCAATGCTTGTTTTGGTTTTGATGCTACTACAGGATGGACATTCTTTGATTTGAATGCTCTCCATGATGAATATAAAGATGAAACAGGTAGCGTTATAGAAGTTGATTTTTACCATGGGAATCAGTTCATTCACATGAATGATGAAGATATTATTCCCATAGTTCATAACTATTTGACCACTTGTGTACCTGGATTTAAAAACGCTAAGGTTACTGACAGTAGCGTCATTCGTTTACCCCAGGCAGTAACTCATTTTGCACCTGGTAGTTATCAATATATGCTCAGAGGGCAGACAAGTTTTACAAACTTATTTATGAGTGGTGATTGGATAGTTAATCGTCACGGTTCTTGGTCTCAAGAAAAAGCTTTTGTTACAGGTTTAGAAGCTGCTAATTTGACTATTGAATATTTTAAAGAAGGTAAGAAAGCTAGTATATTACCTGTAGAAGCAGATGAATCCCATATTCAAGTAGCGAGGTCTATTAATCAAGGATTACGAGATGTAGGGAAATCTGTTTTTCCTAATTTTTGGTTACCTTAAATTATTTTCTATTCTGATGATATAAAAATTATCCAAATTATCTAAAAGGGTGTTTCTTATCATTTTACAAATAATGTTCGAGTAGAATTTGCATAGTTCACAATAATTTATAAAATAGTAGTAATTAATATGTATAACATACCCTAAGATAATTGAATTTTAAATTTATAAATAAAGCCTAAATGTAAGAAAAATACTTACCCAGTCTCGTGCTTTTTTAAGTTTTCGTGCGATCGCCCATAGCGTGTGCGACCCTACCATCGCTTCCTGTAACGACCCAATAATGTGGACATGAAATAAAAAAGTATCTCCGACTTATAGAACTGACACTCCAAATATCTATCAGGAATCTTGAGAAAAAATAAAGCGATGGTCGGAGATACTCAATTTTAGACATAAACTTACACATTGAGTTGTTTTAACTGTATTTATTAGCGGTAGTAATTGCGGTAACGAATACATACGTTACGATAACGATAAGAGTAACGATAACCATAACGAGTACGAACACGAACACGAACACGATATCTACGGTAACGGGTACATACGCGACGAACTAGACGATAACGACGACGAGCAAGTAATTTTTCTTGAGGTACCTCAGCTTGAACTCTTGAGACAGATTCTTGTACATCTTTAGAAAGTGCTGCATTTGCAGGAGAGGCTACTGGTAGTATTGCTGAAGCTGCAATTAATCCTAAAGCCGCAAGTTTAAGTTGTTTAAGCATGATAAATTGTTTAGCGTCCAAATAGTTATATTTACATTGAGTAATACAAAAGTGATTTTACTGATTACCGAAATAAGTTTTTTATTTTTTTTATAAAACTTATCTAGAAGTATCCAGTTATTTGTATTGCGCTCTAACAGTAGAAACAACTAGAGAAATATTTATTCCTGAATCAGATAATAAAGTTAATGTAAAGATTGAGAAATTACACTGATAAATATGAAAAGTAAAAATTTAGATTATTCAAAGATTTAAAATAGCGGACGAAAGATACCAATTAATTGTGAGTTAGATATTAAAAATGTAGAGGTTCTATTTAATTTATCTGTCACAATTGCATGTTAAAAGTTTATTCCAAAGAAACGGTCTCAATGTACGCACGTGATGGGGTGCGTTTAGATGCAGATATATACCGTCCTAATGCTAAAGGAAATTTCCCGGTATTGTTAATGCGACAACCCTATGGAAGAGAAATCGCATCTACTGTTGTTTATGCTCATCCGAGTTGGTATGCCGCTCACGGTTATATTGTAGTTATTCAAGATGTACGGGGAAGGGGTACCTCAGAAGGTAAATTTCAGTTATTTGCCAATGAGATAGAAGATGGAGAAGACAGCGTTAACTGGGCTGCAAATTTACCTCATAGCAATGGTAATGTAGGGATGTATGGCTTTTCCTACCAAGGTATGACTCAGCTATATGCTGCTGCTGCAAAGCCGGAAGCTTTGAAAACTATCTGTCCGGCTATGATTGCTTATGACCTATATTCTGATTGGGTTTATGAGGGTGGAGCTTTTTGTCTGCAAACTAATTTGGCTTGGGCTATACAGTTAGCGGCAGAAACAGCTAAGTTAAAAGGGGATGAAAAAGCTTATGAGCAACTGTTCGCTGCATCTAGAAACTTACCCATCTATGAGGGGATACCTCCTCATCCGGGGGTACTTAAAGATTTTGCCCCTGATTCTTTTTATCATGAGTGGATAGGTTATTCTTCTTCAGATAATTTTCCCTTAAGTGAAAAATCAGATGAGGAGTTATATGAATATTGGCAAAAACTATCCCCAAAAACTTATTTAAAAGATGTAGACTTGCCCATGTTTCATATTGGTGGATGGTTTGATACCTATTTGCGAGGAACTCTACATCTCTATGAAGATATGAAAGCTAGAAATACTCAACGACAAGAGTTAGTAATTGGTCCTTGGGCACATCTACCCTGGGGAAGAAAAGTAGGTGAAGTTGACTTTGGTTTCAAAGCTATGAGTCCGATAGATAAGATGCAAATTCGGTGGTTTGACCAGTTTCTGAAAAATAAGGATACGGATTTGTTAAATGAAGCGGCTATTTGTTTATTTCAAATGGGTACAAATAGCTGGCGGACTTTTAAAGAATATCCTGTTTTAGAATACCAATCACACCCGCTTTCAACTATTGGACTGGCTAGTATTCGTGAAGATTCGGGAAACATAGTACTTAATTCCGAATCATTAATTCCTGATGCTTATGATGTTATAGTTCACGACCCGTGGAGACCTGTACCTTCATTAGGGGGTCATGCTGGACTTCCAGGGGGTTCCTTCGAGCGATCGCATATAGATTCCCGTTCTGATGTAATTACCTATACAAGTCCAATATTTGACAGCGTTTTACATATTACAGGAGAGGTGATTGTTGAGGTATGGTGTGAATCAGACAAACCTACTTTTGATTTATGTGCAGTGCTTTCACAAGTCCAGCCAGATGGCAAAATATACAATATAACTCAAGGTTATCTTCGTACCCAATCAGATACAAATCTCCAGAGAATTAAACTGCAAGGAACTTGTACAAAAATTATCAAAGGTAACGCATTGCGTTTAAGTCTAAGTGCATCGTGCTTCCCAGCATACGCAATTAATCCGGGTGATAATTTGCCATCAAAAATTGCTAGGTGGCAAGATGCACAAATCACTACTATTAAAGTTAGGTGTGGTACAGAATCGGGTTCTAAAATTTTGCTACCAGTAACTCAAGTATCTTCTTGACGAGATTTAATGACAAAGGTGTAAAAAGGAAGAGAAGGGGGGTAAATGGGAAAATCACAACCAAGGGTAAATCCAATATCCGAATGGTCGTACTAAGAGATAACGTGGTAACACACGTCTTAGATGATGGATGACCTGGTCGGGGGATGCACGAAGCGATCCGCTATTACCCATTCCCCATAACAAAACTAAAATCTTCCTTCATCCATAGAACGAGATTTATTTTTAGCTTTATTGGCGCTACGCTTAAGAGCAGATAATCTAGCTTCATAAGCAGAACGTTGACGCTTGCTAGATGTTATATCAATCAAAGTTTTTAAAGCACTGCCTAAACTCTTATAAGCATTAGGAAGACTGTAGCCAAAACGAGTTGCTAAAGATATAGCTTTCTCATCAGCCTCTACTAACTCTTTGAGTCTCTTTTCTCCATTGTTTTTTTGATAAAGTCGCCAACCTGAAACACCACATAAAGCTAAAGCCAGTATCAATAATAAGCCGTCTTGTACCCATAATTCACCTACAGCACCACCTAAACCAATAGCAAGTGCTGCCATTTCCCAACCATCTTTTGGTATAGTGTCATTTTGGATGCGAGCGACTTCGTGCCAAAACAGTAGATTGCGCTGATCCATTGCTAAATTGTCCCATTTCACCAAGTCAATTTGGACTTCTACTTGGTCTTTACCAATTTCTTCGCTACGTATCAGGGGTGGATTGACCTCAGTCGTACCTTCTACTGTTACCCAGCTCTGCAACTCCGGAGGTAATAAGCCTTTTAGCCGCCGAAGTTCGCTCATTTCTGCTCTAGCAGAGGAGGTTGCGTAGGATGTCATACAATCAAGCCCTAGAATAATTCAATAAGGAGTTAAAAATCAGTAGTCAGAAATCAGGGGTCAGAAGTTATGAGGAAACAAAAAAACTTTAAATTTGATTTCTTTGCCGAAAAATAAATTCCGGATATCAAGAAAATCTTCTAGCATTCATTTCTATTTCTATATAATGATTCTGACTTACCTAATTATAGAATTGTAGAATTCTTCTTTTTAAACGAGTATAACTATTTCCTTGACGATTGTGCTTAGTCACCAGGAAAACTACCCCGATGTTTGCGAGCTTCCATAGCTTTTTCTAAAAGATCCAGTAAACCAGGAGCTTGTTCTTGTATACTAAGCAAAATTCTTTCCCCAAGTTCAACATTACCTGGGTCTTTTCCAGTAGTCATTACCTCATTTAAGCGAGGCATTGCTACATTATCAACCAATTGAATTAACCCGCTCAAACAACGATTAAATTGTTTTTCTGTAAGTTCAGCATCTTCTAGAGGAAACTCAATAATTGCCCGGATTTCTCCGTCAGAAGGATCGTACTCCCACTGTAACATTTTTGTTTCCCATGAAATAGCCAACATAGTTTGTAAGATTGCAGCCTTATGAGGATGATCTGTTACTCCCCCTAATACTTGGGGTGCAAACAGTCGAAAGAATTTTCCGTCTTCATCAAGTTGAACGACAATGACAAAGTCTTCTATATTATCGGCTTCAACACCTGTAATAATACGTTCGTCTTCCTCTTCAATTCGATACTCCCAACCTAGTTTGTCCAAAAAAATGGCAATATCTTGCACGTTTGCTGCCATAAAAGCCTCGTGGTAACGCTAGAACGGCTGTCGCCAGACCTAGTGTAACCTGAGACCGGTCTACAAGTAGTGTTGAGTTGCTACTATATTTACTTTTGAGTATGGGAATATTTATTTAAGCTTAACAGTTTTCAGTTAGAGATTTGTTACTATTATCTCTACTTGTTAATGATTCAGTTATTAAAATTTTTAGATAAAAAATTTATAGCGATCGCTAAATCGATAATGATGTTATAAATAATACTTTTTTAGAGTTTTCTAAGAAATCAAAGTCAAGATTTTTGAATTCCTTATATTTACACTCTCATAATGGTTTACTTAGTTCATATCTATTTTTAGATAAGTATATTAAAAAAAATAATTGTATCTGATGTAACCCATAATTGTACTGTCTGATTTTTTAATATGCTATTTATGGAACTATCAAATTATTTTGTTCTAATCAATAAAAAAAGCTGTAATTATACTCACTCAATTTAAAAAAAATTAAAAAAACCTCCCCCTGATTTATTCTCGGAGAAGGCAATATGATGTTCTGCAAGGAACCGTCATTAAATTTAGATAAATGCAGCCCGTGATAAGTACGATTCGTCTGTAGGGTAGGACGATATCGTATTTATCATACTTTTGTGTAAATCAGTTATCAAGTTACTTTTGTGCTTGACTTCAGTAAGAGTATATTCATGTATACAATAAAATCAAAAAAAATTATGGAGTAATAAACGGCATAATAAAGCAGACAGAGATAACTCCTACAGTCCTTGTCTTCCTTCGGGGAAAAACCGCCATTCTCCCCAGATTCACCCGTGGGGTAGAATAGCAGAATTTCTAATTTTGAATTAGAACCTGGACCACTGACCGTTATGTCTAACCATATTTCAAAATAATATAGTTTTTGCTTTAATCAGATAAAAATTGCTGTGTTATGACAATCAGCCAAAAAATATTATCCTGCCTTTAATACTCCTAGTTCACTTTGCATAGGTAGAACATTTGCAGTATCAATTTGACAGCAATATTTTAAATCTTCGTGACCATCTAAACGTAATAATCGCTTGCCATGAGAAGCGTGATGAAACATTCCCAACAAATCATTTTGCCATTGACAATATAGAGCGATCGCCCCGATTGTTTCATCATTACCAGTTATTTCTGCAAGGGAATGTTTACTTCCTTGGGAAACGCCATAAGCGATCGCACCGGCACACGCGGTATCTTCTAAGGAAAAAGTGCCTTCCCAACCAGAACCAACTATCCAGACACTTTCTGGCTGCTTTTCTAGAAGATATTTCACTACATTAACTCTATTGATAAAGGCTCCAGTTATTACCACCTTGGCATTTTCAATACGCTGTAGAGCACGAGTACCATTTGTAGTACTCATGAATAACCGCTTTCCCATAACATTTTCTGAGGTGCAGTCTAAAGGTGAGTTACCTAAGTCAAAACCAGGAACCTTATTCCCTCCCCTTTCACCAACTAATAACCGCTTGGTAGCTTCCCAAGAACCACCTACATTTTTTAACTTTTCTAAATTACTAAATACTTGTACAGCTTCAGCACCAGCAGATAAGGCTGTAGCAATAGTAGTTGTAGCTCGCAGAACATCAACAGCGATCGCACAATCTGGGGGATTGTCCAGAGGTGTTGATTCAGGGGTATTGTATACGAATAGCTTCACAGGGAAAATAAACTGATTTTTATACTGCCAACACCATATTTTACAGAGTTGAGGTGACAAAGGGACAGATGTACTTTATTTATGCAATGGATTTGATAATTTAAAAAGGCTATAGAATAAGGAGTAGAGAGATTCTATTAGATTTACTTATGATAATGAGTTAAAAAATGTAAATTCAAGTAAATTATTGAAATTTACCTTAAAAATTCGTAAATTTATCGTCCAATTCTCATTTTCCCCAATAAAATCAAAAAAATGGCACCGCTACCAGAGTATAGACCACATCAGTTATCTTTAGGACCATTAGAAGCAGAAATTCTCAATATAGTTTGGGAATTAGCCTCTGTAACTGTGAAAGATGTGCATGAGAGAATTTTATCTAACCCAAATCGGGAATTAGCCTATACTTCCGTAACAACAGTACTACGTCGTCTCACAGATAAAGGCTGGTTAGCTTGCGACAAGAAAGGTAGAGCATATTACTGGAGACCTTTACTTAGCAAACAACAAGCCAATGTTATTAAAGCCCACGAGCAGTTACAGAAATTTTTAGCAGTTGGTAATCCTGATGTGATCGCAGCATTCGCAGATAGTCTAAATGAAGCAGATTCTGAGAAAATACAAGCGATCGCCAAGCGCGTTCAAGCTGCACGTGAAGCTAGGGGGGAAAAATAATGCATTTATTAATGATATTGGCTGTGATTGGCTTTTCGTGGTTAATTAGATATTTATGGGAAGCACCCCAGGGTACCCATAATGAAAAATGGCGACAGACCCTTTTTTCTTTCCTATTTCCACCTTTACTTATTTTTATGACCGCGATCGCTCTGATTGATATGGGACCTCAAGGTAAGATGGGGGGGTTAAAAACTGATTGGTTTAGTTATGTCATGGCATTTGCTTCTTTGGGCTTTTTTACATGGCTGTGTGGCAAACTAACATGGAAAGGATGGCAATCTGTTAAATCTGCTCTTGCTTGTCCACAAATTCAGGTCGCTGGATCGAATGTCAGGTTACTAGAAACTAAGGAAACTTTTGCTGCTCAAATTGGTTTCTGGAATCCAAAATTAGTCGTTAGTCAGGGATTAATTGATATACTGTCCCAAGAACAGCTAAAGAGTGTTCTTGCTCATGAACAAGGACATTATTACTATCGGGATACATTTTGGTTCTTCTGGTTGGGATGGGTGCGTTCTTGTACTGCTTGGTTACCTAATACTCAAGAGCTATGGGAAGAGTTAATAGTATTAAGAGAACTCCGGGCTGATGCCTATGCAGCCAAACAAGTAGATCCTATAATCTTAGCTGAATCTTTATTACTAGCGGTAAGCAGTTCTCCTCTTTCTACAGATATCTGTTGTGCTGCTCTGGACTCTAGCAGTGTAAGAAGATTAGAACAGAGAGTAGATGCTTTAATAACACCATTGGAGCTAACATCGGAGTTAATATCAGAACCTAGTTTCAACTTTTGGAAGCCCTATTTATTAGCTTTCATACCTTTAGTCAGTATTTTGTTTCATACTTAAGATTAAATCAAAATTTAATAAGAAAATTAAATATAAACCTTCATTCTGAACACATTCTGAACATATTACGCTATCCTTATCCTCTCTCAGAGAAGCAAATTGGGGGAGGATATCATAGCAATTAATGGGGGTTAGTAACACCCATATTGTCCAGATATTCTCCTCTGAAAGTATTGGAGAGAAAGAAAAGTTAAAATTTAAAGCAAGAATCAACAAAAAAAAGAGCATAGCATAATAAAAATACTGTTGCCCTTCCATCTCTGGATAAATTAATTTATATTAAGTCATATTCAGCTTTTGAAACAAATTTACTGAACTATAACTAACATTTAAAAAATTCAAATTTTATCTTGTTGCTGTATATTCTGGAGTTTCAGAAATATCTTCTTTTCTAACAGGTATTTCAAATACCGCAGAGTAAAATAAACCAGCCAAAACAGCCCCTAAAATTGGCGCTAACCAGAATAGCCACAATTGCTGTATTGCCCATCCACCAACAAATATAGCCGGTCCTAAACTGCGGGCTGGATTTACAGAAGTATTAGTAACAGGAATGCTAATTAAGTGAATCAAAGTCAATCCCATACCAATCGCAGCAGGAGCTAAACTTTTAGGAGCACGAGCATCCGTTGCACCTAAAATAATCATCAAAAACATGAAGGTTAAAACTAGCTCTATTACAAAGCAAGCAACCAGTGAGTAAGCTCCGGGAGAATGATCTGCTCCATAACCATTTGTTGCTAAAGGGTTAGATCCAGTTAATTCAAAACCAGCCTTACCACTAGCAATCAAAAGTAATATACCTGCACCAACTACTGCTCCAATGACCTGAGAGACAATATAAGGTAAAAGTTCGCTATTAGGAAAACGCTTGGCAGCTGCTAAACCAAAAGAGACAGCAGGATTTAGGTGACATCCTGAGATGTGACCGATAGCATAAGCCATCGTCATTACTGTAAGACCAAAAGCTAAAGAAACTCCTACTAATCCTATTCCGAGGGGATAAAAAGTACTCTCACTAATTTTTGCCGCATCTGCGGTATAAGCAGCTGCAAGTACAGCACTACCGCAACCACCAAAAACTAGCCAAAAGGTGCCAACCAATTCTGCTAAACAACGTTTTGTTAGAGGCATATATAAGTATCTCTTAACACATTAATATGTTTGTGAGCAGATAATATCAGATAGTAGTTTACACAACCGTGATTATTTATATTTTTTTTATTTAAACTTAATTTTATTTAAACTTAGTATATCGGACTCCTGGGAAAATTTTTGTTCACGTAGTCTGTCCGTAGTACATAAAATTCTCAGTACACTTTTTGACCACTATGATTAGCGATCGCCGAAGGCGGATACTACGTACCATCGCAAGCAGGTAGGTAATAATATGCTATGGGTACATCACATCATCTAAATTAGGTTATGGGTTATCAGTTTTTGTGTAGCTTATACTTGCCGCTGCCACCATGTAACGGAAAATATATTCCATAATTTCAATATAGTTGCGTGCTTTCTCTTGAGTTGGTGCCCAAACTGTTAAACCATGATTGCGAATTAGTAAGGCTGGTATCTGAGGAGGATTGATACTGAAGTGTTGCTTAATATCTTCTGCAATCAGAGAAATTTGCGAATGATTTGTAAATATGGGAATTACACAGTCAGGATTTTCTTGTAAAACCCCTATTCCTTTTAACATCTCTAAAGGTGGTAAATGTAGTTGGGTTTTTGGAACAATACTAGATACTAAATTCGCTTCTACAGAATGTACGTGATAACAAGCATAAACTTCTGGAAATAAAGCATAAATAGTTTGATGAATAATCGTTTCTGCAGAAGGTTTTACATCATATACTGAAATACTGACCTCACCTGAGGATAAGACCTTGACAAAATCACCTAACTGTAGATCGCCTTTAAACTTACCACTAGCAGTAATCCAAAAGCTACCATCTGGCATACGTGCGGACAAATTACCCGCACTCCCCATCATCCAGCCCTGTTGATAGAAATGACGGGCAGCTGTAATCATTCCTGGACGGGGTTGAGTTAAGCTTACAGTTCTAGTTTCCATTTTTGCGCTAAATAGTCGCTTATTTCCCAAAAATTATTGTCATTGAGCATCAAATTTATGATGTTCATCAAAGTATTGACAAAGGCGATTCTTTGCAAATACGAGTGGTGTTTGCAGTGCCATATTTAAATCGATAATTGAATCGCCAATAGCAATTTTCTCAGGAAACGTGGTACTTTTTGATTACCTTGAATTTGGCAACTAATTTAGTATCACCGCTTATCTGTGGAATAGACCTGCAAGTATATTTGAGTTAATATCTACATGATCAGCATAAATGTTTTTTACGCTGTGTAGCAATTTTTCCATTACAACTTCTACAATACCCCGCAATCCCCCAGAAACAAAAACCATTTGAAAATCTAAAAAATCTATAGAACTTGGATATGTAGCTTTTTTAATGCTATATTTAATAGCTATCAGGTAATCTAATTGAATACAGTGCTTTTACGAAAACGGATAGGAATATCGGTATATTCGGGTATCCATCCTTCTGTAGTGATGAAATAACGTACTGCTTTTACCCGTTTGTTGGGAGTCAGATAAAACCAATGTTGGGTTCCTGCTGGTACATTGATATATTCTTGGGCTTGTACTGTTAACTCTACTTGAGTTCCATCTGGACGTACAAAACCGAAAATACCTTCTCCGTCGATTATATAGCGTACTTCATCATCCCCATGGGTATGTATCCGGTCAAACTTGGAAAGCAAATCATCTAAGTTTGGAATCCCTGGATGTAAAACAATCAAATCTCGTGATTGATAACCTTCCTTACTTTTTAGCTCCTGAAAATAGCTATCTAAACTTTGTAAAACTTCATTTTTCTCATCTTCTTCAAGACTTGCTTTAGCCAATAACTCTTTAATGTGAGGGTTATCTCCTACAGTCCAGTAATTGAGCACCACACCCAAAGGTGCTAACTCATCAGCTATCTGCTGTAAATCCGTATATTTTGTTCCGTCTTCTAATTTTAAGATTGCCATAATTTATTAGACCAATAATTACACCAATAATTGCACCAAATAATTGTACAAATAATTCGTGATGGATTGTTAATTAGCTTTTCTGTTCCAGGAATTACACAACGAAGATTTTCCGAAGCGACGGTTACGGAGTGTAGGGAAGCATTAGTCCTATCGTTGATCCTAACGGACATGCGATCGCCTATGGCGGGTCTTCTCTCCGAGACGTTACACGAACGACCATCGCTTACGGTCTCGGACGGAACTACGTTGCTTTTGCGTAATTCCTGTGTTCATTAACCCTAAAGCCTTATTCAGGATTCAAGTATTTTCTGGAAATCCCTTATTACCTATCACCAATTACCTGCTATGGTATTTTAGTACAAAAAAACTATTTAATATTTTTTTATGTCCGACTTAATTTTATTTTGGCACCGTCGCGATTTACGTCTTTCTGATAATACAGGACTGGCGATCGCTAGAGAGAAAACTGCCAAGGTGGTGGGTGTATTTTGTTTAGATCCAAATATTCTCCAGGGTGATGATATAGCTTCTGTGAGGGTGACATATATGATTGGATGTTTGCAAGTCCTGCAAGAAAAGTACCAGGAAGCGGGTAGCGAACTGTTGATACTTTACGATAACCCTGTAAAGGCAATTCCTCAATTGGCATCGGCTTTGGGAGCAAAAGCTGTATTCTGGAATTGGGGAGTAGAACCCTATTCTCAAAAGCGAGATGAAGCGGTGATTGCAGCTTTGAAGGAGAAGGGAATCGAGCATTTAGAAAAAAATTGGGATCAAATATTAAATGCACCAGAACAGATATGCACAAATGCTGGACAACCCTATACTGTGTATACTCCTTTCTGGAAAAATTGGAGCAGTAAACCTAAAGATACACCCGCAAAGACTTTTAGTGATGCTGAGGGATTAACCGTAGAAGAGAAGGAGACAGCTAAAAAAGCTGGTGTTATATCCTTACCTACAGCAAAAGATTTAGAATTTTCTTGGGATGGAGAATTGGTATTATCTCCAGGAGAAGACGCAGCTAAGGAAAAGTTAGAAGAGTTTTGTTACAGTGCAATAAACGAGTATCAAGAACAGCGCAATTTTCCCAGTGTTGAGGGTACTTCAAAATTGAGTGCAGCTTTGAAATTTGGTGCAATTGGAATTCGTACAGTCTGGAAAGCAACTTTAGATGCCAGAATAAATAGTCGTAGCGATGAAACTATCACAAATATTCAAACTTGGCAAAAAGAGATTGCTTGGCGAGAATTTTATCAACACGCCATGTATAATTTTCCTGAGTTAGCAAATGGTTCCTATCGGCAAACTTTCAAGAACTTTCCTTGGGATGATAATCAAGATTACTTTCAGGCTTGGTGTGAAGGAAAAACCGGATATCCTATAGTTGATGCAGCTATGCGTCAGTTGAATGAAATTGGCTGGATGCATAACCGTTGTCGGATGATTGTAGCTAGCTTTTTGACTAAAGATTTACTTTTAAATCCTCAGTGGGGAGAGAAGTATTTTATGCAAAGGTTAATAGATGGAGACTTATCTGCTAATAATGGAGGTTGGCAGTGGAGTGCTTCTAGCGGTATGGACCCTAAACCCTTGCGTATTTTTAATCCTGCATCCCAAGCTCAGAAGTTTGACTATGATGCTGAGTATATTCGTCAGTGGGTACCGGAGTTAAGTTCTGTTGAGACGGGAGATATATTAACAGGAAAAATTACACCTTTAGAACTTCAAGGACTTGGTTATCCCTGTCCGATTGTTGAACATAAAAAGCAGCAGAGGATATTTAAGGAAAGATATAAGCAGCAAAAAGAAGCTGTTGGTTGATGAGTTTTAGGGACATGAGTAATAAGTAATGGGTAATGAGTAATGAGTAGTGAGTAGTGAGTAATGAGCGACCCACAAGAGGGAATTCAAAATTCAAAATTCCTGCATACTCTTCGAGAACGTCTTCGACGAACAAAATTTTTTTAAACCCCCCTCGTAACGGATGAAACTAGCACAATTTTACTGTTTACCTGAAAGCTTCGGTATATGAGGGTTATAAAATGTGCAAGTTAAGAGTTATGAGTAATATCATGTCCACCAAATCACCCATAATATGTCATTGCGAGTGAAACGACGCAATCTCAACACTTTGCGATTACTTCACTCCGCTATCGCTGTGTTCGTAATGACAAGTGTTTAACCGGAGTTCTCGTAGAGTATGAAGTTTCACGTAATGAAGCAATTGCAAGGGTTTAAGGCTAATTGATTTAGTTTTTAAAAAGGGTAAAGATTTTTGTTTACTTACTTAGAAATTCAAATATTACTTATCACCGGTAATAAATACTGAGTTAGTGTAAAGGCATCTACACCCAATTCCGTGCGTTCTGCTGCTGCTAAAATTCCTGCTTGAGCATGCCACCATACAGATGTCGCGACAGTATCAACTACATTTACATTTAAACTTGATTTATCAGAAGTAGACTGTGCTAAAAGTCCCCCCATGAGACCAGCAAGCACGTCCCCACTACCTCCACGGGCTAGGGCTGGAGTGCTTTCGGGGTTAATCCAGGTATTTCCGTTGGGTGCGGCTATAACTGTCCTGGCACCTTTTAGTAACACCACTGCACCGCTTTGATTAGCAGCTTCTTTTGTTGCATCAATTCTATCTTTTCCTAAGTTTTTGATATCAAGAAATAAGCGGGTAAATTCACCAGTGTGGGGTGTCAAAATAGTATCAGCTTGACGTTTTTGCAAGGTGGAAGAAGTTCCCATTTTCGCTACAATATTTAAACCATCTGCGTCTAAAATTAGAGGTTTGTTACTTGCTAATATTTGCTCCACAATAGAAGTCGCATCAGTGGTGATTCCAGGACCGCAAACAATTGCGCTAAATGAATTGAAATCTTTTTCTGCAGGAAAAGGAATATTAGATATAGCTCCGGTTTCTGTTTCCGGACAACCGATAATTACTGCTTCAGGTAAGTGTGAAACCAATAAGTGTTTGATAGATTCGGGAACAGCAACCGAGAGCATTCCCACACCGCTAGCACGAGACCCCAAAGCGGTTAATATTGCTCCTCCTGTATAACGTTTAGAACCACAAACTAGTAGTAGATGACCTTGCTTATATTTGTAAGTCGTCAGGGGACGGGGTAGGGGAAGATTTGCTGTTATTGTGTTTTTGGTAATTCGTTTAACTGATGAAAGTTTTCCTAAAACTGCTTCAATGTCGGAGATGGGAATACCAAAGTCAATTAATTCTGCTTTACCAATGTATTCTATAGCATGTTCTTGCAATAAACCTTGTTTCCATAATCCTAAACACAAAGTATATGTGGCACGAATTGCACTTCCTAATACTTCCCCAGTGTCTGTATGAATCCCTGACGGTAAATCGATACTAACAACAGGTTTATTCCATTGATTTATCTGTTCAACATCTTGAGCTAAATTGTCGGTTATAGCTCTTTCTAAACCAAAACCGAACAAACCATCAATGAAAAAATCGCAATTTTGCAAAGCTTTCAGAGATTTGTGAGAGGGAATTCCTAAACTTTGAGCATATTCTAAATGTCTTGAGGTTAAATCTTTTGACTTATTAAAAGGATGATAAAGACAAACCTGATACCCGTGTAAATGCAGTTCGCGAGCAACAACAACAGCATCACCACCATTATGACCCGGACCGACTAAAATTCCGACCTTTAAATATTGAGATGACAAAGGAAAGATGTCTATAATTCGACGGAAGATAAGTCCTGCGACTTTCTCCATCAAAGCCGTTACCGGCATACCAGCAGCAAATATACGTCCTTCTATATCGCGCATTTGGTCTGCTGTAACTACAAATTGGGAAATTGGAAATGGTGACATAAGATTTAGAAGTTTAAGAAAAATCAGAGGTCAATCCCTACGCTCCAATTCAAAGTTAGAAATTAAACATTAAATTAAAAATTATAGGTATTCTTCTAGAATTTAGAATTTAGAATTTAAAATCTAGAATCTAGAACTTTGTTCGTTGAAAACCTTCCCGCAGGGTATGCAGGAATGCGGGAAATTTGAACTTTGAAATTTGAACTTTGAACTTTGAATTGATATCTCCCCTACTTTCCATAGTAGATGCGAGAATTTTTCAATCCTTCACCCTTAAGATAATTATTCCACTGTTTAGCCACACTATGACGTTGAAAAGGACCGACCGATACATGACTTCCTTTAGGAACATTTCTAGCTCTGACCGCTACATTAGACCCTCCCACCAAAGCTTGTATTCTATTTTGGAGTTGATTTAAATTGCTACTTTGTGTGGGTATAGCAACATAATAAGCCTTGGAACTGACGCCATTGCCTCCTGCTCCTGCAAATCTGTCATTACTTGGAGTATTTGGATTGGAAGTGTTATCAATGGGATTTGGATTACTATTGGGATCGTAGTAATATTCTTGTCCGCTAGTTAAGTCAACTATTCTGGCTTCATTCAATCCATAGGATACAAGTTGTTGCCAAAATTGTTGAGCATTGGTCATTTGATTAAATAACCCAGCTTGAATGACAGAGCGTCCGTCTGTAAACTGCTGTATAAATGCCCCTGATTCAAGCTGACGTACCTGTTCTAAAGTTTGACGGTTATTGCTATTAACGTAGACTAAGTACCCTTGGCTGTATGGGGAAGATTGAGCGGTCTGATATCCTGGATCGGGTGGGTTGAAAGAATTGCTGGAAGGATTTGTAGGAGGATTTGTGGGAAGATTTATAGAAGAAGGGTTTGTGGTTGTATATTCTTGGTTATTTGTTTGTACTGGTGGCAGGGAATTAATGTTACCAAAATCATCGTTGACATATACTGGAGGAAGTTCTGGCAGTTGTTGGGCTTGAGCCGGTAGTAAATGAGGAAATATTGCTAAACATCCTCCCAGAAATAAACGACTCAAGCGAACTTGGAATTGATTCAACATAATCGATAGTAAAATTTTACGAAGTAATTTGAAATAGTTTGAACTAATTTGAACTAATTTGAACAAACTCAACAAGTTTGAAAGAATTTCACAAAACCAATCAAGAAGTTGACGTTTGTTGGTAATAACTACATAGTGTTAGCTTATAAATGACAGCACAGCAAGATATACGGATATGAAAAAAGTCGTAGTTGGTCTTTCTGGTGGAGTGGATAGTTCTACCACTGCTGCCATTTTGCACCGTCAAGGTTATGAAGTCATTGGTTTGACCCTCTGGTTAATGAAAGGTAAGGGTCAATGTTGCTCTGATGGCATGATTGACGCGGCTCATATCTGCGAACAGTTGGGAGTTCCCCATCATGTAGTCGATATTCGAGAGGTTTTTCAGACAAATATTGTTGACTATTTAGTCAATGGTTATAGCGCTGGTGTTACCCCTTTACCTTGTTCCCAGTGCAATAAGACTGTAAAATTTGGTCCAATGTTGCAGTATGCTCGCGATAATTTCGGATGTGAAACCATCGCTACTGGTCATTATGCCCGTATAAACCACAACAAGGCAAGTGGACGTTACGAATTGTTAAGGGCTTTAGATAGAAATAAAGACCAGTCTTACTTTTTATACGATTTATCACAAGATTTACTTGCTGGTTCCTTATTTCCATTAGGAGAGTTGCAAAAGAGTGATACCCGTCAAATTGCTACGGATAATCAGTTGAAAACAGCTGATAAACCCGAAAGTCAAGATTTATGTCTTGTGGAAAGTAACGGCTCAATGCGTGCCTTTTTAGACAAGTATTTAGCACCAAAGCAAGGCGAAATCGTAGATATAGAAGGTAAAATTTTAGGTCAACATGACGGCGTTCATCATTATACTATTGGGCAGCGTAAAGGTTTGGGAGTATCAGCTCCAGAACCGTTATATGTGATAGCTTTAGATGCAGTAAATAACCGGGTTGTCGTAGGCGATCGCACGAAAGCAACTCAGTCTGAATGTAGTGTTAATCGGGTCAACTGGGTTTCTATTGCACAACCATCTAGTCCCATTCGTGGGGAAGTACAAGTACGCTATCGCTCCCAACCGGTACCTGTGACGGTTGTTCCTTTAGATGATTTCCGCGTTCGTATTGTGTTTGATGAACCCCAATTTAGCGTTACTCCCGGACAAGCTGCGGTTTGGTATGAGGGTGAGAAGGTTTTGGGTGGAGGAATTATTGAGAGGTTTGATTAATTGATACCAAAGCCTGCTTTAGGGCAGGCTTGGTAATGTCAAAGTTCAAAAACAACTCAATCTTTACTTTAAAACTAATCGTGACTCGACTTAAAACCAAACTCACCATAGAAGAATTTCTCACCCTTACCCAGGGAGATGTGACATATGAATTTGTTAACGGTGAAGCAGTTCCCAAGTATAAAAGCGATGAAATGTCACCAAAGTTTTTTCATTCCACAATTCAAAAAGCTTTACTTATTCTTTTAGACCAATGTTTGCAAAATCAAGGTCGCGTGGAAGTTGAATGGGCTGTAAAGTTAAAACTTAATAACGAAGATTGGATTCCTGTCCCCGACTTGACCTATATTTCTTACAATCGTCTTCCTGCTGAGTGGTTAGAAGACGAAGCTTGTCCCGTTGCACCCGAATTAGTCATAGAAATTATATCCCCCGGTCAAACATTTGGGGAAATGACCGAAAAAGCCACTAATTATCTTACATCTGGCATTTTATGGGTTTGGGTTGTAGATACAAAAGCCAGAACCATAACTGTATTTGCACCTGCTTGTGTTCCTCTTACCTATCGAGACAATTTAATAATTAAGGATAATTTGCTCCCAGAGTTAGAAATTACACCCAACCAAGTGTTTCAACGTGCTGGATTAATTCAGTAATTAATAAATTTTGTATACGGGTGGATATTCCGTTATTTTGATACTGGATAATAATATTTTGCCAATATTCTCAAAATTTAAGAAAGTTTTTCAGCTTTTATCTAAAGGCTAAAAGCTTTGTAAAAGTAATGGTAAATACCTCAACTAGTTTCCCAGATATCAAGAATCATTGGGCACGTCCATTTATTGAGAACTTATCAAAACGAGGGATTTTAAATGGTTATCCTGATGGTAAGTTTCATCCTGACAATTCAGTAAATAGGGCTGAGTTTGCTGCAATTGTTACTACAACTTTTTACGACGTTCCTCAAAGACGAGAATACATACCTTTTGTTGATGTTCCTGAGAATCATTGGGCTTTATCTGCTATTAAAAAGGCTTACGAAACAGTTTTTATTACAGGATTTCCCGACCGTCAGTTTCGTCCTGCAAATCGTATCATTAGAGCACATGCTTTAATCTCTATTATTAGTGGTTTGGGTTTTACTAGTAGCGTAGATACGAGTTTATTAAAGGTTTTACCGCAAATTTATGAAGATTACAGTAAAATTCCAGACTACGCTAAAGCCGCTATGGCTATTTCTACAAAAGCGGGTTTAGTTGCAAGTTACCCCAATCAGAAATTACTTAATCCCAACCTAGCAACAACTCGTGCAGATGTGGCAGTATTTGTCTATCAAGCTTTATTTTATCTGGGGAAAGCTGAAAAAATTGACTCTGAGTATCTAGTTTCACCGTCTTTTTCTCCAGAACCTAATCCAGATAATAAAATTACTCGTGAGTATGACATTATCTGTTTTGGTGATGAGGTTCCCGGAGTTTTAAGTCTGGTATGTGCTGCACGGGAATATTATCGTCGCATGAATAAATATCCCCGCAGTTTGTTATTATTCAAGGGAAATTCTCAGTCAGGAATTGGTGGTCACTTAGTCCGGGGTGGTTTATCTTATCTTGACCGTTCTGCTGTTCCTATTGCTATCCGTAAGCAGTATGAATTGGATACTTTTGGGGATTCACCTGCTATTTATCAAGAATTTCTAGAACGTTCCGGTGTTTATCAAATCGCTTTAGACCCTGAAGATGCTAACATCACTCTGCGTCAGATGTTACAGGAAGTCAGAGCCGATATTCTCAGTAACATAGAAATCTACTCAGTTATTAAGGATAAAAACAAAAACCAAAACCAAATATCTGGGATTAAATTAGTTAGGGGTGAACTTTACACAGCGAAACATTTTATTGACTGTAGTGTAAATGCAGAACTCGCTCAATTTGCTGGAGTAAGGAAACTTAAAGGTTTTGAAACCTTCGGTTTACCCAATTCTGAATTATCAGTAACTTTAACCTTCCAAACTAAAGGATTAACTGTAGAGAAGCTTAAGTCTATTGAAAAGGAATATCTTCTAAGTTTTATAGACACAACAAACACTCAGTTTCAAGATTTAATAAATATTGCTGCTGGTAATAACTCCGAATTTGCTGACTATCTCAGAGAAAGTTTAACTGATGAGAATGGGAACTTGAAAACGATGTACGCGGGTAAAGACTACATCGATGTTCGCTCCAAAGCTTTATCCATTGCCTATCATAGCTTTCGAGGAACTCCCCTCATCTTAGAAACCAGTGGCAGTATTCTAGATAATGGTAATATTGCTATTTTGCCCAATGGTAACTTGTCATGGAATGCCTTACTATTTGATGTTAACGCCAAACAAGCAGAAACCTTAGCCAGAAAAAAAGCAGTCCCCACATCAGCAATGTATGAAGAAATGGAACTGGTCAGTCAATGGTTTAAGATGATTGGTGCAACTCAAGTCATTCCATCCCAAGAATTATATATTCGTCATGCTGGTAATGTTACCGGAGCAGTAGAACCCCTTACAGGAGCACAGATGCTTGCTGGTGGAGTTCCAGAAAGTCAAGCTCTAGGTACCTTCGGATATCATTTTGATATTCGTGGAGGTATTAAAGGTTTGGGTAACAGAGCTTTGGAAAAAGGAATTGAAGATATTACTTTACATCTACCACCATTATTTAACTTTGGCATTCAACATGCTTTAATGAAAAATCCCCCCAATTTAGCCGTAATCAGTCCCGCTTCTGGTTTCCAAGGTTATGCTTCCTCAGCTGGTAGAATTGTAGAATTTAACTGCGGAGTCGGACAAGGAGTAGGTATTGCGATCGCGATCGCTCTGTCTGAAAAACGTTACCTTGCAGACATTTCTAATCAGGAAGTACGTTCTATCTTAATAGACACAGAACGTCTACCTAAAATATACGGTGTTAGCTATCTGACCCAAGCACAAGAATTAGATAACTTTGAACGGCAAATGACAGCATGATTCCTCAATCAAACAAAGAAACCCAAATGCGTGAAAGCACTGGGTCTAAAATTTATTTAGTATTAAATTTTTAGAATTTTAAAAAATATTTTTTTACTTAAACAAGTTTATTTTCAAGTTTACCCTATGTCTACATTCAGTTGTGAGGAGGTTCCATTTTATCGTATTGTGTCGCCCAACATTTTTCGAGATAATTTATTCGATGAAGATAAGCAAACCGACGAGGATTTAAAATTAGCTCTCGCTTATAATTGAATACTGGCTGCTTCAGATACTGCCACCAGGGAAAAGAAATTTTATTTTTTTTTGAACTCATATCCATAAGAAAATATTATAAAGTAGGGATTCTGATAGTTGTAAGTATGTGAAGTAATATTTACACTACTGAATACATGAGTCAAATGTGACACACAATATATACAAGTGTCTCTGTAGCAATTGCTGAATATTAATGGATAGATTTTTAAATCAGGAATAAGTAATATTAGTTAATATTCGATAATTTTTATATTTTTTTGATTTTGATAAAAATTACTATTTTTCTCAAAAAGTTGGGTATTTTTTTACCTATTACATTAAATACCGGGAAATGTATATTTTTATAGAAGCCTCCAACTAAGAATTAACAGACTTTTTCAGCCATCAAATAAAAATACAATAGCATTAGTAGCTTCTTGTCGGTTTTGAATTATACAAACAAAATCAGACAGAAACATCAAATCAGGCATTTAAGTAAATACACTATTTATAAGTCATAAATAATACTTTCTATTGACTTGTAAAGAAGTTAAAGTAATACCAGGACGGTTCGGCTAAATATTTAAATATTATTGAGATAATTAAAGACTGGGGGAGTGAATAGCAAATTCTTAGCTACACTCATCAACCACTAAAATCTCCCATACTCACCTACAATTAAATTCTGGAAAGAGTCTGGGGGAGAATCCCCCAATTCCTCAATTCTTGATAAATTTTTGCTTATCCGAACCGTATTAAAAGTAATACTTGATTAAATAGCCAAGCAAAATTAGTAATGATTACCTGCTTTGCGGTGATGAATTGCAGTCGTGGAATTTTTATCCATTAACTTACCTGTATCAACAATTGCATAAATCACCCAGTGGTCACCACATTCCATCCGCTTATCAACAGTACATTCTAAATAAGCCAACGCATCAGCCAAAATCAGACAACCATTTTCAGCCTCTGTAGTTGTAAAGTTAACAAACCTATCAGCCCCAGGAGCAAAAGACTGACGGAAATGCTTCATATAATCCTGGTGATTTCCTTCTGCAATGATATTCAATACTAGTTTGCCACCAGGATGCATCAAAGTTTCAATTGCTCTATCTTTAGCGATCGCAATTGTAATTCCCGGTGGGTTAAATGTAGCCTGGGACACCCATGCTCCCATCATTCCGGTAGAAACTTCTCCATGCTTAGCAGTAATAACGCATACGGAACCAACAATACGTCCAACTGCTTGCTCTACCGGTGTTGCAGCTGGTTGGGGTAAACGTAATTTTCTAGCCTTTTTTAAACCTTGGGCAAAATCTGTCCCAGTCTCTTCACATTGCTTAAGAGTTACATCATCAGGCTTAAATCTGGCTTTAAAAGTGTCAAATCCAAACTTGAATCCACCACCCCGTAATTTACCTTCAATGAAGTCAAAAGCTTCACCACTCCAACCATAAGAACCAAATACACCTGCGACTTTTCCATTATCCGCTACAGATAGAACAATACCTAATGCAGTGTGTATTGGAGTAGGTGCATTACCACCGATAGTCGGAGAACCAATAATAAAACCATCGCTTTTTTCTACAGCTTCTCGGATATCTTCTGGTTTGGCAAATTCACAATTGATAGACTCGACTGCAACTCCACCCTTAGTCAAACCTAATCCCATAGCTTGGGCTAAAGTTGCTGTATTTCCGTAAGCAGAAGCATAAAGTAGAGCAACGGTAATTTCTCGTTCTGTTTGAGACTGACTCCACTCCTGATAACCCTTAGTAAGTTCAATTAAACCGTAGCGTATTAAAGGACCATGTCCAGTCCCATACATTCTAATTTGAAACTCTGATATTTTTTCTAGAGCTGCCTTCACATGATTAGCATTTGCAGCCATTAAACAGTCATAATAATAGCGCTGGTCATCCTTAAGAATATCCCAGTCTTCATCGAAAGCTTCCTCGCTACAAATGTGAGTACTAAAGAGCTTATCGGTATATAAAATTTGAGTCTGTTGGTCATAAGTACACAAACCACCAGGCCAACGAGGACTAGGGATAGGTATAAAATTCAATAGATGACCCTTACCCAAATCCAAAGTTTCTTTACCCCGCATAGTCATAACTTTTAGATCGTGGTCGGGGAAACTATCGTTTAGATTACCAGCTGTTGGTAGAGAGCAAACAAAAGTAATTTGAGGTGCAGCTTCTAATAAAGCTTTGAGAGTCGCAACTCGATTTGGGCTAAAATGACCCAAAATTACATAATCTATTTTGCTCAAATCAAAACTTTGACTCAAGGTTTGCAAATAAATTTCTGTAAACGTATCAGCAGGTGGGTCAATAATTGCAGTGCGATCGCCTTCGATAACATAGCAGTTAAGTGTAGTACCGCGAGCTAAAGCGTATTCGATTTCAAATCGTAGACGAGTCCAGCTACGGGACCTCATAGCAGTTGTGCCAGTAGCAATAGGAAGGATTTGAACGTCACGTGGATTGGAGTCGCTCATAGTTTTTGACTGGATGAGATATGGTGAGGACAGAAGTGTGCAGCAAGGTTAAACGTCAATGAACAGTCAATATTTAAGACTTAAAATTTAAAAGAATTTTCTTTTAAATTCGATAGTAAATTTTAATATTTAGCTTATTGACGTTATTCTGTACTAGCAAAAATTAATTTAAACCTATTGCAGGATAATAAATTATGTTTCAATAAACTGATAAATATATGTATATTTTATCTAAACTTTGATATATTTTGAGTTACTAAAAAACAATATTTTTTATATTTTTGCTCCCAAAATAACGAGAGTTTCTAATAACTGTATTTGTTATGATAAAAATTATGTAATCATAATAAAAAATCCGATTATACAGTAAATAAACAATTCTAATTCTTTCTTTATTCTCGCGATTAAGTCATTTTTAAATTTAACTTAATTCAGGGGATAGGTAGTAATAATCTTAAGTATTTATCCAAGTCTGAAAAACTGAAATTCTTGATATTGATAAATATTTAAGTAATATCCTATGGGAGCTTTATATCTCCTCTAAAAACTATACTGTCATGTTTTGAACAATAGTATATTTGTCATTACATTGATTTAGACTCATACTATATAAACCTATACTTTCAAGTATAAAAAATAAATTAAAAGCTTAATCACAGGAAAAAAACAATATTTTTAATATGTCTATTCAAGCACAAATAACTTTTAAAAAACAGTATTGATTAATGCTATTAGTTAAACAATATATAGCATAGGGTTTCTCAGATAACTGAAGTATACAAGAACCTTGTATATAAAAAGAAATAGAGTTAAAAATGTACCTCATTAAATTAATAAAAGCTATAAAAATATTAGGAATTATTGGCATATTCGACTTGTAGGATATTGTGACAGTATTCTTGATTTTTAAAGCAATATAATCGCTTTTGTCTCACGCACAAGTCAGGGCTTTATGACAATTGTGTAAGTCCTGAATATAGAAAAAATACTAATTTAAAAAACACAGTTATAATCTATAAAAATATAATCTTGATACCAATAAATAGGATAGACTAGCGTAACTGAAAATATCTAATTAAAGGTTTTAATCATTGATAAAGGAAAAACAAATATTATAAATTATTCAACCTAACTACTTATCCTAGAGTGAATGATTTAAGACCATTTTTATATAACACTAGACATGATTAACCTAATTCATTTGAGCTTAGTTTCTATTAGCTATCCTCTTGTAGAGTAAAAGCTTTATATGCAGCCTCACTTAGAATTGCTATAAAGCTTAAATATTAGAAATAAAAATCAGGAATAAGAAATGGTAAATCACCAGTATACCGCTCTGCTAGAAAGGTGTCTGCAATAATCGACCTTCCCCGGTCAATAATTAATAAGAATAGGGAAGAAGAAATTAAATTCATAACTCTACTTCTTCCTAATTTTTACCATTTGCTTATTCCTATATGCATTATTCAATTTTCTTTCTAATTTATATCCTTAGCTAATTCATATTTAATTCTAATAAATTAGACAATAATTAGATAAGAATTAGGCAAGAATTATAATTAATAATAATTCCCTACCTTACGATGACGAACAGCTGTTAAACCATCAGGATTAGATACCTTTCCATCATCTACAGTGCAATATAAAATTGAATGGTCGCCACATTCCATCACACTAGTAACCTCACATTCCATATAGGCTAAAGAATCAGAAAGAATAGGAGAACCATTTTTTGCTGTTTGAGTTCTTACACCTTCAAATCTGTCAGCACCCGGATGTAAGCGCTTCAGGAAGTGTTTTTTCAAATCGTTGTAGTTTCCTTCCTCAAGAACATTAAGGATAAACTTGTCACCAACCTGAAGTAAACACTCTATTCCTCTATCTTCAGCCAAAGCAATAGTAAACCCTAAAGGTTGTAAACTAGCTTGAGATACCCAAGATGCTAACATTGCACCTTCTTGTTCCCCTTTTTTCGCTGTCAGAATATACAATCCATTACTGATCCGACCTAGAGCCTTCTCCATATTTACATCAAGAGATTTTAGCTGCTTGATGTTGCGCTCTTTTACCAGTAACTGTCCAATTTGGGTACCAGCTTCTTCACATTTACTAAATGTAGCTGTTGTTGGAACTTCCTTGATGCGGATAGCATCAAAACCTTCCCTAACACCCATTTCTAAGAATCGGCGACGCAATGTATCGATAGGCTCATCATCCCCTCCATAAGACTCTACCAACCCAATTACCTGTTTAGGTTTTGCCACACCTAATAAGGAGCTAATTGCAGCATGAGCAGCTACATTTTCCGTTGGAGGCATACTGATGACGATACCAGCTGCTCTGTGAGCGACTTCTTGAATTTCCTGTGGTTCAGCAGAGGAAATATCAATCATTTCTACTCCCACACCAGTTTTCTGAATTGCGTGAGTAATTGTTTGAGAAACTTGGTCACTGTATCCGTAACCAGGAACATAAAACAAGCCGATAATAGTTTCAGAAGTGGCTTGTTTCTGACTCCATTTTTGGTAGCACTCTTTGAGAGTGTCTAAGTTATGATACAGCAGTGGTCCGTGACCATTGGCAATGATATGGATTTTTCCTAAATCTCCCATACGCTTCATTGCATTCAACAAAGAGCGAGCATTAGGACCCATCAAACAGTCATAATAGAAGCGAAAGTCAGGCTCAATTGCTTCCAAGTTGACATCAAAAGTATCGTCACTACAATAATGCATTCCAAAAGCATCACAAGTGTAGAGAACTTCGGTTTTAGTATCGTAGCTAAATATAGTATCAGGCCAGTGTAAATTAGGAGCACTGACAAATTCTATTACATGTCCCTTTCCTAAATCCACGCGATCGCCATTTTTGACAATCCGTTTTGAAAAAGGATCGTGAACCAGATTTTCTAAAAATTGAAGTGCAACTTTTGATGCTAAAACAGTAGCTCTAGGTGCCAGTTGTAACACCTGTTCTACTAAACCACTATGGTCTGGTTCAGTATGGCTAACGATTATATAATCAATAGCTTTAGGATTAATTAAACCCTTCAAAATATCTAAATATAAATCATGAAACTTTTGGTGAGAAGTATCTACCAAAGCAACGCGATCGCCTTGAATTAAATATGAGTTGTAAGTTGTACCATTCTGAAGTCCAAACTCAATGTCGAAGCGATCGCGGTCCCAATCTAGCGAACGGATAGCCGTTGTGTTGGGAGCAATTTCGACAGTTTGAACAGTAAGTCGCTTTTGGTCGTTCCCTGTGACCGCTACCATTTAGTTGTCTCCAAGCACAGATAATTAAGATTTACCAATCTCTATCTTGCTTCTAAAAACTTATTTAAACTGTCATTAAATATATTTTAAGGTTGATTAAAAATGTATCCAAGATATCGATTTCTCTGGATAAACTCTGATAAGTGAATACTACTATTAAAATTTTATTGGAAATCTCAATATAATCAATCAAAATTTCTATCTAAAGTATAGTCTATATTGAATATTTTTTTGCTAAGTAAATATAATCAATTTGACTCAGAGGAGATTCCCAATAAAAAATCATCACCAGACAGCAAAATTAAATTCATTTCCATCCCCTTTTCTTCTTGGGGACATCCAAAAATTAAATTACTCAATTTCCGTATCTAATACAACTATCAGATTTTTTCTCCCTCTCTCTTGGTGCGCATTCCCTCCGCTTCCCCTGCTTCCTCTGCTCACCAAAACGATTGATTATTTTTTTAATTGGAAGTCCCTTATAGGTCTGATTTCAGAAAAACAGGCAAATAAGGACTTACAAGAAGAATTAGGGAAGAAACTTTACCAAGCACTTTTTCCCAACCAAATAAACCCTCGATTCCACGCTGCGATCGCAAACGTACAAGCGAAGAAAGAAAGTATCCGGTTTCCCAAACCTATGAAAATCTTAAAAACCCAAGAGAAGCCGAAAAAAATATTACTAAAAGTATAGAATCTTTAAATAAAATGTGAATTAATCGATGGCGAGTATCAAATGAACGCTTTTACTGGGGATAATCGTATCGTTTCTCCTACCTTTCCCCAATTAAGTATAACCCCTCAACAAATTTTTGATTCAGCCCCAACCTGAAGGCTTAAAAAACCTCAGCGTACATCTCCTCAGAATAAATTGTTCATTGATAACATTTGGCAGTCAAAAAGAGTAAAGTTGATTACAATCTATCCTAGAGAGTGATTAAGGAGACGCAAGGTTGGACGACAACTATCAAACTTATCTAAATCGGGTAGCAAAAATGATGCTGCCAGAAACTTATCACAATCAAGTCCAGCATCTACAGGAGTCTCAGAAATTTAAAATAGTTCCTGAAGGCACTATAGAAGCAGTTCCTTTCCCTGGATACAGTTTAATAACACCACCAGTTCAAGAAGATACAGATAATGCAGATTTTTACCAAAAAATTCAATCATATCAAAAAACCTTAATTGACCTGCCATTTAATAAAAATTTCATTGCACCCTTACCCTCATCAAGTTTTCACTTGACGGTCGCTGACTTGATTTGGGATCGTGCTTACAAAGATGCTTGTCAAGATAATTCACAATTTGAAATAGATTTACGCTCTTGTATTGCTAAAATTTTTCAACAGTACCAAAATTCTCGTACTAATGTAAATAATCCTATTCGCTGGCAGATGTTAGGATTAATGATCATGCCAAGAGCCATAGGCATTTGCTTAGTTCCTCAGAAAGAAGAGTTTTATGAGGAAGTAATGCGATTAAGGCGTGCTGTTTTCCAAAATCCCCAGTTAATTGCATTAAGTATTGAACAGCATTATCACTTTATAGCTCATATTACATTAGGCTACTTCAGTGAAGTCCCACCTGATGAGGAACGGTATCAAATAGCCCAAAACCTTTCTCAATTGAATCAAGAATGGTTGTCTAGCTCACCGGAATTTTTAGTCAAAACTGTTCAGTTACGCAAATTTGATGACATGACACAATATTACCGAGAACCAGATTGGGCTAGTCTTAGTTTGTAAAACGGAACTGGTTAAAACTGAAAATCGCATTTTTACTCGGGGGGTAGGGGACAACTCAACATCCCGAGTATATTCATAACCTTACGATTAAATGTTCGCTTAACTATGAGTCCAATCATACATCCAATTATGAAGCAAAGTTTTGCGGTCATCGATCGTGAAATTGGCGAACACAACTTTAGTCCAGCAGAATATGCGGTTATTCGTCGTATTATTCACTCTACTGCTGATTTTGAATTTCAATATCTAACACGCTTTTCTCCGGATGCAATTGAATCTGGAGTATCTGCACTTCACCAAGGTTTACCAATCATCACTGACGTGGGAATGGTGAAGCAGGGAATAATTGGATTGATGAATCAGACTTTTAAAAACCCAATTATTAGTGCTGTTGGAAGCGTTGTAGAAGCTCTTCCTGGAAAAACTCGCACTGAAACAGGTTTACTTAAGCTAGTTCAAGAATTTCCTCAAGCAATATATGTAATTGGAAATGCTCCTACAGCATTACTTGCACTTTGTGAAAAATTAGCCACCATATCGGAAAAACCTGCTTTAGTTATTGGTGCACCAGTTGGTTTCATCTCGGTAGTAGAATCAAAGCTAGCTTTAGCCAATACTGATGTACCGCAAATTCGCATTGACGAACGTAAAGGTGGTTCCCCTGTAGCAGCAGCTATTCTTAATGCATTAGTAATGCTAGCTTGGGAAGGGTGAATTCTCGTGAATTTTGAATTGTTTCAGTCAGGGTATGAACACATTCGTCAAATTCGTGTCAATTTATACGATTTGATATTTCTACTATTCATATACTTCTACATAGGTTCTACCTGGGAATTGTCGAGAAGTGGCTGAGCCACTTCTTTTTTTGGATATTTTTTTGGATAAATAGTGGCATAAGACCTAAATTAACGTCAATTCGGGAAAAAGTCCGTTTATTCAAGCTTGAGTAGTTTAAACAACGTAAGCACGTTGATAGATGCAAAAATCAAGTAACCGTATAATCAGCTTTTCAGCTTATCCCGAGTTCAGGTTAAATTAACTCTTTTCAAGACTGTCTGATGCACATGAACCAATAAAAAAATCTTGGTTATGCTGATTTTCATGCAAATCCTGAGATGGTATATTTATTGGATGAGAATCTTCTAAAGAGTCTGATTTTTTCAAACTATTCTGCTTTGAAACGAATATTTCTGAGTCGAAGTAATTGCATGTCTCAATTTCTGGAGAAGTATGAAAATTTTGAGAAATGCTATAACTTTGTCTTTTAATTTGCACTGTCATAATTAGAAAAATTACTAAAACTATAGAATTAATTAATTTCTTTAACATTTAGGTATTGAAATAGATGCTTTCTCAATACGTATTATTCTACTTAGATAATCTTTCATATCTCCAGTTTCAATTTTAGTAACACTAAATAATATCGATTAAATAAGGTACCAAAGTAAGGTGTGTTACGCTACGTTAACATACCATCAAATGTTGAAAAATTGTATATTATGGCAGTACACTTTCGGGGTAGAAAGTTTTTTACAAAAAGAAATACTTGGGAATTCTCCCCAAATTCCTTCCGAGTAAGAAATATAAAGATGTCCTAACATATCCGGCTTAGTGCTATAGTTAATTTGAATTTATCGAAATATCAATGGATATTTGTGAGATTTTTAGCTATATTTTTTATTTTTATCTAATATTTGAAAATTACTTTATCCTATTGATAATTAAAAAAATGATTTCATCTAAAAAATATTCCCATGAGAGGTTTCACCAAAAGGATTAACCTCACTGGGGTTTGCCATTTTTAACAGGGTAATGTCCTCAATGAATTAACCAATTCAAAATAATTAAGAATTACCAGGATTATTATATAAAATTATGTAAAAATTTAATTTTTGAATTGTTTTTATCACCCTGTATATAGAAATCATTGATACATAATATTGTATATTCTTAATCAGTACCTTCTCCTTTTGAACTCCACATATTCTTTTCTTCTTCTTTTTTGACTCTTCTGCTCGTATCTTCAAAAATTACCCAACTTCCCCAAGACCGAGTTTTTTGTTTCTCAACGTAATTAATAAATTGAAGAATTGCGTGGTCTGCTTTAATAGGTGTTTTCAAGTTAAAGTTAATATGTTCAAATATTTGGCTTTGATATATAGATGAGTAATTATCTATCATCTTAGTCAACCATAGTATGAATTTATTCAAAATCCAGCCAAACAGACCACGACGTTTTTTAGTAACAAAAAGGCTGCAACCCTCAGTTTCACCTTCTGCATTTAGACGAAGGGTAAATATAATGTAAAAATGTAGAAAATCTGGTCCTAGAGTGACTATAGTAGTGCTTCCATACCAAGAGCATATACTATAAGTAATAACGCTCTTGTAAAAATAATGGATTAATTTACCCCAAAAATAGTCTTCTCTGCTGCGAGAAATATTACTAAATACAATTACATTTTCATTAATTTGCTTTTTATTCAAAATCAATTCTAATGATAATTTATTATTAGTATTGAAGTGGTGAGAGTCAATAGCATGAATCATCACTATATGAGGATGACAACTTACCTCAAAATAATCACCATAAGCATAAGAAATCCAATTAGATTCGTTATTTTGATTGCGTTTTCGAGATAAGATATTGCCTGTTTCATGTTCTAGCTCTGGAATTAAGGGTAATGACTGCTTAGGAGTATCTCCAGTCCATATCCATACCATCCCGTATTTTTCTGCAACATGCCAATTTTTTAACTGGATAGGGATATTTTTACCCAAGTAAGGTATTTCAGTACAGGTTCCATTACTGTTAAATTTCCAGTGGTGAAAACAGCAACGTAGCCCATTTTCTTCTACTTTACCTTTTGCTAAATGCGCTCCCATATGAGGACAGTATGCATCAAAGCAAGCCAATTTACCATTTTGACCCCGGTAAATTACTAATTCTCTACCTAAAATAGAAACAGCTTTGACCTGAGAATTTCGTACTTTGTGTGAAGGAATAAGCCAATACCAGCCTTCAATAAAACGTTCTGAATGATTAAATGTAACTGTCTGATGGTTTAAACGAATCGTATTTGTTGTAACATTCATCTCATGCTAAACACCGGGTTCACCGGATGGTAACGATGTGCGATTTTACTTGGTGCTGCATGAAATAATAGTTATCAGTTAACACTCTGAGTGTTCACTTTTATTTAAGATTTTTATTTAAGAATATTATTTAAGCATTTTTTAGTTTAGGAATTATTATTTGATGCTTTTTTAGGTGCAATAAAAAATTATTATTTCGTAATTTATGACCTAAATATAGGACTCCTAATTGAATTCAAAAAATATATAAGGTGTGTTAGCTGTTAATACAGATACAGATAAATCATTGATAGGAGTTTGATGCGTTAAGCGAATACACAAAGAGCACTCTACAAATACTTCACTGTAGTTTAATAATCAAATCGAATTCTTATATTTCAAATTAATGAAGGAAAGTAGAAATAAAGAAGGGAAATAAATAAATAAATAAATAAATAAATACTATTACTGTATTCAAATTCACAAATTATAGATGGTATTTTTTGGCATGATTACCTTAATGTCAACATCTAATTTTATTATTGTTGGATTAGGTGGCATTTACCTATATCAAAACAATTAACTCAATCCATCATAAGTAGAATCAAATTTGCTTTAGTTGATAAAAACTTGTTTTTTAATTTAGGGAACTTTTGCAATTCACTAGTGGTCAATCCTAATCATGAAAATCAATTAGCTTATGAGGATTGTTTTCTGGTAAAGAGTACTGGGTAAACTGTTATAGATGTTTGTAAAATACTTCTGTATTTATAAACAAACACTTTGTCTTAATTTTGCATGGTTTAAATCAAAATAAATGTTTTAGCTTATTTCTATCATCATTTCCTATAGGCTTCTTCCAATACTTTTTTGGTACCTTGCAATACAAGTTACTCTAAACTTTTAATTAATACTTATTTTTTTAATTTTTAAAGCAGATATGACCAGTAAGAACTATTCAAATGGATTTATAGTCACATTTACTATAATGACGCGAAAAATATTTACCAATCCTGACCATAATTAACTTGACCTGTATGTAGTTTATCGGATAGCCTTAGCGATTAGCGATGTTTTTCTTGAAAAATTTATGAATAAAAAATTTGTACTTACCTTACTTTCTAGTCCTACACTTTACGCGTCTCTAGTTTCCTTATTAGCGACGATTAATCCTGCATATGCTGGGCAGCGACCTGTAAAGATTCAAGTAGAACAAAATCAAGCAGAGCAGTCCTGTATTGATAATCCTCACGGATATGATTTAGTTTGCACGAGAATTCCTAAAAAGCAGGAAATTGCTCGTGTACCTGTAGCTAAACAAACACCCTCAGAGCCTCTTCCTGAAGATGTAGTGGAAGTAAAATTTACTGAAGAAGAAAGTGATAGTGCTATCGACTTATTTGGCTGTGACTGTCCTTCATGTTTAAATGCTTTACGCGGTATGCGTGGTCAAGAACCAGTCGTTTTCTAAATTTTCTTTAAGTATAAATGTAGAAATATTTACTTGTGTTTTCAGGGACTGAAACTTTAATGGATTAAATTTAATTTTTTATATTAATTAAACTCCTATTTATTTTGAAATGGGAGTATATTTTTGTTTAGATTTTTTATTAATGGTAAAAATATTTATAGAAATTATACCAAATTATACCAAATTAAAAAGTAATTGCAACACATACAATGGTGGAGACATTTCATAAAACCTCTCTAAGACAAATCTATTTGTAGCACTGTTTAATCAAATTGGTACTATTTTGAGCACTGTCATTTGCAATTATGTTGCAAAATAAATAGTATCAGATTCTTTCAATATATTTTTTCTTGGAAACTAGCTCCCGAAGAATTAGTTTTTAAAAACCAATTGGTAAGAGACGGGGACTCATTCTTACTTGTGTGTGGGTAAGGGTAATCCAATAATGGCAAAATCTGCCTCTCATGGTGCTGGTAGAGTTAAATCTAGATTTGAACTGAGTCACAAAGGTGCATCAAAAACTGAAGCGGAATTGGGATTAACTGGTGTTGACTGTATTACTTTAAATTTCCACAGAAGAATTGAAGAAGCTCCAGTAGCTTATAAACCGATAAAATCAGTCATTGATATCCAAGTCAAAATGGGAATAGTTGATGTGGTAGCACGTTTAAGTCCGATTTTGACCTTTAAGGCATAATAACTTGTCGTTAAATTCCCATAATTATTATTAAAAGTACTAATTCATACTTGATATTCCGTAACTACTAATTAGTTTTCTGTTGTTCAAGATACAAGTAAGACTGAGTAAAAGTTAGGATAAATCAATTACCAGTTACTAATTCATAATTACCTGTGATAATTAATATCTAACAACCAATATCTAACAACTGCTAATCGGGGTTTAATTGTGGAAGAAAATTTACGACTATTAGAAAAAGCTAAAAAACTCAAGCAAGATTTATTAGATTTTGTTTTAGATGCAGAAGGTGATATTGCAGTAGCTTTAGAATCTTTTAGCGCTCAACAGCTATCAAATTTTTCTAAATCTCAGTACCAAGGGAAGAACCAAAACGATATGGTACTAGATATGTTTCTATCGGAAGGAAATATTGAAAATAAGACTCCTATTGATTTATTTTTGATAGAAAGTTCTAATTTATCAGATGATGAATTTCAGCTAGTCAGCAGATGGAAAAATAGCTTTGCTGGTCTATTTGCTGTTAATGAAATATTACCTCATAGCTATGAAGTGTCAAATTGCTTAACTCAAAAAAATTATTCTGTAATTATTAAAGATGATGCTGAAAAGCAGCAGTTAGCTAGGGTAAAAGTAGGTGAAATTTTACTTACCCGTATTGCTCAAATAAGTGATAGCTGTTGGATGTTTTCTGCTCCCATTACATTGATGGGTAAACTAGGTAAACCCAAGCTTGCAGTCGCAATCGGTAATTTTAAACAAAACTATAAAAGTAATCTGTATGGAGATGCACCAGAGTTATTAGAAGAAGCTTGGAATTCTGTAGAAGAATATCATCAGGCTTTTGTTAACTTTTTTGGTAGTGATGAGGTTACTTTACCTGGATATAAGTTACAAAAACGTTTATCAGAGTTTCAAGAACAGTTAACCGAGCAAAAGTTAACAGCAGCAGGTGTTGATAGTTCTAAATCCCTAGAGGAATTAACTACAGAAGCTG
The DNA here is from genome assembly GCA_050042865.1 of Mastigocoleus sp. GTDB lineage: Bacteria > Cyanobacteriota > Cyanobacteriia > Cyanobacteriales > Nostocaceae > JBCCDM01. The sequence continues at coordinate 68,845 of JBHJJE010000020.1, forward strand.
GTGTTTCTAGGGAAGAAATCTCCGAAACAGTTCAATCAATGGGAATAGATGGAAAAGCCGCAGCAGATATAGTTAACAGTAAAAAAAGTGCCAAAATGGTAATGCCACCTATTGAATTACCTAACCATTTAAAAAATGCTGAAGAAGTAACTATAATTGCTCATCCTCGCTGGGGACAAGCATTTCTCACTAACTATACTCAGTTTAATGAACTGTTACAAAATCCAGAATGGGAAAGTGTTGATAATAACGAAAAATTAATCCGAGAATATTTAGAATCTTCAGAAGTAAGTAGTTTTATATGGCAACGTTCGGCAGAAAGATATCCAAATCAGTTAGAAGATATATTACAGAAAATATTAAATCAACCAAATTTTAATTTACATGAAGATTTAAATGATTTATTGCGAAAAATGAATAAAAGTATCACTCCTGAACTACCAGAAATAGCCAGCGTTCCAGTACATTTGCACAATTTATTTCAAGAAGCCTTAATAGAAGTCAAAAAAAAGCAAAAATCTAAAGGGAAAGCAAAATCTAAAACAGGTTTCGGTTCCAAGTAGCTGTTATTAATTATCTGGCAAAACCCTATACAAAAGTATCTATGATTTTTGTTTGTTTACCTTTATTAATAATATAAAGAAAGACAAATAAATACAAACAAATATAAACTTGAATCTATCTTTAGAATACAAATACTATTCCTGAGTGTAGATGTAATGCGATCGCTTAATCTAGTAAATTAAATTTAGATAAGCAAGTGAGTAAGCCTAATTAATTCTTGTTATTATTTTCATATTTGGATTAAGAATAGTTTGGTAAAGTTCCAACAAAACTTAAAGTAAACAATTAGGTTTTACAATTTGCGTAGATCATAAGTTTGATTATCAGAATAGTTGTTTCATAGAGGATAAAAGTATGTTGAACATTATTGCTTGGGTTGTTTTAGGTGTTGTTGCTGGTGCGATCGCAAAGGCAATTTACCCCGGACATCAAGGTGGTGGATTTATCGCAACCACTATCTTAGGTATCATTGGAGCTTTTCTTGGTGGAACCCTAATGGCTTTTCTGAAAGGGGGAGGTCTGCAACTAACAGCAACTGGTTTAAGCATTCCTGGATTAATAGTTGCTGTAATTGGTGCAATGATTGCAATCTTTTTATGGGGTTTATTCAACAGACGTGCAGCGTAAGTATATTTCGTAAGTTTAAATTTTTTTATCTAATTTTTCATTGTTTCTCTCACTCCTTACAGTAAGCTGTTGTACATAAATGTACAGCAGTTTTTTGTTTTTAGAAAAATTGGTGATAGTTGATAATTGATGAATGAATTCTTAATCTTTGGTTGGATTAATTGCTTGGATTACAGTTTCAGACAATCCAGCATTTTCCAATGCTGTTTCACAGATGCAAGGGTATTTGCAGTTATTATCCCACTTGCTGCGACAGCAGGTAAACCAATACCAGGAAAAGTTGAATCTCCACAGCATAATAATCCTGCTAAAGGAGTCTTAGAATTAGGAAACAATCCTTCATTAGCTGCAATTGCTGAACCATAGGTACCGCGATCGCGTCTGAGATATCGTTCATGGGTTAGGGGTGTACCAATCATCTTTACTTCACAACGAGAATGAATATCTGGGATAATTCTCTCTAATGCTTTCCACATTACCTGCGATCGCTGTTGTTTTTGTTGGAGATATTCTGGACTTTTTCTGTCCATACCCTCCCAAATGCTATAGGGTTCATTACCGGGAGTATAAACGTGAATTGTGTGTTTTCCAGATGGTGCTAAAGATGGATCAAGAATTGAAGGTATTGATATAAGAACAACATTTTGAGGAGCAGTAACACCTTTATCCCAATCGTTGACTACAATATAGTGACAAGCTAAATCAGAGCGAATATTTTCAGCATTTATACCAAGATGTAAATGCATGAAACTCTCACACTGGGGAGTCTGTTGACGTTGTTTTTGAAAACTATGGGGTAATGCATCTTGGGGTAATAGTTTCAAAGTATCCCAAATAGAAGCATTAGAAACTACAGCTTTACGCGCTCGAATCTGCTGACCATTACGCAGACATATCCCTACAGCTCGTTTATTTTCGACTAATATATTTTCCACATGAGCATTAAGTATTAATTTCCCTTGATACTTTTCCAGTCCCCGGACTAAAGCATCAATAATTGCACCACTACCACCCATCGGATAATCTAATACTACTCCCGGTTTATACCACTCTGCAAACATAAAAGCCATTTCCGCAGCACTAGTCCCACTAGCTGGTAGTCCGGAGAGTAGAAAACATAACAAATTTAACCAATTACGAATAAATGGGTCGTCAATGACATCATCCATGACATCAGAAAAAGCCCCAGTAATTTTGGTAATATTTAAACCGTGCTGCAATATAGAAGGAGTAAAACGACCCATCGTAAAAACAGCACCGACATCGTATCGTAATGCAACAGGAGGTAAAGCGATCGCAGCTTTACCTAAATATTCCATAACTTCCTGTAATTTACGCCATTGTGTGACAGCTTTTTCTCCTCGTAGCGAAGCCAGTATCTCACAAAACTGCTCTGCACCTACATTTGTATCAAAATCTCCTTCTGGTAAACAGCAACCCCAAGTGTCATAAGTTGCAAAATTTAAATCTTCATCAATAATATCCAGTACTTGTCGTAACGGATTCGTAGAAGGACTTACAGAAAGTCCAGAATGTAAAGAAGGACCAGAATCAAACTTAAAACCCTGACGTTCAAAACTATGTGCAGCACCACCAGGGATAGAATGACTCTCACAAATAACTACATTGAATCCATATTTTGCTAATACACAAGCGCAGCTTAAACCACCAATACCGCTACCAATAATAACTACATCTGTTTCCAAAATTTTTTACTACCTCATAAAATCAAAACCTTTGAATCAAGACCTTTGAATCAAAACCTTTGAATCAAAACCTTTGAAATTATACGAGGTTATGATGTCCGATTATACTATATTCTACCAATCACTCATCACCCATCACCACCCATCATCAAACCTAATCAGAATACGGGATAGATTGAAACATATCCTTTTTACGATTCCTGACAAAAGTATTTTCCTGCATATCAGGTTCTGCTTGTCCGAGAATTGCTACTCCGTAGTCACTATTATTTTCAATATTATTTAATAAAATTTGCGGTTTGGCAAAATCAGTTAAAACAATCCCATTACGATTAGAGTAAATCTTGTTGTTAGAAACTACTGGTGTTGAATTTCCACCGATAGAAATACCGAATCCAGTATTCTCGAAGATATTATTACGAATTTCTCCACCTGCTTTCTTTGTTATGCAAACACCGCTATTATGATTTTTAGTAAAGCGATTATTTTCTATACGTGGAGTAGCTTTACCTGTTACGAATACTCCTTCCCGTTTATTACCGCTAAACGTATTGTTGAGAATACTAGGCTTACCTGATTCAATCCAAATACCAATTCCACCTAGATTGTCATTTGTAATAGTCAAGCCAGAAATTTTGGCATTACCTTGGGCTATTATTCCCACATTTTGACGAGCAAATACCCGATTTCCATATAATCCACCACCTTTAATCTCCACACCTTTCCCTTTACCACTCTCATTACCACGTAAACTAATACCAGGCTTAACTACCAGTGGAAACTTTTCAGCATTGTATTCTCCTGGAGCTAGTTGGATTATTGTACCAGGAGTCGCTTGAGCGATCGCAAAAGAAATCGTTTGATAAACGATAGGCATTTGGCTAGAATCTTGAGGAGGAATCCCCTGTGCGATCGCTTCACTATTAGCAGTTAATGGTTTATCTATACCTGTTTGTGGATTGACGTATATGATTTTTTCTACTTTTTCTACTCCGGGGTCTGTTGGAGTCTGGGGATTGCTTTTAGTCTCAATGTTGGCTTTAATTTCAGGATTTGCTGATGATAATGTGTCTGCTAAGTTTTTCGGAGTAGAAATAAAAAATACGTTACCTAAAGTTAATGTAGATATTATCCACACTCTACAGGGTTTAGTAAGAAATAATTTAGTAAATACAGTTCGTATTTTCACGTATAGTTTCTCAAATAAATTTGTTTGATGAATAATCTATCCAATAATTTTATAAAATATCAGGATAAGAGAACACATAAGCTAAATATATTCTTTACTTTTGCCGTTACAGCATTATGATTTTCCGTTAAGACAGACTTTCCCTATTCTCGATTTCCTATTCTTTACTAACTTTTAACTTTCTACCTTTGTTTGCAGAAACCCAACTAAGCTTTCTAGAAATCCCGAACTTATATCAACTCGATGATCACTAGAAAAATTATCTGTTGCTTTTGATACTTCGCTTTCAGTTTCTTTCTTCTCAATTCCAACTATACCTTGTTTTTGATTATTACTTCGATTATGTTTTTGGTCGTTAATAGCATAATTAGATTGATTATTTTTGAAATTAGATAAATGACTCTGAGACAATAGAGAGGATTCCTTACTCTTAACAAACTCATTTTTAGCGTCTAAGTCGATACATTTTTCAGAGTATTCAGTAGTGGAAGTTTGGGAAGTATGAATAATGTAAGCTTCTTTTACTAAATTGCTGATGATTAATCGAAAAGCAATTCGTCTGACTTTTTCTAGAGGAATAAATAACTGATTAGCTATCTCCTGAAGAGAAGTCTGACCATCAGCACATTCCCAGACTCTTGATTCTTGAGTATCTAACTTTATCTGAGATAGAGATAAATTATTGATCTTTTTGGAAATTCCAAAATTAGAATCTGGTAGCTTTGCTGTTAATGCAGACCAATTTCGTAGGTTCCGTAAACCTTTGATTGTTGCTTCAGTTGTCAGCATCGTTAACCCGGTCATCTCTGCTGTCGGGATAGAAGCTTGGGTATCAAAATTAAATTTACCATTCTTTAGCTCAAAAAGGGAGGAAACTTGTTCCATAATTTGTGCACGAAATAATAAAGTCAGTTGCTCTGCTGTAACTAGTCCACTTGACTTGAGACACAGACCCATTGCCATTTTTCCACCACTAGTCTGAAATTTTTCCGTGGCAATTCTTTCGCTTACCAAACCCCTCCGGACAATCATCGAAATTAAACCTTGATTATCTAGATTACTTGCTGCGGCTAAGATACGACCTTGACGTAGCCATATATAGTAATTCTCAGAATTAGTATTTAAATTATCGGGTAAATCATCCTTTAAAGCCTCGATACTGAGTAATCCAGTTTTTGAACCCTGTTCTAAAAATTCAAAAATTTCTGGTAGCGAAAATTTAGATAGGTAGCCATTAAATGCCATATATTACCTTGTGCTAATATTTATCGTTTTTATTTATGGGTGAATTGTTGAAGGGTAAAATATATATCAATTAATAAGAATAATGATAATTTTACCCTATATTATCAACTTGAATTATTAACAGTTTATAAAAACTATTTATTTGTTAAATTATTTAAATGAAATAAAATGAAATAGAACAATATACTATTTATAATTATTTCAATATTGAACTATAAGCCTAGTTAACTAGCTATTGCTTTCACAGTAGAGTATTTTGCATAATGTTGGACTAAAGTAATCACAGCATTAGCCACAGATGATACTTGATTAGGGTTAACTAAAACAGCTGGAGGTTGGGTATTGCTATCATAATAACCTAGAGCAGTGATCGCATTTTTCTTAGACCATGCATCAGGATGGTCTGTATGGGTCAAACCGATAATCATAGGAATCTGCGTTCTTTGATTCATATAAGAGATGATTTGACGAGCATAACGGAACTCCCCTGGTCTATGAGCAGCTACTAATAATATGTAAGCATGAGCTTTAGAAATCAACATATCCCAGATAAAATTAAATCTTTCTTGACCTGGTGTACCATAAAGATGCACTGCCATATTTGAATTAAATTGCAATCTACCAAAATCAAAAGCAACAGTAGTTTGTTGTTTAATTAATGAAGCATCATCTGTTGCTCTGCGGTCTGTATTCACGGCTTGTATCTCGCTGATGGAGCGGATAAATGTAGACTTACCAGCCCCTACAGGACCAGTAACGACCATGCGCATGATTTCCATAAAATCTTGTTAAAAATATATAAACTGAAGAAAAATTAGCTGTTAGTGAACTGTTAATTATATCCATTGAGGCTTATTTTTTATCAAAGCTCTTATTCTAGAATTAAAGATGAATTTTTCATGGAAGTTTACTTAATTTTTTTAAGATATTTGCCCGGTTAATCATTAATTATTTATGTAAATTATGTTAGTAGAGTAATCTATTTATTTATTTAAAAACTAACTTATTCACTATATTTGTAATTATAGTTAAAGGTAAAACTAAAAAATATAGAATTGTAAACTTTCATAATATCCTAATAGCTTCTAACTAATCGATTAAGTGAGAGAAGTTCTTAAATGCGATTTTATTAGTTAACAGAATTAAAATTTATAATTAATAAATCCAGACAAGCTCTTACAATCAATAAGCTCTAAAAGAATAAACTCTAAAAGAATAGGCTTTAAAAGAAAACCAAAATTAAATTTGATTATAAAAAATACAATTACAAAGCTTATAAAAAGATTGTAATCACAAGCCTGAAATCTCAAACCTGAAACATTCAATTCATTGTAATTACATCAAGACTAATTTTAATTCTTCTGTGAGACGCTTGATTTCTAACATCAGTAAACCTTGCTTGGCAGATTGGCTTGCTAATACTAATAATACAGCATCGTCACCACAACTAGTTAACACACCATAGCCTTTATCTCCTTCAACATAAATACGGTCTATATTACCTCTAGATAATTCCATACCTATACGTTCACCCAAAGAAAGCATTGCAGCAGACATAGCTGATACTTTTTCATCATCCATTGAACTTGGTAAAACTGTCGCTAGAGATAAACCATCAGGAGAAACAAGCGCTGCACCTTGAATATCACTAGTACCACTCACAAAATTTTGTAGAATATCTTCAATCTTGCTAATACTAATAGGCATTTTTCTATCCTTAATTATTATTTATATGGATTCATCAAAATGATCTAAAAACTCGGTCAAACGAACTAATCAATCTCTCAAAAAAAGATAGTTATACTAAAGATGAAAATTCAAACACATCATGACTCCCACCCCGAAGCACAGATTGGGTATGAGCACCTTTTAAACGTCTACCAGTAATCTCCTCCAAAGCTCCCCAAACTGCACCTAAAGTAAATGTGCATTTGCGAGGAGAACCTTCAGCTTCACCCGTAGAACATAAAGTCTCAGCAGTAGAAACTTTTATAGTTTCACTATCTTCAACAATTTTTTCTATTTTGCAAAGTCTAGTTCCATATGCTCCAAGAGCAAAACTTATTTTGTCTGTAATTAAATCCCACTCAGCCTCAATACCTGATAAACCCAAGTCCTTCGCAAGATTTTTACCACGACTACGACCTGCTGCAATTAAGGAGATTGCTGCTGCTTTTTCTCCAAGTGCTTCTTCCATACCTACAATTGCAGCTTTAAAGCAAACTATACTGCAAAATTCCCCGAGTTCCTGGCGTAACATTCTTAATTAGTTTTCTAGATAACTACACTTGTAATTATCTTTAGACAATTTTTTAACGCCAATAGAGTTTACACTAGCTTTACTGATGACAACTAATGTCTTCATTCGTAAAAGCACTTAAGCAAATAGTAATTGAAATTTTATGAGCATACAAAAAGCAAGAGTTTTCATACTTTTACTAGTGAAAACCTGGAAATTTTATACTAAAAAAACAATATAAACCATCTAATTCCGACTTTACTAAGTAATTATACTAACAATAAATAAATTTTAGTTGAGACTTATACTTGAATTTAAATTTAAGTGTAAATATATATCTTCATACAGCTATGTTCATCTATGTAAGGTATGAATCATGTCGCTGTACAGAATAGATTGCACTTAACTGAGGCACAAGGAGTGTACCTCAGTTAAGTGCAATCTGCTGTAAATAGTTTCCCTAGGATTTGTTAAGAAAATATTTATATCGGATATCTATAACCATTCTTTCGATAGAGTAATATTTATTATGCTAAGTTTAATGTTTGATTATGTAATGATTAAGTACTAGCTGTATGATTGTGTTGTGTCTACATAGTTGAAGTGATAGTGCCCTACCATCAGATATAGGCAAATCGCTCAACTTTGTATAGACACAATGTAAATATCTAGTTAGTTGATTGCAGATGTAAACTTCCAGGTTGATATTATGTAGGTAACTATGGTTTTTACTACTGTTTTGTTTCTACAATGACTCGCAATCAGGGAATTTTACAATTTGTGTAGTCAATCATCATCTGTTGTGAGGAGTCAAAAACAGGAGAGAATTAATGCTAAACATTTTTAATAAAAGTATGTTTCAACGCGAATTTGCTAAAAAAACTGGTGCAGTTTTAATTGCTTTGTCTGCTCTATTGCTTCCAGCATGTACTGATAATCAGCAAGCAACTACAGACGATACTACCGAGCAAACTGAAACTGCGAATGATCCTAATGTTACAGCTAAGGAAGTCGCAAACAATACTGACGCATTGATTGGTAAGACAGTCAGTATAAGAAGTGAACCAGAGAAGAAAATCAGCCCAACTACTTTCAGCATCTCTGATAAGCAGCTTTTTGGTGGTGAAAATATCCTAGTAGTCAATGCTTCTGGTGAAACCACTGCTTTACCTGAAGACACAGAATTACAAGTTACTGGTAAAGTTGCAAAATTTGTGACTGCTGAAGTAGAAAAAGAGTACAATTTGAAGTTAGATCCTAAGCTTTATGTTGAGTATGAGGGTAAACCTGCAATCATTGCTCAATCTATTGCACAAGCTCCAGAACCTGGTCAAATTACCAAAGACCCAAGTAAATATTACAATAAGGTGCTGGCTGTACCTGGAAAAATTGAAGATGTTGAAAGTGAGAACGTCTTTACTTTAGATGAAGAGGAGCTGATTGGTGCAAATGATTTACTGGTGCTAGTTCCTGATACTAAGAAAGCTACTATCAAAGATGACGAAAAAGTTGTTGTAACTGGTGTTCTACGTCCATTTGTAGTTGCTGAATTAGAAAAAGAATATGGTTTTAGTTGGGACGAGGGAATTAAGAAGAAGTTAGAAACTGAATACAAAGATAAACCAGTGTTAGTTGCAACATCTGTTTATCCTTCTGAGTTCCCAGAGTCTAAGAAATAGAAAGTAAGAAGTAAGAACGTATCTTCCCTCTCCCCTTTTGTAAGACTAGGGGAGAGGGATATTTTTTAAGGTGAGGTTATTTTATCCAATTTTGCTCTCATCAGATATGATCATCGATCATAGATGGAAAAATGCTCGGTAATTGTCAACATTCTCAAACCGCTCTGTTAAACCTACCCAAAACTGCCTAAATCTAGACTTAACTGGACATAAGTAGTTTTAGCGTTAACTTCCTGCTTTAGCGTAGCGACAGTATGACTACTATCGGGTTTGTCTACTCCACAGGCAATCTCGGTAG
>JBHJJE010000021.1:0-7388 GCA_050042865.1 Mastigocoleus sp.
AGATGCTATTTTTCCACTAGTTATCAATAGAAATCATCTGTAATACCTACTTTTGTGTACCAACCAACTATCTTTGCAGATTGGCGATCGCAGTCTGAAATGTAGTTATAGTAACACTTTGTTTCTTTTCGGAGATGTCTATTCTATTATCTATGCAGTTCGCAACATTCTCAGGAGTTGTAAAAGCTCAAGAGGTTGATAACTTGCAAAGTCTGTGCTCTAAATTTCCTTCAAATTCCCAATGTAAAACTTATAAAGCTTCTGAAAATATTTCTCTTGATAATCGTCCAGGGAAAAAGGCTAAGTGTCTTTTCAGTGGAGATGAAAAAAGAAAGTCTAATGTTTATTTGACATTTGCTCTAGTTGGTTTGAGCGGTATTAATTCTACTTCTTTTGAACACATACATACTGCACTTACCTGGGTTCCTCCCAAGACTGGAGGTGGAGGTGGAGGTGGTTGTGGAGGAGGTGGAGGTGGAGGAGGAGGTGGTGGTTAAAAAAACCCCACAAAATCCACCAGAAATATTATCAGTGTCAATTCTTAATCTTAAGGGTGTGTCTGCGGTTGTAAATCAGAAACAATTTACTTCATAACCTCCAAATCCTCGAATCCTTTCGGCTTTGCTCAAGGTGTTTTATCTACATATTACCTACATTCGGACTAAATGAAAATTACATGAAAAAAAAGGTAAAAAAATAGTAATGTTCAACCATACAAGTCTTTAAGTGAATGTAGACTGGTTGCATTGCAAAAATTAGGAACCTGTGATGAAGGTTTTGTATAAACGAATGAACCTATTATTTAAATAAATCTTTTTTTGCTTAAGCCCTGATAATGCCCTGTTAATGTCGTCACAATATTATAATTCATGAGGAGATGTGACCAATAGATTTGCCTGTGATTTTTCAGACATTTAAAAGTCCTATATGATCAATAAATTCAGGAGCTTCTTAATAGAAGATAGTTAAATATTTAATAATGTAGATAATGGGTCAAACTAAATATAGAATCTCACTGGGATCTTCAATTCTTTGGAGAAACAGGTAAATTAAGGTCTACCCGTCTCATAATATAACATTAAATTTTTTTCCGAATTAACCATGCAAGATATTGACTTATTACAAACGAACTATCAGTATCTAGAACTGTATCACGTTCAAACTAAGACTTCTTTACAATTACCTTTAGATTCTACGGCAGTTAATATTGGTAAATATAACAATGAAATATCTCCAGATATTGATGTTTCCAATTTACCAAATGCAGATATAGTATCTCGCACTCATGCTGTAATTTATCTGGAGATAAGCGGTTACTATATCGAAGATCTAGGAAGCTCTAACGGAACTTATCTCAATCAAAAGAAATTAGAACCAAATCAGCGTTATCAAATCAAATTAGGAGATAAAGTAGAATTTGGTCGAAACAGTAAAGTTAGTTTTATCTTTCGACAACAAATACAGCAGCCGACTGGTAATCTCGCACATATTAATACCAGTCCTACAATAATTCAAGCACAGCCAAGGGTTAATAGTCCAACCCTTGCGGTGGATAAAAACAGCAAAATAGTCGGTTTTATATCTATGCTTGTAGGTGCTGCTATTTTCACAGCTAATACGAATGTTGGTCTTTTTGTGGGTATTCCTGGGATATTACTAATTATTGGTGGTATTTTAACTCTCCGGTGGGGAGAAAAGTACAGTAAATTGGGATGGGTTGCGATCGCTTTAGGAATTGGTTTTATTGTTTTTGGGGGTCGTTTATTAGCTTCTTTCAATCTGCTTGGGGTCCTTGTATCAACGGTTTTAATCGGTGGGGGATATCTACTTTTTAAAACGGGTAAGGTGTGGAAGTATAGTTTACATGATGTGAAGAGGTTGGTAATGCGACGTGGGAAGTAGTTTTTTGGTGAGGGAGGGGTGAGGGTGAGTGGTGAATAAATTCTATTTAAGAATATTAGTTTTAATCTTAGTACCTATTGTGGGAATTTTAATTTTGAGAGCTTTTCTAAAACCAAATCCTGAAGTTACATTTACTCAATTTCCTGGATTTACTAAGTATTATGAGAATTATCCTCCACAAAATTCACCTCCCTTACCTGATGAGAAAGTACTTCTAAGAAAGTATCTTCCCCGCTTTTTTTTGCCTCCAAATCATCCTGGTGCAATTGATTTCTACAGAGATTATATTGCTCAGGGACGTTTGGTTGATGCTGAAGAAAAACTAGTCGTAGATAAGGTTGATCAAGAAGTTCTTAATAAATATCGTCGAAAACCAGGATTTCAGTTTATCCATGAAGATAAGGGGGAGTTTCAAAAACTAAAACCTGTTGTATATGGCAGAATCGATTACGATACTTTGAAGCTTCAAGACAAAAAATACCCCTTCACCTTTTTGACCTATCATATCGTTTTTCGGACATCAGGTTTACCAGCAGGAGTTCCACAATGGCAACAATGGTTTCTGAACTTGATTGCATCTACTACGAATTGGCATCAACTAGACCACTATACGGCTGTTACCTTAGCTTTAGATGATAACAAAAATCCGGTCGCTGTTACTATGCAGCAGCATAATTATTTAACAACTTATCTTATAGGTAAAAATATTCAACTACCATCAGATAATCGGGTTAAGGTTGATGTTGCGATCGCTTCTAATGAGCTATATCCTCATAAATCAGGTAGAGTTAAAAGAAGAGCTGCGTCTTTTATGACACCGGAGGCTGCACGCTATATTATCTTTGGTACAGAGAAACCGTTTTTAGCAGCAGAGGATATTACTCATGGGGTCGGAGAAATTAATTACAATCTAGAATTTTTACCTCAAACAGATGCGTTTTATACATTTCAAGGACGTTTAGGAATTAAGAGAAGTCTTCCAGGGAGAGATGCTCCACCAGGTTCTGACTATAATACTTTACCAGCACTCAAGCCCAAGGCTTTAACTATGATTTTCTATTATCGACGTGAGAATGATTCGGAGTTTATTGATTTGTTAGAAAAAGCTAGTAAGACTTGGTGGAATGATGATTTAAGTCCAGAATTAGTCGAAGCTTTTGGTAAACGATTTGTATCAGATTGGCAGAAAGAAAAATAATTTGTCACTGAGAATGATGTGAAATAGTAGGATTTTTTTTAATTTACCAATCTTCTTCTTCTGATTTTTGTGCAATTTGAGAAATTGCTAATTTGATAATTGACTGAACTGAGGTAACTTGCTCCTTATCTAATGCAGATTCTAAAGGTTCTACAGCTACGCGATCGCCTATTTTCATCAACGCTAATGCTGCTGCTTTGCGGGTTTCTTCTTTCTGGTGTTGTAGTAATTTTACCAATGTAGGTATTGCCGGTTTATACTTAAGCTTGCCAATAGTAGCTGCTGACTAGCTACAATCATCGCGTAAATTCTGATTTTAAAAATTAAAAACCGTGGCTTAGCATATAGCTAACCCCATTCTCAATAACCCAGATAACAGATAATTAGTTGAGAAGTTGAGAATAAGATTAGCGTTAAATTCATCGTTATGCTGGTAGATTGAACAACTTGCTTGCAGTTTTCAGATCGGTTACAAAAATTTATCTATTAACCCAAGTAAACTTTATTGAGCCGTCACCGAAAACGCAGTTAAATTTATAACATTACACAACAGCACCTTGTATAATTGCGAGACTACCAAAATGGTGTTAGCAATAAGTGAGGTAACACCCCTTTCAGAAATGCAAATCAAATCTTTCAGAAAGTGATACACCGCAAGTATCAGATTGGGAATCTTAATACTTACTAAAAATGCTTCTAAAGAACCTCATTAACCGCAAGAATCTTTCCACCAGTTTTTTGAATTGACTGAACTCGACTAGACAGTTGACTATAATTAACTACCGATTCTTGCTTGCTTGACTTTTCTAGTTGAGCAGAACAATTTGTAGTAGAAAACATAATGCGGAAACGCTTACCAGTATTACCATAGTTTGCACCATTACCAATCGCTGGTGGTACTATCTTTGTAGCTAAATTTCCTGCAACTGATCCAATTAACTTCGCATTCTTACCCCTGTCACTAGTAGCAGGTCCGCGTAATAATGAAAATGTTCTATTAAAAACTTCATTCTTAATCCCAACTTGGGAACGAATGGTACGTGGATAAGGAACAATATCTTCTCCAAAGTTGTTAATATACTCCTCACTATCAATGTAAGAGTTTATCTCCGTTTCATATCCTTGCTCGTGATAAATATGGACGTGTTCGCTTATCTCAGCTTGCTCTTGAGGTGCACGACCCAACAAATGCTTGAAATTCAATTCAATAAAGCGATATTGGGGAGAAGAATGAAAGAAAAGTGACTGATATAAAGACGATTGAGCCACAAGTCTGACAAAACCGCGAACTGTTAAATCGCCATTCCGAAGTAATGCTTCCCCGCTTGCCAGACGGTCAGATTCCATTATATATTCATTTCCCAATACCTGCTTGTAAACTGCATTAATTGTTATCTGTAGTTCTTCCTCTGTAGAAAAAGGACGTAGTTCCAGAGGTTCTTTTTCAAAGCTATCGAGACCAAGGTTTGCAGAGCGGCTTAAATTTCCCATTGGCTTTACTCCTGAATAATAAGGATTTTAAGGAACAATTTTTAGTTAATTGGTAGAGTGTTGCAGATATTTTCTTGCCACTCGTCAATGCATAACACTTAAAACATAGGAAATTTGCTTCACTTTAGTCCTATTTATGAGATATAAATTCACAAAAATATACACACTAAGTTACAGCACTCTTTCTTAAGAAACTTTACTTTCTAGGTTTAATCAATACGTGGACATTATAAAATCCCTCAAGTCGCTGATTGGTGATTGAGCATTGTAAATTTATTTAGCAGATTTCTAAATTAATAATTAAAGAATAATAGCTAAACAGCAGCGATCGCGACAGTTTGTAAGTTATTAGGTGAGTGTACTCAAATCAATTAGTTGGTCAACTTTTTGTAGATAACCTGTACAATACATATTTTGGTTATTGTTACTTGGTATCCAAATCAATGCTAAGTTTTTATCCAGATGTAGGGAATGAACTGTGGAAATCTTTTCACGAAAATGCTCGGGAAAATTATGGCGTTCCTTACCACATTATTAAACTATTAGGCTGGTTAAAATACGCACCTGCTGACAAACTATTTGTTGATACCCTGACCATTGTTTGAATTCAAAATTCAAAATTCAGAATTCAAAATTAAGAAGGTTAATTTTTAACTGATTAATTCAGGTCACAAACTCCTTCTTTCAAGAAGGAAAGAAATATAAATGTGCGTAGCACATCCTTGTTTCAAGTCTCTCGCTTTAGCTAGAGGAAAATGGTTGAATTTTTAATTGATAATTTTGAATTGGAGCGAAGCGACGTGACGGGGTTTATATGTTCATTTTGAATTCCTCTGCATGGGTCAGGTGTTCTCGAATATTAGGGTATTTTGCTCGTTAAAAACCTTCGTGCAGTCTACTTTAAATGATTTGTAGTGATTTTAGGTTACAATTAATTTCTATGATTATCAGTATAGTTTGTTAACTAAAGTAACATTTTATATGCAGTAGCACTTACTGTAAATATACAATTAGATACTTGTTAGCAATCAGAACATCTTCAAAATAGGTAAAGAAAGAAAAAAATCTTTCTCATTAACTTTATCTTTTTTACTTAATCTATGACAACATCTGATAATCAAGTTTTAAAGCTACCGATCGTTGATGCTAACTCTGAGAATATTCAACCCTATGGTTATCTTCTAGGTGATGACGTTAGTAAACCCGGATTGGGAATTCCTTTTTACCAAGATAGGGTAATAGAGGGAGAAAATATTGACTTTAGCTATCGGGGTAGGGCTACTTTTAGAACAGCTAAAATCATGCCAGGATATCCAGAAATAACCTGGTTGGAACGTCATATTCATATGACCCAAATATTTATTAGTTTGGGGCAGGCTAGATTTATTATGGTACTTTCACCTCCAAATCATAAGGAGAATAAATCTTTACCAGACTTGAGTCAAGCTCAAGCTTTTCGTTTCCCACCTGGACATGGTTTACTGTTGCATATTGGTACTTGGCATGATTTTCCCATAGCTTGCGATCGCCCGGTGGTGATTTTGACGGCTAATTCTGATGAGGTGGTGACAGCGTTGACTCAAATGAAGGAACCTGGTGAAATGAATCAAGGGGATGTTTATAAAATTTCTTTACCAAAAAGGTTGGGGAGAAGCATTGAGTTGATAGATGATGAACAATTGGCTGGTGAATGAATTTAAATAATATTGAGATATATTTGAATCCCCAAAGCTTTGAAGATTTAGTCCAAGATGTAAAGATTCAAAATATAGATAAAATATATGGTAAATATACTTGGTTAGCAGGTGGAACTTGGTTATTTTCTGAACCTCAACCTGATATCAGCGGTGTTATTGATATCCAAGATTTTGGTTGGGATGAAATTGAAATAGCCAATGATAATTTGCAGATTGGTGCAACTTGTCCTCTAGTTAAGTTATTAGAATATAATTGGTTATCAGAGTGGAAGGCAACAAGTGGATTTGAAAGTGCAATTTCTGCTTTGTCGGCTTCTTTTAAAGTTGTAAATATGGCAACTTTGGGAGGTAATATATGTTTAGCTTTATCGGTAGGAACTTTTGCACCCCTGATGGTTGCTTTGGATGCAAGCTATGAAATTTGGAGTTTAGATACAGCATCTCGTTTGGTCAGTGCAAAGGATTTTCAAATTGGTCATCGTCAAACTATTTTAAAACCAGGGGAAATACTACGAAGAGTGTTAATCCCAATAGAAAATTTACACTGGGAAATCTATTATCAGCGTTTTGGGATTGCTTCTAGCGATCCTGCTTTAGTAATTGTAGTTATGGCTAATGATAAAGTTAATTCACAGATGCATTGTGTTTTAGGTGCAAGTGTGGAATTTCCCCAATTAATAAGAAATTTTCTTAACTATCAGGAGATAAACCATATCATAGAGGGTATTAAATTTATTGAAGATGTCAGAGCTAGTACTAATTATCGTCGGGAAATTACTAAAATTTTAATAGAGCGTTGTCTTTTACAAGTTATTACATAACTCAGTTTATTTGTGCTGACTTACTTATCATCATAATATTATAAATCAAGATAATATTTTCAAATTTTGAATTAAAAAAATGAATTTAAATATACTAAAAACGATTCATTTTTAGACTTTTGTCTAAAGCTTTATAGCGGGAGCATCCCAAATGTGTAAAAACATGTTTTGTCATTGCGTTAGCTAGCGCTATGCTCCGCAAACGCGTAGCGTGCGCGATAGCGCTCACGTAATGTAATGAAGCGTTAGCTATCGCTATACTACGTAAACGTGTAACGT
>JBHJJE010000022.1:0-53738 GCA_050042865.1 Mastigocoleus sp.
CTTTTGACCAAAAATTTTCTATTGGAGAAAAATCTGGTGAGTAGGGTGATAAATAAATTAACTGAGCGCCTACCGATTCAATAGCTTCTTTAATACCCGCTACTTTATGTGAACTGAAATTGTCCATAACGACACAAGCTCTTTCCCATAAGTTCGGTACTAAAACCTGATTAACATAAGTTTCAAAAGCATGTTTATCATTTCCACCTTTAAAACTCATACTACCAACAATACCTTTAAGAGCGATGGCACATGGGTGCCCGCCGTAGGCGATCGCTCCAATTATAGTTACATTTTTACCACGTTTATCCGGACGTGAGCCATGGGCTCTTTCACCCTTCAAAGCCCTTGCATGAAGCCTAGTCATTGCTATATTTACACCAGACTCGTCAATAAAGACTAAATTATCCAATTCAATTGTACGGATATTTTCCCAATACTCTTGTCTCAACTTTTTAACTCTCTCCGTATCTTGCTCGGCTGCATGCAACGTTTTTTTTTCGTGTCAATTGAAGCTTTTTCAATGTTTTACACATTCCGGAACGACTAATTTTTATATTAGTTTTTAATTCTATTTGTATACATAATTCTTCTAAAGTTGCATCATTATTTTCTTCGACTAATTGTTGTAAAATCGGATAATGTTCTTCTTTTATTTTGGCTAAATTACCACTTTTATGTGGTAATGGTTCTATAAGACCTGTATCTAAATAACGACCTATTAACCTTTGTATAAAACTGAGACTTACATGGAAGCGTTTTGCTAGTTCTCGATATGAACCTTCTCTATTATGAAAAGCATTAATAA
The DNA here is from genome assembly GCA_050042865.1 of Mastigocoleus sp. GTDB lineage: Bacteria > Cyanobacteriota > Cyanobacteriia > Cyanobacteriales > Nostocaceae > JBCCDM01. The sequence goes on from JBHJJE010000022.1 coordinate 809, forward strand.
TTTTTTGGCGTAGGTCTTGGTCGTAAGGTTTCATAAAAATATCATTGATACACCCTGCTTATATTTTACAGTGTTTGTATTCCACTCAACTGAAAACCGCTATAATGAATTAAAACAAGAGATTGTAGATGCACTTTCCAATCCTATCGGTTGGGATATTTTATTTTTTGCGGGACACAGTAATGAAACTAATTTAACTGGTGGAGAAATTGTTATTGCTCCAAATCATGCTTTATATCTTAATGAAATACAATCACCTTTAACTATTGCTAAAGAATACGGTTTACAGGTAGAAATTTTTAATTCTTGTAGTGGATTGAGCATCGCTAATAAACTAATTGATTTAGGATTCTCTCAAGTGGCAATTATGCGAGAAGCAATTCACAATCAAGTTGCGATTGAATTTTTTATACAGTTTTCTCAAGCTTTAGCAGGATATAAAGATGTTCATGAAAGTTTGAGAGAGGCTAGGGAATACTTACAGAAAAAAAAATTATATTTATCCCAGTCCCTACCTTATCCCTTCTCTATTTTGTCATCCCGCAGCAACTTTATTTCGTATAAAACCTTTTGGATTTAAAGAATTTATCAAAAAACTCAAACCAACAACATTAGAAGTAGTTACAATATCAGCTTTAGCATCAATTAGTTTATTACATCCAGTCCAAAATTTTTTACTACAGCAAAGGTTATTATTACAAAAATAAAGTCTGTAATATCAATTTATAATAATTAATTAAAAGTAAAAACTACCTTGAATTAAACACAGCATAGAAAGCTATATTATTCTATTTTTACTTAGAAAAACGATTAGCAACTAAATACATCTTCAACGGTAAGCTTTCAATCTAAAACTTAATTTTCAAGTATTTACTACCTTAAATATCTACCGTATTCAAAAAACTTCTTCCTCTTCTTCCTTTATCAATTCAGGCTTCACTTTTACACTTTCCCAATCAATAGAGTTCAAGTACTCTTCATTTTTTTCCTGCCATTCACGCTCTGAACGTTCGTATTCTTCACGCTGGGCTTGTACAACACCTTGCAAAGATAAATCAGCACTATCTAAAACACCTTCAGCAACTAAATCTCCTAAATTATCTGTATCCCATACAGAAGGTTGTAATTCTATTTTTTTCGCACTATCCATAACTGAATTCCTACAAAATGTAACCAAGCAGAATCCATATTATAAACAAAAATTTAGCATTTAAGAACAAAAATACTACTTTAGTAGGATTCTTCTTCCAAGATAGTTGGAATATCTCGGCTCGCATGAATAATACGTACTACAGTTAGTAACTCTTCCGACTGCAAATAAAAAATCAAATTCTTTTCAAAACCTTTAATCCCCCATTTACGTAAACCTTGTAAACGAGGACTATTTACACTATAAACACTGCCTAAACCAGGATTTTTCGCTAAGTTAGCAATAGTATTCCGGGTTACATCAAAAAACTTTAAAGCTGCATCAGTATTGTTCTGAGCAATGTAGTTAAACAAATTATCAATATCAACACTTGCTTTAGGAGTAATAAAAATCCGCAGCGTCATGACTTATCTTCACTTAAACGCTGTGTTAATTCTTCCTTTTTTTTCTCCCACCATTCATCGGTAATTTCGATTTTTTCACCACTGTCTAAGCCTTCAAGCAAGAGAGCTTCTATACGCTTACTTTCAACATTTTCTTGCTCAGTACGGATCAAATGACGAATATATTCACTAGCAGTACTGTAACCCTTTTGTTTAACTTGTTCTTCTACAAATGCCCGCATTGGATCGGGTAAAGAAATGTTCATTGTACTCATAGTCAGAAAATATCATAGCAATATTGTAATTATATTTTGGCAGAATTTGGCAAAAATTGGCAAATGCATTTCTCGCTACTTCTGATATGTTTACTACCTCTAAAAGAATTTATTACTAAAGTGATAGACAAATATTTTACTAGGGGGTTAGGAAATACAAACTCATAAGTAACTAAATTGAAGGGAAAATAAAAAACAATCATTCCCTTCTATGGCAATTACCCTAGAACATTTTTGTACGAAAACGGGTAAACCAATTATTGCTGATGGTAAACCGATTGCAGAAACAATCGAAAATTGCTTGGCAGAATATTTTGCTCCTTTATCTAACTTTAAGTTGGGAGTAGTATATCAAGGGTTAACCACAGAAGAAGACCTCAAGCAATTTACATCAATTGGATTAACGTTGCAATTTGCAGCTGATAATCGCTTCTACTTCATGGATGAGGAATTGCGAGAAAAGATTTTTGACCAACCCCACTTCGGTGCTGCATATGGTTCAAATATGTTCACACCCTGTGAAAGTTTTTCAGAACAAGAAAATTTAAGAGTTTTAGTAGTAGATGCTGACACTGGTGAGAATGGTGGGGTGATACCAAATTCTGAAGCAATTAAGTTAGTTGGTGATGGTGATGGGAAGATAGATGCTGTATTACATAAGTCTTTAGGTAATGAATCAGAAACACCATTTCAAACCCGTTTTGGTATCAAAGAAAGAAGTCGTGGACTAGATACAGGTAATGAAATTAATAAAACTTGGCAGATAGGGAAGGGTACATTTGCACCGCGAGATTTAAGTCAGGTAGGGAATGGATATGACTTAGTAATTTCTACAGAACAACTGAAGGGAAGAGTTAGGGAAGAGGAGGGAGAGAGTGAGAGAAGGAGAGAGGGAGGGAAAGAGGAGTGGGGGCGCGGGACAGAGGAGAAGAAGGAGGGAGAGAGTGAGAGAAGCAGAGAGGGAGGGAAGGAGAAAGAATATACAGAAGTTACAGAAATAAAGAGTAATTCGGTGGAGCAATCCCTCACTCCCACGCTCTCTCACTCCCTCACTCCTATAACCCCTGGTGAGTACAGGATGAACATGGGGATAGGAAATAAGACTAATGCTTACTACGGTATCACTTCTACTGGCGCTCAGTTTTGGAATTCTTTTCCGAAGGGAGTTGGAGGTGATGTTCTTCCTCGATTGCAAAGACGTTTGGAGGAACTCAAAGATATGGCTGATGACCCTAGAAAGATTGCTCAAGACTATGTTAATTCAATAGATGTTAGATGTTCTCACCAAATACAAGCTCAAACAGAATCAGAAGATAGGATTGATTTTGAAAGCTTTGATTTGGGAGATATTGAAAATCTAATTGATGATATGTTTTTATCCAATGATTGCGAACAAAACCTGATATATCGCCTGATAAAAAAGGATTTAAAAGAACATTGTCAATTATTAGAGCATCCCAAAATTATAGATAAACTTCAAGAACACCTGAAACGACAGTACATGGATTGTGCGACGGGAAGATTGATTAAGTTTGATTGTGCAATGGCACAAACTTGTCATGATTTGGAGAAGGATGAAGTTTGTTATCCCAAATTCCCAGATGGTGCAGAATTAATAGTTTATCGCAGTCCCATAGCTAATTCCAACACGGTAGATGTCTATATCAATCGTCATTTACCTAAAGAACCCCATGATATCGGTACGATAAAGATGTCACCCGAAGGATTAAAGCATTCTTTATCAGATTGTGATGGAGATAGAATGGCGATCGCGTTATCGTCTGACTTTCCCCACACAGCAGCAGAGATTAAACAAAAGCAATTGGAAGATAATCGCTATAAAGAAATAGTGAAACCTGAGAAAAAGGCATATAAGGGTTCTTTTGAACAAATAGCATTAGATGCGATGGAGAACAAAATTGGTATAGTTGCCAATTTATGCATGAAAGGAATTGCTCTTGAAAATGAGTGTATCTCAATTCCAACAAAGGAAGCCGAGAAATTTATTCAAGATATTTCCTGTGCAGCAGTAGAAATGTTAAAAGCTGAAAACCATAATAATCATCAAATTCAATATCCAAAAAACTTGCGATGGCACATAGGTGCCCGCCATTTGCGTTCGCAAATAGTTGAATTATCACAATTATGTCAACCAGAAAAGTTTAATGAGAAGGCAGATAAACTATCAAAATATAATCATATAATCCCTGAATCAAATATTGAAAAGATTTTAGAAAAAATAGGGAAATTTTATCACGATGTTGTGGGAATATTAGGGGGACAACTACAAATAGAAGTTGATAGAGGAAAAAGTGCTAATCGTTCTGACCCGAAAATAGTAAATGCCTGTAATACCATTATTAAAAGCTTTGATATTGCATCGTGGGTTGAGGATAAAAATAATAGTGAAACTTATACTAAAAGAACGATGAATGTAAAAGGTCACTCTGCTATTGATAAAATGGCGAGTCGAACTAATGAAGCATTCGCGCAAAGTGCAATTGTACCCCGTTCAACCCAACAGTTTCAAAACTTTTTTAAAGGAGTAGAATTTACAGCCACACAGAAACAGAAGGCAGTTAATATCAAGAAAATATACGATTCATTGATTCGTCGTGCAATTACAATTAGTAAAGAAGTTAAACTTACACCAGGTTTAAAAATTGTTGCAACCAATCCTCAAGGTCTTCAACTTGAAATAGTCGGTTTAACTCAGAAAAAACATCCGAATGTGTTTGATGACCGTAAGCTTAATATTACACTTATAGAAAATAAAAATCACTTCAATAAAGTAGACAATAAATGGATAGCACTTTCACCTGTATTTGACGAACATGGAAAGCCAAAGTTTAAAACCAATACTCAACAACAACGCAAACACTTGGGATACATTTCAGATAATTCTCTAGAAAAGTTTCCAGGTCATCTTAAACCATTTACCGAATTCAATAATTTAACCAAAAAACTTGAACCTGGATTGACATCGAGTCAAGTCAGAGCAGCTTTCACACAGGTCAAAGAATTCGTAACTACAACTCGTGACAGTATTCCCGACTCCGAAAAAGAAGCAGTTGCAGCTGCAATGTGGCAAATTTCAACGACAAGTAAAGATGACCCGAAGTACGGATTTAACAAAACATCAGGTGCGATGGCACATGGGTGCCCGCCATAGGCGATCGCTATTTTTGGAGAAGAGATAATCGGAAGATTAGAAAAACTCCAATTCACCGAATTTGCAGTCGTGGGAACCCATAAACCCTCAAATGAACATTTAGGACGTAAATGGGTGGGAGAAAAGGTTGAATGTACTATTCAACAAGCACCAGACCTTGCAAACCCTACACAGAATAAACGCTGGTTAGTAGCAGAAGATAAAAAATTAGGGGTATTTCGTAGCGAATCAGCGCAGTTACGTATCGGAACTTCCTTTAGTGCAGAAATCAACTCTCCACCCAGCGCATCGGTTATTATCACTAGTACCAAAGGTAATCAACTCAAGGTCGGACAGTTGAAAAAATATCAAGCAGTTTCAAGAGAATGGAATGGGGAAGAAGGGATAATAAAAATAAAACTTTCCAACATAGGAAAGGCAACTCAACCTATTGCTCTAGTTGATAATAAACCTTTGGGTGTAATTGATAAAGAATCGTTCAAAATATTAAGTGAAAAATTAAATTCGAGGGGTATTCAAGTCGAAGGATTTAAATTTGAAGGAACACTAAAATCATCACCTGCTACTATTGCTCACATTAAAGTTGACCCTCAAACAATTCAATATCCTCAAACCTGGACTAAAGAAAAAGATTTAGTGAGAGATAATCAAAACAGTTTATTAGATGAATTAAAACCAGTTTTAAAAGAAAAATATCAGGAGAAGAGTAATCAGAGTTTACTGCATGATGATGAAGCATCTTTAGGTGTATTACCAATAAAAAACGAATATTTTGAATCTTTTTTAAAAGACAAGAATATAGAACCAGAAATTTTTCAGAAACTATCTGAGGAGATTGATAAAAAATTCGGTGTTGACAGCTTAATTGGTATTGCGAACAAAGACAACATTGAAGAACTTTATTTTTGCGTTACTGTTCCTACAGAGATTTCAGAAAAGAAGACAGCATCTAGAATCAACGATACATTGAATTTCCCTTTAGAATACGACCAGTTGCAAAATGGACAGAGAACTAAATTTATCGCAATTGAGTTGAATGAATTGCGAGAGTTGATTAATCAAACTGAAAGTGAAGTAAAAAAGTCAGGTAATAAACCAATTGAATCAAAAGCGATTGATAAGACACAAGCAACAGCTAATACAGAAAACAGTTCAAACTCACCTGATAAATCTGTTCTGGAAACTTCTATGTCAGTAAAACGTGAAGAATGGGAAAAAAAGATGTTAAAACAAGCTCTTGTGAGTCTGAAAGAAAACCCCTCAAATGCTGATGAAGAGATACAAACAGCAACTTTTGGGGATGGTAAATATCGAGTTATTCACCATACACCTTCACAGATGCTTAGAATTATTGATGAAGAGAATCATCGAGGAACTTTGTATAAAGCACAAAAAGGAAAACCTGCTCTAGTCTGCAACTTTACCGAAGATGAGAAGAAAAGTTTTGAGCTTGATATCAGACAGGAGCAAAAAGGTTTGCAGCAAGGTTGATAACAGTTAAACTTTCTTTGATGATGTTTACTGATCTGACTTTTCACGTTAAGTCCTGAATCAACCAAGTAACGTTACTTTTTCCACAGACTTATTATCAAGAACTATAAGCTAATGATAATGAGTCACGAAGGAATTAGGGTTTGGAGAAAGACTAAAATGACGTTTTCAACATCCCGTGAAAAGTCAGGTTTACTGATAAAGCCAAACTTGCTGATGTGTTTGAACAGTTGTATCTTAAGTGCGGAACAAAACCTTTTGATATTTACTGTAAGCTTGATTGATAAAGGGTTTGCAAGTGCGGAACAGTCCTTATGTAGCGCATGAAATTATAGATTTCGTAGTACAAATATTTTGTAAATACTGGTAGTATTTATGACCTAGATACAACAATCATCTAATCAATCAAATTCAAAACAGATGGGAACCACCGTAATTGTTGGATAGTTTTATTACTTCTAGCAGCTTCTTGTAAAATAATTTTACTGTACTGCTTACCTAAGTCAGTTGGTAGATACAAAGGTTGTCCGCCTTTCTTCGCATCGGGATTAGGATTTTTAAATTGCATACCCTTACTTATCAGAATTTTATTCATCAACTTTGCATTGCTTTGAGGGGTATTATTTTCACTTAGTTTTTTGCCTCTATCCTGTGTATAACGCTTTGCAAGATTAGTAACAGTTAATAACTCATCTTCCACAGGAGTAGGTAAAAGTTGCTTAACTGATTCCATTTGGGTTTTGAGTCGTGGATATGCTTTACCGATTTCATTCGCAATTAATCCCTGTACAAGATTCGGGTCAATTGTACCTAAGCAGAAAACCGATGAAATTGCTTCTGAAATATCTTTAACAGTAGGTTGTTCTAATCTTATTTCTTCTTTCGGTTGATGCCAATTTTTAATCAGTTGCATCCAACTACGAATCCCCACAGCAGCGAAAGCTTTGTAGGTCAATTTAGCTTGTTGTGTACAATACCTGCGAGCATCAAAAGCATAATGTTCTAAAATTATGGAAATGGCAAGGTCAGGTATTCCATGCTTAGACCATTGACTTTGGTTCGCAGCACTAAAGCCTTGTTCTATAAGCTTTTTAGCCAATTCAGAGGGTTCTAGGTTCGCACCGTTAAAAGCTTTTCTCAATGCCATATCAGTCACACCTGCTAACCTTGCTGTAGCTCTAATACTAGCCTTCCCACGACCTTGAGCATCAATTTCAATTTCTTGTTCTATTTGTTGTAGAACACTATTTAATAAAAGCTGACTCATAATCTAAACTCTCATCTATACAAAATTTTTAATCTACTAAGCCATAACGTAAAGCATGAACTGCTGCTTGGGTGCGGTCCTCTGCACCGATTTTATTGAGAATATTGCGAATATGACTTTTTACAGTACCGATTGTTATGTGTAATTCTTGTGCGATCGCGGCGTTTGTATTTCCGTTAACAATCAGCTTTAGTATCTGTAATTCCCTATCTGTCAAAGTATACAGACTAAGCATTTCTTCATCTAAACCATCATCATAACTTTGAGAACCATGATGGCTGAAATATATAGGATTTTTCTGTGCTTGTTCGAGTACAAAATGCGCGATCGCAGGGTCAATCCAAGTATTTCCCAGATAGGTCAGATATATAGCTTCAATTAACTTAGAGAATCTAATGTCTTTCATACAGTAAGAGTTAGCACCAGCAGCGAATGCTTTCAATACAGTATCTCTATCTGAGTGGAAAGTTAGAATGATGATTTTTATTCCTGGATATTTTCTTTTTATTTCCCTTGTCAGTTGAATACCGTCTTTATCCGGTAGACCGATATCAACAATAACAATTGCAGGTTTGAACTTATTTAAAATAAGCAGACCATCCCTTGCATTGGAAGCATTTCCTACAACTTCAAGATTTTGATATTGCTTCAATGCTGCTTTAATACCCATAAGTATCAGTTCTTGGTCTTCAATAACTGCTACACGAACTTTATCGATATTTAAGAAATTATGATTGATAGTGGATGCTTTCACACCATTGCTGATTTCTTCCATTAGACCTAAACTTTAATGAGTAAGATAAGAAGGCAGTCGGCAGTTGGCAATGGGACAAACAAATAAGACATGGGATAAAGGTAATGTTAAGAGGGCATAGAAATTGTTTCAAAAGGACTTATTCATCTCTTGGTGTGCATCTCAAATGGATTAATCCCGCTTCTAAATTCTAAATTCTTCATTCTGACTGCCTTCTTCAAGGTGATTTCACTCGTAATAGACAATAATCACTTTTGCGAGCAATATATTTACCCTTAGCGTTACTTACTACAGCCCTTTGCTCTACACTGTTAGTGCAATTTAAATTGCTCAAACTTTCAGAATTCCAAGTCAAAATATTCCTTGCTAATTGACCTTGAGGACTCTGTAACCACCTCAGATTTTCGACTTCCTTAACTGTAAGTAACTTAGGTTCTTTAGATGCATATCCACCAGCTAACCATACGGGAACAGACAATCCGGTCAAAACACCAAATCCAATTGCTGTTATGAGCAGTCCAATAGCTGGTAACATAATTCTCAAACGACTTCGCTCTTTAGATTCAGAATGCTTAATAAGTCGGTTGACCATAGAGCGGATTTCTACTTCTTGTCCCTTAACAGCAGTATGTTTAGCTTTCTCTAAATGTTCATAAATAGCTTCTGACCAACGGTTAAACAACTGTTCTAATTCATTTGGTTTATCTTCCAACAATACTTGAAGTTGACCAGTAGAAAGCATGATTAAAAATAGAGGGTCGCTTGTAGATAGTCCATGTTCAACAGTTATTGCTAGAACTCTCCTTTGGAAATCTGCATCTTTTCCTTCAAGTAAACGATTCAAATAACTTTCATTCTTAGCTTTTCGGATATTATGAATCATATTCTATCTCTGGTTTTTGGTTAATTTGAGGAGTATTGACTTCTGTAATCAAATCTTCTTCCTTTTTCATATATTTTTCTCGTCGAACCTCTTCTTTATCTAAATAGTCCAAAATAATATCAACTTTAAGAGCATCAGTATTATTTAAGCCATGAATAACATCAGAATCAAAAGTTGCAGTAAATATAATATGTCCATCTTCTAAATCTTTTAAACTGCAACAGCCTTCTTCATTATTGATTGTGACAACTCCTAAAGGTGATAAAACAAATTCATCTTTGTCTTGTTTGAAGTATTCATCCATAATCCTTTGAGTTAGATTTATTTGAATGTGAAATAGTTCATCATCTTCCAATGGAGGAGCAGATTTACGTGAGAAGTAATTCACAACATCATTTACGCTTGATTCGTCCGTTGTTAATTGTTGTTCATGATGAGAGACATCTAATATTTCAGTATCTGATTCTTGCTCTATATCAACCAATTCTTCAAGGTTTGAATTAGCAATTATGTTCTTCAATACATCTAAGTTTTCCGTAGTAATAATTAAATCTCTTGCCATAAATATTTGGTTATTTTTATTTATTCTATTTGAATCATCATCATCTTCGTTATCATTAAAACTATTAGAGCTATTTATATTGTGAGATAAACTATTGATATTCTTATTACATAAATTTGTTAAATCTGATATGAAATTAAGATTAAACACTTGTTCAAATATCTGATTGCAAGTTGTATATTCAAAACTCGGTTCTAATTTACAGAATGGCGATAAACTCCATTCATCATCCTTATTGATATGTCCGCTAATTAATATATCTATTTCTTCATAAGCAAGAAACCATTCTTGTTTTATTCCCAATTCTTTTAAGTTAGTATCATCTGTTGTCAGAATATACAGTCTGCCCATATTCCTATCTTCATCACTAGCAATTACGTCACAGTTAAAAGCTTGATGCGTTTTATATAAAGTTTGAAGTTCATAATTCATAATGTATACTTTTTTATATTTGTAAGTTACTGTTTTAGGGCAGAGAGTATGAGGCAGAAGTGAGAATATATTATTTCAATAAGATTGTTATATCTAAGGAATAAAAGATAAGAGTTTTAAACAAAGATGGAGAGGACTTGTAAAAACAACAATAATTCTATTTATCTTTGACTTTATTTCCTTTTACTAATTGAGTACTTTCAATTGCTTGATGTGATTCCTGTAGGAAAGTAGATAATCTTTGCTGTGACATTATAGGCATTACCTCTTCAATTTCTGCTGCATCAAATCGAAACTGATTAGAATCTATAAAATATCTATCTCCTGGATATAACAAAGGGAATTTAATTACTTTCAAAGTCTTTTCATACTTCTTGCATAATTCCTTATGCTTGGAATTATCATCTAGAAAACTCCAATCATCAGTTTTACCTAAATTTTTAACAAAAACATGGAGCATTTTATCTTTGTATAACTCTAGTGATTTTTGAAATAAATCTATTGATTCAAAACCACCATCACAAATAAACCATTTACAAATATCTACACCATATTTATCTGCGACCTCCAACAAACGTCCATTTTTTATCCAACTCTTAACTTTTGGAAATACATTTGCAGGAAGATTAACAATAACAAACTTTTTCCTTGCTAATTCAAAAATTATGTCAGCCTTATCTCCCTTATTTAAGGCTTCACTAAATTCTGCATCAACAGCATAATCATAGAAACGCTTAACATCTTGATTAGTTATATCTGCATCAACTAAAGTATGTTCTAGCTTATTATCAATTGCATATTGCACCATAACACGGGTAAATAGTGACTTCCCAACACCTCCCTTCTCACCATCAATTAAATGTATTCTCGGCATGATTATCCTCTAACTAAAAGTTTCGCTATCAGTTGTGATTCCTGCTAAATTCCATGCTTGTAAATCAACATCATTTAATTCATCACATGTATCTGATGATGTTATTTCAGGGCTAGAATTAAACTGCTGTTCTGGCTGAGTTTTTCTTGTTGATAATCCTTCAAACACAGTAGATAAGACATCTGTAACTATCCTTACATCTACCTTGATTGCTAAACTTACATACTGAAGATGATGCGCGATCGCTTTCACTGAATCCAGAAAAATTAGTTCCAAATCTTCACGGGAATGATTACCTTCACCGTAGAGCGCTAAAGCCATATAGTAAGCATTTAGAGCATTCATTATCATCACTGTTTTATCCTGAAATGGATGCAAATCTTTATTTTGAATATAGCTCAGCATCCTTGCTTTATTAGAATCAAATGGTGGTTGATAACGCCATGTGAAGTCCTTCTTTTTAGTCATGATTCTTTGGATGTGCAAACAGGACAAGAAATAGAAAATAAATATGATTTTATTCTTGGTATGTTGGTCAATATGATGAATAATTCCTCAAAATGGATTATTAACAACAAAAATTAATTTTCTCTCTCACTCCCTCTCTCTCTCCCTCACTCCACCTTTCACCTTAATACCGTGATAAACTGACAATGCCCATACGTCAGCTAAACGATTTCCTAACCATTGTTCGTTTAGATTTTGTGGAATTTTAACATTACCGTGCCAGACTATAGGGATTGTCGGGAAAGCTGAATCTATCTCCTCTCGCAAGTAATCAGCCGTACCACCGCAAATAATCAACTCATCCAACTCATTATCAGAAGGTAATACCTCCTTTAACCAGTTCATAAGAGCGATCGCATATTCTGACCTGGATGAATTTACAGCAGATATAATCTTTTCTATTTGAACATCTCGAAGATGATCGGAATTACATAAGTGATGAAAATGTTTTGGTTTTGGTTCATTTTCAGCATCAATAATAGCTGCAATTAGTTCTTCAGATTCTAAGCCAGATGTACCTTCTATAACTAAATCAACCATTTTGGTCATACCCAACTTTGCCGTTTTACCACGATTTAAGATACCGCGTCGAGATATTATTGCAGAGGCATTACGATAGCCTAGCATTATCAAACCAACTACCCTGCGTCTTATGGTCTCGCCAGTATTTTTACAATACATTGCATATATTCCCCCACTTTCAGGAAAACATTCATAACCTATCAGATTTGCATTAATCTTTCCTGTAGGTGTATCAAATTCAGCTAAAGCCTCCTTAATCATAGGTTTGAGTAATGCTGAATCTTCAAATTCTCCTGGTGGCAAAAGTAATGCTAACGAAACTTTGAATGATTCAGGTAGTTTGAATTTTTGTTTGATTACCCATACAACAGCCAGAGTTTTGTATAAAGCAAGCTCATACTTCCGTGGTTTCAGCATTGGTGTGGCACTATAGATACTTTTAGCTAAGTAACCCACCGCTCGATAATCTTCATTAATTCCTATCCAAGCAACATTTTCAGGATAAGCATTATTCAAATTACGAGTCTGAAAAGCTAATGACATAGGTGGAGCTTTGATTACAGCAGCCTCCATCCAAATTGCTCTCGGTTTCCCACCACGAATCTGAACTATTCCTTTGGTACCACTTCCACCAAAGTCTATTGATAGAGTAACTTCGGGGTAGGCTTGTTTATCTAATTTACCCATCAGTTATTATCCTCGCTGGTGTATTTATATTAGAGTAACAAATAGAAATATTTCTCAAGATATAACTAAGGTAGTTACTTGTTGTATCACTATTGACGTAGAACAATTTGATAGGGATTTAGTAGGGTAAAATTACTCACTATCAAGCTATTGGAAAAGCATTTCCTCTCTCATCCCTACTACAGCATATTAAGGTGGATTTTCACCTCTTCTTATGCTGCATAGAGGAGCAAGCAGTGGTGAGATACGTATTTTTTGTTAAGAGATATTCTTAACAGGCATAAAGAATTTTTGTGTTACCATCCATTTGAATATTTCATAGCATTTGATAATGCCGAAAGCTAAAAAACATACAGTTCGCTTTGAGATGCTTTTAACCGAAGAACAGAATGATAATTGGCAAATACTAGCTGAGTCATGCGGTATAAGTAAAGCAGAACTGGTTAGACGTAGAATGTCTGGATGTCGCATAAAAACTATTCCTCAGTTAAATTGGACATGTTATTGGAAGTTACTAGAAATCAGTAAAGATATTAATCGGATAGCGAAAGCTCAAGATATTGCAGTTACAAACGGACAGCTTCCACCATCAATTGACTCTATTCCTTTTAAGGATTTACTAGAACAGATTTCCAAATTACGTTTATCTCTAGTCGTAGAGACTAATGGAGAAATAGAATCTGACATGGAAGATAGCGATGATTGGTAAGATTAAAAAAGGTAAAAGCTTTACTGGATTAACCAAATATATCCTTGAGAAGGAGCAAGCAGAATTAATTTGTACAAACCTTGCAGGGGAGACTATACAAGACTTTTATAAACAACTTGCAGCAACAAAACAACTGAATCCCAGAGTGCGATCGCCTGTTAGTCACATTAGTATTAGTTTCCCACCTGATGAACGACCAGAGAATGAAGAATTAGCAGAAATTATTAATGAGACGCTTTCAGGAATGGGGTTTGATAAAAATCTTTATTTCGCTGCATCCCATGATGACTGTAATCACTTCCATGTACATATTGCTGCAAGTCGTATCAATATAGATGGTGAATGTGTATCTGACTGGTACGATAAAAGACGTTTGGAAAAAGTATTGAGAAAGCTAGAATCTCAGTTTGACTTGACCTCAGTACCAAATTCTTGGGAAATTGAGCGTACAGCACCATCTACTGGACAAAAGCGACGAATGTTAAGAGAGAATCGAGAGTGGGAGTTAGGATTGCGGGATAAACCAGCAGATAAGAGTGTGGTTGAAAAGATTCAAGATACTATAGAAACTGCTATTAAACCAGGAATGGAACTAACTGAATTTATTAAACAGTTGGAAGTAAATGGTGTAGAAACATCGTTGAGATTGAGTGATGAAGGTAGTTTAGAAGGAATTTCATATTCTCTTGATGGTATTGCATTTGCTGGTCATAAATTAGGTAGAAATGGAAAAGCTTGTACTCTCAAGGGATTAGCAACACGAGGGATTAAAGTTGATACAGGATTAGATAGTTCAAAGAATCAAAACCCAGACGACGAGTTTGAAACCATCCCAGAAATAAAAACCAACTCCCCTTCTCCTATAAAATCCAAAAAGTCCCAAATCGAACTGGATTGAACATCTCTTTCTCTCTCCCTCTACTCCCTCTCTCCCTCTACTCCCTCTCTCACTCTCTCACTCCTCTTGTCCCCCACTCCCCCACTCCTCTTGTCCTCCACTCCTCCTCTAACCTCAGTCAGAATATTCATTCTCTAAAAAAGCCAATATCCTCTCTTGCCTGGGTGTTAAACTAGACGGGTCACACACTCTTCCTAAAGCTTCTAATACTGCTAGATGAGTTGGTTCAGAATCTGAGTCCATTTTACTTGCTATATCCCTTACACGAGAACAATTGTGAGAAGCTAAATTTTCAGAGGCTGGATAAGCTCTTTCTAAATACTCTGGTTTGACAGTTTCTAAATCAACTTTCCAGGTTTTGATATTACAACTATGAGGATTTATTTGACAAACAATACACCAGCAACCAGAAAACGGTTTTAAATCTGGTTCATGTTCTGGCATAATTCGACACACCTCACCAATATAATGGGGATTAGGACAACGCTGTTTGTTCTTGATTTGCTCGACTATATCTGACTTATTTTGCTTATTGTGTAGTAATTGTTGTGCTAACTCCTTCCCTCCTTCCTCTGCAACTTTTGCAAGGGATAAAATATCCTTTTTACTTAGTCCGCTATTGCGAGTTAAGATAGAATGCTTCAAATCTTCACCAAGCGATTGAGCTATATTATCTAATGCATCGGTGAACTGAGCATCATTACGAATAGTTCTATCAGAAACTTTGTATTCTTTCGCCAAACTTTGAGCAACATCTACCGATAGGAAACTTTTTCCGTTCGGTGAATTTTGCTTCAGATTTTGGTTGCGATTGCTTACAGCAGGCACCCATGTGCCATCGCCTTTTAAGTGGAGATATCTTTTACCCCTCAAATAACTAGCGACTTCTGGTGTAATATTTCTTCTTCCCAATTGGTTATTTGCAATCCAGCAAATAGCATCTTCTTTAGTCGCAATCTCTATTTCAATAGTTTGATAGGATATCCCCTCTTGCAGACATATTTGATAACGGTTATGACCATCAAGAAGAATATTATGACCTTTACCTTTCCATACAACCAATGGGTCAAGACAACCAAATTGCTTTAAATTAGCTTCTAATTGCGATTTCTCTTCCTCAGATAGAGGTGGAATTAAATTTTTGAACTCAGGGTCAATAATAATTGATTTAGAATCATCTTGTGCATTCTGACTAACGCTAGTTTCCAAAACTAAATCTGTCATGACAACCTCCTTAGTACAAAATTTCAAGCTTTTCTTTTCTATTAGCTAAATTATGAAAAAGTGCAATGATTTTTGTATCAGATAAAAGTAATTACTTTCAAAGGACAACAACCCTTCTCTTTCTAAACTCTGACTGTTAAGCAATGGAACTGAGAGAAAAACTAAGGACTTCATTCTAAATTCTCTCCCCTGCCTTTTCACTTCAAATTAGTAATTGCACCATAAGACTTATCAAAAAAAACAGTTGCTTTACCAGTTTGTCCATGTCTTGCTTTAGCTACAATTAACTCTAAAATTCCCTGTTTGCGTGTGTTCGGATTGTAATACTCGTCCCTGTAGGCAAGAATAATATTATCTGCAACCATTTCTAAAATTCCCGATTGACTGAGGTCGCTCATGGTGGGACGCTTATCTTGTCTTCCTTCTACCGCTCTAGAAAGTTGAGAAAGTAGTAAAACAGGAACATCTAAATCACCTGACATTTTGTAAAGTTCTCTAGCTACATCCCCTAATTCATAGCTGCGATTACCTCCAGTATCAGGAGCCATAATCTGTAGATAATCAACTACAACTAATCCCAAATTTCCTATCTGTGTTTTAAGATAACGACATTCTGAAGCAATCCTTGAAACATCAATACCTCTGGAATCATTTATGTACAAAGGTGGTTTGCAGGTAAGATTACTTATTTGATTAATATTACTAAACTCCCATGCTTCCAACGGACTTCTACCAGAACGATGTTTGCGAATGCGATTGCTTAAAAGTGGAATCAGATTAAAGTCTTTGTAATGCTGGGTAACGCTAACTAAGCTCCATAACCTATACTCCAGTTGTTTTTTAGTCATCTCCAATGAAAAAATTACTACAGGTAAGTTATGAAGTAATATCATTTGGAGAGCTAAAAATAAAGCTACTTGTGACTTTCCCATTGATGGTCTACCACCAATGATAGTTAGAGTACCAGTTTCAAAACCTATAATTAACTTATCAAGTTCATCTAATCCAGTAGGATAAATAGGATTATCAGATTTTAATTCTTGACAAGCAGCAATACTAATTGTGCTATTGTGTTCGGTATTTGAAGCTATACCTTGATTAGAAACCTGAAAAAGCTTTTGCTGAGCTTGGTTAAGAACAGATGGTAATTCTGTGTAGGTTTGATATGCCATGTTTAGAACTTCATTCGCAAACCGAATTAATTGTCTTCGCGTATATTTCTCTATTACTAGTTCAGCAAGAATATCAATATTAACTGCTGAAACAGTTGAGTCAACCAGCCAAGCTAATTTATTTCTACCACCAATCTGCATCAATAAATCATGGTCTAAAAGCCAGTTTGTAACTGCAAGTAAATCTGTAGGTTTACCAGCATAGTGGAGGTCTAATGTACAGGAATAAATTTGTTGATGAGCTTTAATATAAAAAGCTTCCGGGATTAAGATATGACTTACTCTACTAATTGCGTGGGGGTCAAGTATTATTCCACCCAAAATAGCCTGTTCACTGTCGATACTCTGAGGGGGTAGTTTATCAATCATTAGTTTACTCAGAACTGCTCTTTAAAGTTTTCAGATGTTCAATTCGTTCTTCTACAAGAGGTTTATTTTTACGTTCTTGTTCAGCAATTTGTCTGTGAAACTCTTGTAATCGATTTGTATCTTGAATGTTTAAACTTTCAGCTTGTTTGTACCATCTTTGATGATATACCTCCCAGCGATTTTGACCAGCCTTATTTGTACTTGCTAACCAAGCTTCCAGGTCATTAATTGGTCGTGATAAATTATTTGTTTCTTCTCCACAAAAACTTAAAAAATTCTCTCGCTCTGCTTCTGAGAGAGTCTGTATAAAGTCTGAATAAGTCTGAGGGGAATTAGAACCCTTGTCAGGCAATGATTCTAGCCCTCGATTTGGACAATTCTGTCCAGAATTTGACAAATCTGTCATTTCTTGGACAATTCTGTCATCATTTGGACAAGATTGTCCAGGGTTGGACAAATCTGTCATTTTCTTTTTCCCAGATAATTTATCGATTCTTTTCTGGTTACAAAGCTCTTTAGCTTTCTTCCCTGCTAAATTTTGACCGCGAACTAAAATAGGTTCCCAGCAATAAAGTTCTAATTCTTCTAAACGAGAAAGAGAACGTTTAATTTGTCTAGAGCTTACTCCTATAGCTTCTGCTATCTCTGGGATTTTCGGCAACTCAATCATTTTATCGCCAAAAGGATCTATCATCTGTAGATAAGACCATAATGCCCAATCAGCAGCAGTTAACTTATTATGAATAGCTTTAATAGCCATTGAGTTAGGAATTTGGTAAAAACCATTTGACTCTACATTTGGGATATCCTTGTTTAAAATAGCTGCCTGTTGTTTTTGTTTCATACAGCAACAAAGCCCTTTGTTTTTGTTAGAATCTTTGAAATAGATTAGAGTACTAATCAAAAATTACTATGTTCTACCTTTGTGCTAAATACTCATCCAAATATTTTTGACCAATTTTTGTAAGTGGATTACCTTCACCCGATTCGTTCAGAGATTGCCAGAAAGCCTTCACAATCCCAATATCAATCATATCTGTGACTGAACGATTAGGCATCTGAACCTGGATTGGTTTAACTCCTATCTTTCGTATAAATTGGCGAGCAGTATAAGATGGCTTTTTAACACAAACACTCATCTGTCTAGTTGTGATAGCTGTTTCACCTGTTGCCAATTTGTAAGCAATAACTCGGAATAACTTATGCTTAATTTTGATACGTTCAACAGCTACTAGGGGATCTCCATCCTGGAGACATTTTTTGGAAAATAATTGGTTCTCTTTTGTCATGCCGATTCAAGCATATTAGCTATTAAATAAATTGTTAATAGAATATGCGTCCTCCAAACTAAAGGACAAAACTTATTCATCTGAATTTTTCACAGAATTATACGCGATTACATAGCTCTCCAGTAGGAAAAGCTAGCAGTGGAAAGTTACAATGTTTAAAGATGCACCACATTCCTTCTACCCTCTATCTTCAGGGAAAAGCCTCAGTTATAAATGCACTATGATGACCTAAATATATCTACGAGTGAGCGAGCAGTATTCTATACTTGCACGAATCAGGAACATTTTTAATTTCATGTTCTCTACTCATCATAATTTATAGAAACCTTGATGTAGCTAAAAATCAATTTAATTATTTGAATGCCATGTTTTATGAAGTTATTATTTATACAATAAAAATAATGTATACGATGTATGACTTAATTTTGAGTATTAGTTGAATACTTAAAATACTATGCAAGTAGAAAAATTATCTGCCCTCCGGGCAAGGCAGGAGGCAGGAGGCAAAAGGCAGAAGGAAAATACGAGCGGTAATTAAAAACTTTCTGTGTCCTGTCAGATATAGATTGAAGACCATCGCCAAACAAAGTTTGGCAGTATAAGATTCTCTTGGTGTGCATACTCAAGTGCCATGCGACGGCGCACAGCTAGTAGCAGATTTGAATTCCCCACTTTCTGCCCCTTCTGCCCTCTGCCATATTACTTCTGCCTTCTTCAATGAGCTTATTGACGAACAGAAAATCAGTTAAGAAAAATCAAATAATATACCAACCGTATGAATAGATATTTTTGTAATTAGATAAAAAACAAATATAGACTGGCAATTTCCATTATTTAAAAGAATTAAATAACAGTATTAACATCACTCTAAGCCTATAATCATGGTTTAATAATATACTTCGGTGACAGTTGAAAAAGTCACACATATACGCCAAATTCGACGAGAATAATTCAAATTTTCTTGTTTTATTCCATATCTAGAAATTATAAGTATCTAGCTACTTGCTATGTATTAAATGTATAGATTAATATTATACAACTTGAAAAATCCCAATTGCTGCTTTCTTTTAGTGACATCCAAAAATTAAATTACTCAATTCCTCCATCTAATACGAAGATCAGATTTCTCCTCTCTCTTTTCCTCACTCCTCCACTCCTCTTGTCCTCCACTCCTCTTGTCCCCCGCTCCTCTTGTCCCCCACTCCTCCACTCCATCCCTATCCCTTACCAAGCTGATTCAGATTCAGGACTAACTAATTCTATTTCTTCGTTTTCTACCTGATTAGATGTATTTATAGAATGTTCCTCCGTTGTTAAAAGCTGTTGTGCAATTCTTTCTCTTAAATCTATAGATTCATCCAATTGATTGATATCCCCGATAGGCGATCGCATAATTAATCTGGGGTAGACCTGTTCTTCCCAAAGTTTTTCGCTTCTATTGATTCGATTGCTATCTGATTTAGGAATGGGAATAATCAGGGGGTAGGGAATTGAACCTTCATTCCCAGATTTATAACCAGGATTGGTAATTACACATTTTCCTTGGGGAAAGCGCATAATTTCATCTGCTGTGAGAATCGGCATTGTTTGTAAACTATCTGTCCAAGTTACTGTTCTTCCTTCCTTAGAATCACTGATAGATTTATTTTTGATAATAAATTCTCTATTTCCATAGGATTGAGAAAACTTGTCTGCTGTAGAGTAATTTGCAGGATTATAGAGGACTTTTGTACTGCAAGCGCTAGTTATTGCAGCTGCTAGATTCTCACCATATGTATTCGCTAACTGTTCCAGGGACTGAACACCTAATACGAAACAAGCTCCATTGCTTCTATATTCATTAATCCACTGAGGTAAAGCTTTGAGATACAACGACGGTAACTCATCGATAAATATTCCCAGTGGGTCGCATCGAGGGGTACATAAATTACTAACAATTGTCATGTGAAGTGTAGCTGCAAGCAATGGTCCCACTACATCTCGTCTGGGGTCATCTAACTTGAAAATCAGGATTTGTTTTCCCGATAGCTTCGTAGAAATAGTACTTTTACCAATGAAGCAAGAAAGAAGCGATCGCTGAATAAAAGCTGAGAATATTCCGACTGTGGTTGTGTCGATACTAGCGATAGTTTTCTCACTATCCTTGGCTTTCAGGTATTGTTGAAATGAAGCTGCAACCCAACGAGAAACCGTACCTGCTTGTATCGCTGCATGTAATTTGTTGATAAAATCATCAACTGACTGGATGCAATATACTGTAGCTAAATCTGGACAGTCACTACCTTTAGCTAATTGAATTAGTGCTTTAGCTAATAAGTCAGCAGCTTTGGAGAAAAACTCATCACCCTTACCGCTACCACCAGCATTTGCATTTATCACCTGAGCAATTTGTGCTGCACTAACTGCATCCTCCTGGTTCTCCATGAAATCGAGGGGATTAATGATTTCACTGTATGGTTCACCTGGAGCAAATATTCGTACATCATAACCGTAGCGTGCTGCAAGTGGGGCAAGTAGTTTCATTTGGTCGCCTTTTTTATCGTAAACGATTAAAGGAAAACCTTGCACCATACAACTTTCTGCCATACGGTCAATTGTACCGAAAGTTTTACCAGAACCAGGGGCACCAAGAACCAGGGTAGAACGTTCTGCATGAGGAATCCAAACAGTAGGTGATGCTCCCAAAAAAGTTTGAAGTGATGCACCAAAATTCCTGAATTTACCAGAAACCCAATAGCGAGGAGAACCACACCAAAAAGTTACTTTATTATGTTTACGCTCTTCAATTTGTTTAAGAGCAAGGTTTGTTGCTGCTAATCTTTCACCAAATCCTACTACTTTTCTCGTTGAAACTTTACCTTTTTTACTACTTGAAAACTGACTTAATATAAATAAGAATACTAAAATTCCTATCATTGCCAAACCTTCTGGATTAGCAAAGGTTTGAATCAATCCATTAATATCAAAGCTAGATTTGATTCCGTTTGATTGTTCTTCAGCTATAGTTTGATTATTTGTAGACTCTGATAAATAAAGAGGGAGGGAGTGAGAGAGTGAGGGAGTGAGGGAGAGGTTATTGGTTGGGGATTTTAGACCTATTCGCCTCGATAATAATATATATTTTTTCATATATGAATATTTTTTATACTTATAAATAATTGTTAAAACCTATGTAAGTAGGTGGGAATAAATAAACATAACTATGTCACTGTAAATAAGTCTTAAACTCTTACACCGACTACCGATTGCCTACTGCCGTTCCTAGTTACAATTTTCAACACCTACCTACTTATCAATAAGGTCATTATTAATAAGATAATTCCAAAACTAAGATTAAAATAAATGAGAAAGCGTACACTTTTTTTTAAACTACTACTCATATCCTGCTTTAAGATTAACTGTAAAAATTTCTCCCTCCCTCTCTCCCTCTCTCCCTCTCTCACTCCTTACTTTCAGTTTCCGATAAAAATAGGTGCATTAACTTCGTGAGGAAAAAATGGAATTGGACCTACAAAATATGGGGTTGCACCACAGATATTTTTGAAGCGGAAGAATAAAGCTGTATTAACAGTATCTGTTGTCTCTGATGGTTCCATAACTACTACTTTAAAAGCACTTCCATAAGGTAGTCTTCCAGTAGGTTCTTTACCTTGGTTTGCCGATTTTAAGCAACCCCAACCACCTTCTACTTTTTGATACTTTCCACTAATCCAAGAACGTCCTTCAAATTCATCTCTAATGTTGCGTCCTGTATTTTCCAAATCATCAAGTTCAATATGCGGACATTCTCCATCACAAGGTACAGAAAATCCTTCTACATCAGAACCAGATACTGTACGTTGACGGCGTTTTTCAGCACTACCCCAGATAAAATCTATTCTAGCTACTTTATCACCTTTTTCTCGTAAAGGAAGAGGAAAATTTGCTAAGGGTACAGTGTTTAATCCTGGTACATCTTTAATTAAAGTATTTTCCCAACCCTTGAAATTAGATAGCTGTACAGCATCAAGGTTAGGAATATTGGAAATTTTGTATGTTGATAAGTCAATTTGATTAAGTTTGAGCTTTCCTAATATTGGATTTTGAGATAGAAGATTAGAGAGTGAGGTATTGATATTTACTTGAAGCGATTCAGCTTTTAACAGTGCAGCAATTGGTGGTATTTCCTCTATCCTAGTTTCTCCTAAGTTTGGTACTATCTCTGTTAAATGTTGAATTGTTTGTTCTCCTAATAATGGAAAATATTCTAATCTATAAGTGTCTAAATTAGAAAAGTTGATAACACTTTCAATATTACTAAGGCTAAACAACTGCGGTTTTAATGCTTCGTCAATATCACCCAATGTCAAATATTCATCTGGAGTATCCCCCACATTCCATTGACGAGATAATCCATTAACTTTAATTGAACCACTTTCTTGTATTGGTGGCATATTGTTAAATGAAATACTATACCAATCAGGTAATAATAAATGTTTACCATCTCCTATATCTTGTGTACGAGTAGGTAAATTAGTTTGGTCTTGTGCTAAAGATGAATTCAACTGAATGCTAGAAGAAGCTAATAGAACAAGTAAAATTTTTAAAGTTACAGATTGACCAATATTCATTTATCTATATATATAAGATATTTATTCTTATTGTCGGTCAATTATTTGCCTCATAGTAATTTTCTATTAACGTAAACTTGTTTATGACTATAGTAATGTAATTGTATTTTGCAGCAGTGATTATAGAACTTTTAATAAATTTTATACATAGAAACGACTTTGCTGCATAATTCATTTGAATTTAGGCTGAAAGGCTTGACAATAAAGGAATTATCAACAAGAGTAATTAATTAATAATTCTTATATAATAAGCGTTTAGAATATTCGTGCAACAAAGCCGTTTTAACTTATTCTAATCCTAACTCGATTACAATGTGTTCTATCAATTTTTTCCAACGTCGGGAGATTTCCCCTTGACTTACTCCTAACTCCTGCGCTAAATATTTTTGCTTCTTAAATGCAACTCTTCCTTGCCATAATTTTAGATAATTATATTGAGGATAATGAGTATCTAAAACTGTAATTGCCTCTTTTGCTTTAATAATTAGATCTGCACGCTCTACAGAATCAAATATATTTTCTTGGGAAGGAATAGTATCTATCCAAGATAAATCTGTACCAGCAATAGTTGTATCTAAACTTTGATTATTGTGCGATCGTTCTTTCTTCACAAAGTTAATAATCTCATGCCGCACTACAACCGTCATCCACCGGTAAAATTTTTCTACTTCTGCTTGATGAAACTGTCCTGTTTTTAATGCTTTGATAACTTTGATATAAGCCGTTTGAACTGCATCTTCCCAAGATATGGAAGTCCCCCTAGTGTACTTTAGAGCAATTTTGGTAATTATTTCTCGATGCTTTGGGTTCTCTAGCTGTTGTAGCAAACACTCTGTTTGTAGTTCTGAAAACATAATCATAATTTGTACTAAAGCGACCATATACAAATAATTCGGGGAACTGGTAGTAATCAACACAAAACGAATTTGTCTGTTCCGAACTTCCTAAGTATTTCTACTCCGGGGTACTGGGAGTATGGTTTGAATACATAATTTTGCATACGTTTGTTAAATTGTTTTTATGCATCATTGTGCTAGCTACCAGCGAAACGTATGTAGATTCTTCATTAAAAAAACGTATATTTTATATCAAAATAATATTCCCAAACTTTTTCAATGTATTATCCTCAGTTACTGGAGTTTAGACTAAAGCTCGTGACCGATATGCAGTCACGGCGCATAAAAACCGAAAAAATAAGGAAATGCTTGGTAAAACAAGCACCTCCCGACGAAAGTTGAACGCTTAAATCCAGACGGCTCTAAACGAGTATCAAAACCGATGTGGTTAGCATTTGTTGGTTGCAAGACCCCACCAATAAAAGAACTTTGGGAGTTTTACTTACGGCGTTTTGCAGTAGACCACTGGTATCGTTTTATAAAACAGAGATTGCATTGGACTCTTCCAAAATTATCAACTCCACAAAAGTGTGATAAATGGAGTGATTTGATGCCGTTAATGACTTGGGAGTTATGGCTCGCTCGTGATATTATTAGTGACAATCCCTTTCCTTCTCTCAAAGGGAGAGGCTAGCGCCAAGGCAAAAAACAACAACGAAATTAACTCCCCGAAGAGTTGCCCAGGCGGTACCTGGGATTTTAGTCCACATTTCTACACCTGCCAAACCTCCAAAACTACACGGTAAATCACCTGGATGGAAAAAGCGAAAACCTCGTAAGCGTAGAATCAGGTATCCAATGGTTAAAAGGAGTATTGCCAAGCCACCTAAAAAAACGGAACAATCTGCTGTTTAACTGATTTTTGAGATTTTTTAGCTTGATACTTATTAACTCAGTGTAACTGAGTCATTTTGTGGTTTTTAGTCTAAACTCCAGTCAGTTAGGAAAAAGATATTATTGTTTGGCTGACGAATTATAGCGCTATGTGCAAGCAAAAAGCTTATTTCATATCTTACAAATCACCGTATAAACCACTAAAAATAAAAATAATTGTTTAATAAAAATACAGTACTCAAATTGATTTATATCCTTAAATTAACATTTAAAGTCTAATACTGAGTAACTAATTTACATCAAATAATTCTGCAAAAATAAGTGAATTACTGGTTATATATTTCTAGGGTTAAGCAATGTCCCGACTCTTTAAATAACTCTAAAGAGCATCATAGAACTGCTCTAATTGAGAATTGAAACTTTTTGAGAAAATACAGAATATTTCTTCCTCTTATTTTGTTGTTTAAGGTAAGAGCAATTCATATTGATTTGCTCCTATTCAAAATCATTGAAATTATGCAGAAGTACCCATGAAAAATATTCTAAAATCAACCCTTTATATCAGTAGAGGAATTACTTTTAGTACCCTGATTGCTACAACTATTTTTGCTCCTTTAGGAGTGAAAGCTCTAGAATCTATTAATGATAGTAGTCAAACAGAATATAAGGTAAAGATAAATTCTGAATCACAATTAAAAACAGCCCAAACTGATTCATTACAAACCAAATCGCCAAAATTAATTGCTCAAGCTCTAAGAGTTAATTTAAATGGACGCTGGAGAGGTAATGATGGAGGAATATACTATCTAAGACAGATTGGTAACGAACTTTGGTGGTACGGAGAAAGTAGAGATAGAGGAAATTCTTGGAGTAATGTTTTTCACGGTTATATTGGAAGAACACAAGTTGCTGGTAAATGGGCAGATGTTCCAAAAGGCAGAATCATTCAATCTGGTGATATGAGGGTGCAAATTGTTTCTTCTAATAGACTTATAGCAGTAAGAAAAACAGGTGGTTTTGGCGGTAGTGTTTGGACTCGTATTCGTTAAGTGAGTGGACAAAATAGTTTGTGTCATTGCGTTTGCGTAGCATGTCCATTAGGACGAACGGTAGTGTTCGCTTTAGCGTCTCCGTTAGGAGAAGCAATCTCAAAGCATTGCAATTGCCACTTTACGCTCCACTCACTAATGAAGGAACGTACAAATAAGGCTTTTAGTGTCACCCACCATCCGAGTATTATGACGCGCAGTCTTAGTCCTGGAAGTATCAAAATTGTAAGCGCTCAATATTCTGGGGTAAATCGCTCAGAGACAAGCCCCAAATGACGTAAAATCGTTCCCTAATTGGTAGTCTGCCCCGATTTATTGAGCGGATACTCAAAATTAATGCCAAATAACAAGCAAGATAAGTTTTATCTTGCTTTTTATACTTGAAATAAAAGTAAAAAAATATACGTTAATATTTTTTAAAGGAAATTCAGAATATTTTTTCCCATTGGTTTGTTGTTAATAGTAAGAGTGGAAATATAAAATCTCTGAAAAATAACAAGAATAAATTTTGTTTATGGAGTCAAATATGATTTACTTTATTCATATCTTGCACCTCACCGTATAAACCACGAAAATTAAAAATTACATGTAAGCAAGCTACATTATTAAACTAGATTTATATCGCTAAATTAATATTTAAAGCTTAATACTGAGTAATTAATTTTTATCAAATAATCTTGGTGCAAGAAGTGAGTTTACAAAAATTCAATAATCCAACAATTGAAATATCCTAATATTGCTATGTTTTCCATATAGTTTTCGGGCGCTAAATATGCTTTGTAAACCATTGCTTGTAGCATTTATATAAGTCTTGCGTCTATTAGGCGATTTTGCATAAGTGCGGATGAATTAGAGATTATAAATATAACTATTTAGTTTTAAAGTTAAGCAAAATAATCCGAGAAATCAGCAATGCCTATCAAGCATATTATACATATGTTAATCAAAGGTTAATATTTTAGTCTAGGAGTAATACTTTGAGGTTTTCTTCATCAACTCAAAAATGGATAATTGCAAGTACATCTGTGTTATTTACAATTAGTCCGGTGCTTGCACAGATAACATCCGTAGAGTTAATACAGGCTTCAATTTACAAACTGGGAGGGAAAAAAAATGTTCAAAGGCAGCATAGACCCGAAACCAAACCAATTGTAGTTCATTTAAATGATCTTATAAAACCACCAGATTTAGTACGTACTGGGATTGCTTCTCAAGCTGAATTATTATTTAATGAAGGCTCCTTAGCAAGAGTAGATTCGGATAGTAAATTTTTCTTCAAAGTTGGTTTGAGACGCTTTCAAATCAAATCTAAAGGAGTCAAACTTCTTGCGATGAAGGAAGCCATATTTAACCTTGATAGAGGTATAGCTATAATTGCAAGTCCACCAGGTAGTATAGGAACAAAAGTAAAAACACCCCAAAGTAATATTGATATTTTTGCAGTACATCCAATAATGGCTTCAGCAACTAATTTACAACCAACTTTGGATGTTGCTCTCAAAAATTATAAACTAAGTCAAAATGATAATTCCAAGCTTTTTCAACCCGCAGAGAAAGCTAGTGTAGTTATGGTAGTTCATACACCTGAAAGAAACGCTACACAAGTTCTTGCTCTTACAGATGGTGATATTAAAATATCAAATTTACAACAGAAACAAACCGTTTCTTTACTAGGTGGTCAAACAGTAGCAGTGAAAAGTGGTGTGGTAGGTAAAGTACAGGAATTTGCCCTCCGAGGGTTTTATAATTCAAGTAAACTGAGTGCAGGTTTAGGTCCTGGTGAAGAGAATTTAGTTGCACAAGAATCTCCAGAGGTTCAACAGACATTGAATGCAATTCGTATTGAAACCTTAAAAGCATTAAAAAATCAGAAAAAAAGAACAAGAGGATTTAAACCTACTTTCCTTGCTGATGCACTAAATGGTACAGAAGGGGATTTAAATCCTCGTATACCAGGGACAATTAGGATTAGAAATCCACAAGTTGTTAATGGTGTTTTCCGGAGAACAGGTAAGAATACTGCCGAGTTTATTCCTGATAACAATCCCAACGGAACTGTTCCCATTAATATAGACTTTGATAAGCAAAATATCAGCATCAATGGTGAGACAGGAATATCTAATGATGCCGGTCTAAGTGGTAATAATGCAACTGGAACAGTTATACGTAGGAATGGTCAACTGACTCAAATAGAAGTATTTGGTGTTAATGGTGATGAACCTGCTATAGGGGTACCTTTTCGTGGAAGTTTAACAACTGGAATCGCACGAGATCGATAATTTAAAACTATAAAAATTGGTATGGGTTTAAACAATAGTCATGAATAAAAAATACCTATATCTCTTCTTGGGAGTTTCTGCATTGCTTTTTGATAATCCAGCAACTGCAGAGAATATAGATAATAATAATGTGTTGATTGCAGAAAACAGTTTTCAGGAGAAAGAGTTACAATCTAGTAACTTATCTTCAGTTAATTTAGATGCAAATAATTTTTCAATTACACATCCTGTACAATTTGAACCTGAATTTAGTTCTGTTGTTGATAATAGATTTCAATCAATAGATAATCTACAAAACTTGAAAACTAGGAATTTTTTCATTTCTGATAGCGGGGGTATGGAAAAAGTAACATCTGTATCCGAATTATCAGATGTAGAAACCTCTGATTGGGCTTTTCAAGCTTTACAATCTTTAGTGGAACGTTATGGGGTAATAGCTGGCTATCCTAAGGGTATTTTTAAAGGAAATCAGGCTATGACCCGGTATGAATTTGCAGCAGCATTAAATGCGATCTTAGTTAAGATTAATGAATTGATAACTACTGGAGTATCAGATAGTAAAGTTAATCAGCAAGACTTACAAATAATACAAAAATTAAAAGAAGAATTTGCAGCAGAACTAACAACTTTAGAACACCGCATAGATAATTTAGAAACTGGTATTGCTACAGTAAAAGCACAGCAATTTTCCTCTACAGCAGTTTTAAGGGGACAAACTATTTTAGGAGTTGTGACAGGTTCAGGTGGAGGTCCTCCAGGAGGAATTAAAGTTTTACCTGACAATACAGTTGTCAGAGGTAAACCACAAACCAATATAGCCCTTAATCATTTAACGCAATTACAACTATTTTCTTCTTTTACAGGTAAAGATGCTTTTCGTGCTGTATTAGTAACAGGAAATACTGTAGGTGATGGTCTAGCTAATCCAGAATCATTTAACACTAATATGGCAAGGCTTTCTTGGCAAGCCAATTATAATAACCAGATAAAATTAGACTCACTAGAATATAGATTTGCAACTTTAGGCGATCGCGCTGTTTTCACAGTTAAACCAGTAGGATTTAGTTTAGGTAGCATTCTTAGTCCCAATTCGCCCTATGCTAATGCAGGTTATGGTGCAATATCCTATTTCGCAGGTTCTACACCGGTTTTCAAAATTGGTAGTTTAGATTCTGGTTTTGGTGTTGATTGGTTGGTTGCAGATAAACTGCGTTTACAAATTGCATATGGGACAAGAAGTAGTAAGACTAAGGGTTTATTTAATGCAAACAATAGCGCATTAGGAGTACAGCTTTTATATAAGCCAACATCTTCATTAATTACTGGTTTTAGTTATGTCAATGCTTATTCTAAAAATGGTCAATTAGATACGGGTACGGGTAGTGCTAATGCTGATACATCTGGAGGAGTAAACGAACCAGCACAAATTCATGCTATCAATGCCAGTATAAAATGGCGATTAGCAAATAATCTTTCTTTAGGTGCTTGGGGTGGTCTGATGGTAACTGATTATTTGCAATCTGATGCAGTAACTCTTAGCAGTACTTATTTAATGTCTTTGGGATTGTATGATCCCTTTGGTAGAAAAGGAGATATGTTTGGGATATTAGTAGGTCAACCACCAAAATTAAATGCTGGTTACTTAATTGAAGATGTTGATGATGGTAATTCGACTCATTATGAGGTATTTTATCGCTTTTTAGTTAATGATTATATTGCAATTACTCCAGGTTTTTTTGTGGTTACTGACCCAGGACATATTTCTAGTAACAACGATATTTTTGTAGGAGCCATTCGTACAACTTTTAGCTTTTGATAAAGATGTAAATGCGATTGTTCAAGCAATAAGAGTTACTTTACAAATACCTTGATTTTCATATTACAAGTTTATTGTTTTTTGGCAATCGCTTAATTTACGCAATACCCGGTTAAAAAATTTTAGACTTATGTAGTTTCTAGGCATTGGTAGTGGAGCTATCTCATCTTTCCAAAAGAGCCGCACCCAAAGAAAACAGCTTGAATATAGCGCTTTTCGGTTGACTGCAATACAAAGTAAATTTGTGAATTATCGCTGGGAGAGATTTTCATCCCACAAGATTGTATTTAACTCAAATGAAAACCGCTATAACACTTTCAACCACCAAACAAAGTTTCTGGTTTCTTCACCCAATGACTGCAATCAGGGGATGAAGCAGGACGTGCATAGGAAGCTTTGTTGCGAATTTCAATGATTTTATCTTCATCCCGAATCATGCTGGGAGTAAATTTATAGCGCTGCTCTATAAGTTGCTTAACGGTAACTTTTAAAGGTTGTTTTCCTAAGTGTGAGGTTTCTAAGGTAAGATTTTGTTGATAAAAAGCTTCTTGGGCGGTTTTTTGCACTACCATAGCAATTTCAGCTGGGGTGAGTAATTTTGTTTCTCTAAGTAATCTTTGCCAATCTTTTTCACAAAAATCGATTTCCGGAAAGTACTTAGCTAGATGTAGTTTAAATATCTCGTATCTTGCACCAGCATGAGGGAGGTCTACAAAAATAATTTCATCAAAACGACGTATAAGCTCTGGGGGTAAAAATTCTAATCTATTAACTGTAGCCATTACCAACACTTGAGAGGTTTTCTCTTGCATCCAGGTAAGGAGTTTCCCTGCTAATTGACGAGATACACCACCATCCGAGTCAGAATCGAAACCAGCAAATCCTTTTTCAAAGTCATCAAAATAGAGGACTAAACCATGCTCTCCATTTGCATCACAAAACTGTAAAAACTCTCGTAAATTCTTCCTGGATTCGTATGCATTAGCACCTCTCAATCCAGCCCAATCAGCAGCAACCATTGGAACACCCATTTTCTTTGCAGCTAACTTTGCACTCAAAGACTTACCTGTCCCTGGAGGTCCCCAAAGAATCATACCCTTGGGAAAGCTAAGATTATACTGTTTTGCTTCTGGTTTGAGTAATACCGCAGCACGTTCTAATATTTCTTCTAATAAGTCTAAACCACCTGCTTGAGGTACATCCGGTTCGCTGATAAATTCGACACCTTTACCTTTAAGCTTACTCTTCTTATAATTTAATACTCCATCAATTAATTCTTCTAAGGTATGAGTAAATCCTGATAAACGATTCAGCAAGATTTCTAATTCACCCAAGTGTAAACCTAAACAGGTACGGATTAAAGTTTCATAATCCTTGGTTTTGGTGTCAGTTTCAGGATATTTGCTTTTACAGAAATTGCTAACACAGGTTGTAATATTTGATGGATTAGGTAAGGGATTAATTAAGACAGGAATGAGAGGTACCAAAGACGTAGGAAGTTCAACATAGCTTTCCATACAAGCTAAGAATCTTGGTACAGAATTTGTAGCTAAGTCATAAACTAAATTACTTAGCATCATTTCTGTCTCCTGGGGTAATATACTTGTGCCTTTGTTAGGTGAAATCGCACCCTCAAAAACAAATATTCCTGATTGTTCAGGATGATTTAATAACCAACTTAATCCTGATGTACATTGATATTCTGTAGATATCAGTTTTCGTTTATTATTAAAATTTTGGAGATTAGAATAACCCTGATTCCAAAAAAATAAAGGTAGTCTAAGATTCTCAGCTAATTCATAAATAAATTCCAGTACTTTAAACCGTTCAGTAATAGGACTTTCTATTGCAAGAACAGTTTGTTTACTATTAAAAAGTAATGGTAAATCATTTAAAATCATGATTATTGTATGCTCGTAAAGAGAGGAAATATTTGAGAAATTTATAATTATGAGTGAATATGTCGAGCGCCTAGAACAGATTTTAGGTACAACAATTACGAAATATACTCCCAACGCAATTAAATTTAGCAATTTGTCTTTAGATGTATTAGAATATTTACTTGCTCAAGGTTATACAAAAGCAGATAATTATTACAATGCATCGCCCACAATAGCTAGATTTATTGAGTTTGGTAGGCGTTGTGTTGAGATGGGAGCAATGGCAACATTCGACGGAGTAGGTTTTAAAAATGAAGATTCAGATGTTGCTATTGACGCGATAAAAGTTGTTGGAGTTAAAGATTTGGATTTTGTTGGAGAGTTTATAAAATTTGTCCAAGGATGTGATGAAATAGAAGTATCATCAGAATATCTATTTGCTTGGTGGGATTAAATTTGCTCCTCATATTCATTGTAGATAAGTTCTTCGGTAATCCTCCTTAGCCCATTTTTTTGCTTGTTTAATAGTCCACATTGATTCTGGAGTTAATGTCGGTACATTATTCAACTTTCTTAAGAAAGTAAAATCACCTGAAACTCTAGCAATAACTTCAGCGATCGCTTTACAACAACTGTATGGATATTTAACAGTTTGCTTTTCACTAAAACGAATCACTACCCAGTTATTTTGAGTAAAAAATTGATTCCTAATATCATCTTTCCCTTGGTCAATACAGTGATGTGGTTCTTTAGTATTTCCTATATAAGGTTCATCAATTTCGATATCGATGCTTAAACCACTTGGATGTACGATGAGAAAATCTGCTGAGTAAGGATGAGGAAAATTAGGATTATGAAATGCTACTCCTTGAGTTATATTTGGGAAAATGCGTTTTGTAAGTTGGAAAAATCTTTTTTCAGAAACACCTGCGGGAGCATCACTTTCACCAAGCGGTTGCAATACTTTTCCCTTTAAGTAATGATATAAATCTGTTTCGCGTTGCGGTAGACGTATTGGTACAGTATTATCTCTTTTAGTTTTAACTTGAGTAGAGATAGTGTGATTATTATTTCGTTTGTTAAAGAAATTTGATATAAAACACCAGCAACTGAAATTAATAGAAACCCAAATAGAAGCAATTAGCCAAAACGGATATAAACTAAGAGAATAAAGATATACAAAGATAAAAGAATTAATACAAATTAGTAGATAATATATCTTGTTTAAGATGCGATCGCTATAATTATCTTTTTTCTTGCTTAATTTAACTTCTTTGTCATTTCTATGAAATTTTAAACTTGATGTTGGATTACTTGCCAAAAATTTGAGTATTAAGCGTGGATAAAAAATGGCAGGATAATATTGGTTCACTCATTTTATCCTCATTGCTCATTTCTTTGTTTAAATACAGGTTTTTTCAAACTATCTTCAATTCCCATTAATCCTAATTCAGTTATTAAAGGTAAACTAACTTCTGCATCTTGAGCTAATTCAACTAGAGATTTATCAGAAGTATTTCGAGCTAGTGCAATAAACCCCCTAACTTTTCTAACAATAGGGTCAGACGCTGGAGTATAACCCTTACGGATCGCAGAAACCAAACCACGTTCAATATCATTAATATTTGCTTTTCTAAATGAACCAACTTGCAAAGTCAGTTCTCTTCTATCATGATTTATAATTTTATTAGATATGCTAAGACCGCTATAAGTTGGGCTACTGCTACTCTTTTTCAAGTTGAAAGTATACAGACGTGTCTTACCATCATTATTTTTAGTCTTAACAAACAAATTAGTTACACTTGTTGTTGTTAAATTAGGAAATTTTAGCGGTTTTATTCGACGTAGAAAAATAGTTGTAGCTTGTCTACTATCTAAAGGTAAATCGGTAGTGTAAGTAAAGTGAGTTGGGTCTGCAAGAAAAACTTGAGTAATACGTTCATTAACTCCCGAAAAATCAATTGCAGTTGCTCTACCAGTCCAAACTTTAACCTCAGATGAAGTTAGAGGTTTTAAAGTAGATGATTGAGCGTAGGATGGAGTTGTGAAAAATACTGCTGATATCGCAAATATATTTAGACAAGACTTTTGAAATATATTTATTTTCATAGTATTTCAAGGAGATATTTCAAATAAACCATTGAATAATATAGAGACTTTTGTACCTACAGGAACGATTGATACATCTGGACGATTCATAATTTGACTAGAAGCTTTATTTGCACGTTGAGTTAAACGTTGTGAGAGAGGTTTAAAAAATCCTTCTACAGTTGCGGCTAAAATATTTGGTTTTCTAGCTTTTGAGTTGAATGTCTGAGTACTAAAACCATTATTAGAAATAACTGTAGAAGATAGACTTTGATTTTGATTGACCACTTCCCCAGCACGACCTGCTGCTCCTAATAATCCAATTAAAATGTCTTGTTGTACAATAGCCTTACCTTTATCAGAGATAGATTTTGCAAGTAGAGGTCGGTTATTTTCTCCGCGAATTAAGATGGTATTTTTTGGTATTGCTTTTTGTTTGACTCTACCAGTAGAGTCTTTATAAACAACTGCAACTACACTTTGTTTCACAAGCTTATTAATTTTAGAAACCGAATGTATTTGTGTAATCAGGATAGTCCCTTTTGATAAAGCTACACGTTTATCTATAGAAAAAACATCTTCTTGTAACTCAACAGCAAAACGTTCCTGATTATCGTCTTCTGAACTCCAGATAACCGGTACTAAAACAGATGCTTTTGCACTGGTACCTATTTGAACCTGAATTGGAGAATTAGCATAGTTAGTCGTCTCTGGTCTGAGATTGGGAGGAGTTCGATTTAGGATTCCCCATTCCCCAGGTGTCGGATATTGCTCTCGATTCCCGTTCCTATCGATTGTAACTGTTTTTAAATCAGAAACTTTCCCTAGTCTTTTATTTGAAGCATTTGCAAGGATAGGAGGAGATGAATCTTCTGGTGAATTGGAAGTAAAACTTTCACTCTCCGAAACTTTAGGTTCAGAAGATGGATTCTCCTGGTTAAAATTTCTGCTATTCGGAGATATTGTTTGTTGTCCCAGAGTCGCAAGTTTATTCCAACGCTCAAAAGGGTCAATTTGTTCTCTCTTAGTGCTATTTACAGGGGTTTTAGTAACTTTCGCTGGAACTCTTTCTCTGATAATTTTAGGTGGTGATGGAACTCTTTCCCTAATAATTCTTGGGGGTGAAGGTATTCGTTCTCTGATAATTCTGGGTTTACTCGGTCTTGGTTGACGAACTGTTCTCACAGGTTCAATTGGTTTCGGTTTGGGTGGAGGTAACGTTTCTGGAGATTTTTCTACATTCCGACTAGCTTGATTTCGCAATGCTAATTCAGCTTTTAGACGAGCAGCTTCATCACTTTCCTCCTTCTTGACAACTGTAGATGTTGGTTTAGCTTCAGGAGCTTTAACAACCGGTTTAGGAGCAAAGAAAATTGACCAAATCATCCAACCAAAACCCATAACACCCCCAACCACCATAGACGCGATTCCAAATCTAATTAGAGGATTTTCGCTTCCCGGTAGCGGTTCTGCTTGTTCATTATCTTGTTGAATTAGAAACTCCTTATCAATCAAAGCTACTTGTTCAGGTTGATACCCCGATATTTCTAACTCTTCTTCAGGAGTCAACTCATCATCAAATAATTCATCTTGATAGCTTTCTTTATTACTGTTCATATAAAATTATTATTTATTAGTTTTAAAAGCAGACAGAATTAAGAAAATCCCTCACTCCTCCACTCCTCCACTCCTCCACTCTTCCACTCTTCCACTCCTAACATCATTTTCCCAAAACACTACTTCCTGGCATCATTAATAAAGAACCTTGAGATATAGTGCTATTACCAGTCGCAATTTGAGTTTGGCGATCGCTAATATTGGAGGTATTAAGTTCTTGTGCAATTTGAGCGGTTAAATTTAGTTCCAAAGCCTTATTTTGTCTAGCAAATGAAGCTTCTTGATATTGAAGATTAGCGATGGTAGCATTATTTTTTAGCTGTTGGGAGATGTTTTGAAGAATCTGCTGGGAAGTATCAGAGTTTTGAGAATCATCTGACATTTGAGTTGATTCAATCTCTGCATTAGCGCTTAATTCAAGATTCTCAAGGGATTTTTGTTGAGCATTTTTAGCCAGGGTTTGATTCTGTGCAACTTCTATTGCTCCTAATCTTTGACTTTGATTAGCTAAGTCTTGACGAATTGCATAAGAGTTAGGAAGGTTATTCTCTAGTTTATTAGAGATAATTCCATCTTTAGGGAGCGAACCTGTCATAATTTCACTTATAACCTGACCTAAATCAGGAATATCAACTGAACCAATAGAATTTCTTACAAACTGTTCAATATTACCAAATAAATCAACACGAACAAACGAGCGTACATCATTAACAAATTCTTGAATTTCATTGGAAGAATTTTGGTTAAATATATCTTCGGTTGTATTAGAGACAGAAGTATTTTGAGTGGTATCTAAAGTTTTTGCTAATAGCGAATCTAATAGAAAAATATTCAAACTCACAACCGTCACCCCAATAACTGAAACACTTTTAACAGCACTAAATAACTTGAATCTACGACAATTTCTCTTTCTATATATACTTAATTTTTTACGCTTCATATCACTTCCCTAAATTAACTAAAACACTCCCGTCTTATATTCAAAAAACCTAAAACTAATCTCTCCCTCTCTCACTCCTCCACTCTTCCCCTCCTCCACTCCTCTTATTCCTCCCTCCTAATCACTTTCACATAGAATTTCGTAAACTCAGCCAATCCTCGCAACTGTCCTTTAACTGTGTTGGGATATTGGGATAAAATACTCTTGCGAGTACTGCGTTCTTCTTGATTAGTTGCCACAGTGGCTAAAGTCATTTCTCCTGGATAAAATCTAGTTTGCCAAAAGCGTCCTCCTTTCTCAATTAACCAGCATGAATACAAATCAGAACGATGAGGAAAGAAGGATTCAGAAGCATTATGAGCTATGATTTCTACTGGATATGATAAGTATTTTTCAAAGGAAGTTACGGCATTTGAAGTTATACAACCTGTAATTCTGTAACTAATATTTTGCATAATCATCGCTGCTGCTGTAGATTGACAAATTGTGTCTGGGTCTTGACTTGATAAAACTATACTTAATCCATCTTTTCTTGCTGTTGCACAGAGTTCTCCTACCATTGCACTGAAACCATCTTTACGAAACAATACAGAAAGCTCATCCCCAATAAATAGACTTTTAGGGTAAGAAAGAGCTACCCTTAAACATGCAGCTTTTGCTGCAACTGCCATTATGTAAGCGTCTTGGTCATTATTTAAGCCAGTTAAAGCATAAAATTTAATGATTGGTTCTGGTGAAAAGCTACTTGGTTTACCTATTGCTGAACCCAAAGGACTTACTAATAATGCTGCAATTTGACTGTTAATCTGGTTAATTGCTTGATGGTCAATTGCTTCCGGTTTTTGAATATTTAATCTTGGGATGGTACAGAATCGGGAAAAGTCTTTTAGTGTTGGTATATCCTGCCATTCTGGAGAT
This sequence comes from Mastigocoleus sp., assembly GCA_050042865.1. Taxonomy (GTDB): domain Bacteria; phylum Cyanobacteriota; class Cyanobacteriia; order Cyanobacteriales; family Nostocaceae; genus JBCCDM01. The sequence goes on from JBHJJE010000022.1 coordinate 38,356, forward strand.
TTCCAACCTTTGGAAAATGCCAAGTTATAGCGCTCAATGATATCAGGGTCGCTCAAGAAGACATCCAATGCTTGCATTAAGATAGCATCTACCCGTTGTCCTAAATGGGGAGCATTTAAGCATAAACCTCCCATAATTATAATGCCTAGAGCATTACGAATAAACGAACGCCAAGAGTTCATTCGTGAAGCTCTTTCTTCTGGGTTGAAATCTCGTAAATCTGGAGGTTCCATCAAGTTATTAGATGCATGGGATAAATCAAAATAAGCACCAGCATCTCCTAGTAACTCAATTGCTGTTTTGAAGGAACTCTCTCCGTCTGCTGCTGGTATATCCATTCCCACCACTGGTATATTTTGAGATAAAGCATCGAGCATAAATCGCCATAGTAATACTGATTTTCCAGAACCTGTTTTACCTGTAATTAGTGCGTGTTGGGTATGAGTAAATAGGTCTACACAGACAGGTTTACCGCCTCTATTAGTCAAAAATTCTACACCCCTTTTATCCAATTCTTTAGGTAGAGTTAATGGTAAAATTCCAGCAACTGTTTCACTTTCTAGAACAAGTCGTCGTTCGCTCAGAATTGAACTCGAATGTAAAATCCTTCTCCATGTTATGGGTAAAGTTTCTAACCAGATTTGAAAGGCAATATTTCTTTCTCTGACTACTTTTGCTGTACCAAAACTATTGCAGAGTAAATCACAAGCTAAATCTAAGGTTTCTGCATTCTCTCGATAGACTAAAAATACCACCGCACAGTTAAGAGGTACAGCACCTTTATATAACTTCTTTTGTGCATCAAAACTTTCCTCCTGCTTAATTTCAGCACCTACATCTCTCCCAGTTCCTTTCAAGAATGCTCTTTGTTTTGCTGATTTGGTTTGTTTTGCTTGACGGTGTAAATTATCTTCAGTCAGGTAACGATTTGCAGGTGAAATTTCTACCCAAGCTTCTGTATCTCGGATATGATTTTCGCTGAGAATTTTCCACATCCATGCGATTTGCTCCTTTGCATTTATCCATGCAGCTACAGTATCCGTCATCGTCAAAACACCGCATACTTTATCCTTAACGTAAACGCGGTTTGTACATTGACGATGTTCCGGACAAGAACTCCGACCCCTTTCTCCAGATATCAAGATGGTTGTGGAGTGTTTGAGAGAATTTTGGATTTCTGTTAGTTGGATATTACTATCCTTATCCTCTTTAACAACTAGAAGTTGAGGTATCGATGGTTCTTCATACTGATTAAACCTCTTCCATAACCAAGACCATAATTGTGTATCGTTAAGTGGAGTTACTTCTAAACCTGCTTTGGTATTCAGAAGCATTTCCCACTGAAGAAATCCTTGAGTGTATGCTTTCATCAGTAAACGATTAAGAAGCTGTTCTTGTCTTTGGGATATGCGTCCAGTAAATTTATCTAAAAGAAAACGTCCTGCTTTTCCTGTATAGTGTATTAACTTAGATAAAAGGTCAATTTTATTCTCCCCAAACCTATCCGCAGTCCAGGTACAGAATATAATTTGCTGCCAAGTTGACCTCATCCCTTTAGATGTTAAATCTTGTAATCTTGCTTGTTCATTGCGAATCAGGATACTTGGGAGTTTCAAAGAACAGTTTTGTGCAAGACTACCGAGATACTCCTGTCTTGTAAGGTCATCGGAATAACGTCCCAAAAGGAAAGTACATTTTTCTCCCGGAATAATAGACTTCATAGCTTCCGATACAGAAGCTGAGATTGATGCTATTTCTTCTGGGTAAAGTTGATTGTGAATACCTTTGATATGAAATGCAAAAACTACCTGGAATTGATTTTCATCTTGAATATCCCCTTGATTAAGTAAAAATCCTCCTACCTGACGGTTATCTTTTTCAATCCGAACCATACAGCACAAGTCTAGTTCGTTTTCAAAAGGCATATACTGTTTTTGGTCAATAGAGTTGATTGCAGGTATATAGGTTTTCATATGCTTGAAGGAGTGGAGGAGTGGAGGAGTGGAGGAGCGGAAGAGTGGGGGAGTGGGGAAGTGGAGGACAAGAGGAGGGAGAGAGAGGAGGAGCGGAGGAGTGGAAGAGTGGAGGAAGGTAAATTCTAAATTCTAAATTCTAAATTCTAAATTCTAAATTCTAAATTCTTCATTTTGACTGTCTTTTTAACTCTCTTCTGATGTTTCTCGAAAGCAAAGGAGATACATATAATGCACCACCGATAGTCCAGTTTTTAGCTTTAGGTTTACGAAAACGATTGATATATTTATCAGGGTTTTTCCCTGTGACAAACCACCAACTTAGAATTAACCAGAAGCTGATTATCGAAACCTTTGGTATTCCCCAACTTAGTAATCCATCGAAAATAAAATAAGTCAATACAATAATTGCTAACCAAGGTAGAATTTGATTCGCTGGAATTGGACCAAAACCAGCTTGTTTACCCAATATCTTATTTACTTTAACCGGCTCTTTATCCAAAAACATATCCCTCTCTCCCTCTCTCACTCACTCCTCTTGTCCCCCACTCCTCTTGTCCTCCCCTCCTCCTATCCTCCAGTACCTCCGGTCGTCCCCGTTCCATTTCCAATAAATAGGAAAGTAATAACATCAATGGTGAGGATAATCCCAATCGCTAAACCCGCTTGAGTTGCAATTGGTCTCCAATCATTTCCTTGCTGTGCTTGATTGTATGCAAATAATGCTGCAACCCCTACCAGTAATAAAAAGACTCCACGGATTGCATTGAAAACTAACGCGATCGCTTGGGGGTCGATTGCACTTGTACCTCCTGTGGAACTCTCTTGAGCGATGTTGGTTAAATACTCTTCTAGTCCACTTAAGAAAACCGCATGTGCTGGTAATTCAAATATTGTTAGGGTTGCAGTCAATGCAATTATTAATCCTGCAATATGCCAAAAACGAATTTTGGTATCAACTATTCTACTAAGCCAAGGTATCAGTTTAATTATTCTGTTTAAGCAGTAGAAGAATAAACCTATTGCTAGGATAATTGCTACTAAAATTGGTTCTTTAACTATTAGATAAATTGAACTAAGCCATAATATTGAAGTTGCTGCGTTATCTGATTTCGTCCACGCGAAGCTATTTATTAATGGTAGAATACTGGAACAGTAAATATTATTAAAAGCCAATTTTAATTTGTTTTCTTCAGATAACTTTTTACCCGAATCGTACTTATATTTTTTAGACATAGTAGTAAAGTAAATTATATTTCTCCTAAATGCATATTCTTATGACCTCTTCCTTCTTCCTTAATTTAATAAGAGAAATCACTAACAGTATCGATTGATGTGGTTAAATTATTGTGGGATGGATTAATAGTAGCTAAACCTAAAGATTGAATTTGATTTTTGCTGAAATCGCACTGTTCTATACTCCAACGGTTATACTTAGAATCTATTAGATTTGCAGCAAATACTTGTTGTAAATTAGAATCAGATATTTTATTGAATCCTTTTAAGGAAGCTGGTACTAAAATTTCACCTTCTGGACTAGTTTGAGCAGTTTCAAAACAAAAGCGATATTGTTTATTTGAATGTGGGTCTTTCCAATTAAAGCTTTTAGGAATCTCACCAGATTTAAATTCTATAAATTCTTCCGGTAGAATCTGCTCAAAGCGTTTAATTATAGATAATCCAGCAGTGTGAAAATCTGGTTTTTCTTCTGTTCGCAGAGTATCTGCTAGTGAAACACCTGTTTTAAGAGATAATCCAGTGAATAATAAACCGTTAATTTCTTGCTGATTAGTCAATTTATTTGCAACATTAACTAATCCAGAATTCAAATTTTCTTGACCTGAAAAGGATGATTTAAGAGTTGTTTGATTCTCTTTCGATGCTGATGGATTTATGATTCGCTGGTCTTCTACTTCTAATCCTGGTGTTAAAACTATTTCTTGAGATAATGATGAATAATTTGTTAGATTACTTTCTGATTGTTCTGTAATTGTAACTATTGTTTGTTTTGCAACAATAATATCTCCCTTCTCAGATTCTATATTTGTAGAAGAATGAAGGTCATTAAGACTTACTTGTTTTTGTTGAAAAGGAATAGCCAATGTAGTTCTAGTAGGGTCATCACTAAAAGAAAAGTTAAATCCTGTTAGTTGATTTTCTTCAAAGATTAAGTTAATTTGTATCTCTTGACCATTTTCTAAACTAATTTCCTTTAAAGCTGCTTGCAAATCTTTAATGTCATAAAAATCATTTCTGCTCTCCAGCAATTGATTAACAATACGAGAAATATAACTTAGTTTTTCAGGGTCAGTAATTAAACAAGTATCTGTTGAGTTATTCATGATGATTGCCATTCATGAGTTTTTTCACGTAAATTGTGAATTTATAAATAACCAAAGTTATTTTCTATTGAATACTTTTATTTGATACCTTGCCTATTACGTAGATGTGTTTATTACTAAAGTTATTAAAAAATCTATCACTATAGTAATAGATAATTCTTTAGAATCTCCTTTTGATTGAAATTTTATAGTGGAGATATTATGAAACTTGACGTATCAATACACCGAGAAGCTTATTAATATCTAGATTTTGTTGATGGATGTTCTGCCACCTAAAATTCATCGGTAGCTCAATTTGTTTTATTTTAGTTTTCATGTTTGACGAGCGGAATGACCTTTCTATTAATTTTTAAGATATATAGCGCTACATAATTAAGTTAGGGTATTAATGAAGGTTGAAACTAATGATTATCAAACCTTTGACCTTGAACCTTCGCGTAGCGCTACATAAACCAGGAGAAAGATTAAAAGAAGGAGATAAGTATCGCACTAAACCAGAAGTACCTGATTCAATGATGAGATTAATTTATTAAAATCTATTGTTCGCATCATTTAGAGCTTCGGCGATTGTCCTGAAAGCATTGCGAGCTACTATTAACAAAGGAGCAATGATGCTAAGAGGATCTGTAGGGTCGAGTGGTCCGAAATCTATCAGTCCTAATTGTTGTGCCAATGAAATTGGATTTGTAGGTATGGTATCTCCATCAGGGTTTAAAAAAGTAATAACGATATTAATTTCTTCTGCTCTATTTAATGCAAAAGCTACATATTCTAACAATGCCACTTCTCCACTTGGATCAATTGCATTAATCGGATTTCCTCCCGTATAGGTATACTTATTAAGACTTAGTGCCTAAGTCACAGGTCGCGAAATTTTTCTCCCACCATTCCAGCATTACTCGTTACCTTTAGCACCCAATTTCAATCACTATACCGTATATACGGTACTGTTTCTTAAACCCTTTATCCGTAAGCTTTTCATGACTTAACGGGAAAAGTCAGACTATTTTCTGGGTTAGAGGTAAGCCAGTCTTGTGTAGAATCATTTTGAATCAGGTAAAAACCAAGAGTATCCCCCGCTTCAAAACTTAACTGACGCTGCGCACCAACCCCTTGTCCGCTCGAAAAAATAATCTGTCTTGATGCATCGTTGATAGCCGCTTCGGCATACCCAGCCTCTCCAGGTATAGTGCCTCCGACTTCTCCCAATTCATCAACAACAAAAACACCAACCTCATTGTTAAAGGCAGCATCTCGCTCTACCCATTCAAAATAAAGCGTTGTTGTTCCACCACTTCCAGGTACGGTAAAAACATCACTTGAATCTAAAGGATTAGAAAATGGCGATTGTGAGAAGTTTACAGACAGGCTTGATAAATCGTTATTAGTAAGGCTTGTAAAATTTTCCATAGGAATCTAATCCCCCTGACCAAGAGAATTTATAAAATTAATTAATTTTTAATGCGATAAAAGTCAGAATCCGAAGCGGCGATGCATCCTGTACTCTACTTAAAAATTACAGAGTAAAAAACAACTTTTTAATTGAGTATTATTACGTACAAGTAATACGGTTGATTGTAGTGGAATTTTCAGCATTCGGCTGACTGGTTCATTACATTTTTATATTTTCTTTGTTAACTATGTAGAGATTACAAAGTATATATTCATCTACTTGACTTTCCACAAATCCTTTGAGTTATTCGGTTTAGGTTTGTGCGAAGCTCTTGGGAAGGGTTTTTGACTGAATACATTTCTATTAAAACGTCTCCCCAAAGTTTCTTCTGGGAAAAATATTCAGCTTTGTGTAAGGCAATTATTTCTTCACTTACTTTTTGATTATTTAATTTTTTTTCTAATACAGCTATTTCATCTGTGATAGAAATACGTTCTAGAGAATCCATTACAGTGAATGATATTCTTCTAGATGGAGCAAGAGAATTTACAGATGTGAAGAATAACCAGTCATAGGATTCTCCAAATTGTAGTGGTAATCCTTTATATGAGGTAATCTGAAAATCTTTTTTTTCTGGTACGGAGTGTCTCCATAATGCTAATTTATCTTTGCTACGTCGAATTCCAACTGCTGCTAAATTTCCTTTCCAAATAAAAGTAGGATTTAAATGCCAAATTTTTTCATTTTTCCCAGGAGTTATTAAGCAAATAGTGTCTCCTCTAGAACCTCCTAATCTTCCTCTTCCTTTATCTAGAGGTTCTTTATTAACTCTGGAACCTCTGCTATTAGGATTTTCTACATCTTTGGGTTCTTGTGGAGCTAATATTCGTTTGATTATATTTTTCCAGGAACTTTGTTGCTTGATGTTAACTTCTGCTATTACTGTTGATTGTAAGGTTAAAAGAACAATATGGCTAAGCGCGATCGCTAAACAAAAATTTTTCGGAGCAATCCCAAATCGGAGAATATTGGCTTGATATCTAAGTTTAAATTTATACATTTTATTTATTGATTAATTTTGGTAAAAAATATATCCAGACAATTGTAGATGTTAAAAACCAAGGCATAAGTATAGTTGTAGTGATATAAATTTGTAGACTGAATATTCCGTATATGACTGTGATGCTTGTAATTATTATGAATAGTGTTTTTTTGTTAAATTCTCCAATCCTCTGATTCAAAATAATTGCAGCGCTTTTTGCTGCGATCGCAGCGAACAGAATCATCCAGGTATCGGGAATTGGAACCACTAAATGATTATTGAGAAAATGATGGGTCATGTATGCATGAGCTTCACCTCCTGTAAAACTTTCTCTGATATCTGCTGGTTTTTGAAGATTGCGTAGGTAAGATAGTGCTGGTGTTAGAGGAAAATTGTCTTCACCATTTATGGATATTCCAGCTTCGTCATAGCCTCCAGGTGCAATAATCACTATGGTTTGCTCTAGGCTTTTTAAACTTCTCGATTGTAAAAATGCTTGTTTATCCTCTAAAATTTGCCATGCTGGTACGATGTCATATATCTGGGTAGGAGGTATAGAAAAATCGAGGATTGGTTGTAACCAACGCTTATTAAATTGATAGGAGAATGCTGTTATGGGTTGCAATTCGCTTCTTTTTGATATGAAAGGTGTATTGTTTACATCGGAAGAATTATTGATGTATGCTTGCACTTGAGTTGTTAATTTCTCCTGATTTTCTAGAGTTGGTATGGGTATAATCAGACCCTTCTCCATCACTTCATTGTGAGAAGATAAACTTTTACGCTTTTGTTCAAGTTTATAAGCTGTTGCTAGTTGATAAGAAAAAGGTTTTGGAGTAGTTTCATACCAAGGTAAAGGTTTGACATTCCATAAAGGAATCCAAATATCTCCTTGTAAACTCCAAGTTGGTTGAGCTATTTGGGGACGTACTTGAGAATATTTACCATCTTTATATCTAGATGCAAAAATAAACCAGGTATTTTTCTGGTTTACTGAGGTACTTACAGACCTAAATAATGATTTATCGCTATCATTATATTTTGGATTCCTCTCAAGTAAGTAATCCACACCAATCACTTTGGCATCTAAGGCATACAATTGATTAATTATTCTTGCTAGATAGTTGCGACTTATAGGATTTGGTTGAGCTATCTTGGCTTTTTGAATTGACTCCTCGTCAATTTGTACAATCAAAATATTAGGGGAAGTATTTCTATTTACCTGATTGGTTTGTTGACGGTATACTGCTTGCATCAATACCCGTTTCTCAATTAACCACTCTTGAGTTGAGTTTAACCAACCCAGTAACATAATTGTACTGAGTGCGATCGCTTCAAATTTTGTTGGTAAAAACCTTTTTAATTGCGATCGCCAACCAGAAGGCTGTAATTTAAATACTGGAGTATGAGGATGTCGAAATAATGAGGGAATTAGATAAGCTGAAGGATAAGTCAGACTCTTTTCAATTTTCAGATATTGACAGGCTTCTATAAGAGACTCATGAGCATCTTTATATTCCCAGAGATTTTCTACGAAGCGTACTAAAAATTCCTGAGCTACTATATTGTGTATTGGTTCGCGCATCACTGCAACTTGAGCTAGTCCTAAATCTATCAAAGCATTTGCTATACCCATCCCATTACAAGAGTTGAAAATAGCAAATTGCAACCCCCGATTTTTTGCAATGGTCAATTGAGTTGCAATTTCGCTAATTAATATAGATTGATTTGGTGCAATTACTAGCTCTCCACCAGTGAGGGATGTTTCATTACTATGACCTGCAAAGAACAATACATCCCAACCTCTCTTAGATACCAAAGCTTGACAAATTTTGGATTTTAATTGCTCTATATTTTCTCCAGTTTCCCATCCGATAAATTGAACTTCAGCAATTTTTGATAGTGATTGAAGTGTTTCTTTATCAGACGATAGATTCAAACCAGTACTATCTCCCATAATAGCTAGAATTCTTATCTTTTCCCGACGAGGAGAAGATATTACTCCAGAGCGTATATTTGTAGGTGTACGAGCAATGCGTATAGTTTTGTCAGAACTAAATTCAGCACCAATTTCCCAAGTCTCCCAAGGGAAACGTGCTAAGTCTGGAGGGTGACAAGTTAAAAATACATCAATAATACTAGAAGAGTAATTCTTCTGCGTCAAATTCTGTGATACTATCGCTTTGCGAACTTCTAATAGTTCAGCGCTATTAAGCCAATAATAGAACTCAGAAAGTAATTTAGCTTCTGCCTGTACCAACTTAGTTCGCCAGTCGGTATCATGTATAGGTATACTCCCACTACTTCCAACTCTTCCACGTACCAAAGATTGATAAAATTTTAAGTATTTCCACTGCCAATCTGTATATAAATTTGTTAAGTGTTCTGGATAATCTAATACGGTTGTCAGTTGCTGTCCCATTCCCCAAGACAACTCAAAAGTACAGACTTTCTCAACACGTCGGATTTTTAAATGAAAGGAAGTCATAGTATTTAAGTACTAGATAAGAATATTATTTAGCTGTGGGAGAGTGAAATACTATTGACATGTAAGAAAAAATGTCTTTTATATTTAGTCCAGCTATCAGCTTATAGTTCCGAGATTTTAAGACATATGCAATAATTTTGTTCCGTTAAATACTTTTTATTCAGACCTTAAGATGGAGTTTGCTCGACAGAGCTTATAGATTGCTATCACTCGTAATGAGGGATTTACCATGCTTTTGCGTAAGTCTTAAGCACTACGTATTTAGATTAGGATATTACTTAAACCTAAAACCTATAATTAGTAAGCTTTTTACTTCTTACTTACGCTTTTGCACTATATCTCATCGTTTTCTATTTTTCAGTCTCCACAATCTACCCAAAAAACTCAAAAACTTCTGAAATAGATACCATACAGCTAAGGCTAGAAGTAAACTAATGGTAAAACTGATAATATTTAGAAAGAATATATAGACTGATGTTACCCACTCATCGTACAAACCAGGGAAGATATCAGTGAGATAATTTTTAAACGGTAAATTTTTTTTATCAATGCTGACTTCACCAATACTCGAAGAAACTATAGAAACAAAAATAGATGCGATCGCTAAACCCCAACCCCATGTCTGAATCGTTGCATTAAACTTGCGATCGCTTTCTGCTTGTCGAAGGGTAACAGTAGCTTGAATAGTTTCTATCAATACTTCCAATAAACCAATACCAGGACGGAGATTTTCACTATCTCTTGTTAGCTGTAAATGATATTTTTCTGATGAGTTTCTCCAAAATTCTTCTAATACACAAAGGTCATTATCTACAATAATTCTAGGAACATAGCTTGCTCGATTTTTAGATAGGTTTGCTTTATTTGCAGACTCAATAATGCTAGAAAGAATTTTCTGATAGTTATATAAATTAGTTTTGATAGTACGAGCTTGGGATTTAAAATAAGTAAAATCAATTGCATATTCTGACATACTTATACGAGCTTCATCTAAAATCTTCTTCAATTTCTCATTAGAGATATATTGAGACTTATCTCCCATTAAATCTCTAATATAGCCTTGTATGTATTGAAATTGATTTTTTAACATTTCTTTGAGTAAAAGACTTTGAGCATAAGCCCAAAGTATTGTATTGCGATACTTAAATAGACGCATCCAGTCATAGTTAAGTTCAGAAAACTGTCTCATATCTGCTTGATTGGGGAAAAGAACAACTATTACATGGTTATTTTCTACAAAATCTCCAATTTCTGGGATATTGTCTACTAATTCCCCTGGTAAATTAAATTCGTGATGCCAAAATTCAAACAGTTTCCCTCCTAAAATACTACCATCCCCCTGATAATCCTTTTCTGCATTTCTGTGGGGCATCAAATTTTCATAACATTCATAAGCAATATCAAGAATCCCAGAAATACTATCAGAAACAGAAATATCATCTCCAACTAAATAATCTTCTGATAAATAACCCAGAATCATCCATGTTTGACCAATACTATATCTACTACCCTGAATTTTCCTTTCAACCTCCATTCTTAAATTTTTTAAACAACTTACTGGTTGAGGATTTACTTTATCATTAATCGAACAATCTAATAAAAGTCCATAAGTATCGTTCATCCGTACAGGATAGTAATATCCTTCATAGGTCTTATTTTTGCTAGTAAATCGCTCAATTCTTTGAGAACCAAGTAACTCGCCATATTCTACGTTAAAACCCCTATCGTGAGAGGATATAGATGCACTTAGAGTCGATGGTAACTTCAGCTTAAAATATTCTTGATTTTGAGTAAATTCCTCTTTACTCTGTCCCAACTCATCCCGTATATCGTAGAGAAATAAATTCAGCGTAGGGTAAATAATTTTATTCATAAAATACACTTCATAAAATAAACACTTCTAATCCCACAACTCATAATCTCAAAACTTATAATCTCAAAACTCATAATCTCAACTTGGATAGGAATACTACTTCCTCTGAAAAAAGAGTTTAATTTTTTGAATCCAACTGATTTTCTTTGCTTTTTCAGGACTCTTTAGCACCGAGATACAGAGATTGGTCAACACGTCTCTATTTTCAGGATGTCCTTCAAAATAACCCCGAAATTGACTTTGACTTACAGAGTTAGAATTATTTTCGTCATAATCGTAGTTATAAATTTCTCCTCCAACTTCACTCTCAACAGGTAGCAATTCCGGAGGAATATTATTACCTATTTGACTGTTTATCCGATTTAGCTGGTTTTGATATAAAGTATTGAAAACCTGATTATTAGAGATAATACATAGCAAATCTTCCCTAACAAACTCCCAGCTATTGTTCACAACAGAAAGTTTAGAAGCAATTTCTCCTAACTTCTGTCGTTCATCATCATTCAAGTCTTCACTCTTTAGCTCAGAAAGAGAAAGTAATAATGCGAAGCATTCTTTTTGACTAAAATCATCCAGTTTATCCATAGCATTTTTCTACTGGATAGAGATATATATGATACAAGTTTGTTGATTTATGATAGCTGATTTCACCAGGAATTAATAATATTTATCAGAGACAATTATTAATTTATTTTTTACTAATCTTATGGATTGTCTAGTATTCCATAATTCCTATTTCTTTGTTTCAAGTTTATTATTTATGAACTATATAATACTTAACAGAAAGCTCATAATTATGCTCCAAGCAAAGCATAATTAACATTACCTATTCCTTGAGAAGAATAAAATAATTTTTGCATGAAATAGTAAATTAATGAATTAAAAATGCTTACTTTTTATTTAGTTTAAAGTCAAAATTATTGCATAAGAGCTATTTAGCAAGAACTATAAATTATTAAATAGATAAATAGTTTTTAAAATATTAATAATAGGTATTTTTACAATGCACTACCGTCTTGAATTATTTACTATTGTCGGAGTTATATTTTGTACTTTATTACCTGCTAGTATTGCTGAGTCTAAGGGATTAAAAGAAGAAGGAGAAAATGAATTATCTTCTTTATCTATCAAAGTAGAAAAAAAGAAAACAGAAGAGGGAATTAGAGGATTAGAACAGTTCGCGAATGCACCAAAGAAAGTTACAGGAAAAACACAGCAATCCTTATCAGCGCAACAGTCCACAGAATTGAAAGAAGCACAACGACTCAATCAAAGAGTTTTACGGCTACTCAGGGAAGGAAAGTATAATGAAGGTATTCCCCTTGCACAGAAAGCTTTAGCCATCCGAGAGAAAATTCTGGGTAAAGAACATCCCGGTACTGCAACTAGTCTGAATAATTTGGCAGCATTTTACTTGTATCAGAAAAATTACAGCAAAGCTGAGCCATTGTACCTGCGATCGCTCGCCATTAGCGAGAAAATTCTGGGTAAAGAACATCCCGATACTGCAACTAGTCTGAATAATTAGGCAGAAATTTACCGATCCCAGAGGAATTATAGTAAAGCTAAACCATTGTATTTGCGAGCGCTCTCTATTCTTGAGAAAGTTCTGGGTAAAGAACATCCCAATGTGGCAGCTAGTCTGAATAATTTAGCTTTAATGTATCAATCCCAGAAGAATTACAACAAAGCTGAACCTTTGTATTTGCGATCGCTTGCAATTAGAGAGAAAGTTTTTGGTAAAGAACATCCTGATACAGCAGCTATCCTGAATAATTTGGCTTCACTTTACTCTTCCCAGAGGAATGACAACAAAGCTGAACAATTGTACCTGCAATCGCTCTCTATTCTGGAGAAAGTTCTGGATGAAGAACATCCCAATGTGGCAGCTAGTCTGAATAATTTGGCTGGAGTTTACGAAGACCAGGGGAATTACAGCAAAGCCGAACCTTTGTATGTGCGATTGCTTGCTATTAGGGAGAAAGTTCTGGGTAAAGAACATCCTGATACAGCAACTAGCCTAAATGGTTTAGCAATATTTTATAAAGACCAGGGGAATTATCAGAAAGCTGAACCTTTGTATGTGCGATCGCTCGCTATTAGGGAGAAAGTTCTGGGTAAAGAACATCCTGATACAGCAACTAGCCTACATAATTTGGCAGAACTTTACCGAGCACAGGGGAATTATCAGAAAGCTGAACCTTTGTTTATGCGATCGCTCGCCATTAGGGAGAAAGTTCTGGATAAAGAACATCCTGATACAGCAGCTAGCCTAAATGGTTTAGCAATATTTTATAAAGACCAGGGGAATTACAGTAAAGCCGAACCTTTGTAATTGCGATCGCTCTCCATTTTGGAGAAAGTTCTAGGTAAAGAACATCGCCACACTGCAGCTAGTCTGAATAATTTAGCAATACTTTATGAAGACCAAGGGAATTACAGTAAAGCCGAACCTTTATACTTGCAATCGCTCTCTATTTCAGAAAAGGTTCTGGGTAAAGAACATCCCTTGGTAGCAACTACCATGAATAATTTGGCTGGAATTTACGAAGACCAGGGGAATTACAGCAAAGCCGAACCTTTGTACTTGCAATCGCTCTCTATTAGAGAAAAGGTTCTAGGTAAAGAACATCCTCAAACAGCGTCTAGTCTGAATAATTTGGCAGAACTCTATAGGTTACAGGGGAATTACAGCAAAGCCGAACCTTTGTACTTGCGATCGCTCTCCATTTTGGAGAAAGTTCTAGGTGAAGAACATCCTCACACAGCAAGTACCCTGAATAATTTGGCATTACTTTACCGATTCCAAGGGAATTACAGCAAAGCCGAACCTTTGTACTTGCAATCACTCTTTATTAGAGAGAAAGTTCTGGGTAAAGAACATCCCCAAACAGCAACTAGCCTGAATAATTTGGTAGTATTTTACTGGGGAAAAGGAGATATTAACCGCGCTACTGATTTCCTCTCTCGTGGACTTGAAATTGAGGAAAAGAACTTACAACTGATTTATGCTGTAGGTGCGGAACAAAGAAAACAAGACTACGCAAGAACTTTTAGAGGAAGAACATACATTGCTGTTTCATTAGCTCTACAGGAATCATCCAAAAATCCTACTCTTTCAAAATTAGCCGCAACTACAGTACTCCGTCGCAAAGGACGGGTACTAGATGCAATGACCGATACAGTACAAACGTTACGTATTCAGTTAGCAAATAACCCAGAAACCAAAAAGACATTTGATGATTGGTTGGATGTACAGCGAAGGTTAGCAAATCTAGTATATCGGGGACAGGGAAAACAAAAATTTGAGGTTTACCAGAAGCTAATCAAAGAATTACAAGCTCAAAAGGAAGACTTAGAAGAAAAAATCAGCGTCAAGAGTACCGAGTTTCGACAAGAAATTAAACCATTAAAATTAACAGATATCCAAGCTAAAATTCCCCATAATTCGGCAATGGTGGAAATTGTTCAATACAGTCCCTTGAATCCTAAAGTGAAAACCCATAGTGAACAATGGGGTAAATCTCGTTATGCTGCGGTAGTATTACGCAGTTCTGGGGAACCATCTTGGGTTGATTTGGGTGATGCTGGAACCATTAATAAATCCGTTGCAGACTTCCGCGAGATGTTAAAGAGTCCCTTTCCCTTAAATTCTCGTGGAATTGGTATTACTCCTACAGATAAAGCTCGTGTATCTAAGTTTAAAGAAGTTGCACGCACTCTACATAATCAAGTTATGGCTCCCGTTCGTCCCCTACTGGGAGATGCTCGTCACCTGTTGTTATCACCAGATGGACAGTTAAACTTGATACCTTTTGAAGCCCTCAGAGATGAAAATAATCAATATTTAGTACAGCATTACTCTTTCTCTTATCTCACCACTGGAAGAGATTTACTGCGTTTGGATACTAAAGCAAAGAAAATTTCTAATCCTGTAGTTTTTGCCGATATTAATTATGACAATCAATACAATCACCAAGAAAACCAATCTCGCGGTTTAGAGAATAAGCGCTCTGTAGACTTTGCAAACTTAATCTTTGGTTCCCTTGCTGCCACTTCAGAAGAAGGTAATAGAATTAAGGAAATATTTCCCAATACCAATATTATCGCAGGTAAACAAGCCACAGAAACAGCTATCAAACAATTACAAACACCCAGCATTTTACATTTAGCAACACATGGTTTCTTTCTACCAGACCAGAAAAAGCCAGATGTACCAACAAATACTTTTAATCAACAACTAAATAAACCCAAACCTCTCAACTTAGAAAA
>JBHJJE010000023.1:0-80985 GCA_050042865.1 Mastigocoleus sp.
GCAGCAGTTTACAGTAGCACAAACCCGCTTCGATTCAGAAACTGGTGAAATTTTCTACCGCTTCGATAACGGATTTGCCAACAACACCAACGGTAACATTGTTGGTGGTACTCTCGAGCGTTTCTCTCTCGAAGATGGTGACCCCAGTGAAGCAGCATCTAACCCAGAAGCTGCTGGAGATGCTTTCTTGAGCAACTTCACCTTCACAATTACCGAACCAAATGCGAGTATTACCATTCCTGTCTTTGATGATTTAATTGAAGAAGCTGATGCAACCTACACCTACAATTTAGTTAATGGTGATGGTTATTTAGTTGATAGTAGCGCTAACTCAGGAACCTTTACTGTTACCGATGGTGTCGTTGGTGGTGTTGGACCTACAGTTGGTGTAAGTGGGACACCTACTACCCTAATTGAGTCTGAACAAACTGCTTTAACACTAACCTTCACCACCCAAGGAGACATTCCTCCTGAAGGTTTAGTAGTTATTCTAGAAGGAACTCCTCGTGCGATCGCTGAATTTGATGTGAATGCAACAAACCCCCGTTTACCAGAAAGCGAGACTGTAGTTCAAGGTGTTACGGTAAATGGTGGTAACATCGTCGGAACTGATGAAACCGCAGGTTCCTTGGTTTTCCGTATCTTTGAACCTACAGCGACTATCACAGTACCGGTTTTTCAGGATGATGTTGTAGAAGGAACAGAAAACCTGACCTTTAATCTCCTTGATGGTGAACTATATAATGTTGACCAAACTGCTAGTAGCATTAACCTATCTATTGAAGATGGTGTTTTAGAACCTGCAAAAGTAGTATTTAACACCAATGAAAATAGCGAAATTAGTAAATTTGCTTACGATTTAACCGGAGCAGGGAATACTAACGTTACTGCATCCCTAGACGAACAAGCTCTAGAAATCACTGATGCTTTATTCGATAACCTGGTTGGTTTCTACGAAGTTATTAACGAAAATGGTGGTATTGATGTTGATGGAGATGGAGTAGCTGACTTCAATCCTGGTGACGACGGTTATGCTCGTGCAGCTTTAGAAAATGCTGTGGATGGAATTGCTATCCGTTTAGGTGGAAATCCCAATAACGATACTACTGCTGCTGGATTTGGAGATACTATCATCGAAGGTGGTAAACAGTATGCAGCCTTTGCGATCGCTAATGCTGGTGACTTAAGTGTAGAGGAGTTTTTGGAGATTAACCCCAATAACGATGCTGCAAATAGCTTTGATGACCAAGTTGCTTACTTTGCATTTGGTGAAGCTAATCCAGATGGAGCGAACCATTTGAAGTCATTGGGGGATGGAATCTTCGGATTTGAAGATTTACCCTCTAATCTGGGTGCTAGTGACAATGACTTTAATGATGCTGTATTCAAGTTTAACTTTACTGTTTAATAGTTTAGTTGACAGCAGTCTTTAATCTTGAGTGATTAAAGTATTTGAATGGGGAGCGTGGATTAAAATACGCTTCCCTATTTCCTATATATAAGCCTTTTTGATTCCTGTTCACAAAAAATGATTTTTAAAATTGTCATGATATTAGGATTTACGCGGTATATAAATTAATCATCCTACTATGGGTAAAAGTATTAATATTTGTACGAAAGAGGAAAAAAAAGCAATCATTTAACTTACAATACTTTCTGATATTTTAAGTTAACGATATTTTTCTATTATCGTAGTGATTAAACAAAGATTATATTTTCTTTAATTGGTATTACAGAATAGCTGCTTTACCTCAATCACTTATGAAATAATAACGATTAACAGGATATATTAATCTCCTGGATTTACACTTATACCATTGCATTCTTTCAACAAAGCTAATTGATAGAGTAAGGGATACATTTACTCATGTTCCCCTTACTCTTTTCTTAAAAAAGTATAAAAAAAAGACAATAAACAGTAAAAAATATAGTTGTTTATCAAACATCAATTATGGCTAGGCAACAACATAACACTTACAGTAGGGTGTCTGCTACTGTCAGAAAGTGGCTTAGTTTAACAGTAACTCTAGGTATTCTGGGTTTATGTAACGCTTGCGATTTAGGGAAAGCACAGAACCAGGAAAAACCTTTACCAACTCCGAAAATTGAAGTTGAAAAAAATGATTGGGTAGTAGCTCTAGGAAAAATAGTTCCTAAAGGTGAAGTAATCAAAATATCCGTAGTCAATGCTCGCGACAGTCGCGTTAATAATATACTAGTTCAAGAAGGCGATCGCGTTAAAGCAAATCAGATAATCGCTATTTTACAGGGGAAAGACAGAGCAGAACAACAATTAAGAGAGGCAATGGCTAATGTTTTAGTCAAGCGATCGCAGTTACTGAAAGTTCAGCAAGGAGATTTTAAACAAGGTGATGTGTTAGCACAAAGAGCAGCTATTTCAGAGCTAGAAGCAAGATTAGAGAGCGAAATTCAGGAAAAAGCTGCTGTAATCAATGAAGCACAAGCAGCACTGCGTAATGCTCAATTGACATACCAGCGCAACCGGTCTCTAGCAGGAGAAGGAGCAATTAGTAATTCTGAGCTAGATAATGCACGAGAACAATTAGAAAGAGCCCGTGCAATTTTTGCACAAAATAGAGCCGATTACAATAATACTAAATCTGTATTACAAGCCAAATTTAGTAAAGAGAAAGCAAACTTACAAAGATTAAAAGAAGTTCGTCCTGTAGATATAAAAATTGCTCAAGCACAATTACAGCAAGCATTAATCCAGGTAGAACAGCGTAAAGCAGAACTAGACGACACCCAAGTAAAAGTACCAGTTTCAGGACAAATTCTGAAGATAAATACCCGTGTTGGAGAGCAGGTCAACACAGAAGAGGGGATAGCAGAACTCGGACAGACCAAACAAATGTACGTAATAGCTGAAGTTTACGAAAGCGATATCCTGAAAGTAAAACCAGGACAGAAAGTAACTATCAACAGCGAATACGGCGGTTTTCAAGAAGAAATAACCGGAAAAGTTGAAAAAATTGGTTTGCAAATTGGTAAAACTAATTTCACTCAAAGTAGCCCCACAACTGATGTAAATGCTCGTGTAGTAGAAGTAAAAATTCCTATAGATTCAGAAGATAGTCCCAAGGTTTCAAGTTTAACAGGAATGCAGGTGAATGTGAAAATTGATGTAGAAGACCATCCGTAGGGGTTTAGCATGCTAAACCCCTACCTACCCACCATTCACCATTCACCCATGAGGAAAAATGAAATTCTCCTTCCTAAAACGCCTTACTCTAGAAACTCCTCTTGCTTGGTCGCAATTGTCTCATCAGAAAGTACGTCTACTGGTTGCGACCACCGGAGTCTGTTTTGCTAATATCTTAATGTTTACTCAGGTAGGATTATTGAAAATGCTAACTGAAGGGACAACTAAATTACATGAAAGTTTAGGTGGCGATTTATTTCTTGTTTCTTCATTTAGTCCTACATTAAGATGGAAAACTTCTTTTCCTCGTGCTTATATTTATCAAGCTTCTGCTGTCAATGGTGTTGAAAATACCAGTTCAGTCTATCTTGATACGGGTGAGTGGGTAAATCCTGAATATTTTATAGCTAAAAATAAAGATGATTCTTCCCTCAAGACAATGGGACGTTTTGGGAAACAGGTAAGAATTATCGCTTTTAATCCGATGAATAAGAAAGTCCTGAATTTACCGGGTGTGAAAGGACAAATAGATAAATTGAGGATTCCTAACTCAGTACTGTATGATAGTCTTTCTCAAAGTTCCCTAGGAGAAGTTCCAGAAATATTTGGCGAACAGGGAAAAGTTACGACTTTGGTAGATAATCATCGTACCCATATTTTAGGACTTTTTGATATGGGTAGTACTTTATTTACTAACGGTAACGTAGTAATGAGTGACTGGAACTACTCCCAACGTCGGGGAGGAAATATTCTTAATCAGGTTAGTATTGGAATTGTTTTTTTGAAACCAGGAACTAATATAAATACAGTTAAAACACAGTTAAAAGCCATTCTCCCTAAAGATATAGAAATACATACCCGTGAGGAATTAATAGAAAAAGAACAAAAATTTGAATCTTCAGAACCCAATGGAATTGTTTTGAGGTTTGGTACTGCTGTTGGTTTTGTTGTAGGTGTAATTATTGTTTATCAAGTTCTTTACTCTGATATCAATGACCATCTTTGTGAATACGCTACCCTTAAAGCAATGGGTTACAGCGACAATTACTTACTATTCATAGTCATTCAAGAAGCGGTTATCCTAGCTATTATGGGTTTTGTTCCGGGTTTTATCACCTCAATCGGACTTTACCAGCTATTAGTTAACCTGACAAAAATTCCCCTAGCAATGAGAGCAAGTGTAGCACTTCAAGTATTTATTTTAACCGTGTTTATGTGCGCATTATCCGGCGCGATCGCAACTACTAAACTTCGTTCTGCTGACCCTGCTGATATATTTTGATTGCTGGTAATCAGGTAGGGGGTTTAACATGTTAAACCCTTGTGAATAATAATGGGTAACTCGAATGAATCCTACTGTTAAGATATCAAGTTTAAATTATGCTTTCGGTAAAGGTAATTTACGTAAAGCTGTTTTGAGTAACATTGATTTAAATATTCATCCAGGAGAAATCTGTATTCTTACTGGTCCTTCTGGTAGCGGTAAAACTACTTTATTGTCCTTAATTGGAGGATTGAGAAGTCTTCAGGATGGTAGTCTGAAAATTTTAGGTAGGGAGTTACGGGGTATTTCTAAAGGAAAGTTAACAAAAGTTAGAAATAATATAGGTTTTATCTTTCAGCACCATAATCTACTTAAGTGTCTGAGTGCTTATGGTAATGTCCGAATGTCTCTGAAACTGCATCCAGAAATACCGAATTGGGAACATCGTCAGCGTGCTGAAACGATATTAAAAGCTGTGGGATTAGGAGAATTTGTAGATTCCTATCCAGAAAAATTGTCAGGAGGACAACAACAACGGGTTGCGATCGCTCGTGCTTTGGTTGCTCAACCGAAGCTAGTTCTAGCGGATGAACCCACCGCTTCTTTAGATAGTAAAACGGGTCGGGATGTAGTTGATATTATTCAAAAGCTTGCAAAGGAAGAAGGTTGTTCGGTACTTTTGGTGACCCACGATAATCGTATTTTAGATATTGCTGACCGTATCGTTAATATGGAGGACGGTAAGTTACAGGGGAAGTAGTTTTGTTAAAAAAAAATCCTAAAGAAACTGCACAACTTTAGGATTTATCTATACAAAAAGAATTTTTAAACAGTAAAAATTTTAGCTGCATTTACCTCAACTAAAATACTCCCTTAGATTAGAAAGAATCAACTATGGACTCGACTTATAAAGTCGCAAAGTAAGTTTTGCCACTTTATTCAACTACTTACAAGTATTGCCAAGGGTGAAATCATCGCAAAATCGATGCTACTCGGTTTTGGTAGACCAGAGTTTGGAGTGAGTGTTTTTTCATTTCATTGAAGTCTACACATTAAATAGAATACTCCAAACAAGTACGCAGACAATAACATTAAGTAATTTATTTAGTTGAAAATAAGTTTTCATCTCTATTGATATTAAATAGCAATAGGGTATTATTTGTCAAATATATTTTTAGAAAAATTACTTGAATAGTTTAGAGTTATCATTGATTCTACATTGTCTGTATTGCCTGATATAGTGTATTTAAATCATAAATATATTCAATCTTCCTCGTAATTTTAGTTCTCAAGCCACAGAAAAAAGTTTAATATTATTGATATAAATATTTAATTATATTTTCTTAGTGAAATTGGTGGTGGGTGAAATTCCACCGCAGACAAACCCACAAAATAGTACCTTGGAATTCTATATGGATGCATTGAAACCATAAATTTAACTATTACAAAGTTCAAACACCGCATATGATTAATAACTGCGATGATATATCTGATTTAGAATCATCATATCCAGATCTGAATACAGCCATTTCTAAGGTATCCAAGCAATGGTGTAATGAAACTGGTTATAGTGAACCTTTTTACCATAATGGAGAAATGTGGGCATTTCCTCCTGATGGAGTAATACCAGTCAAAATCAAAGATGTGATTACTCAAAAAGACTGCAAAAAAGTCTGGATTGGTCGCGTTTCGCTATTTATATTACCCGATGGTTCATTGGTAAAAGGCAGATAATATATCTTTGCTTCTTTTTATTTCATTCATTTCATTCATTTAGCTGTAAATTAGTTACCTGATATTGTTTCACAGATTGTAGATGTAGCTTATCCTTCCTAGATGGTGCAGAATCCTTTGCACTTATCACTTGACCTTTTTCGATAACTTTAGCTGTATATTCTCCCGACCTACTGCCATCAGGAGCTGTAAACTTAATCCGTACCTTCACCCAAGCAGCTTTTTTACTGATGCGATCGCAAATAATTTGTATTCTTTGGGAAGGAATAAAGTTTAATATTGTAGTTAAAATAGAAACCAGATATTTCTTGATCCCTATTCCACCTACATCTATAATTTGACCTTTTTTATAGTAATTTAACCATTCACATTTTCCTGAGAGACTTTCATTTAACCAAATCTCACCTTCAGCAATCTGCAACCATTTTCCCCAACCTGTCCAACCCCGGTAATATGGTCTGAGTTGTTTTAATAGTTGTGTTTCTGGTTCTTCTTCTAGTGCTCCTGAGACTTGTTTTGAACTATGGTGATAATTATTATGATGCCAAACCAGAGGGTCTAAAATATCATCATCTAGGTGTCCCCAAAGACGACCTGCGGGTAATTCTATCAGAGTAGGGGCAAATTGATGACCGCCAAAGTGAGAAGATTGCCATACTCGGATGTTAGCATTTGCTTTTGTAGTGTATTCTTGACGAAGTTTTCGGTAAATGGGGGTACCAAAACGACCACAGGCTAAATCAACTTTAGTGTGGGTACATATAATCATTTCTCGGATATGTTTTGTGTCTTGATAATAAATATTAAATTTATCTAATTGTCTGGGATGATATAAGATTGTATCCAGTAAAGAGATAACTTCACCTAAGTCTGGTTCTAAGTTTGGTAATATATATTCTTGTTTCTCAAACTCCGCAAACATTTTTTTGGGACGATAATAGTGAATTATACGGGTTTGTCCTTCTTGGGAGTATTCCTTATCCGGAGCAACCATCACCACCTTGATGATTTCCCCTTTCTGTAAAATCAATTTGCTAGAAATTTTCATCAAATACTCTAGTGGTGGATAATCCCATAAAGCATCACCCCAAGGACGAGGGACTTCAAATATAAACCAGTGATGATAAAATTCTGCTGTTCCTAAAGGGTCTTCTCCGTTTGCTTGAGAAACAACGCTGCAATAACGACAATCATCTATAGTATTCATAGGATGCATATAAAAGATATTGTTTTTATAGTTTTCTCAAAGGATTTTCTTCCTTTGTATGTATACCCAAAAAGAAATATTAATCTGACTTCCAAAGCTAATTAGATTAGGACTTAGGCAAAAGCAACGTAATTGCGTCCGAGACGTTAGCGTAGCGTGTCCGTTAGAACAAACGATAGCTAAGTAATCCCATAAACTTTGGGATTGCTTCCCTCCACCACGTGACCGTCGCTTCGGACAAATTTCAGTTGCATAAGTCCTATAGATAACAAAAGTAAAACAAGATAAATTACTTTACAAGAGTTTTTATTTGTCTGGACTTATGAGAATTTTATTGCAATAATTCTTACATTATTTATCTTATGAAACAGCAACTGATATCAAGCCTATTTTGATAACTTGACGATAGATGACAGTAAATTCAGTAGAAATCTCCAGAAAATAAGTTTTAACCCAGTTATTACAAGGATTTTATGTTCATTATCGGAAAAGTCTAGTGTAAACTTTATCATTTGAGCTATATCTTAATTCAATTTACCTTTGAAGAATATCCAAGATTATTGTAAGTACCGTATTTAAAGGGACTTAGAAAAAATAGATGAAAATATTCTGAGTGTCAAAATTAAATTACTTTGTTGTCATTTTAATAGATGAATCTTAATTATTAACACTGCGGAGGTGACATTTAATGCTTGCAATACAAAAATTGAGCAAGACCTATGCAAATGGTATTCAAGCGCTTCGAGATATATCTTTGAATATAGACTGTGGAATTTTTGGGTTACTTGGTCCAAATGGTGCAGGTAAATCAAGTTTGATGCGGACATTAGCAACTCTCCAAGATGCAGATTCGGGTTCGATGATCTTGGATGGGGTAGACATTCTCAAAAATCCTCAAGCTGCACGCACTATGTTGGGTTATTTACCCCAAGATTTCGGCGTTTATCCCACAGTATCTGCTCAGGAGCTATTAGACCAATTGGCTGTATTCAAAGGGTTTACTAACTCCAGAGAAAGAAAAGAAGTCGTTGCAAGACAGTTACAGTTAGTTAATTTATACGAAAAACGGAAACAAAAGCTCGGTACCTTTTCTGGTGGGATGCGTCAGCGTTTCGGTATAGCTCAAGCATTATTGGGTTCTCCTAAATTAGTCATTGTAGATGAACCCACCGCAGGTTTAGACCCAACTGAGCGAATTCGTTTTCAAAATTTGCTTTCCGAAATTAGTCAAGATAGAGTTTTACTTCTCTCCACTCATATTGTTGAAGACGTAGCAGAGTTATGTCCTAATATGGCAATAATGAATCGTGGTGAAATTATTCGTAATGGTAGTCCCCACGTTCTAGTTAATGCTCTTAATGGTAGAGTCTGGACAAAAACAATAGATTTGACATCCCAATCTAAATCACAATTTATCCAAAAATCTTCAAATTTAGATGTGAAATCAGATTTGACTGTGATTACTCAGAGAATGTCACAAGGGAAAAGATTAGTTCGGGTTTTAAGTGACTGTCAACCTGGTGATGATTTTATGTCTGTTCAACCTGATTTAAATGACGTTTATTTCACAGCGCTTTTAGATAGACCCCAAGCTCAAGCGATCGCTGTCTAAAATGAGTTTACTGATTTAGTTTACGGGTTTAGCAGTGCCATTCTCCTTAGAGTTCAAAAAAAGATATTAAGCAAATGGTTTCGTCAAAATTAAACTTTCCACAATTAAACTCTGCAATATTACAGTTCGAGATTTTTTATCATCTACGTCGTCCAACTTTTTGGTTGATTGCGATTCTATTTTTTGCGATTGGATTAACGGATATTATTTCTAAAGCTGGAGGTGGTAATGCTTTCTTTTTCGTTAACAGTCCTTCTCAAATCTTTCAAGTCACAATTTGGTATACAATTTTTGGTATTTTAGCTGCTTCTGCTTTTGTGGCTGAAACCTTTGTCCGAGACAGCAATCATCGCATGGAGTCATTAATTCTCTCCACACCTGTTAGTAAATTTAATTACCTGACAACTCGTTTTTTTGCAGCCTTTGGGATGACGCTTCTAGCATTCTCAATGTATATACCAGGGATGATTTTAGGTACTTTTTTCCCTGGTTTAAACCCCTTTGCTTTAGGTGCTTTTCGTCCCGATGCATACTTAGCCAGCTATGTATTATTTGTTGTACCAAATTTATTCTTAGTTAGCGCGATCGCTTTTAGTATAGCGTCCCGTACTCGCAGTATTATCATCACCTATGCAGGGGCAATAATTTTGGTAATGCTCTACCTTGTTTCCCTGTTGATGGTGGGGGTAGATGTGATTGACTTTGAATTTTACCGTATTTGGGCGATGTTAGACCCATTTGGTTTTTATGCTTTTGAAGAGAATACTTTAACTTGGACAGTATTTCAACATAATACTTTAATGCCATCTTTGGGAGGAACCCTAATTTGGAATCGTATTCTATGGGTTTTCATTGCTTTAGGACTTTGGGTGTGGAGTTACCGCAGCTATTCTATGAAAACTGTAGAGTCTCCCGTGAAGGGGAGCAGAGGGAGCAGAGGGAGCAGGGGAGCAGAGGAGAAGAGGAGCAGGGGGGAAAATGGTTATGATAGAGATAATTTTTCTAACTTTGAGCGCTCTTTACAATTAGGGACACGACGACAATTATTTCAACAGTGGATACATCGGACTCGATTTGAAATTGCTTCTATTTTAAAAGGAAAAGCTTTCATATTATTAACTGGATTTGGTTTAATCAGCTTGGTGGTCGCAGCAATGGGGACCCGTTCTTTTAATTACTCTAATCCCAGTACCGATATTTTGATTCACTCAGCAAATATTTATCTTGAATATATTTTATTTGCCATTATTGTAGTTTACTCCAGCGAACTAGTGTGGCGCGATCGCCAGTTGCGTTTTCAGTCTGTAGTTGATGCAACACCGGTATCTAACTCTACTTTACTTTTATCCAAGTTAGCTGCGCTTTTTGCGATTATTACTATAAATTTACTTTTAGCAATGGGAGTAATGGTAGCCTATCAAGCTATCAATGGGTACTATTATTTTCAATTTCCTTTGTATTTTAAGATGCTTTTTGTAGAGCATAGCCCGTATTTTTACTTAATGGCAGTACTAGCAATTTTCACTCAGATACTCACCCGTCATAAATATGCTGGTATGGGATTGGTAGTATTAATATCTCTTTCTAAAATTCCCCTTGATGCCTTGGGACTATATCACAACCTTTACCGCTTTGCTTCTAGCAATGACATTGAATACTCTTTGATGAACGGTTATGGACATTTATTAACCGGACATCTTTGGTACACATTGTACTGGGCAATTGGTGGGGCAATATTAATGCTTTTAGCCTATATTATCTACCCTCGCGGCACTTTTGATAAGCATCTTGTGAAAGATTGGAAGCGGGGATGGAGAAGTGCTGGTAGAGGGATAAAACGTGCTTTAGTAGCTTTGATTTTGATGTTTGCAGGTGTGGGAGGATGGATTGCTTATAACACCACCGTAGTTAATGAATATCAACCTCCAGGTAAAGAAGAAACCGCAGCGCAAATAGAAAAGCGTTTCAAAAAGTATGAAAATCTTCCCATGCCTGTAGTAACTAGTACTACACTAAATATCAACCTTTATCCAAATAAACGCTATTTCCAAGCTCAAGGGGAATATACCTTAGAAAATCGTACCAAATCCCCCATCCGAGAAATTCATCTCATCACCTTTATTAACCTCAAACTAGGTGAAGTAAAATATCCCGGAGCAAAACTCAGAGAAGCTCACCCGAAGTGGGGATATTACATCTATGACCTAGAAAAACCACTTTTACCGGGAGAAAAACAGACCATGCAATTTGTTACCCGTACCGGAGTTCCTCAAGGTTTTCGCAATCAGTCAGACAGCGATGATGTTTATATGATTTATCCCAATGACGTAGTAGGAAATGGCACCAATTTATACAGCCCATTTATCCTACCCTTCATTGGTTACACCAAGATGGTAGAACATAAAAAAGCCTGGTTGCGACAGAAACTAGATTTACCACCCCTTGATAAAAGAATGCGATCGCACAATGACCCTGTGGGATTAAAACAAGCTTTAATGGTGACCCATTTAGGATGGGGTAGTACAGATATTACTATTGGTACATCCCCAGACCAAACCATAGTTACATCAGGAAAGTTAGTTAAAAAATGGAAGCAGGGGAATAGAAACTACTTCCGTTATCAATCCAGTGAGCAGAATCGCGGTAAATTTACCATCTACTCCGGAAGATATAAGGTTTATCGAAACAATAACTATCGAGTCCCCATCGAAATTTATTACCATCCACCCCACGAAGATAACGTTAAATTGATTGCAAACCAGGTTGGAAAAGCTTTAGAATTTTATGAGAAAACCTTTGGTAAATATCCTTTCCAACAAGTAAGAATTGCAGAATTCGTTTACTACGACGGTATGGTATTCTCCGAAGCTGGAACTATTGGTATTCCCGAAGTATTAGTTTGGAAGAGTCAAGCCCAAGGATTGGGGAAAGAAA
The DNA here is from genome assembly GCA_050042865.1 of Mastigocoleus sp. GTDB lineage: Bacteria > Cyanobacteriota > Cyanobacteriia > Cyanobacteriales > Nostocaceae > JBCCDM01. The sequence goes on from JBHJJE010000023.1 coordinate 11,915, forward strand.
GCATCATCGACTGGGTAACATATCTTTTAGCTCATAGTTGGTGGGAAGACCAAATTATTGCAGCAGATGTCGCAGGTGGGATGACCATCCGGGAAGCACTCAGCGCTTATGCAAGTTCTCTTTACCAACGTTCTCGACGTACCCCCAAAGAACAACTTTTAGCTAGAAAACAGTTCATGCGTGACTTTTTCCGTAGTAGAGGAAAAATAGATTTTAAAGAACCACCCCTGACAGACATTTACAACGAATTACCAATAGCTCGTCATAAAGGAGGTATGATCCTAGAATTAATTGAAGACTTCATTGGAAAAGAAGCTGTAATATCCGGAATTCGAGACTTTTTACAAAAATATAGATTTCAAGAAGCACCATATCCCACCGTACTCGATTTACGAGACGCAATTTTAAATCAAGCACCAATTAGTAAACGAACAGCAATTAAGGAATTATTCTCCTCAGTAATTACCTACCAAGTAGGTTTAACCGATGCAGTTTATCAACAGCTACCAAACGGAAAATATAAAACGACCCTGAAAATAGAAGCACAAAAACTCTATACAAGTGACCTGGGACAACAAAAATCAACAGTATTAAATCTTCCCTTCAGGGTTTCCCTAAATGACAGAAAAGGAAATCAAATTTATCTCAAAAAACATCAAATCGACAAACAGCAAGATACTATTAATATAATTACAGATAAACTTCCAACCCACGCAGCTGTTGACGGTAAATATATCCTGCCATCCCCATTTTTACAAGATAATACTAAACCCCTGCGTCCTGCAAAGAAAATTTAGATTCATGTCTAGATTAATGCAGTATCAATTGCCAATTTTGGAAACACATCGATACGATAATTCTTGTCAACTTCTAAAATAGGAGCAGAAGATAGTAACGCGATCGCAAAAACTCCGGCTTTTTTGGTAACTTGATATTTGCTTGATAAACTTCGTCATCTCCTAACTTTAGAGAAAAGTTTGCTGTTGGTGCTTCTTGGTTATTGTATAAATCAATATTTGGGAACGTTCATCTACTGTCAACTGCAAATTAGAGCTACCTATTAAACTAGTCAAAGATTGAGACTGTCTGCTCAGGGACTCTGGGCACATGTTTTAGGATTTTTTGTTCTACATCCATTGCTGTGAGCCACTTACAGAGTTGTTTTTTTATTTATTCAACTATTGTAACCGGAAAGGTTTAGCATGCTAAACCCCTCATAAGTAGTTGTACAAAATTAATTCTACATTCTGAAAAGTTCAATTTCCTGCGATCGCTTTCCTACACTACGTGACTGTCGCTTTGGACAAATATTCGTTGCGTAAGTCCTAAGAAATTTTAGACGTTACTGAATCACGACATGAATTGTAATGGTAAAATAGAATGATTATTTATAAAAATATTTTTATAAATAATTTAACCACCAATATTTATGTTTCGACTTGTAATTAGCAAGCCAGCAACATATTGGATAAAGAATAATAATCATCACTAGCCATAAAACGTAAACATAGTGTAAATCATACCCATAACCGGATGGCATTCTACTAGACAATAGATAAGGTAGGGTAACCGCTTTAAAACCATATTTAGGTAAAGCTAATAAAATTGCAGAAAAATGTATCAACCAAAGATGAATAATATAAAAGAATAACGGCACTCTTCCAAAAATAATCAGAGGTTTGAGAAACGAAAATTTTCTGATTTCAAATACATAAAGTATTAAAAACAATATCCCAAGTGTTATTAATAAATAAGCCAGTGATGGTGGATATTTATTACAATTTATAAATGATAATATTGTCTTTCCAAAGGTAGATTGAATAGACCAAGGTTTAGGGTCGCCATAAATATTTATCCCTCGAAGAATAACAAAGCTGAAAATTAAGCCCCAACCAAAATAGAGTAACCAAACTAGACGCTGAGCTTTTGTTTTAGTAAACACCGGACCGAATACATAACCGCTTATCATTACTCCAACCCAAGGAATAAGCGGATAAACAAGGAAAAAACGAATTCCTGGCATGGGTAAAAATATTTTTCGTTCGTGAAGAAATGCCCAAATCCAGCTAAAATTTCCTAATTGTTCAGCTTGAATACTATCAAACAAATTGTGCCCTACAATCAGGATAATTCCTAGTATAGTTAAGCTAGAAATGGGCAATTGAATTAGTAGGGCTAAAACAACCATAGACCAACCAATTACCCATAATACTCCTGCAATAGAAATACCGGGATAAAAAGTCCATGCCAAGCTAACTATAGTTAATTCCAAAAATATTAACCAAAATCCCCTAATTAAGAGAAAACGAGTCAGTTCTGGCTTTGTTTTTCCTCGTTGTAGAGAAAGATAAGTAGCGACACCTGCCAGAAAAATGAATGATGTGGGACACAAATGAGTAATCCATCGAGTCAAAAATAAAGGAATATTTGATTGCTCTAGATCCAATGGGTTAAAGGTAACATTAGAAAAAAAAGCTCTTGTATGATCTAATGTCATTAAAACCATCACCAAACCGCGCATTAAATCAATAGATGCAAGACGTTTTCTTCTGAAAAAATCATCATTTTTAGAGTTATTATCAGAATCATTTGAATAAACATTGATATTATTCATAACTTTGTTGATGAACAAATTCTCTATTCTTCACTCTGACTGATTTTTATCTATCTTGCTATCCCATAGATACAAAAAAACATAAATATTTCCCCCAAAACTGAAAATACTCCTCTTCTGTCACACTCCGAAAAGTCTTATAATTTCTAATCTATATAACTGTTGTGTGTTAAGCAGTTGCCCAATTATTTGTTAATATGATTTCAGCAAAATGGAAAATTGACATAATTTTGACTCAAAACATCTCAAACGATTGATAAGTACCCGTGCAGAATTAATTGTGCATTTGTCATTGCGAGTTGAACGGAGTGAAACGTTCGCGCTCAAGCGTTGTCGAAGACTAGCATAAGCTCTATCGAGCAGACTACGTCAACGCGAGGTCTTGAGATTGCTGAGTCCTTTAGACACGCTCCGCGTTTACGTAGTATAGCGTTAGCTAACGCTATCCCTCGCAATGACACAAATAATTTTGCATACCTACTTATTAAATCTCTTGAAAACTTTTTATTAATAGGAGAAACCGGAAAGTGACATTATAGGGGTATGTGGAGGAGCGAGATATAAGAAATATGCTGATTATCCTTCCACTAATTGATGTCTTACTAAAGGACGCAAACTGTTTAAACCCGCAGCGATCGCCGAACCGTTATGAATTGCTGTAGCGATGAGTGGATGTAGTCCGGTAGTTGATGCTAAACCTAATGCTATCAGGTTGGGGGCAATAACTAAAGCGGTGTTTTGGTCGATGAGATTTTTGGTTTGTTTGGCGATGGCGATCGCTTGTAGTAAACTCGTTAAGTCATTATGCATCAGTACGACATCTGCTGTCTCTCTGGCTACATCTGAACCGTTTTCAAAGGATATAGAAACGTCAGCGTAAGCTAATGCAACTGAGTCATTGATACCGTCTCCGACAAACCCTACTGTTTTACCTTCATGGTGTAATTCTCGGACTACTTTAGCTTTTTGTTCGGGGAAAGCTTCGGCATGAACTTGCTGGGGGGGTATTTTCAATTCTTCTGCTACGATATGCGCTCGCTGTCGATTGTCTCCGGTAAGTAGGTGTACTTCCATACCGTATTCTTTTTGTAAGTGTTTAATTAAAGAGGGACTTTCTTTTCTTAAAGGGTCTGCATACTCCACTATACCTTGAAATTTCCCATCACAAGCTAAATAAATCAAAGATGAGTGTTTCCGAATCGGACAGTCTTCATCTTTACGACAATTTTGCGGTATACAACTATCTTTTTCATAAAGACATTCGAGGCTAATTCCTTCTTGTCGTAAAAAGCGATCGCTACCGAATAGTACTTGTTTTCCTTCGATATTTGCTCGTACTCCTAAACCGACTTCGTAGTTCCATTCTCCCCGTGGGGGAATACTAACTTCTTGCTCCACTGCATAGCGTGAAACGGCTTCTGCAACGGGATGAGTTAGCTGTTGTTCGCAAGCTGCGGCTAATTTTAATAGTTCTTGTGGTGATATGCGCTCAAAGACACTTTCAACTCCTACGACTTTAAGTTCACCCTGAGTGAGAGTTCCAGTTTTATCAAAAACTAAAGTGTCCACCTCTGCGAGTAACTCCAAAGTTCTACCGCTACGAACCAGAATACTATGGCGACTACTATGATTGATAGCACTTAAGAAGGCTGTAGGTATTGATACTCTAATTCCGGTGACAAAATCTAAAGTTAAGATAGAAGCTGCCCTGGCTGTATCTCTTGTTATTAATAAGACTAAACCTGCTAATCCCAGACAAGGTAAAATTAATTTATCAGCAATTTGAGAGGCATAATTTGCCATCCTTGTATCATTAACTGGTGCTTTTTGCAACATCTCAATACTTGCTGCTGCTTTAGTTTTATCTCCAATTCGTTCAGCAGTAATATAAATTTCTCCCGATTGTACAAGAGTAGAAGCATAGACCCTTGTACCAGATTCCGCCAAGACAGGCATAGATTCTCCCGTCAGTTGCTGCTGATTGACTACCGCTTCTCCCCGGAAGACAGTACCATCAACAGGAACCTGTTCTCCTGGATAGACAATCACTGTATCCCCAATTTCCACGCGATCGCTGGGAATTTCTATAATTTGATTATCCCGTTCTACCCAAGCAGAATGACCGATGGTATCCATTAAGCTTGCTGTTTGGAAATTTGTCGAACGAGCGGTCTGTTCTCGGATAATATCTCCTAATTCGTGTAGAGTAATCACCAAAGCCGGAGTTAATAATTTACCCTGAGCACTGCTTAAACTCAAGGCTAATAAATCCAAGCAATCTATATTTAAATTATGCTTTACAAATATACTCTGTATAGCTCGCTTCATTACCGGTAAAGCCGCAGCTAATAAAGTTGTAAAAATTAGAGGCTGAGGTATAGATAAACCTACTTGAGTCCTTAAAAATACTAAAGTTGCTGCCAAAGCGGGTAACTTAATACTTCCCCATTCCCCCTCCTCCTCAGACCCCGATACTATGGAAGTTGCTGCTTCCCGTGTAGAAGTAATCAAATCTAGAAAACGTCTCTGTATTTCCACTCTAGAAGTACCATTAGTTTGGTAACTGATTGCCACTGAACCCGCAGTATAATTTATCCGTACCTCAGTTACATAATCAGTAGCAGCAAATACCGACTCTAAAGTACTTCCATACTCAGGATTATCTATCAGTCTTCTCATCCAAAATCTCACCCTTCCAGGAACACTATGAACCACCAAAGGAGCCAGGTTAAATGATAATTCAGAGCTAGATTTGCTCATCGCGATCGCTCCCCTGATTGTTAACAGATTCTCCCTTATCCTCAGCTAAATTCATCACATTCATCAACCGCAAACCCAATTCCCATTCTGTCATCACACCTATTTCATACTTAATAGTTAAAGATGCAGCATCTCGATTTATGACAGTGTTAATAACGACATCCTCAGCATTTAATAACTCTTCAACACGGTTTGCATATTCACCGTCAATCCGTAATCGGGGTACCCGTAACCTAATTCTTCCCGGTATGGAATGAACGATGCTGTAACTTTGAGCATCATCCACAGCTTCAGCAGCAGAAACATCAGCATAAGACCTACCATTATTCTGCAACTCCTGATGCAAAATCGCTGGTTCCTTCAAAAATTCTAAAACCTTCCGCGTCATCGTCACTGCAATTAGATTTACCAGCAAAGCAGTTGCTCCCTTAGCTTTAAACTGATTAACAGCTATCATTCCTACAAGCATCGGTGCTAATACTTCAATTTCTTGATGAGACTGTAAGAAAGCACCAACCTGTTCTGCTGTAGCATCTGTAGAGAAACTTTGATTATTTGGTGTTGAAACCATGTTGCAATCCTTTATCCATAATTCCAGGGAATATTCGCATTAGTCTTTATGCTAGCGATTGTTTGGTTCTGGTTTCAAGCTTATTTTATAATCTCAGTTACTGAATAAATTTTTCTATCAATCTATTTAGTATAAAAAGTATACTAAATACAAAAAGATACTTATTTAAGTCAACATATTATCATTAGCATCATCCTAAATTTGAAAAATAGATACTTTACTTACACCATCTGTTCTTAGGATTAAATCACTAGAAATTTTCTTGGTTTTTCCTTCTAAATGAGAAATTCTAATCTAAGATTTAGGATGCTCTCATTTTAGTTAATCTGAGATTTATAATTCTGATTTATTCTAATAACTAAGGTCATAAAAGTAATTCACAAATTTAGGTAAAATTAAATTATGTTGCTATAGAAATTATAAATTATAATCTAATATTTTCAATTTAAATATATATTAAAAATCAAAATATAATTTATATTTAACAAGAATCTGTCCCACTAATATAATTTTTGTTGAAAAGATGAGAAATCAGGGTTATCAGATAATATTTACCCAGGGAAATAAGCCTTTCTTGAATAGTGGGATAAGTTCAAGATTTATGAAAATATCAGGACTTACGCAAAAAAAATTTGTCCGAAGCGACACTTACGGAGTGTAGGGAAGCATAACACAGAGCTTATACGTCACGTCACTAGCGTTCGTCAAGTACGAACATGCTATGCAAACGTAATCACATAACTACGTTCTCTTACGTAAGTCCTAAATATTTTTTTCATTGCTATTTAAATATAGTTTAGATAGGAAACATTTATTATCAAAGGATTTTCGTCAATAGTATTATCGAGTATTTAACTATATATGGTATTGGTAAATGTCTGAAAAGCAGAACGAAGAAATCCCGATAGCAGAAATCATAGAAAAGATAAATCTTAATCTGCATCCCAATATTTTAAATCAACTCCAAGAAATTATCTTGATTCAATCTTGGAATGGTCAAACCTATGAAGATATAGCTAATTTTTCAGATTATAGTATTCAGTATATCCGTGATATTGGCTATTTATTATGGCAATTACTTTCCGAATTTACTAGTACAAAAGTCACCAAAAATAACGTCAAATTCGTATTAAGTAAATGGTGGAAAAATCTATATTTATATGATTATACAAATAAAGCTTACTTTAGTAAATGTTTGAAATTACCTGATGGATCAATTAATTTAAATTCACCCCTATATATAAAGCGTTCTCCAGTAGAAGATTACTGCTATAGTGAAATTACTCTATCTGGTGCACTGGTTATAATTCGAGCACCGATGAAAATGGGAAAAACTTCTTTAACAATAAGAATATTAGACTATGCCTCTTCTTTAAAATATCGTACTATTTACTTAAACTTAGAGCAGGCAGAATTTTCTATCATTAAAAATTTAGATAGATTATTGCGATGGTTTTGTATAAATATTAGTCGTCAGTTGAAACTCAAACCATTATTAGATGATTATTGGGACGAAGATATAGGAAGTAAAATTAGTTGTACTAATTATTTTCAAGACTATATTTTAAGACAAATTAAAGTTCCTATAGTTCTAGGAATAGATGAGATAAATTGGATTTTTGAATATCCTATAGTTGCAAAAGATTTCCTATCATTATTGAGATTTTGGCATGAAGAAGCTAATAAAAGAGAAATCTGGCAAAATTTACGCATTGTAATGGTGTATTCAACAGAAGTTTCTGTCCCTCTAAATTTCAACCAGTCTCTATTCAATGTTGGATTATCAATTAGATTACCTGAATTAAATCAGAAGCAAATTAGAACTTTAGCAAGTGTCTACCAGGTAGATAATTTGACGGACGAAGAAGTAACACAAATTTCGGATATGCTAGGTGGACATCCTTATTTGGTTCAATTAATCCTCTATTATCTTCATAGACAAGAAAATAACTTGGAATATCTTTTACAAACTGCACCAACTCAAAAGGGTATCTACAGCAATTATTTATGGAAGTATTTAGTCACTCTAAAAGCATATCCTGAACTTGCAGAAGCAATGAAGAAAGTGGTGACAAATTCAAGGAGCGTATATTTAGAATCTGTATTAGCCTATAAGTTAGAAAGTATGGGATTGGTAAGCATTTTAGGAAATGAAGTAAGACCAAAATGTAAGTTATATTACATGTATTTTCAAATATATTTACAGAATTAATTGGTACAGTAGTTTAAATTGCAAGTATTATCAAATTTTTTCATACTGATTATTATAAAAAAGACTCAAGTATAATTGAGTCTTTTTTGTCTTGAAACAAATTCTCAGAACTATACCCCTACAGTGAAAATAATAAAACAATACAGAGCTTTGTTAACTTCCTATTTTGAGTAAATAGATAATAAAGTTTTACGTCTCTACATCTTGTATGGGATATATGTAATCAAAAAATAGCTGCTATATTTATTACGAGATTACAGAAGAATTGCCCCTAGCAACAGTATCAATATCTAAACCAGCAGTGAGTATTCCAACTACAGAACCATCAACAGATAGGGAACCAGTAGCAGGATCGTAAATTGTATCAGTACTACCTACAACGACTATAGAATCCTTACCTACTTCAAAATCAAGAATGATATCGAAATCACCTGCTTCAAACTGGTCTGCAAAGAATTCATACACATCACTACCTCCTCCACTAATTAGGAGATCAGAACCCTGATTACCAACGATGACATCATCTCCTAATCCACCTCTGACAATATCATCGCCTAGACCACCAAACATAAAATCGGTACCCGCAGCACCCATAATATTATCATCTCCAGCACCAGCCATGATGATATCGACTTCATTACCACCAACAGCCACATCATTGGTATCATCGAAAATTAAAATATTAGTCTGGTCTTCTTGTCCTACAGCAAAAATTCCTCCACCTGCTTGAGGAGTGTCAAAAAACATTGCACCTTCAAAATCACTAATAAATAGAGGAACTGTACTACCTGGTTGTAAAGTTGATGCCATATTACTATCTACCTATGTTGAATTAAATCTTGTTTTCAGATGGAGAAATATTAGTCACTCTGAGTGATGACCAAATATAGCTATAATCCGTATTGTGTCAACGAACAAAGTCTACATAAACCCCGGGAATAATAGAGTTTTGTATTCATAGAGGTCAATTAATCAGCTTCGATGGATTATTTACCTCTCAAAGAGAGTTACTAAAGGAAATTAAGCGATTTCATCAAGAATGTATATCGGAAAAAGTCGGATACTTAGTAAAATAATGTCGGAAAATATTTTTATTGCATCAATAATCCTAAAAACCATTGCATATCGGTTCAAAATTTCTGTTTTTTTAAAAATTACCGTTACTAATTTACACCTCTTGGAGGTTGACAATATTCTTCGGTATCAGAAATTAATGAGTGTTTATCGGTTAAAGAGAAACAAAATGAAATTAAAGCGATCGCGACCTCTAATCAAGCTTTATTCCTTCTTATAAAAATGTAGAGTTACTAATTTAAGTAATTAAGGCTGTAAAACAGTTAAAATTAATCGGTAAAGTAGATAACAAACAAACTGTGGTTAAAAGTTTTTGCCTCCTTAAGCTATCACCCATTACCAATCCCCACAGAATATGATTTACCATTACCAAAATAGAATTACAAATAAGTTACAAATAAGTTACAAATAAATGCATCTCAACGTTGATATCAAAGGTAACGGTTTTCCCATACTTTGCTTACACGGACATCCCGGTTCTAGTCTTAGTATGGAAGTATTTACCAATCACCTAGCACAACGCTTTCAAACTATAGCTCCCGACCTACGGGGATATGGGAAAAGTCTTACTCACAGCAATTTTAAGATGAGTGATCATTTACAGGATTTGGAAAAACTTTTAGACCATTATCAAATCGACAAATGTCTAATCTTGGGTTGGTCATTGGGTGGAATTTTAGCAATGGAATTAGCTTTAAAGTTACCACAGCGAGTCACCGGTTTAATTCTTATCGCTACAGCAGCAAGACCTCGTGGTTCTCATCCCCCCATCAACTTCCAAGATAATCTTTACACAGGTATAGCAGCGTTAATCAACTATGTTAAACCTGGTTGGCAATGGAATATAGAAACTTTCGGGAAAAAGTCATTATTTCGCTATCTTATTCAACAGCACACTCCTTCTAGCTATAATTACATAGCTAAATATGCTGTACCCGCTTACCTAAAAACCTCTAAATATGCAACTTCTGCTTTGAATAATGCCATCAAAGCTGGATATAATCGCGTATCAGACTTAGAAAAAATTCAAGTTCCCGCTTTAGTGCTCGCAGCAACAGAAGACCGCCATATTACAGTTGATAGTAGTAGAGAAACTTACAACTACCTTCCTCAAGGTCAATGGTGCTGTTATTCTGAAACTGCTCATTTGTTTCCTTGGGAAATTCCCGACATGATGCTTAGAGATATTGATAGTTGGTTGAATCTAAGTATTGATAAATAAATAAATAAATAAATAAATACTTAATTACTTTAATAAGTATAAGTTTATCTAAATATAGTCAGATTTTTTCCATGCAATCTTCTTTTTCCTAGTTTAGAAAATTCAATTTTGTCCTAGTCTCTGGAATTCTTTGATTTATTTCTTAGGGATTCTGTATCTAATCAACCTGCTTACATTTATATTAAATGATAATTTGAGGATTAATGAGTCGTAATTAAGATTAATATACATACTAACTTTTAATACTAAAGTTATAAGTATTTTTATATAAATTGCGATTTATTAGCGATAATTTATGTATCTTTTACGTATCTGTGTAAAAGCCTCATATATTAGTATTTAAAAGGTTATAATATTCGCTTTCAGTAATAATATTTTATCCAAATTTGGTATCAGAGGATATTTTTAAAAACATCTTTATAATCTTAGATGTGTATTGTTTAATTTTGATATATTGGACGAATAAAGTATGCTATTTCCCTAAATAATACCAGTCCAAAAAATTAGCTTAATTATTTTAAAGCACCTTACTAATAATTAATTTTATTGTCACAAAGCAGAATATATTAACAAAAATCAAATATATTTACTATGTAACCAAAAAACTTATATATAGCATTTTCCAAGCAGATGAAGTACACCTAAATTCTTTTCCTACTTGTATTAAGAAAACACGGATTTTAAACCGCACCTCATTAGACTGGTAAACGCTATATCAACTTATAGAAAGATTCTAATTGTTATAAATATCAAATACCAAATATCAAATACCAAATACCAAATACCAAATACCAAAATAAGTTCTTAGAAAAAGGTGATTTTCATGGAGATGTCTAATCAACATCGACGGTTTCTTCTAATTGGTCAATCTGGGGTTCAAGGAGTACTGAATTTCTTGGAAAACGGTCTGATTGTATGGTTTATTCACGGTTCCTCTAACACTATTGCAATTTGGAACGAGACTGGAGGTATCGTCCTAGACCTATTACTTACCGGGCTTTTTCTACCCTTTCTCATCTGCGTTATCGTCAGTCCGATTATCGCCGCTCAAGTCCGTTCCGGTAAAGTACCTCCCCTTTCTCCAGAACAGTTTTTGCATTCCTATTGGTTTCGACGCTCTTCTTGGATGCGCGGTTTACTTCTTGGTACTGCTGGAGTTATCTTCGGTGCTTTACCTGTGGTATCAGCCCTTATCTTAGCTCAAGCTCAATCTTTCCCGATGGTCTCTTATATGATATTCAAGGCTGTGTGGGCAGCTGCACTGGCATCCTTGGTTGCACCTATAATAGGCTGGTGGGCTTTAGCTAATGCTTCCCGTAAGATGCTGGTAAATTCTCGACAAAATTTACATCAGAGGGTCATGTAATCTTACAACTTAAGAAGAGCGGGGATACTTAGGAAGATACAAATCATATAGAAATAAATGAAGTATTTCTAAAGGTGACATTGGAGGACTATGAATCATAAAGTCATCACAACCTGGATGTATATGAAATCGTTTTCCTTTAACTTCATTATTATGTTCTGGTAAGTTTAAATCAAAACGCAAAAATTTTATGGGGTTATCTTCTAAAAATCTAATTTCAAAATTAAACCCAATAATTTGCGCAGGTTTAGACTTTTGATTTACCATAATTGCAAAATCAAAGCAAGCACTATCAAGTCTTTCAAAATGTGCTAATTCTTTACGTCTTTTAAAATTTCGTTCTCCTCCAGTAATTTCGATAATTTCTTTAGACTGGGGGGTTATTTTTAAGAGTTCATGTATTTTGTAAATCTTAGTCTTCAAATAATTTTGGTTATATGCTTCAGTTAAACATTTGAGGATTTGCGATCGCAATACTTTAGCGTTTTTTACAGTTAGTGGTGCAGAGTCTAAAGTACGCTCTTGAATCTTTTCGCAGAGAGTTTCCCAATTACTTTTACCGTCCAATCAAATCCTCCCGACCAAGAAGTAGCAACCATTCACCATATTCAGGGTCGGAAGGAAGTTGCTGTGATTCTGCTAATTCTATTACTTGAGTGTTGGAATAACCAGACCATTGTTGAAGTGTTGATAATCTCGCTTTACATTCTTCTTCCGTCAACAGTTCCGTATCTTTCAAAAATTCATATACTCTTGAACCTATCCAACTAACAATGTTTGGAGCATCTGTAAACATGTGTTCTACAGTTTCTTGTGATAAAATCAAGACAACACCGCGAGTTTTTAATAACCGACTTCGCATCTGGTCAAATTCTCGCCATTTACGATTATCCCAATTTTCAAAATTCCAAATAATTAAGTAATCTTCAGAAGATTTCTGAATTTCATTTACAATAAAATTTACTTTATTATCAGCAGAAATAACTCCTATCTCACACTCTGTAAAAATTTCAAGACTTTCTTCAAGTTCTTGTACTAATTCGTAATTATTTAAACTGGATGTAACTAACACTGACCAGATATTTCCATTCGGTTGTGAACCTATACGCTGAAGAAACTCATCAATGATGATTGATGTAATATTCATTGATTTTCAGGATAGATTATTAAGTACCGATACAATAGCAGGATGAACTACATAGCGTTGCTTAGGATATTCATATTCAATAATGCGTCTATTTACCAATAGTTTTATATGTTGATCTGTTCGAGGAATAAATTTTTCTGTGTTGATTATTACACGTAAATACTTAAGGTCATCATCTGAAAGACCAAGTACCTGAGATTTTGCAAATCCTAAAACTGCTTTTTTAATATGTTTCTGTTCTAATTTTTCATCCCCGGAGATATAAGTCTCTTCTATTGCTGATTGTGTTAGGGTTATTAAGTCTCTTAGAATACCGCCAGAGAATTTGATTAATGGGTCGATTAACGTTTCTTTAATAAAATTCTCTTGTAGACGAGATTTTAAAACTTGAGCAAAAAAATTATAAGCTTTAGAGTCATTTTGTATATCAAAACAAGGTTGATGATAAAAATAATCTAGAGAATTTTCAATGGTAATCTTATCATCACCATACAAAGATGCTAATGCTCCCACTATCACAAGACCAATATTAGTATTCTCAATCACTTTAGCATCTGAAGCAAGGATTTTTAACAAAGTTTTAGAGTCCGTTAATCTATCCAAACCATCAAATAGCAAAACAATTTTATTTCCAAATTTATCAACTATATATTCACCTAAACTACTAACTGTTTCAATTAAATTTTCCCCAATGCCATAATTATTTTTGGCTGGGATAATACCTTTATAATTTTGATCAAAAAAATGTATATCTAAACTAACTTCCTTTGAGTAACCATATGCAATATTAAAGATAGTTTCTACCAGTATTTCAATCTCTTCATTATCACTATCTTCTTTTAATAATTTAGATAACTCAACACCAGCGATCGCAGTTAATACCCCTGGAGTTATCTCAGAGATATCAGAATACAAGCTCACATCAACATAAATTGGATAAATATCACCTATCTTTTTCAGATTCTCACAAGCAACTAATAACTGAGTGGTTTTTCCCGAACCAATTCCACCTATTAATAAATGCGAGGAAGCTGGACGCAGAGCAACACGAGCAGATATTCTCTCTGCTAATAAATTACCAGGAGGTTTTACGTAATAACCACTTTCAATTGCTTCTTGGGGATTTGCAGCTCCTTCAAAAGCTGCCATCCTTTCCCTAAAAATTTGTAGACGATTAGACATTATATTTACAACCAGTCATAGCTACAAAGAATCAATTATCTGTAATGATAATGCATTTCCATAAGTCCTTAATTCAAAGAATCTTCTAAACCCGTGGACTTACCATCGAGCATTCCACTTTTTGCGATCGCTTGAGGATATATCAACAGAAAAAATATCATCCACGTCAACACGGGAATAGCAACTAATACTGTTAACCAAATAATTTGGAATAGAAACCAACTACCGCTAATTAATGTTGTTCCTGTAAGTAAAATTGACCAGGGTTGACACCACCAAGGTTTATAATCCCAGACATTAAGAGGTTTTTGTTCAGACATTTATTGATATAAATATTTATATAAAATTACATATACATTTTGATATCTTAGATGTTCTAATGCAACATCCCTACTGGATATTTAGGAAATGGTGATTTTTTATGCAATGCTTCCTCGTTTTCTTGCTTCTTTGTAGGATGTCCCAACATTTCTTAAACCAGCTTTAATCATTTGTCTTTCTAACAAACCGAAGAAACGGGTTCTGTCTCCTCCACGTACTACAGCTTGATTATGTGCTTCTGCGATCGCAACTGGATATCCGTATCCTTTCTGGACTTGTGCGAGCATTAATCCTAATGCTTTATCCAGTTCTTCTGAGTCTTCTGCTACCCATGCAGGTACTTCTATTCTAGCGATTTCTGCTCCTACATGAACATAACAGAAGTAGATTTTTTGGTCTTCATATAAGTGTAAAATTCTAGCGTTACTCTTCCATAAAGGACTACGCTGTCCTGGTTTTAACTGGGTTGACCACAGTGTAGTATCCCGCAATGGTTCAAACTGTTTGCAGGGTAATTTATCCATTGGGTTGGGACAGAAACTTACACAGTCTGGTGCTTTGTAGGGACAGGCTAATAATCTGAAAAAATTCATACCTTCTACACTGCGAGAAGCACTCAGATAACCCATCAAAGGAATTTTCGCTTGGCGCATTTTTTGCCAAGATTGCAGGATGGGGGGTAATATATGGTCTCTTGCATCATTTGGTAGCTGGTCTAAAAACCAGTAAATTAAGGAACCATCCACCATCGCTAAAGCTGGAGTATCATCTAAATCGGCTTTCACAGTACAAGCTAAATCTGATAGTACCGTAACTTCGCTGGCTGTACGACGGTAACTCATCCATTCTTCGGTTTTAATTCCCCACTGCCGGGACATATACAGGTCTTCTGGACGGTAAAATACTTCTGGTAAACTATCAAGGAGTGGATGTTTATTTTGACAGTAATGTAAAACTACTCTACCAATATTGAGTAGATAACAATAAGCAATTTCATGATGACTCGGTGCAATTTGAGAACCATCTGTAGAGATGACAGTATGAACCTTTGGTGGAACCGAAATATCAATACATTTATCTAGAGGTTCCACAGGAGTTGCATTTGCAAACAGAATGCGATCGCGCCATTTTTCCTGTATATCTACAAATTTATCTTGCTCTTTACAAGCTTGCTGAAAGTACTTTTGCGCGGTTTCTAACCTTTGACGAGAAGCAGCAGCTTCCTGAGTCAGATGTTGACTCAAACCCTGCATTTGTCGAGCTAGTTTGTTTAAATCGAGCATAAAAGTAGTTAGGGAAAAGGGGGAAGGGATGAGTTGTTATCTAGAGATGCAAGGCTGTTCTTTTTGAGATAAATTTTTATTGTTTTCGCCTTGCTGTTATAGGTTTTGAATAAACGACAGCTTATTACCATTTAGAAAAATCATCAGCAAATCCCGATAGTGATATTACTTTTACGCGATTGTCATGCTGTGCTGTTTCTCGTTCTGATGGGGTATTATAACCCCAATCTGCTAGGAAGAGTTTAATATGACTTAAATCTGATTGTTTCTTAACTACTTGTAATGTTTTAAGTCGGTCTTCCACAAACCAGACGTTTTCTGGTGGGGTTTGATGTTTTGCTATTAATTCGCGGATAGTTTCGTATTTGGGACGTTTAACTTCTTTACCGAAAATTTGATCATCTTCTAAGTTTACTCCTCCTTGTTGCAATAGCTGCTTGGCAAAGCGTCCTTCTTTGGTAGTAATAATATATAATTTTACGGAACTACTCAGAGTTGCTTGGAGTTTCTCTACCACACCTGGATAAAATCTATGCAGATTTAACCAACCGTTTAAATCCGTATTTATCCAATTATCCCGCATACTATCTAGCTTTTTCGCGATATCCTGAGAATCAAGTTTATCCCGTTCTACAATCTGCCTCGAAAGAGTATGCCATTCCTGATATATTTTATTTTCGGGAATACCTTCTACCAATGCTTTTACTAATACTGGCATTTCCCAACCAGTTTCAATTACTGGACGCAGGGGATAAAACTTTTGTGCCAGAGCATCTGGAGGTATATTATTATTTGTAGAATCTCCCCAAACTTGACAGTAAGTCCGCCAAGCAACCTGAAAATATTCAATTAATCCATCACAAATAACGCCATCGAAGTCCAAAGCTAAGATTGAGGGTATTTCTGTGCTCATTTTTTGAATGGGTAATTCAATTATTAAACTGCTTCTGTAAGCTTACACGAGGAGATAATTATTTTTAGTTGGGATTTACCCAAAGTATTTTTTATTGCGACTATTCACTTCTTACCTCTTATATCATGTCCGGATAATTCGTTACTATATAACCGAAAAGATGGCGGTTATTACTTCTTACTCATTACGCCCGCTCCCACAGATATGATAACTGTTTAACCGGACACGATATTACTTATTATTCATTACTTACACATAGCACTACTTGACACTCCCCGGACTAAAAGTCACGGGGATTCTCAGTTCATCGTAGCTACTTGCTCTACCAGGATTTCCCCAAGCAAAGTAGAGGTTGCTACTCCCTGAGCGTTACTTTGGGGATGCCCTCCCCTAGCTTTTACAAGAATGTTGATTGCTGCATTATGGTCTCTTTGTAGAGTACAACCACACTTGCAAACGTGTGTTCTTTGACTGAGAGTTTTTTTAACTTTAACTCCACAATTAGAACAAATTTGACTTGTGTAATGTGGCTTAATAGCAATCGCTAAACGTCCATATTTCCGAGAAAAATATTCAAGCCACTGTCTAAAAAGTCTCCAAGCCGCATCCGAGATTGACTTTGCAAGACAGTGGTTTTTTACCATGTTCTTAACAATTAAATTTTCATAGGCGACTAAATCGTTAGATTGTACTAGCGCTCTGGCAATTCTCTTTGCAAACTCGGTACGCTGCCTACTTACTTTTAAATGCTTTCGAGCATATATAATTCTCGCTTTACGTCGCTTATTTGAACCTTTTTTATGTTTGTAAATACGTCGCTGAGAACGTTTAATATTTCTCTGAGCTTTACGTAAAAATCTCGGATTTTCTACATGATTTCCGTTACTATCTGAGTAAAAATACTCTAAGCCGACATCTAAACCGATTTGATTTCCAGTTGGTTCTAATTGTTTGGATGAATTTACATCGACAGAGAATTGACAGTAATAGCCGTCAGCACGACGAACTAAACGAACTCTTTTAATTGCTTTAACTGGGTAAATATGGATGTCCCATTTACCTAAAAGTTTAAGTTCTCCGATACCTTTTTTATCGGTAAAAGTAATACGTCGCTTGGTTTTATGTAGTTTCCAGCCTGATGTTTTGTACTCAGTAGAACGGTTATCTTTTTGAAAGCGCGGGAACCCCTTCTTCCCAAGTATTTTGGATTTACAATTGTCGTAAAACCTAGATATTGCAAACCATGTCCTTTCTGCTGCTGATTGTACAGCCATGCTGTTTAAATCTTTAACAAATTTAAATTCGTTGCGTAATTCTGTAGAGTACTTGTTTAAAGCAAATCGATTGATTTTATCTTCTTTTGAAGCATCCATCCAATAGCGTAAGCACTTATTACGGATGAATTGAGTAGTTCTAATAGACTCTTCTATCCCTTGGTATTGCTTATTATTACCTTTAATTTTGTACTCCAAAACTAGCAATGGTTATCACCTCCTTGTTGTCTATACTATATGTTGATTATATTATATTTATATACAAACTAACAATGTAAATTCCGTAAATATGGGAAAATTTTCTCCCGATGAGTATAGGCATGAAGGGAACGCAGTATCTCTCTTGAATTACCACTTTGTCTTTATCCCCAAACGTCGTAAAAAAGTTCTAGTTGATGATGTCGCTCATAGATTGCAAGAAGTGATTTGTGAAGTATGCAATGAACCTAAAAACAGATGGAAGATTGTTGCAATGGAAATCATGCCCGACCACGTACACCTATTTTTGAATTGCAAGCCTACAGACAATCCATCAACAATCATTAAAAGAATTAAAGGTAGAGCGTCTCACATACTAAGAAAAGAGTTCCCAGAGCTTTTGAAACTTCCCACTCTATGGACTCCAAGTTATTTTGTATCTACTGCTGGTAATATCTCAACAGAGCAAGTGAAACGATATATCGCTCAACAAAAACTGTAGGCAGTTGGGAATTCTGCTGTTAGCTTTCATCCCTGGACTAAAAGTCGCAGGGTTTTCAGCATTTATTCTATAAATTCTATAAAGTAAGTCATACTTTACACAGAGAACTATTGATCGTTTATAAATCATACAAATGATACAAATAAAACATGAAAACCGTAGAATTGCCCAAGATTAAATAAATATATACATTTAATATAATGATTATCTAATTTATTGCTCATCTAATCTATTTAGGAAGAATGATTGATATTCAATATGGTGATTTTGTAATCAAACTTAAAGAAATACCAAAGTATTCTGATTGGATTGTGGTTATTCGCAATGAAAACAATAAAACCATTGCTAGTGAGGATAAAGCTACCCAGAAAGAAGCATTAGAGTGGGGTAAAAACTATATCGACCGAATAGCTGCAGCAGGTCTATAATCCAATCAAATATCAGTTTTTGGTATTACTGTTCTCTGCCATCAGAGATGGATTGAATGTCAATCTACTAATTACCAATACAGAATCCTGAATACAGAATTATTCAATCTAGTCTGTAAAAATTAGCGTGATTCAAACTTAAGATAAATTCAGATTAGATAAAATCACACCATGCAGACAGTAAAGCGCAATATAGACTTGAAAGTTGATGATAGTTTGATGCGGGTTTATATTGTATCCCCCAAACCAGAAGGTAAATATCCAGGAATCATCTTTTATAGCGATATCTATCAACTCGGTGGTGCAATGATTCGTCTAGTTAATTATCTCGCAGGATTTGGATATGTAGTTGCTGCTCCAGAAATTTTTCATCGTATTGAACCAGTCGGAACAGTAATTGAACCGGATGACTTGGGAAGGATGCGTGGAAATGATGATGCTCGTCGGACTAAAATTAATGAATATGATGCAGATATTCGCGCTACAATTGACTTCTTGAAAGCTGAAGATTCAGTGATTCCGGAGAAAATCGGTACATTAGGATTTTGTATCGGCGGACATATAGCTTTCAGAGCAGCATTCTCTAGTGAAATTAAAGCCGCAGCTTGCTGTTATCCTACAGGTATTCCTAGCGGTAAATTAGGAAAAGGTATTGCAGACACAATAAGTAGATTCGATGAAATTAAAAGCGAAATCTTATTAGTACTGGGTACTCTCGACCCCCATATCCCCGAAAGCGATCGCAATACTTTAATTACCAATCTTCAGAAAGCTCAAGTACCTCATCAAGTATTCATGTACGAAGCTGCACATACTTTTATGCGTGATGATGGTTATCGCTATGATTCTGATGCTTCTACACAAGCATGGTCAGAAATTATAGCTTTTTTTAAAGGTATATTTGCATAGATAGTAAGGGTTTAGCACTGCTAAACCCTTTCGCTAAGACTCTTTTAAGTTTTATTAAAAAAATTGTCACCTAAACTAAAAACTACTATCCTACAGATTGAGCTTCCTTAGGTAACATGGAAGGATCAATTTCAACGCCGATTTTTTTGGCAACCCGGGAACCATAATCAGGGTCAGCGCGGAAAAATTGACATAACTGTCGCTTCTGAATATCTAATGGAACTTCTCCCAAACTACTAGCAATACTTTCTGCTAAGCGTTCCTTTGCATCATCGTCCATCAAACGATATAAATCACCAGTTTGACTATACTCATCATTTCCTTCACGATGATCGTAGCGGTCTACTGCCACATTTCCCAAGGGTAAAGATGGTTCTCTATAATCAGGATTGGGCTTTGGTGTGCTCTCCATCCTGTTTGGTTCGTAGTTAGGAGAACTACCCCCATTATCACCAAAAGTCATTGCACCATCTCGCTGATAGTTAGCAAAAGGACACTGTGGTGCATTAACGGGTAACTGTTGATAGTTAGTTCCTAAACGGTAGCGATGAGCATCTGCATAGGACATTACCCGTGCTAATAGAGTTTTATCGGGAGAAAAATCAATACCTGGAACTATAGCACTCGGAGAAAATGCAGCTTGTTCGATTTGAGCAAAATAGTTGTCAGGATTGCGGTTGAGTTCCATAATACCCACTTCAATTAAAGGGTATTCGCTGTGTTTCCAAACTTTGGTTAAATCAAAGGGATTATCTGAGTGAGTTTCTGCTTGTTCTTCAGTCATTACCTGAATACAGAATCTCCACTTGGGATAATTTCCCTCTTTAATAGAATCCCATAAATCTTGGGTGGAATGGTCAGGGTTTTCTGCTTTTACTTTGTTTGCTTCTTCCTCAGTTAGGTTTTCGATACCCTGCATGGTTTTAAAGTGAAATTTCACCCAAACACGCTGATTATCAGCATTAATAAAACTGTAGGTATGACTCCCGTAACCATTCATGTGACGATGACTTTTAGGAATACCGCGATCGCTGTACAAAATTGTCACTTGATGTAAAGCTTCGGGGGACTGAGACCAATAATCCCAGCGCATGATTGGGTCTTTGAGATTGCTACCGGGACAACGTTTTTGAGTATGGATAAAGTCGGGAAATTTTAAAGGGTCGCGGATAAAGAAGACAGGGGTATTATTACCAACCATGTCCCAGTTACCTTGCTCAGTGTAAAACTTGATTGCAAAACCACGGGGGTCCCGTTCTGCATCTGCAGAACCCTTTTCACCACCAACAGTAGAGAAGCGAGCTAAAAGAGGGGTTTGTTTACCAACTTCTGAAAATAACTTGGCTTTGGTGTAGCGGGTAATATCATTGGTAACGGTGAAAGTACCGAAAGCTCCTGCACCTTTAGCATGAACAACTCGTTCGGGAATCCGTTCCCGGTTAAAGTGAGCTAACTTCTCATTCAAGTGAATGTCATGTATGAGAACTGGTCCTCGTGCTCCTGCACTCAGAGAGTTTTGATTATCAGCAATAGGATAACCATCTCTAGTAGTTAAGTCTTGATGTTCTTTGCGTTCTGCCATGAGGTGATATTTCTCTTGAAGTATTAGGGAGTGAATACGATATTTAATAATATATTCATGAATATTAACTTCGGTGACTTAAAGAGTTGAGATTCATAGATTATTCTCAACTTTTTAACTGTTTACGATACAGCTTATAAATTCCCGCCTATGATTATTTTTTTCTCTTGTATCATTCTGAGGTAGTAGAATAAAATGCGATCGCTTGATAGGCATATGGTGTAGCTTGAACAGAGTACAATCCATCATAAACCTAAAATTATTTCTTTCCTTCAGCTTTAAGATTGAGCCTTGCTTCTTCCTTTAGTAAGACTACAATAAGCCCTCAGCCGAATACGAAGCCAAGATGTTAAAAGTAATTGCATCAAAATGGACTTATGCTACGAGACACAAAGCAGCGCGTTGTTCCCGAAGACCCACCATGTAGGGACTGCTTCCGGTTTTTCAATCCCTGGTGGGTTAAAATTTATCTGGTAACGAAAACGAAATCTTTAATTAAACAAAACTATTAAAACTAAACACCCACAGCCATTTGATTCCGATTATGCTGTTCATCAAAGTCAATAATAGGTCCTAATGGCACAATACGAGTTGGATTAACGTTAGGATGGCTGATATAGTAATGTCTTTTGATATGGTCAAGATTACAAGTTTCTTTCACACCTGGAATCTGATATAATTCTCTCAAATAATTCCACAAATTAGGATATTCAGTTATCCGGCGTAAATTGCACTTAAAATGCACGTAGTAAACTGCATCAAATCTAAATAAAGTCGTGAACATGCACCAATCGGCTTCAGTAATTTTTTCTCCACATAAGTAACGCTGTTTTCCTAGTATCTTTTCCCAATAATCTAAGGCACTAAATAGTTCTTTTACAGCTTCATTATAGGCTGATTGACTGGTGGCAAAACCTGCCCTGTATACACCATTATTAATCGGCTGATAAATTGCATCTATGGTTTCATCCACACTCTTTTGCAAATCCTGGGGATAAAAATTAACCTGTTTATTTGCAAACTCTTCAAATTCTGTATCAAACATCCGAATGATTTCACGGGATTCATTGTTCACAATATTATTGGTTTGCTTATCCCATAAAACCGGAACTGTGACTCTTCCCGTATAATTTATTTGGGCTTTTAAATATAACTGCCACAAATAATCTAAATTATTAACAGTATCGGGTATAGTACCAGCCTCTTTATCTTCAGAAGAGAATTCCCAACTATTCTCGTAAATTTCTGCTGCAACCACGGACAAACCGACAACATCTTGTAATCCCTTCAACTGCCACAAAATAGCAGTACGACAAGCCCAAGGACAAGCCCAAGAGATGTATAAATGATAGCGTCCTGGTTCAGCTTTAAAACCACTAGAACCATCAGCTGTTATTTTATTACGAAATGTGGTGGAAGGGCGAATAAATTTTCCCTCTGAATCTTCTTGTTCTCTTTGAGATACCCACTTACCATCTTTAAGGATTCCCAATCCCATAGTTTTCTCCTCCAATGACTATAACTATGGGTATTAATATAAATGATCCTAAAGTTTTCGCGTAGAAACTACGGGATGAGATCTGAGCTTTCATAACTAATATCGTTTCCGTTTGTGTCGGAATTATTTAAATTTCCTCTCTCTTTCTCTTTCTAAATCTTCTCTGGGTCTATGGGGTTTTCTTGTAACTCCAGTATAACGGGATTTGATATAACCTGACTTATAAAAAGAATTTGATATAAAATAAAAAAATACTTATGATATTTATTGCTTTAAAGTAAAATATTTATACGTAAAATTGGTTATAGATTTTGAATTTTGTTCGTTGAAAACGTTCCCGAAGGGTATGCAGGAATTTTGAATTGGATCAAAGCAACCGACACCTATCGTGTAATCTAAAAATTAAGAATATCCGGCGATTTTCAATATATAGGTAATGATGACAGAATCTCAGAAAGGGCGTATGCTACTATCCCACAATTTTAATATTTCTAGCGATATAGCTCCGAAGCTAAGTCGAGAAGAATTTACCCAGATATTTACTAATGGACTTAGTAATCATCATGATATTACTTTCTCTGGAGTAGATAACCCTCATTGGATTGTAGAAGTTTTGTTCGATTCATCAAAAAGAACAGCAGCAGAAGTTGGACAACTCTGTGCAGAAGCTTTACGTAAAAAGCGACTATTGCAAAAACAATCTGATTCGACTTATAGTATTTTGGCATTAGGAGGAGTCAAAGTATCCCCTGCTGTAATGACTAGTTCTCCAACTTCCCTCCAGCAAGGAGAATGGGGAGTTGATGTAGTAGAAACTCCTGATGGGGATCTATTTTTGCAAGGTTTAGGTTGGGAAGTTATGATAGCTTCTAAACCCCCAGAAAATATTTTTAATATAGAAATAAAAGTTTAATTTGCAGGGATTAGTATGAGCTCGAATGTAAGTTTAAATTTAAGCTTCAATTTATTCTAATTACCAAACCACCTTCCTCTTTTCTTCCACAACATGTTGATAAACTTGTTCGGTTTGTTTAGCGATTTTACTCCAGCTAAACCGTTTTTCTAAATCTTCGTAAGCATTATCTATTAACCATTGTTTGTAGTCAGGGTTTTTTAAAACCTCTAATATTCCCCAACCTAAAGATTGGGGATTATTAGTATAAGTGACAACACCTGTTTTTGTATGTTTTACTACTTCCGGGAAGCCACCCGTGTCCGATACTACTACAGGAACACGGGATGCAAAGCTCTCTAATGCCACAATACCAAAGGGTTCGTAGAGACTAGGGAATACAGCACAGTCAGCTATGGTCTGAAATTTATCTAAATAGTCATCTGCCATAAAACCTGTAAAATAACACTTATCCCAAATTCCCAAATCCCAAGCTTGTTTTTTGAGATAATCGGTTTTTCCACCACCAATCATCACAAATTTTACATTTCCTGCCATTTCGTGCAAAACTTCTGGAGCTGCATCTAATAATGTAGATACTCCTTTTTCATAAGTCATCCGACCAACATAGTAAACAATCTTTTCTTCATCTTGAGCAAATTGACGACGAAAATTAGAAGGATGAAAATTTTGATGGTGCTGTTTTTTCTCTGGACGAATACCGTTATAAATTACGTCTACTTTACCCCAGGGACTATATAACTCTCTTTCTACTTCCCGACGCATGTAATCGGTACAAACAATAATTCTCCATGCATCATGAGCTAACTGCTGCTCCTTACTGCTCACATAGTACTGAGTTGGAGTGTGTATACCATTATGTCTTCCAGCCTCAGTCGCATGAATTGTAGCAATTAGAGGTATCTTAAAACAATGCTTGAGAGCGATCGCGCTATCTGCAACTAACCAATCATGGGCGTGAATTAAATCAAAATTTCCTTCTTCTTCGATTAATTTACCACCATGAGCACCCATACTATTGTTCATGTTTCCTATCCATTCAAAAAAGCGATCGCTATCTTCTACAGGAACTCGATGAACACTCACTCCTTCCACTTCTTCATACATGGGAGCTTGTCCAAATTCTGGTGTAATTAAATGGACACAATGTCCTAATTTCACAAGTTCTGGATATAACTCAGCAACATGACGTGCAATTCCTCCAACAATCCGGGGTGGGAACTCCCAAACTAAAACTAATATTTTCATAAGTCTTTTTCTCCAAGTTTTTGCAAAAATTTAACAAAACTCTAAATTTATAAAGTTAACTCAAAATTTCAAATTTGCAATAATTATTCTTTGACAATCACTGAAATCCTGGCAAATATAAAAGTGAATGTATCTTGGTGGTAAATAAATCTAAAAATCTACCAACAATAAAATTCAAATCGCGCCATATATCTATATTTGAGCATCTCATTAAAGGCAAAATTAAATAAATACATCAGAAGTTATAAACTTCCAAATTCACAGTTGTATATGTTTCATTCAACAAATGTATATATTCAAACTTTATAACAATAAGTAATTTCAGTATTATTGAATACTGTCATAAATACTAGTACCACCCTTGATATTATAAAAAATAAAATCATCACTCTTTATTTGCTACATTACATTCAGTATTAATAACCTAGGTTTGATTGGATATTACTAGAAATAAAGTTTTATTGAATCTTGAAATACAAACTATATAAGTAAAGTAGCCAAAAAATATTATTTTCCTCCACTTTATCGTTTTTTTAATTTATAAAAAGAATTTATAAATATTTACGTATTACTGAATTTATCTCTACAGGCAAAAAATCAGTGTTTAACCTTATGTCATGTATAAAAACAAGAATGTATATTTAATACATATCGAAAGAAAAAGCGATTTATATGCTGTTTCGGTTTGTTTTAATATCTCTGAGTTGTTTAACAGCTGCTAGCTGTGCAGCGAATGGAGAGACAATATCATCACAAAAGTTGACTAAAAATGAGTCAATTCAGAATGTCAAAAAAGCAGAAAATATAGGGAGGAAAAATACCCAAATAATAAATCTCAATTCAAAAGCAGATTCATCTAGTAAATCGTTAGTAAAGGTCAGTACAGAAGAAAACGATTATATTAATCAGAACCTCTCAGTCCGGGTAGCTCGTGGAAGTCATATGACCCTGACTAAAACAGGAGCAGCGAATACTTTAGGTAATCCACTATATGAACTTCGTCTTTATGCAAACGGACAGTTAACTGGGAGATTTATCACTGTCACTGGAAGAGCATATTCTCAAGATAGAAATCGTCATCAAAGTGGAACGAAAGCACCATTACCAAATGGAAGATATTCTATAGCAGCAGGTACAGTTCCTGGAACTCATCCGGAAGTAGGCGATCGCTTTCTACCTATACAGCCTCTTTTTCGTACTGCTCGCACGGATTTAGGTATTCATTATGACCCGTCTTTTGAAAGGAATAACGGTGAAGATGGAACATCTGGTTGTATTGCACTAACTAATAGAGAGCAGTTGAGTCAAGTGTTGGACTTTGTTCGGAATTATCAACCGCAATTTATTGAAGTTAGTATTTAAAAACTTTTGTGTTTGAAAACTTAGTGTTTGAAAAATTAGTAATTATTAGTAATTAAAAACTTCTCTTTTTTCATATAGTAATGGTTTCCTAAAGTCTTTCAAATTACTTTTAATTACTTTTAATTACTTTGAGATTACTTTCAAACTACTTTCACAGCACTTTAAAGCAAATTTCAATCAATTCAAAAAACTTTAAGATTATTAGGAGTATTTACCATGTCTAAATTTAATATTATCAAAATTTTCATCGCTAGTGCATTAACTCTAACTTCTGCAACACCTGCTTTTGCTGCTCAAAGTACTGCTAATCCAATTCAAAATAAAGGAGAAACATTACGTAGTTATCAAATGTTAGAAGAAGGAGTATTAGTTAGTCAAGCAACCTACAGCGTTTGTACAAGAGATAGATACGGTAAATTAAATATGCGTCGCGGACCCGGAGGAGCGTATGGTACAGTACTACAAATTCCTAATCGTGCCAGAATAAGTGCAGTAGATTGGGCTAAAGATAAAAATGGTTATACCTGGTATAAAGTTTATTTCCGAAATTATGAAGGTTGGGTTCGTTCAGACTTCTTGTGTGGCTAAATACTATTTCTTCTAACTGACAGATTTTTTAACAAAGAAATAAGTAAACTCAAACCCTTATCTGTTTTAGATAAGGGTTTATCTATTGATTCATCTTTAAGCGCAAGACAAACTGAAATTATTGTCCAAGCAACAAGTTCCACTACTGCTATAAACTGATACTGAAATAATTAATGATGTAAATTTTAAATTCACTCTAATACTTTTCTAAACCTAAGTTTGAAGTTGCTGACGAAACTCCAACCAAGCAGCTTTTGCTTTCTCCTCGTCTTCTACTCCCTTTTGTATCAAAATTACACCATCTGCAAAACCAGTAATACCGTATTCCTTATTATTACTGACCCTTTCAATCAATGATACAGCAGCTTGTAATTGATGGCGATCGCCTTTAAAAGCAACTTGATATTTCTGTAATCTCCATAGGTCAGCGATCGCGTAATCTACCTTAATTAGTTGTTTGCGATCATTACGTAGTTCTAACATGGGTAAACGTAATATTTCTCTACGACCAGATAAATGAGGCACAATATAAGTTGTAGCTGATACACTGGCATTTTGGGGAATTTTTGCGATCAGAGGACGCATTTTTGCCACATGACTCCACTGCTGGGGAATAGAAACATACACCCAAGGATTTATGGAATCAGGAATCGCAAAGTATAAAGTCCGACTGGGATTAGAAGTAAAGCTAAAAATTAACGATAAACAAATACAAGCAATCCAAAAGCGACGAAATTTAGGTTTAAATGTTTTCGGATGCTTTGACCACCATAAAATTGCCCCATAAAATAAACCAGGTACAACACTCAAAGCATATCTGATACTGATTGCTAATACCGAATCCCCCTTACCCAAAAATAATTTTAACAGAGGAAATCCAGCGATCGCCCAAGAAGCAGGAGAAAGAGCTGGTATAAAGGCTAGAGGTAACCACTGTCCGAGTAAATACTTGATAGTCCTATCTACAGGTGTCACAAGTTCTACTATTAACCTGAAGGGATTACGAGCCATTCCCGCAATAATATCTAAAGTAGAAGCTTCATCACCATCTGCAAATTGTCCAAATCTCTCTAACATAAAACGTCGAGAAATATCTTCGGAAAAAATCGGCATAATTACATTAGTCAGCAGTAACATATAGCCAAAACTGAGAATGCAAGTAGCAATCCCTGCACGGGGAAATCTCTTACTCAAGACCATATACACCCCGACACCGAACAAACCCACCCCTGCATCTTCCCTTACTGCTAAAATAAACACAGCAATCAGCCAAAATAACCACCACTGTCGCTTTTCCATTGCTAAGAGCAAACTAAAAATAAACAAAGGAATCTGACTGATATCGTGGAAGTTAGATAAAGTTGGTCCTACTACCGCATTCGCAGCATAGTAGCTCGCTGCAATCATTCCAGCAATTGGTGCTTCTACATAACGTCGGGCTAAAACATATAAAATTAAACCCGCAGTTGTAATAAATATTACTTGTAGAACTGTAAGAGTTACAGGTGAAGGAAATAATGCATATATCGGGGACCATAACAGTAGTGCTGGAGTGAAATGCTGCCCCAAACGGTGATAGAAAACCTTGGGGAATTCCCCTGCATGAACCACGTTGGTAGAAAGACTCGAAGACAAAGAGCTTTGAAAAAAGCGTCCGTGAGAATTATTCCAAAAAACCTGGTTGAAAATACCTTGGTCAAAAGAAGCATAGAAACTGAAATAGCGATGCAAAGTCAACAGGAGGCTGAGAATAAAAAAAGCCGCAGCAGCACCCACAAATAACCTCAGTCCTGGTGTTTTTTGCAATTTTGACAACATCACTTTACTTAATTGATAAATTTCATTGAACAATTATCAATTAATAATGAATAATAACCAAGGGTTTAATGTTCCATTTTTCAAGTTTCAACATAGATAGTGAGGGAGTGAGTTGATAAGTAAGTAAACAAAAATATTTACCCATACACAACATCAATAAATTTAGCTATAAACCTCATTGATAGATGATTTCGCTATATTAATTTTGTAATCAATATGTGTAATTTATTTTCTGGAAGTTTTTAATTAGAACAGGACTTACGCAGAACCCACGTAATTCCGTCCGAGACCGTTTGCGTAGCATGTCCGTTAGGACTTTCCGGCAGGCGACGTATAAGCTCTATCGAGCAGACTTCGTCAACGCCGAAATCTTGGGATTGCTTCCCTACACTACGTTACGGTCGCTTCGGACAAATCTTCGTTGCGTAAGTCCTATAGAAGTCTTCCTGTAGCTTTCAGGGATTGGTGAATTGAAATATGAATTTATCTTTCTCATATTTATTAGCCCCCTTAATCCCCCAAAATTCGGGGCTGGGGGGCTATTCATATTTTTAATCAGCAACGTCAACTTTCAGCACTCACAAGAAAAGATCGGGACACGGGAAGCCCCTGTATTTTCAATCAGGGGAGGAACATGGACACGGCGAATTTATTCGCCGTCAATATCTTTGATTAAAGTATCAATGTAATCTCTGAGTTTTTCCTGCCAAGAGGGTACTTTTTTAAGCTTTTCAAGCTGCCCAAGTCTTGGTTTAAAGCTAACTGGCTTGGTATCTAACGGTTTATCTCCATAAGGTAAGGCACCTAATTTGTTGTTTTTCTGGAAAGGCATTTATTTATAGCACATATGTTGGTATACTGACTATAATTATAATATAGTTAGTTCGTATTTATTCAATGTATGGAACACAGCAAGTATTAATTAAAGGGTCAAAAGATACGCGTGCCATTCTTGAATACCTTTGCTCAGAAGCCAAGAAATTAAGCAACTGCGGTATTTATTACAGCCGTCAATTATTTTTTAAGACTGGCAAAATTCCTAGCAAGGCTGACTTACATAAAGAACTGGGCACAAAACAAAGAAACCCGCATTATCAAGCCCTTTATTCAGATACAGCCCAGCAAATACTAACGAATGTCGCAGAATCTTTCAAATCCTATAAAGTTATACGGAAAAAGTGGGATAAAGGAGAAATAGAAAATAAGCCATCATTGCCAAAATACTTGAAAGCAAGAAGTGGCTTAGCAGTGGCTACTTTTACTGGACGTTCAGTAAAACTAACTGGTAAGAATAAAAACAAAGAACATGAACTAGGAATAAGATTACCTCTAGGAAAGAAAGTTAAATCATGGTTTGGTATTTCATTCGTACATATAACTTTCCCTTCTAATCTTAATATTGCTGATATCAAAGAAGTAAGAATATTACCCAGAAATGGGTGCTTTTACGCTGAGTTTATTTATAAAATTGAATCATTAAATGTAGAGTTAGATAAATCCCAGGGGCTGGGAATAGATCCTGGGTTAAACAACTGGTTAACCTGTGTCTCTACAGTGGGAACAAGTTTTATTGTTGACGGTTTGCATTTAAAGAGTGTAAATCAATGGTTTAACAAGAGGGTTGCAAAGCGGATGAAAGATAAGCCAAATGGCTTTTGGAGTAAAAAGCTTGCATCTATAACTGAAAAACGCAATCGACAAATGAGGGATGCCATAAATAAAGCAGCATCCCTAGTTGTCAACCATTGCATAGAACATAAAATTGGTCATATTGTTTTTGGTTGGAACAAGGGACAAAAACAAAACTCAAACATGGGGAGAAAGAATAATCAAAAATTTGTCCAAATCCCTACACAGAGGCTAAAAGAAAGGATAAAGCAACTGTGTGAAGTTTACGGCATTCAATTTACACAGACTGAAGAGAGCTACACCTCCAAATCTTCCTATTGGGATAATGATACCCTGCCTAAATTTGGTGCAAAACCCAAAGGGTGGGAACCATCAGGAAGGAGGATTGAAAGAGGACTTTACAAGTCTAGAGGCGGTGAAATTTTCAACGCTGATGCGAACGGGGCAGCTAATATCTTAGTTAAAGTAGCGGCGACACTTGGTATTGACCTTAGTGGAGTCAGTAGAGGAGCTTTAAGTACTCCTTGTAGAGTTCGTTTTTGGACTACTGCTAAATCCCCCGTTTTCTAAACGGGGGTATGCTTAACTATTTATTGATTTATCCAACCACTGCAGCTTCTCTCCCTAAATCTTGAAACATTGGAGTACTTAAATAACGTTCCCCGAAAGAAGGTTGTACAACAACAATCAGACGACCAGAATTCTCAGGACGTTTACCAATTTCAATCGCTGCATACAAAGCTGCACCAGATGAAATACCAGATAACAGACCTTCCTCCCTAGCTAAACGTCTTCCCATACTCATCGCTGCTTCATCTTCCACCTTGAAGATTTCGTCAATTACATCTGTTTCCAAAACATCAGGTACAAATCCTGCACCAATACCCTGAATTTTATGGGAACCAGGTTTCCCACCAGATAAAACTGGACTACCATTCGGTTCTACTGCTACTACTTTCAAATCCGATTTACGCTGCTTCAGAGTCTGAGAAATACCCGTGATAGTACCTCCAGTACCCACACCAGCAACTAATATATCTATCTCTCCATCAGTATCTTCCCAAATTTCTTCTGCTGTGGTTTCGCGATGAATCTTTGGATTCGCAGGATTAGCAAACTGTTGCAGCATAAAAGCATTCTCAGTTCTATCTACAATTTCTTGTGCTTTATTAATCGCTCCTCGCATTCCTTCGCTACCAGGGGTTAATTCCAAATCAGCACCATAAGCTCTTAACATCGCTCGTCTTTCCACACTCATGGATTCTGGCATAGTTAAAATTAGCTGATATCCCCGTGCCGCTGCAACCATGGCTAGTCCAATTCCTGTATTTCCAGATGTTGGTTCTACTAAAATATTTCTGCCTGGTTCAATTAAACCTTCAGCCTCCGCATTTTGTACCATACTTGCAGCAATCCGGTCTTTTACAGAAGCTGCGGGATTCATTCCCTCTAGTTTCATCACAATCCTAGCAAGACACCCCTGAGCTTGTGGTATTCTATTAAGCTGTACTAGAGGAGTTTTACCTATAAGTTCAGTAACATTTTTAGCAATTCGCATTAATTAACTCCTATCTTTTTGACTTTGATTTTTAATTTTGATAAAGGTAGATTATAAATAATAATTTCTCATATAGTTTTAAAAATATTTCAATTGTTTCAAAATATTTTCTTAATTCAATACTTATTAAGAAAATATCAAATATATATATCAAAAATATATATTGACATATAACTTTATTTTACTCATTAAAGAGTAAATAGATAAGCATTTAAAACTGCCATTACAAAGCCGGTAGGGGTCAGAAAGTAGTTATGAACTATGGAGGTTAATAAATCTATAGCTTTTATGACCAGAGAAGATGGAAATTAAGAAGAGAGTGAACTTTAATTTTAGTTAACTTTGATTTTAATTATATACTTCTAAAGATTAGAATTTTATATTTTCAGTAACTTTCTAGTTATATATAAATTTTCTGAGCAATTAAAGACTATTATATATATTTTTTATTGAAAGTTGAATTATATATATTTAGGACTTAGGCAATCACAACTTGTTATTGCCGCTGAAAATTGGTGTAGGGTGGAAATCCAAGCAGCATAGTTAATGCTTAGGGTTTCTGATAGAGCTTATACATCGCAAACGAAAGTCTTATCGAACAAAGTATCTTACTTTTACATAAGTTCAGTCATAACATTAATAAAATTATTTTTTATATAGCGACCACTGTAGAAACAAATTCTGAACTTCTACTAGTAATAGGCGAATGAAATCCTAGATAATAATTATTTTTAATCATTTTAAATAATTCTATAAGCAAATTCTCAAACTATATATATTTAGTTATTTATAATATATTTTACTCTTTACATAATATTTAAATAAATAACTGTTCATAAAAGATATATTTACATCAGAATAATGAATAATTCTATTTTTAATACTTTTTTCGTATATAAATTAACCAAAAATAGGCATTTCTATAATTCCATATAAGCAGTAATGAGTACAAAGAATATAGAAGTAAATCCACAAAATACTAGTACCTACCCCTAAAAATACTAAGACCTATAACCCTTAATTTTTTATAAATTCCTATTCAATAAGGGTTTAAAGTAGCGAGTACATTTATAAATAAAACAATAAATTCAATCTCCCCATAATGAACTCTGGTCATAAGGGTCAACTGATATAAACACTATAGGATTTACGCAGAGATTCCCCTCTACCCCCCTTAACAGGGGGGATTTCTTAACTTTTTCCTTTGATGATTGAAAACTGATTCAAGATTAAAGATGTTAGTTATCTGCAAATTTCCACCCCTTTTTAAATCAGTTCTATTTAATACTTTATTGAATACTTTAAGGAAAGAGTCTATGAAATTAAAAATTTTACAGATTCTTATCGTAACTTCAATAACTTTTTTAGTATTGTCCCCAGTTCTTATAATCTTTTCCATAATTTGGCAGCAACATATAGAATTTATAGCTATTCCTGATTCTCAATCCTCAAATACCTCTTTAGTCAAAAATATTACAAAATATCAATTTGAAATAACACATACATTACTCTTATCAACACCTATTTATATTAATCTAATAGCATTTATTTGCCATCGATATAATCAGAATAAAATGAATGAATATCAAAAAAATATTGAAATGCTAGAAAGAATTTGGAAACAATAGTAATTCTCTTATATTAGTTTTATATTAAGTGACTATTTAATGTAGTTACTTAATATAGTTGTTGTATATGATTTAACTTATTACTTAATTGATGATTCGATATATATAATCAACTTATATCTATAATAGTTTAATTTTATAGCTAATTTTCATTATCAACACCATTATTTACAAAAAAATTATATTAATCAAATATAAAAATTTTAATTAGTTAAAATATCACCTACACTTACTTACCTAATGACAGAACAACAACAGATAACAGAAGAACGTCAAAATCAATACTTTGCTTTAATTGACGAATTACTTCGCTGTCCTAATGGACAGGAACCTGAAGTTTTAAAAACACATTCCCAATTACTTGATGCTGATTTTATTAAGATAGCATTACGGGTTGCTACAGTCTTTGCACACGACGGAAATCAGGAAGGTGCAGAGTTTTTAATTCATATAGCTAGAGAACTATCTAAAGAACTAGGACTATATCCAGATATACCTGAAGAACAGAAAAAGTAAGGAGAAAAATGTTACTGACTTCCACTGAAGCTGGAAAAATTGCCATAGAGTTTATTATGTTGGAATGGAGCATTCCTGATGAATATCAGGATTGGTTTAGTGTTATTAACTCTCGTCTTTTAGGAGTCAGTTGGTATGTTGTAGAGGTTGGTATAGATGGATTACCAGATAGATGGTACATCCAAGTTTACGATACAGGTGATTGCGACCCTAACTACACTTTTGATTCTCCTATACCTAGCGAAGAAAAACTCTCTGACCTTCAAGAACTGCCAGAATTTATCGCAGAAGTTTTAATCTCGGAACGTAATGTTCGGTAAATCTATATTGTATATATTGCAGTTTAGTTTTTGTACTTAATATTGGCTCCTATTTTATTTGTGAGTCTGAAATATGGTTTGCACTTAGAAGCTCGACTTTAATCGCAAAGTCGGGTATTTTGCTTGTACGTTAAAAAAATAAATATTATTTTTATAGGATTTATGATTAACTTTTATTTAAGAATTAAACCGATTTTTTAAATTTATTTTTGACACTTGTAATCAGATGTATATTATATTTTTTTAAAATCATTAATTGTAATAATAGTTTCATTTATTAAGAATGTAATTATCCCTTATTTACAAACAATAAAAACTGAAAATAAAAAATATTTAATATCTTAAAATAACAAAAATTAAGAAAAATAAAATAGAATATATGATATAATTAAATACGGATATAAGCGCTGCAAACGTTTTGTTATGATTAAAGAGGATATCCTTGCGAAAGAATTTGTAAGACTCACTTTAGGATATTACCCATCAGTTAGAGAATTACTCAGTAAAACTTATATAAAAGTAATTACTAACTATTGGGGAAGACCTCGCAGACCTTTTCAATATGTTGGTATCTATTGCTCTCAAGAAATATTATCTTCAGTGCAAGATAAAAAAGATGTTTTTGAAGATATTGCCTACAATATGGGTCTATCACCAGTGGTTATATTAAATTCTTCGCGACTACTTAAAGACCCAAAATCTAAACTTAAACAAGCAGACCCAAGACTGTGGTTTGATTTACAATTGATTGAAGCTTGAATAAAAGCTTGATTAATTATTTGCTCAACTGATTATTTGTTTAATACTCTCACCCAATTTGATAGAATTTTGGTCATTATTCGATCATTATATAAATAACAGGCGGCACTGGTACAGATAGAGATAGGTGTCAGCGTTTAAAAGCTGAATATACATAACTCATAGAATTTTTATATTTTTATCTCATCTCTCAATGTTGGTGTTGGAAAAAGAACTTAATAACCCTAACACTATTAAGAGGTAGTAAATGAAAAAGCCATTCCTTCCTCCCGATGATTTACCTCCACCAAATCATACATTTACTGATGAATTATTACGTCGGCAGTTAGAATATACAATTTGCAAACAGTACTATCAAAGTTGCGATCGCATAACTCAAACTTTGTTATCCCATTGTCATTGGGAAATCGACACAAAGCTAGCACCAACAACTTTAATTATTCACTGTACTGATATGGAGACATATTGGTATATTCTTAGTAACTTACCTCAATTAGGAGGTAGATTAGAGAAGTTTGCTAACAGAGCTAAGATTAGAGTTTTTCCTCCAGCAGGTAAAGGAGCACCTTTTGAAACAAGATTAGATGAAATTCAGTTTTATAAGGATTGGTTTTAACTAAGAATTAATTTCCTATTGAAGTGTCATCTAATTCTAAGATTTTCGAGTCAGACTTTTGAGCAAAACTTCGTATAGACGCGCAATATTGCGCGTCTATAGTTTTTTCTGTAGTATTTGAAATAAATCAAAGGTACAACTATTTAATTACTTTTTTCCTCTTTTTTATCTTCTTCTGAAAGAGTATCAACATCAACCTCATTTACAGAAGGTGGAAATAGAGCTACGACGTGAGGAACAGGACGAGGAGTATATCCAACTATAGAACTTCCTTGATACGCTAAAGATGTACTAGCACCAGAATCTAACATTACAGCATCCCGTAACCCTGCATCAGCTAAAGCTTTACCTAATCTTACTGAATCAACAGGTTTATTACTCACACCAACTACAGGAACTCCCGATTTACTAATTCCCCAAAAAGCTCGAAAACGTGCAGCGTCAAAACCATATAAATCCCCGAATGATTCAGCATCTTGGGGTTCACCGTCTTTCACTAAAAATGCTGCACCTACAAAAGCATCATTAACAGAAGTTAACTCAGATTTTATACCCTCTAAAGTATTGTGTTTCTCAGCATCAAAAGGGATAAACTTTGCAGAGCGATCGCTAATTAGAACCAGAGGACGACGGTTCAGTTTAGGATTTTCGCTCTTATTTCCAGGAATAAAACCCTGACCTCTTTTACTTAATACAGGTCCAATCATCACATTAGAGGTGAGAGTTTTCAAAGAAAAGAAACCTCCATCCACAGCAGCGATCGCTCCAGTATCTTTGATAATCTCTGGAACTTGATACCGACTATCTGCATGAATTGTTTCTGGTTTTCCACCAGAAATCAGAATTAGAGGAACATTATTCTCAGTTCGATTCTCTTTACGGATAGAAGAGGTAAAATCAAATCCACACTGGGGTAAAGCAGAACCTCCGGAAGCTTCTTTGACTACATCCTGTAAGCTAGATTGACCAAAACGACCAATAGCAAATAAATCTGGTGATTCACCAGCAAAGATTTCTTGATTGTCATCCATAGATAGTGCAGCTACATATCCAGCTTCTTGCACTAACTGTTTTACTGTTTCGTTATGTTTTCCAGCAGGATAGGTAAAGTAATTAATTTTTTTACCTAGTTCTTTTTCTAATTTTTGTTTCGACTCAAATATTTCTTTACGAATTTCTTCTTCAGATAGTTTAGTTAAATCTGGAGGATGGGTCATACTATGAGCTGCTATGGTAACCAAGGGGTTCTTACTCATAGTTTTAATTTCTTCCCAACTGACATGAGAACGACCAGTATTGATACCTATATATTTAATATAAATAGAAAAAACAGCTGGATAACCGTATTTTTCTAGGAGAGGGTAAACATACTCATAGTGTCCTCCATAACCATCATCGAAGGTTAGTAAAATAGGTTTTGCTGGTAAGGGACTTCCAGTACGTAAATGAGCAACTAATTGGTCTAAGCTGATTGGGGTTAGTCCTTGAGATTTGATTAATTCAAAATCTGCTTCTAGTTCTTCTGGAGTAACATCAAAAAATACTTCTTTTTTGGGTAAAATATCGTGATACATCACCACCGGAACTTTAGCTTCTCTTGCTCTAGCGTTAATATCGGGAAAAGTTTCAGCAGCTAAGGTGAGTTGAGTGTCTTTATCTTGCTTAGTTTGATAAAGTATTTCTTCTGTAACCAGACTTTGATTCTCTACAAGTTGTAAATCTCGACCAATACTTTCATACTTTTGACAAAACTGATTTAAAGTAATTGGTTTTTTAGGTTCGGTTATTTTAAAGGAGGTTAATTTAGTTGATAAATCCTTTGGGGAAACATTATTAATTTTTGCAATCCAAATACTTAAAGGTATAACGCATGCAGAAGTCAGTAAAGCAATAGCTATTAATACAATATATTTAGAAAAGTTCTTAGGATTGAAGAACTTTTTATATTTAGATGACATAAAATTTTTTAAAACAACTGCCAGTTTATTTCTATGTTGCTAAGGGCAGTTTATTAATGAGTTAAAAAGATAATAAAAAATACACTTTAATTTGTTACTTGAAATACAGTGAAGTATAAAATACTTTATCTAGATATATTTTTTCTTTGTATTTAATTTATTCAAACGAACCACGTCTACTTTGAGAAGCGTAGTTTTCTTTTCACGAACAACCACGTAAAGTTCGCTGGGTAAACTACTAGGCTATTTCTAGTCAGGACTTACGCAAAACCCACGTAATTCAGTCCGAGACCGTTTGCGTAGCATGTCCGTTAGGACTTTCCGGCAGGCGACGTATAAGCTCTATCGAGCAGACTTCGTCAACGCCGAAATCTTGGGATTGCTTCCCTACACTAAGTTACGGTCGCTTCGGACAAATCTCTGTTGCGTAAGTCCTACTAGTTTTGAGACTTAACTGAACTGAATGGTATTAGATATTAAGTAGTTAAATAATATTTAAAATACAATATTCAAATATGAAATTGCGTAATTATGACTTCTACAGCTGTAATAAGTATATGTAGATGTTAGGAGATGTATCATCCCAATGAAGATACATATATTTTTTACTGCTATCATAGCAGTTTTTGCTATATATCTGAGAGTACCAAAAGAGAATCAATCTAATTTTCAGATACATCTAATAAATAATTTGAAAGCTGAATATATTAAAAATATTTAGAGTCTATATAATTCATTTTATAACAATCAATTAGGAGTCCTATTGGATGAATAAGTATCAGAGAGAATTGAAGTTAATTGAAATTTAAATAATTTTATCTTTTAACCATTCATACCAGGATTTTAAACCACTTTCATTAACAACAGAAACTTGAAAAATTTGAATATCTGGATTAACCTGTTGGGCATATTCTATACAACGCTCTATATCAAAATTAACGTAAGGTAATAAATCTATTTTTGTAATTACCATCACATCACTATTACGAAATATGTGAGGATATTTAATTGGTTTATCATCACCTTCGGTTACCGAGAGAATTACTACTTTACAGGTTTCTCCTAAGTCAAAGAGAGCGGGACAAACTAAATTACCTACATTTTCAATCATCACTACTGAATTGACAGGTGGATTTAGTTCTTGTAATCCTTTTTCTATCATCTCAGCATCGAGGTGACAACCTGTTCCGGTATTTATTTGAACTACACTACAACCAGTTTCTCTAATTTTTTGTGCATCATTTATTGTTTCTTGGTCTCCTTCAATGACATTAATAACTAATTGATTTTTTAAGTCATTAATAGTTTTAGCTAATAGGGTAGTTTTACCGGAACCAGGAGAACTCATTAAATTTAAAGCAAAAATATTTTTTTGAGTAAACCATTCTTTATTTTGGACTGCACGTAAGTTATTTTTAGATAATATATTTTCTTCTATAGAAAGAGTTGTACCATGGATTTTAGAGTGTATTTTAGGATATATTTTAGAATTACCTTCTGAATTTTCTAGCTCTAAATTTTTTAGCTCTAAATCCTGTAATTCTGAAGCTTTTATATTAGTCGTGGAATTACCATTATCTAAAGGATGACTATGAGTATGAGTATGGGTAATAGTTGTACCGTCTGGTAATGTATGAGTATGAGTATCTTCTAAATTACTTATTCTGACACCACTATTATCATCAGAACATCCACAGGTTACACACATATTTCCTCTATCTCTAT
The DNA here is from genome assembly GCA_050042865.1 of Mastigocoleus sp. Taxonomy (GTDB): domain Bacteria; phylum Cyanobacteriota; class Cyanobacteriia; order Cyanobacteriales; family Nostocaceae; genus JBCCDM01. The sequence goes on from JBHJJE010000023.1 coordinate 51,609, forward strand.
TTCCTTAATTTTTAATTCTTCTCCAGCAATTAAGTTTATCTCATTGCTTCCACAGCTACATTTACCGAAAGGTTTATCTACACTAAATTCATTTTCACATCGGAGACATTTCGCAATTCCATTGGTTTCAATAATTTCTAGTTTTGCAGCTTCTAAAACTGTATTTTGAGATATAACATCAAAACAAAATCGGACAGCATCAGGCATAATAGCAGAGAGTTTACCTATTTCTAACAATACTCGCTGTACTTTTCTTCCTTCTGCACACTCAGTGACAATTGCAACTATATTTTGAGTAATTCCAAGTTCGTGCATACTTACTACGGTGAACCACTAACAAATACGGGGTAACTGTTCTCCGACTAACATATCTATTATCCTTTCTGTACCGAAAGTTGTTTGTAATGAAACTACTGGTATAGAAGAATCAACCACCTCACCAATGATTTGAGCATCCTTACCCATTTTGTGCGATCGCATTGCTGTTAAAACAATTTCTGCTTTCTCTTGGGGGACAATTAATACTAGTTTTCCTTCATTTGCTAGATATAAAGGATCTAAACCAAGAATCTCGCAGAATCCTTTTACTTCTTCTCGGATTGGAAGAGACTCTTCGTATAGACGAATACTATGATTAGATGCGATCGCAAATTCATTTAATACGGTAGCTAGACCTCCACGGGTTACGTCCCTAATTGCACGAATGTGGGGACAGACATCACTGATAGTTTTAACTAAACTGTTTAGGGGTTGAGTATCGCTAATGATATCAGAATTTAAGGCGAGTTCTCCACGAGCAATTAGAATTGCAGCACCATGATTTCCTAATTCTCCATTAACTATTACTATATCCCCTGGTTGAATATTGTCGGTTGAGATACAAATATTATCGGGAATTATTCCTATACCCGCAGTGTTGATAAATATTTTGTCTGCTGCACCCCGATGGACAACTTTAGTATCACCGGTAACTATCTGTATTTTAGCTTTTTGGGCAGCAATTTTCATACTTTGAGCAATGTGTCTGAGGGTATCTACAGGAAATCCTTCTTCTAATATGACACTACAAGTTAAATATAAAGGTGTTGCACCACCTACAGCTAAATCATTAACGGTACCGTTAACTGCTAACTCACCAATATTTCCACCAGGGAAGAATAAGGGGTCTACGACATAAGAATCAGTAGTAAAAGCGAGTCGATTTCCCTGTTGTATTAGACTCCTTAAATCAAAAGTTGCTTGGTCTTCTAAATTAGAAAGAGTTGGGTTATCAAAAGTACTGACAAAAATATCTTCAATCAAATCGCGCATCGCTTTACCACCACTACCATGAGCAAGGGTAATATGGGTATCTCGAAGTTTATTTCGATGATGTTTCGATGGTATATGTTCTGGAGTAGTTTCTAAAGTATTTCCTGGAATATTATTTTGAGTAGTTGTTTTAATATTTTGCTGAGTACTTTCGTGAATCTGGCTAGATAAAGAGTTTTGAGATAAATTATTCTTCAATGTTTCTTAAACTCCTTTTTCCACGTGTCTACCTTGATGTTTATCTGAGTGTAAGGTACCCCCCACAGCCCAATTGTCTCTTTCAAACTCATCAATATGAACCGTTACCCATTCGGGTTTAGTTCCCATTGTTTCAACGAGGGTATCGGTAATAGCTTTTGCTAATTCACGTTTTTTCTCAATGGAGTGACCTTTGGCTATTTGAATGGTGACGAATGGCATAATATTTATGGGTGATGGGTAATTAGTAATTAGTAAGTAAGTCGATGTAAATAATTCAAGGTATGTCATTGCGAGTAGAGCTTAGCGGAACGAAGCAATCACAAGACTTTGAATCTCATTTACAATCTGTTACATGGTTAGATTTAACTGTGCCAACTTACTTAGAGTGGATTAGCTAAAAATATGTTTTTGGAAAAATTATCAGTAAAGAGTTTACCGTAAAGCAACATTTACAGGATATTTGATTTTAGCGAAGTAGATTCGGACAGGTAGGGATGAGTATCCCATAATAGTTTTAGAATATAGCTTTTTATCTCATTTATTTACAAATTCCTATAAGTAAGTAATTAGTTTATTCCTGAGAATAATAAGAATTTGACTTTTTCAGACGTGATAAAATTTTTTACACAAACATTTATAATCTTTCAGCTTTTACTAACTAAATTTAGTTTCTCCGATTTCTGACTTTTAAAATGACCATATTTATAATAAGCTGCACAAGCACCCTCCGAGGAAACCATACAAGAACCGATAGGATTCCCAGGAGTACAAGCTGTACCAAAGACTTTACATTCCCAGGGTTTTAACACTCCTTTAAGTATTTCTCCACATTGACAAGCTTTATGATCTGAAACTTGATAGTTAGGAATGATAAACTTAGTTTCAGCATCAAATTGAGCATATTCAGAACGAATTTTGAAACCAGAGTTAGGTATTTCACCTAAACCTCTCCATTCAAACTTATCTCGTATTTCAAAGACCTGATTAATTGCAGATAATCCTTGATAATTCCCCTTTTCCTGTACAAAGCGAGTATATTGGTTTTCCACCCCACAACGATTTTCTGTAAACTGCTGTAGTAACATCCATATAGATTGTAAAATATCTAAAGGTTCAAATCCAGCAATTACAACTGGTTTACCATATTGCCGAGAAATAAACTCATAAGGTTCCGTCCCAATAACTATACTCACATGACCCGGAGCAATAAAACCATCCAACTGTAAATCCGGGTTATCTAACAAAGCTTGTAATGCTGGAATTACTAAAACATGATTACAAAACATACTAAAATTAGTAATCTGTTCCGTGGCAGCTTCTAAAATAGTTAATGCTGTACTTGGTGCAGTTGTCTCAAAACCAATACAAAAAAATACTACCTCTTTGTCAGGATTATTTTTGGCTATTTGCAAACAGTCTAAAGGTGAATAAACTATCCGAATATCAGCACCCTTAGCTTTTGCTTGCAGTAAACTATCCTGAGAACCAGGAACACGCATAGTATCCCCGAAAGTAGTCAGAATGACATGAGGATTTTGTGTCGCGATCGCGATCGCATCATCAATTCTACCTTTCGGCATGACACATACAGGACATCCGGGTCCATGAATCAATTCAATGGTGGGGGGTAAGATATCTTCAATACCATATTTAAAAATAGAATGGGTATGACCACCACATACTTCCATGATTTTGATTGGTTTATTTATGTTTCCCGGAAGTTTATGACAAAGTTTTTCGATTTCCTCCTTTAAAGCTTTACCCTTATGATTATCTCGAAACTCATCAATATATTTCATAAGTTAAGTAGTTGTGCAAAATTCTTGTGCAAAATTATTTAATTAATTAAATAAATAAATAAATATTTCGTATGGGTTGTGAATAGGGAAAACTGAATAAAAAACAGTTATATAACTAAGCAGTAAATATATCAATTCGGAGATATTTAAATCATGTCTACTTGGAGAACTGTAGTTTTCTATAAATTTTGAATTTTATTCGTTGAAAACCTTCCCTCCTATATGGTATTTTGAATTGGAGCATAGCAATTGACCATTTTGAAGAATTCAAAAATTTTGAATTAATTAATTTCGGGTACAAGCCCCCACTGATTTGAATGCCGGAATGCGGTAATTTTATTCGTTGAAAACGTTCCCGTAGGGTATTTTGAATTGGAGTGAAGCGACTTGACATATCGGAAGAATTAGCAACTCCAAATTTCAACATGGACAGGGTTTAACAATGAAATAATTCTTTATCAACCATTACCCCTTACCAACTTCCATTAAACCAACCATCTCTTCTAATATCTTTAATGTTTCTGCTGCTTCTTTTTGATCAATTCGACTCATTGCAAAACCTACATGAACCAATACCCATTCACCAACACAATCTGATGATGGATTATTTTCGTCAACTATACAGGTAATATTGATTTCACGTTTCACACCACCAACATCGACAGTCGCTAATTTAGAGTTGTCGGGATTGATTTCAATGATTTGACCGGGAATTCCTAAACACATTCATATTTTCCTTGGTTTTAATTCATTCGTTTTTTTATCTATTTGCTTTAACCTTGCTGCGGTAATTACAGCTTGTCCGAGGGATAAACCACCATCATTCTGGGGTACCAAACTGTGAGTTAATACTGTGATTCCTTGCTGTTGTAATCTTTTAGTGACTTGTTCTAATAAAACACAGTTTTGAAAGACTCCCCCGGTAAGTACGACTTTATCTATAGGATTTTCTTGACGCAGATATGTAAACATTTTTACAATAGCTTTAGCAAATCCTAAGTGAAATTTAGTTGCGATGATAGATGAAGAAATTTGATTTTTCAAGTCATCTAATAAAGCTTTCCACATTGGGTTTGAGTTAATAACATAAATGCTAGCTAATTTATCGATTTGAAAGGGATAAATTGACTTTTCTTTACAGTTTTTTAATGTATTTCTATTAACTAAAGCTTCCATTTCTATGGCTGCTTGTCCTTCATAACTACACTCCTGTGGGCAAATACCGATAGCAGCTGCAACTGCATCAAATAAGCGTCCAGTTGATGAAGCAAGTGGAGAGTTTATCTTTTTCTCTAATATTTGATTAATAATATGAAGTGGCTGTTGATGAAATAATTTAATAATGTTTAAATTAGAGTAATGAGTATTAAGATAATCCCAATTGAAAGTAGAAATTAAGTGAGAATATGTATTACGCCAAGGTTGGTAATTAGCTTTATCTCCACCAATAAGAGGAACCGGTTTTAAAGTTGCTAATCTTTTAAATTGACGATAATCTGCGAGTAAAAATTCTCCTCCCCACAGGGTTCCATCTTCACCGTAACCTAATCCATCTAAAGCTATACCCAAGACTGGGGAAGAATTCATGGGTAATCCGTTTTCAGCCATGCAAGAAGCGATATGAGCGTGGTGATGTTGAATTTGGTGTAGTTGAATTTGATGATTATTTGCTAATTCTATACCAAATTTTGTAGATAAATATTCCGGATGTTTATCTGTTGCAATAAAAGTTGGCTGATGTTGATATAAGTTTAAATATAAATTTAAAGTATTTTGATAAGCTGTAAATGTAGAAGTATTTTTTAAATCTCCTAAATGTTGAGATAAAATAGCTCTTTCATCCTTTAATAAACAAAAGGTATTTTTTAACTCACTACCCATTGCTAAAATATCTGATGAATTTTCAAATCCTGCTGGTAATTGTATCGGTTTTGGCGCGTATCCTCTAGCACGACGGATTGTTAGTATTTTATATTCAGGTTTATATTCAGCTTTATTCTCAGATTGACTATCAAATTTATCACTAAAAGTACTTCCCAAATTATAATCAATAACTCTAACTACAGAATCATCCACCCTATTAATAATTTTGCGATTATGTAAAAGAAAGTAATCAGCAATTTTGCTTAATTTTTCTTTTGCTATATCATTATCAATACATTGGGGCTCATCAGCAATATTTCCACTAGTTAAAATAATTGGTCGAGTCATACGCCTCAAAATCAAATGATGCAGAGGTGTATAAGGTAACATGAAGCCTATATATGGAGAATTATAAAAAGGAAGAAATGGAGAATTTAACTTTCTACCTAATAAAACAATAGGTGCAGCTGGACTTTCAAGTAATTCTACCTCCTTTTGATTAACAGTACAATATTGCTCAATTATCTGTATATCTCTTGCCATTAAAGCAAAAGGTTTATGATAACGTTTTTTGCGATCGCGTAATTTCCTGACTACTATTTCATTAGTTGCATCGCAGGCTAAATGTATACCACCTATACCTTTAATAGCTATAATTTCCCCTTTTTGCAGCAGGGTACAAACAGCATCAATGTCATCCATCATAGAGAACATCGAAGCTGTAATAGGTCTCCTATCAGCCCGTTCTAAGGAAACAGAGGGACCACAACTGTAACAAGCTACGGGTTGAGCATGAAAGCGACGATTCTCAATATCAAGATATTCTTCGGTACAGTTTGCACACATCCCAAAACTAGCCATACTAGTATTTTTGCGGTCATAGGGTATGGCTTTGATAATACTTAAGCGGGGTCCACAGTGGGTACAGTTAGTAAAAGGATAGCGGAAGTATCGACTTAAAGGATCAAAGATTTCTTTTTGACATTCAGGACAAGTCGCAGCGTCGGGAGAAATTTCGGTTTTAATTTTTGTATTAATACTTTGAGCGATTCTAAAGTCTGGAGATACTGAGTGTGTAGAACAAGTTTTACGAGTTAGTTTGGTAATTTTTGCTAAGGGTGGACATTGTATATACAGATTTTGAATAAATTCTTCTATATCAGATTTTTTACCAGAAACGTGGATTAATACTCCTTCCCCATCATTATAAACTTTACCTTTTAAAGAGAACTTTTTAGCGAGTCGATAGACTGTAGGACGAAATCCCACACCTTGTACTGTACCGTAAATTCTGATTTCTTCTGTAATCAAAGTACCTCCCACAATAAAATACGGTTATTTCCAGAATCTGCTATTACCGCTATATTTCCACATATATTAATTCCGTATGACCAATTTAGACTATCTCGATTTGATTTCCCGTAGTTACGATTTTCACTCTTAGTTTGAAAATTATCTTGTCCAATCAGAATATCTGCTGATATACCCTGTAGAGACTGTATTGATGTTGATTTTTTCCAACCTAATAAGCGAGAATTAGCAGTATCAGTAACTAGTAACCAATCCTCAAATGCGGTCACTCCATAAGGCATACTTAAACTACTGGAGTTAGGAAAATATGCTCCCTGATTAATCTCTACAAAATCAAATGTCTTTTGTCCTAAAACTGCAACACAGGGAGTATTATTCTCTGTGGGTATACCTTCCCAAACCATAACTCGATTATTACCTGCATCAGTAACAACCAAATTTCCATCCCATATTGCCATATCATGACACCAACGCATACTAGAAGCAGAAGCTCCAGTACCACCGTTTTCATCACGAGATTTCATATCTGGTTGTCCCAACACTAGGTCTGCGGGTTGTCCGTTTTCTGTTGGTATTTGATTCCAAATCAGGAGACGACGATTTCCGGTATCAGCAACAAATAATTTTCCTTGATGGTAGTAAACCCCATAACACCAGTTTAAAGTATTTGCAGCAGCATATTGTTCACCTCGATTGGGCTGATTTTCTATAAAATTGACTTGACCCAAGACTAAATCAGCTGGAACATTCATCTCACAAGGTACTTGATTCCAAATTAGTACCCGGTGGTTCCAAGCATCAGCTACAGCTAAACCGTTTCCACATCTACATATACCGGTGGGGACACTAACTGTATTTCTTCTTGGTGTACCTTTAGCATTTTGTCCCTCACTACAAAAATCTGGTTGTCCAATTACCCAATTTGCAGGTTGATTATCTCTAGTAGGTAGACTTTCCCATCCGAGTAAGCGGTGGTGTCCAGTATCCGATACCCATAAAGAACCTGTTTCAGATATCAGACAAGCACTCCGGGGAGCAAACATTTGTTGAGATGTAGGTGTAAGGGGTACAGCTAACTCTGTTGATGAGATATTTTCTCCTAAAGTAACTTTTGCACCTCCCGATGAAAGAAGTGATGCTCCAATTTGAGATTTAGATTGAGATTGAGAGTCAGTTTGAGAATAGAAACTCGACATTAGGTATTAAGTCTTTGAGATTTATGCAGCGCATTCCAAAATATTTTTTTAATCAAAATATTTTTATAATAAGTGGTCGTGCAAAATTAATTTTACATTCTGAAAACCTCAATTCCCTGGGATTGCTTCTCCTAATGGGGACGCTAACGCGAACATTCTTCGCAATGATAATACACAATTAATTTTGCTTGGATACTTAGTCTTGAGTCTATTTTGTCCCTGTTTATCTTTACATCCTATCTCTTGAAAAATCATCTAACTGCAACAACTTGCTTGATTTCTGGACAATGGTCTTGAATTGTTTGTTCTACTAATTCTGATAGAGTTAAATTAGAAGCTGCACAATGACTACAACTACCAGTCAATCTTACTTCTACTGTATCTGGTGGTTTAACAGCAACTAGTTCTACATCACCATAATGATTATTTAAACCGGGACGAACTTCATCTAGAGCGATTTGAATGCGTTGTTGTAAAGGTTGTTTGACTAGTTCATGGTAGAGTAAAACTCCATAGACGACCTCATCTTCTACTGCATGACGTAAAGCTGTCATTGACTCTTGTTTAAGACTTTTAATCAATCTAGTTAAAGCTTCTTTATGCAGTTCCTCAATTGAGCGTTGTAAACCAACCACAACACATCTTTGACTCTCATCCCATTCAGAAATGATTGCTTCAAAGCGACTAATATCTGTCACTAGTTCTTCAATATTACTCATTGTTAGCATTAGTTATTTTCTGTTAGTATTTTTACTTCTTGGCTTTTCTATTTATAACTTGCAAACAATTTGATATATTGTTATTTATGGCTATTAATTATTAATTTTATGATTAATTTTATCTTTCTAGATATTAGACCATCCTAAGATTAAATCTATAGAATTTATATTTAATTATTGTTGATTTAACCTGCGCTTAAATATAGAAAGTTAAATATTTGTAGAATAAGTTAACACCTCAAAGTTTAATAGGTGGTGCATTACACTACCGGTAACCTACCTACCTTGTATATCCTTTCCTCTTTACAGACTACGGAGTCACACAAATACTGCAAATGATTATAAACCTTTATCTACTAACTTGAGCTTACATCCATAAAAATGGACTTGACCTCTAAAATTGAGATTTGCAATCCCAGGTAGAATTTAGGTTTTAAAAACTTGTGTGTATACTGTAACTGCTTACAGAAGATTTAAGGAAAGGATTAGCGGATTGAAGTCTGTATCGAACCCATTTGAACAACTCTATCCTTAGTGAAAAATATTTAATTTGCTGTATAGCGATCGCTTTATAATTTTAAGAGTATACTTTCCCCCCCTTTCAGATAGAAGGTAGTTAATTATCGGTAACTGATAACTGTATTCTCTTAAGATAAAATTACTTAATCTTAAAATCTTTCAGGAGGAAAGGCATACTTGCACCTGCGACTAAACTAGATATAGTCATTGGTACACAAAAAGGTAAACTTGTCTGAGCCAAGGTTACTAAAAGTATTAAACATATAGTAATACCAGTGAATATTTGTCTGAAGAAAAACCAAGGGTCACGTAGCATTTTGCCTTTAAAAAATAGCTTTGTGGAAAACCAGCCAATTTCTAACATAATGAATATTTTCAGGTAGATAAATTCTAAAAAACAATAATCAACTTAGTAAAATAATTTACTATTGAGAGTTTGAGAAATAATTTAAGATAAACAACCATACAATTACTGCCGGAATTACTCCACTGGTACCAAATATACCTCCGAGTAATGCAGAAAATTGATAGCCTAAATCTTTACCAGCCAAAATCATACCGCCGATGGCACCACCAATGACAGCTAGTATTGTGGTAATTATGAACCAAGAGATTCCGGTTATTAAATTAAGTTCTCCATGTCCTAGCTGTGAGATAAATTCTTGAAATTCTGGTGTATTAAGAATGTCTGGCATGTCTTATCTCCTACTATCAAATAGTAATATATAATTGTTGAGGTTATAGTAATTTGATTCTCTATTAAATAATATGATGCTCTTTATATGAAAGCATTTAATTAATATTAATATCTAAAAAATCATAAATCAATATAAATTACGGAGTAAAAATTAAAAAAATAATAAATATACACTCCAATCTCTAAAAACAAGTTTCTAAAAATAACTCTCTAAACAGTTTTTTATTCTGAATTTTGACTCCTGATTTCTTGCATTGCTTGGATAATAATTTCTGCTTGCTCTTGCTGATTATATTGAGTGAATATATCTAAAGATTGTTGATAATAAGCAATAGCTTGTAAGATTTTTTGGGAATTACCGTTTTCTGGTTTTTCCAAATCATCCGGTAGGTTACTCAAAGCATTAGCTTGATTAGCAATGGTATTAGCATATTCTAAAGGTGTATCTCTAAGAGTACGTACTTTCAAAGCTTCCTCATATGCTTGAACAGCCTTTAGATTATTCTCAAAAGGATGAGATGAAGGTACATACTGCAAAGCATTTCCTAAATTGTTTTGCAGCATCGCATATTCTGTTGGATGCTCTATAAGATTGATATATTTTAGAGCGGTCTCAAATGACTGTATTGCTAAACCTTCATACAAGTACTGCTCCTGAGAACCCGTAGACATAGAAAGATAAGCGATCGCAATATTATTATGGAGTATGGCGTATTCTTGAGGATATTGACTATAGGTAAATATTTGCAGAGCCTGTTGATAAATCTGAATGCTATCAACTATTGGGGCTAGATTATATGATGCTAATGATTGCAGTACTAAACCCAAGTTCATCTGTGCTTCTGCTGTTTCCACAGAGGAAGCTAATTCTTCTAAAACCGGTATTGCTTTCTGATAAGCTGTTCTTGACTGTAATAAATACTCAACACCTGCTTGAGGAATTGCTTTGAGGGCTGAAGCCTTCCCTACTGTAGCTCGTGCTTTTAATAATGGATAATCTTGCTCAGATAACTTATCTGCTTGATTAAATAAAGCGATCGCGTTCCATAAATCATTTTCTGTTTTAGGTTTTTTACAAAATCCTTGTGCTATTTCTATCAGCATTCCGATTTTTTCTTCCATTTGGGTTGAAGCATCGGAAATCATCTGGATTGCTGCTTTGACAGCAGAGTCTGTCATACTCGGAGTCATTACCAATATCCCCAATGCTAAAAGGAAAAGTAGTTATATTCTTTCTAGTTTTTCTGAAATGAATAGATAATTTTTATACTTGTAAGGGTATATATTTGATAATATTTAGTCAAGAATAGTATAATTTTATACTCAAATATTAAAATCAAGCCGAATGGTGATATTTTCGGTGATAGTTAATGGATATTGCTTTTCTCCTATTTACAATATCAGGATTTTTTTCGATATTCAACAGTACAAGATAGTTCTAACATTTTACTTTTATCTAACAGGTAATCTCTATTAGTAAGTTGATTTATTCTTAATATTTTCTTGATAGTATATAATCACTTTAATAAATATAATATTTATTTCTGTTTTTAAGATTGTAATTAAACCAAGATTATTCAAACTTGTGAAAAATTAAAAAATAGCTAGTGTTTTTTCAAAAAGCTGAATTTAGGAAACATCCTCTAAAAAAAACTCATAAAAATATGAATCAATAATTACATGGCATGAAAAATTTAATATAAATGATTAATATGAAATGAAAAGGTCGAATCGTCCCTTAATGTACATGTTTATCTCAAACCGAGATTTCAAGCAAAGCTACTTCATAAATAAAAATCGATGAACGCGATCGCGCTGTCAAAATAGCCAATACATAGCTTATGACTAACTTACTATGGCTACAAGGTGGTGCTTGTAGTGGCAACACCATGTCATAAGTATATTTTTTATAGAACAAATTTTTACTGTAAATTTCCATTGTCTCCAATCCAAATATGAGTAGATACAGATAATTTAGTCACAATACACAACTGACTGGTGGGTGACACTAAAAAACTTATTAATTAGTAGATTCCTTCATTAGTCAAAGTGTCACATTACCCTAGAACAAAAATGTCAAGTTGCGTGAGTCCTAAGTAAGTGATGATAGTCCTTATTTTGACAAAAAATCTATTTTTATATAAGTACAAAATCTTTTATAGTTCGCTAATAACAGAAAATTTCATACTCAAAGTTAATCTAATATTTAATTGAAAAAACGCTTTAGTATGGGAATAGAAACTGATAAAGAATTTTGGATTAGACAAATTGCAGAATGGCATGAGTTAGTTCGTAAAAGGGAACTCAAAAAAAACAATTTTCAAAATGAACCTTCTGTTAATAATGATGTGAAAAGAAAACCTGTTTAGTACGTATTTTTATCAACGATAAGGTGATTTCCATAAATAACAGGACTTACGCACGGACTACGTGTTTAGGTCATTACGACCGTAGGGAAGTAATCGCAAAGCCTTATTTTCTGTTACGAGTGCGTAAGTCCTAAATAAATTTACCATCCTTTACCAAGGTATTGAGAGTTGAGCGAAGTCGAAACTCGTCAATCTGGGTATAATATTGGTCTATTTCACCTAAGAAGCTAATAATCCTTGGTGGACTGAACTTTTCCGGTAAACAGAATAAATTAAAGTCTTGTTTTTTAAAACTACAGAAGTAATACTTGTTACCAAGTGTAAACTATCGAATAAATTTTTTTTAGCCTGGTAATTTTACGAAATTACCTACATCAGAGTGGTAGCAATCATTAGAGGAAATAACTATTGTCAGTATTCAAGCAAAGGAAATAAGTAAAAAATTATCCTTGAGAGTACTTTTGATAGAAAATCATTTTCTACACAATATAATTGCTATCAATAATAATCTAATGACAGAAACTTATATATCAAAAGTCATCGTTGACCTATGGAATCAAACTGTGACACTCGAATGGACAGGAGCAAATGCAGCAGCACAAGATAGAGGTCCCTTCCATTGTTCCCCTGGAGCAGGGGTGAGTAATGTTAATTGCGACGACACCGCAACCAGTATTAGAAGTGGGACGAGTTGCACCCCCAAAGGTGACTTTACCGTAATTCGTCATGAACGTCGTTTTAGTAAGTTCCCAAGAGCGGAATGGGTAACCCGTTTTCAAAGTGACTACCGGGGAATTGCTCTTCATTACTATCCAACTGTTCCCCAATATCCAGCTTCTAATGGATGCGTTCGTATTGCAAGTTTAAAAGCCGCGAAGCTGATTTATCATAATACGAAACCTAGAACATCAGTTATCAGCGTACATGGAGAACTAAGACCGAAGTTTGGTAAGACCTTGAAGCGTGGAAATACTGGTTCGGATGTCAGAAAAATTCAGCGTCAGCTGGCTTCTTTTGGGTATAATATCGGTGTTGATGGCGATTTTGGTCCAAAGACCGAAGCAACAGTTAAACAGTTCCAAAAAGATAAGGGACTTTCTGCTGATGGAATATTTGGACGACAGACCTATAGTAAGCTTTTTAGTTAATAGATATCTCCCGCATTCATAAAGTAGAGACCTTAAATTGAAATCCGGGTACAAGGGTTACAGGTTGTGCATATTTAATTTGCGGGAGATGTTTAAAAGGGTGTTTATAAATAAAAAATAAAATTCTTGTAGGGTGTGCTAGACCCACGATTAATTAAGATTTTCACGATAATATTTAATATGGTCTAACGCACCGAGTAAAAATGATGCCCTGCCGGAAATTCTTATACACTCATAACACATCTTAATTTTAGAAATATTTTATAAACACGTTCTAAGGAAACCAGGGATAATTCGCAGTCTTTTTAATTTATCAATAATTTTTTATAGGAAGTATTCTAATTTTAAGAAAAGCTAGTATTTTATCAACCTGATAGTATGCAAACGAAGCAGATAAAAGTAGACTTCGTCTGTACAACCGTACCTATAAGCATCTGTCTGGTAAAATATTAGCTAAAGAAACAAATAAAACATGATTATCCTCCAGAATTTGGGATTGGGGAGTTAGGAATCATGTAAAAATAAGTTGCGTAACTTTTTTATTGGAACCTTTGATTTGGTTAGGTTTTAGCAACATACTTTATTAAGTTGTTTTTACACGACTCCTTATTAATATTTTTAATCAGCAACGCCAAATTTCTCTGATTTATATCATTTAAGATTTCGATTTGATTTGGTTTTTAGAAACTTTTGCCAAATAGGTCAAAATATTAATTTAATAATAATTTGTAATTTTATATCTTTTTTGTAGATGTTTTGGTCAGTCATGTACCATCGCTTTTAGATATAGGATAGGTTGGGTAACTTGCACCGTTCTCAACAATCGCCTTGGAATAAATTCCCAGGCTTAAAAACAAAGTCTGATAAATCAGACTGGGCAAGGACTTTAGTGCGTTTTAACGTACTTTGTATATTAGCCTTAAAATTGATTTCAAGGCGGAAATTTGGGCTTAACGATAATGGTGCAAGATATTAGGTAACCCTGTCGCTCTACCCAACCTACATTTTTCTGAACCCTATTGAGTTTGTGCGATCGCTTATAGCGGGTGCTAATGCACCATCGCTTTGATTTAAATTAGCTTTTCGTTGCAGGTATTTGGTCGGTTATCTGCGATCGCTTGGTTTTTGCTTTCTTCGGACCCGAAAAGTCTCGCAATAATCCCATCAGTGCAGGGACTACGGTTGGTGTCAAAATGGTGGAAAATGCTAAACCTCCGGTCAGGACTATTCCTAATCCTTGATAGAGTTCTGCACCTTTGCCTGGTAGTATGGCTAGGGGTAACATTCCTAGGACACTGGTTCCTGCGGACATGAAAATGGGACGTAATCTATCTTTGACTGCCAGATATAGGGAATCATCGTAGGTTTTACCTTCTTTCTGTAGTTGCAGTGACCTATCAACCAGTAAAATTGCATTGTTAACTACGACTCCAGTTAGAATTACAAATCCCAATCCGGTAATCATATCTAGGGGAACTACTACACCGGGAATAGAGTTTGCCAAAATTAAGCTTAATAATGCTCCCGATATTCCCATCGGTACTGTTGCCATAATTAGAAAGGGGAAGGAGAAGGAACGATATAGAGCGACTAGAAGTAAGTAGGTGATGAATAAAGATAAAACAAAGGTTGAACCTAACTGTAGTAAGGTTTCCGATAAGACATCAGCAGAACCTGCTAGCTCGACACGGAAACCCGTTGGTAAACTTTCCCGTAAGGGTTCGAGAATTTGCTGTTCGGTTTGATCTACTAATGCACCCAGGGGTGCTTCCCTTGCTACTCTTACTGTTAGGGTAATTGAGCGCTCTAGGTCTACGTGATTGATTGCATCGGGACCGGTGGATTCTAAAACTTGTGCAACGTCATTTAGCTGTACTTGTCTACCGTTACCAATATTTAGGGGTAGTTGTCGTAATTGTTCTGGTGTTTCTACAGATGTATCTTGTAACTCGACGGTCACATCAAGTTCCCGTTTTCCATCAGTAAATTCCGAAGCTCGCAAACCTCCCAAAGCAGCTTCCACAATTGCACCAAGTTCAGCTTCTGAAAGTCCCACCTCTGCTAAACGCTCTCGGTTGGGAATAACTTGTAATTCTGGTGCTCCAGTCACAAAGTTGGAACGGACATTTTGCACCCCAGCAAGTCCTCGTAACTGTTGCATAAGACTTTGTTGCAACTTATTTAACTGTTCGAGTTCTTGACCAACAATATTAACTTCAAATTCCTTACCGGGGTCGCGGAAAATTGATACCCGTCGGGGGACTAAAAAACGATATCCCGAAAAGTTACCGCTGACCGAACGAAATCTATCTACAAGTTCATCGAGCTTATTACCGGTTGCTTCCTCTGGTTTCACAAAAGCTGCGATCGCTCTGAGTCCATTTCGATGAATGTAGAGACTACTCATGATTTCGGGTTGTTTGCTGACGAAATCTCTGGTTCCTTGGGAAAGTTTAATTGCTTCGGGAATACTGGTACCGGGGAATGGTTCTGCTAGCCATAGTATCAGGTTACGGTTTCCTTCGGGGAGGTAGTCTGCGGGGGGTAATAGTTGAAAGCTGATAAATACTAATGCTATAGGAATTGCTAAAACTATCAAACGTCTTCCTTTTCGTCCTACTCCGATTGACCAATTTACGGTACTCAGGAGAAATTTTTCTAATCGACGTTGGAAGAAGAGAAATACTAAAGATATTTTACTAACTGTTTTTTCTAGAAGATTTTGAGTTTGAGAGGAGGTGGAACGGTTTGTTTGTGAGTTTGTGATGATAGCTCTTTCCTGGGAAGCAACCGGTGGGGAGTTACCTGGTTGAGTATTTCCCATTCCCTCGAGTATACGTGCTGCTTCCGCTTGATTAAGGAATAATCCCGACAGCATTGGTACTAAGGTTAATGCAGCAAACAGTGAGAATAAAACCGAAGCGGAAAGTCCAATCCCAATATCAAAAAATAACTGTCCTGCTTCTCCCTTGACTAAGACAATTGGAGCAAATACTGCCACAGTAGTTAGGGTGGAAGCTAACATTGCACCACCCACTTCCTCGGTTCCATCGATAGCGGCTTTCACAGGAGATTTACCCTGCTGCATGTGGGTGAAGACATTTTCCAACACTACAATAGCATTATCCACCACCATCCCTACAGCAAATGCCAAACTTGCTAAACTAATTACATTTAAAGAGCGTCCCAAAGCTGCAAAAACAATAAATACTGTAATTAACGTGGTGGGAATAGTAATAGCAATGACTGCAACTGTCCGTAAAGAACCCAAGAAAAGTAATAAAATGAACGCCGCCAAAACAGCACCCATCATTAAGTTACCCTGTACAAAGGAAATAGATTGATTGATATAGTCATTTTCATCATAGGAAATGTCAAAAGTGACACCCTCTCCTTCCCTATCAAACCGCTTTTCTAAATCTACCAGAGCTTGACGAATACCTTGAGAAATTTCTGGTACATTTGCATTGGGTTGCCTAATAATTCCTACTGCTACGGCAGGTTCATTATTTCTAATTAAAGCTCTATCTTGAATTTTCCTGCCTATCTGAGCTTTTGCAACATCCCTTAAATAAACTGTCCCCGAATCATCCCGACGCAAGACAAATCCTTCTAATTGTTTAACATCAGTAGAACGACTAACGGTACGAACTCGATATTCCCGTCTTCCCAAAACCAAAGGACCACCACGAATATCTCGGTTATTACTACGCAGTGCATTTACTACATCACCAATAGTCAGATTGCGGTCAGCCAAAGCTTTAGGATCGACAATAACTTCTACTTCTCTTTCTCTACCACCAGAAACTAAAAATTGTCCCACACCTTGCACTTGACGGAATCGGGGGACAATTACATCATCGACTAAATCGCGGTAATGTTCGTCGTTGGGTGTAAATCCTTCTTTTGCGACCAGTATTGTCCACATCATAGGACTACTGCTACCGCTAACAATTTCTACATCCGATTCCCCAGCTTCGGGTGGTAGTGCTTCTACTTGCTGGAGTTTATTTAAAACATCTACCAAGCGTCTATCTAAATTGGTATCCCAGTTAAATTCTAAGTTAATTGTGCTCACACCAGATGCACTACTACTACTAACTTCTAGAATCCCCTGGACTTCTTCTAGTCTTTCTTCAATTGGACGAGTAATTAACTCCTCAACTTCTCTAGGACTAGCACCAGAATAAGTAGTGGTAATTGTGATTTCCGGACGGTCTCCCCCCGGTCGGAGTTCTAAAGGCAGACTTAATAATGATAAAACTCCAAATAGTGCCAGGATGCAAAATAGCACAAATGTTCCATGTCGCCAACGGACTGCTGTTTTGATCAGACTCATGATGTTTTGGGATTTAAGTAACTGGTTGTGGTTGAATTAATTAAGTATTTCCTATGGGCTGTGAATAGTTGATGGTGAATAGGAAGTGGTTATATAGAAATCCGGTTTGATTTGTCGAAAGGGGTTTGAGTCTCAGTACATTTTTAAAATTCAAGTAGGATTCATATATATAGCCGTAGACATGTAAGGTTAGGACAATGTGCTTCCTTCAAAGGGGAATAGTGAATAGGGGATATGAAATGATGCTACAACCACAGAAGTGAATATAGGAATAATCCCGGATTTCTCACAACATTTTCAAACCCCTATAAAATCTAGGTTTCTAATTTTCCTCTGTACTATAGCTAGAAATCCAAAACCTCCGAAATGTAGTTTAGTAAAGGCTTTGCAAAACTCATTCCAAAACTTGTGAGAAATGCAGGTAATGTGGGTTTGACTACTTTAGAATAGATATTTTTTGATTGAGGAAGTTTATGTTGTGTTTTATAAACGTAATCTTTTGATGCTTAAAAAAACAGCTAAACTAAAAACTATGGTGGGTAGTTTGTTGTCAAAATTAAATACTTTTCTTAATTCCTTCAAAAAGCAAATTAATAGAGTTAATAAATAACTACCAACTATCAACTATCAACTATCAACCATCAATCCTCAAATATTAAGCATCATCCATCAACCACCATTACCTGCGCTCCATCCCTGAGACCATCCCCACCACGTAAAACCACAGTTTGACCATTTTGTAATCCTGTACCGGAAATGGCTACCTGTTGACCCATATCTGCGACCATTTCTACTTCCAACTCCTTGACTTTCCCACCTTCTGCAGTAAATACTACCCACTTATCTGCTCTACGAGTTAAAGCATCTCTGGAAACAACAAATCCCTGTGTATTCCCTGGTAATTGTAAGCTACCTGCAATTGCCATTCCTGGTAATAATCCTTGGGGTGGATTGTCTAATCTTACTCTAACCCGTTGCCGCCTTGATGCAGCATCTGCTGAAGGCACAACTCCTGTGATTGTGGCATTTCCTTGCCATTGGGGTAAAGCACGAGCTCTTAATTCTACTTTTGTTCCAGCCCTAACTTGACCACTAAGCTGCTCCGGTAACTCTAAGAAAATATCCAATCTGTCCCCAGCAACTAAAGTGATAATTTCTCCACCATTTTGTAAGTAGTCACCCACACTCACCTGTCTTTGCAAAACCACACCATCAGAATTGGCTTTGATACGAGTACGCTGTGATGCTAATTTTGCCTGATTTACTACCGCGATCGCTGCTGCAACAGTTGAGCGCTGAGCGGCAATTTCTTCACGGGTAGGACCTGCTTGAGCTTCTGCTAATTCTGCTAATTTCTCTAGTCTTTCCCCCCGTGCACTATCTACTGCTGCTCTTGCTTCTACCAATAATCTCTGTGCGATCGCTCCTTCTTTTACTAGTTCTTTATTCCGGTTTAAGTTATCTACCGCTTCTGCTTCTGTAGCTTTGGCTGAACGCAAGGCAGCTTTTCTTTGAGCGATGATTTCTGGTCGAGTACCGACTTCCAGACGAGCTAAATTGTTACGTTCCTGAGCAAGTTGAGCTTCTGCTTGAGATATAGCTAGTCTTTGGTCTGCATCATCTAATACAGCAATTGTTGTCCCCGCTTTGAGTTTATCCCCTGGTTGTACCAGGATTTGCTGAACTACTCCTCCAGTCTGAGCGCGAATTGTAGCTTGTTGAGGAGATTCTACTTGACCTAAGAGCTCCACTCTTCTTGCAGAATTACCCCTAGAGAGGGTTGTTACTTCCACCGGACGAGCTGGTGGTGCTTTTACTGCTGCAACTGCACCTGATGGGGATGATTTTTGGGTAGAAGATAAAATCTGCCATAGTGCAATACCATTTACAACTACTGAGATTAATAACAATAGTCCCAACCAAGATTTTTGATTGTTTTTTTCAGGTTTATCTTGTTTGGTTTCTACAACAGAAGCATCGATATCTTTTTCTAAGTTTTTCTCTAAATCCGCTCTTAATACTTCCTCTGATTGCTCCTCTAAAGCTGTATGTGATGATTGTGATTTACTCATAATTTTTGGGTAAGGTAGTAGGTAATGGTATTTTGTTAAGATTTGAAACACTTATACATACCAGTTGGTATGTTGATAGTTAAATTTTTTATTCCGAGATACTTATTGTTTTGCAACACCTAAAATTTGTAACAATCCTGGTTTCAAGTCAGTTTTAATAAACTCCAAATCATTTCTAACTCTTGCTATGGTTAATACTCCTTGTGCATAGACATACATACAGGTAGCAATTTTCTTGGGGTCTAAAGCCTGATCTACAAAGCCTTCACTTTGAGCATCCACAACAAGGGAAGTAAAATACCTGGTCATGCGCTCGATAATCTCAGCGGAGATTTTTTTCAGTTTATCTTCACTACTACTTTGTCCAGTTGAGATAAAAGGACATCCAAGCACTCTTCCAGTCTGTACTTGTTTTTCTACTTGCATCGATACTACCAACTGACAGTAATAATCAACTCTTTCTAAAGGTCTATTTTGTGGTGAGAATACCCGGTCAAATTGACTTCTAACCTTTAACCAACGTGCTTCCAATGCAGCAGCAGCTAAATCAGCTTTAGACTTAAAATAGTGATAAAAAGCACCCTTAGTTACTCCTGCTTGAGTACAAATTTGTACAATACCCACACAGTCATAATTGTTTTCCCAGATTAAATCTAGTGAGGTTTCTAAAAGTTTTTGTTTTGTTTCTCTACGTTCTACCAGAGTTGTCATAGTAGGATTCGTTTAAGTATATATCCATTATTATACATACCAGTATGAATGTTAGGGGAAATATCTTTACTGAAACAATTCAAAATTCAAAATTAAAGAGAAAATAAATTATAAAATCCAGCGTAGGTAGAAATAAGTCCAAATACTATACTTTGCTTCAGGGAAAATCAGGAAATAGGAAAATATCCTAAATAATCCGGTGATGCTTAAAACTAATATTTTAGGGATTTCCAGAAAATAAAATAACCCATCTTACTATTGCTTCCCTAAGCGAACTTTGTCGGGTTTATTTTCCCTTGCTTTCCCTTGTCGAGTACTAATTTCTCCAGGAGTAGGAGAGCAGTTAAGCAATTAATACGCTATACTCCGTAAAGTCGCTCATAGTTTGTCACAGACTGGGGAAAACTTTAAAAATTTTTCAGGATTGGGGTAATTTCTTTCTTGGTGTTCCCTTAAGAGAGGATTCAAAAAAAGATTACAAGAATATCTGATGATTTAAGGGATTTTAGAAAATAATTTTTTGACATACTCATCAATAGTCACACCTGAATTCAATCATATTTATTATGACAAGCAAATGTGACACAGAAATGACAATATAAAGGAAATATTAAATTTAGTATTTGATATCATGCCCAGATAATTGGTAAAAACAAAATCAAAGAAAATCAATACCTAAAACAACCCTTCCATCAACAATGATACGACGAACGAACCTGTTTAATATCCGTTTCTTATCGTTGGGTTTTCTGGTTTCCCAAAATTCGCGATCGCAAAACATTTGAGATAGCTCTTCTCGGATCAGTAAGCTGCGTGTTGTGGCTTTTTGGTTTAAGCTGAGAATGCTAGCTATTTGTTGGCGAATTCCATCTTTGGCTTGTTCGAGGAAGGGATTGACGGGTAATTTCTCCAACCCTGCTAGGGTTTCTCGCAGTTCTTTAACTTCTGGGATTTCTTGACTTTTCTCTTCTTCTAAATTTAACATCCCCGCTAATTTAGTAGACTCTTTTATCAATAGATCTGCAACTTGTTCATCTAGATGGTCGCTACGAATCATTTCTTTGCGATCGCATCTTCCCAAGGGAAAATAAGTGCATTGATAGTAGTGGACTAAGTTTCCTCCTCTTCGGAGTTGTCCGGATGTCCGGGTTAATGCTCCTCCACAGTTAGAACATTTTAGGAGATTGGCAAAGGGGTTGACTTTTTTACTCCCGACCCAACGATTGTTAGCGTTAGAGCGGATAGTTTTTTTAACTTTTTCGTGCTGTTCGCGGGTGATAATACCTTCATGGGTGTCCCAGTTACAATCCCATTTATCAAAATGGTTTAGCTGTTTTCCCGATGGACTTTTGGTGGTAACGTTAAAAGGAGTTCCTCCAGCATTGACTGGGTTAACTAAAAAGTTTTTTAAGCCGGATGGAGACCATTGCAGACTTCCCCAAGGGTATCTTCTGTAAGTGTTCTTCTGACTGGAGGAGAAATCAGCTTGGTCTAAGTTTTTTCTATCAATTACATGTTTACGAGTTTTCTGACGACTGCGAGTTTCTACTTTCTTACAGGTTCCAAAGATTGTATTCAGAGTGTCACAGGTTTTACGGACGCTACCACATTCATCAAATACCTCAAAAATAAATAAAGCTAATTCCCAGACCCGAAAACATCGCTTTTCTGAGAGCAAACAAACACACCAGCTTTCATCCTTCACATAGCGATCGCTAACAATTTTCCATCCCAGAGGTGCGAATCGATGACTTTTTCTCTGTATCATTCGATGTTTGCGTTCAGCGCTGATCCGACTGGATAACATTTTAATTTCAAACTTGGATGCTGCGAGTAAGATATCGACTGTTAATTCACCACCCAAGCTTTCGGTGTCGATGGTTTGGTCGAGAGCTACTAATTTTATACTTTTACTCCGCAATACTTCCATTAAGGCGTAAAATAATTTTGAGGAACTGCCGATACGGTCAATTCTGGTGACGACTAATTCCTTAACTGTGTTTTTGGGAAGTACTTTTAAATCACCAATCAGTTGTTGTAGTCCTTCCCGAACTTCGGTAGTCCGACTTTGAATATCCCAATAAAAGCGAGAACATCCAGCATTTTTTCCCCTTTCTAACTGCTTTTTCAGCGCATCTCTGTCTTCTTGCTGTTCAATACTAGATACTCGACCGTAAAACCATTTCTGATCTATGGAATTCATGGAATTCATGGAATTGGGAGACTTCAATTTTTTGTTCTATAGAGAATATACCATGTCATTTCTTAACGCCGAAGAACCTACAGTTTGTGACTTAATTACAGACTTCGGTATTAACATACTGTGGCACCCTTCCCTAGGAACAGAAATAGGAAATGATGTCCAAAAGCTTTTATGGGACTGTATTTCCGGCAAAACTCCTTTAGATATCCTGGTATTTGAAGGTTCGGTGGTGAATGCTCCCAATGGAACTGGGGAGTGGAATCGTTTTGGGAGGAAAGGAAAAACCCCCTATTTATGGGTAATATATCGGCAATCCAAGAGCAATACAAGAGAAAAACAACATTCACAGGGACATCACCACATCAGTGCAAAATTAATCATTTTGATGCAAAAGTTCATAATTCTAGTCATAAATTTAGGTACCAATGGGACTAAATATTGAAGATGAGATAAAAGCCCTGAATAAACGCTTAAAAGCTGGCGGAACCAGAGTTACAATCGAAAAAAGAAAGGGGATTCTCCTATTAAGAGGTACTTTTCCCCCAAAAAAGCAATCCCCAAAAACTCAACCCTACCAGCAAAGAT
The DNA here is from genome assembly GCA_050042865.1 of Mastigocoleus sp. Lineage (GTDB taxonomy): Bacteria > Cyanobacteriota > Cyanobacteriia > Cyanobacteriales > Nostocaceae > JBCCDM01. The sequence goes on from JBHJJE010000023.1 coordinate 74,652, forward strand.
TATTTTTAGGTTTTAAAGCTAGTAGAGCCGGACTCAGGGCTGCCGAACAACAAGCTAAAATCATTTCAGCCCAGTTAGAATTAAAAACCTTTAAATGGAGCGACTGGGTACCAGAAAAATCCAGTCATACTTTCCACATATCCCAATGGATAAAAAATTATGAAAAACACCACTGGGAAAAAACCGAGAAAAATAGAAAAAGCATCCGGACTTGGAATGACTCATATATGCGAGCTTTTTCCAAATTTCTTGACCTGAATCAACCATTAACAATTGAAGCAATATTAAACGCGATCGCTACCACCAAACCAGATACTAAAACCCGTCAAATAGTATGCATGGGAATGATCAAGCTGGCTAAATTTGCAGACATTAAAGACATCCAAAAAATCCCAGAATTAAAAGGTAATTACTCCCCCACCAAAGTTCATCCCCGCAACTTACCAACAGACACAGAAATTTCCACATCTGTAGACAATATCAAACATCCCGGATGGAAATGGTTAGTAGCAACCTTAGCAACCTATGGACTGCGATCCCATGAATGTTTTCATTTAGATATGAGTGAATTTCCGGTGATTCGTGTTTTAGAAGGGAAGACAGGAGAGCGAGTAGTTTATCCTCTTTACCCAGAATGGTCTGATAGATGGAATATAGGAGATATTATCCATCCACCCATCAAGCAAGATTATCTTGGTAATAACAGCCCCGGACAGAGGATATCTCGTTGGTTTTGGGACTCCAAACTCTCCTTTAAAGCCTATGATTTGAGACATTCCTATGCTCGTCGGTGTTTCGAGTTCGATATCCCCACAAACCGCGCTGCAAAGCTCATGGGACATTCTGAAAACATACATTGTCAGGTTTACCGAGCTTGGATTGATGAGGGTTATTATCGGGCAAAATTTGACCTAGATATTTTTGGGGAAGATAAACCAAAAGCTCCTAACATTTAGATAACCAACAATAGCAGTCAATGTTTAATTATTAAATTATGGAATATTGAAAGTGGGGAATTAATCCGTACATTTAATAGTATTGGAGTTAACAAGATTACAATTAGTCCAGATGGTAAAACTTTAGCCAGTGGTAGCTTGGATAACACCATTAAAGCGTGGAATCTCAGAACTGGTAAGTTGCTAGATACATTTTGTCAGACTAATTCATGAAGAAATAAGGACTTATATTTTAAGGAAACAGACATAAAGAACTCTTTTATAAAAATCGTTGTTATTCTACCCAAACTTTGGTTTTTAGAAAGAACTTTCGGTTGGCTTAACTGGTAACCTAGCACGATATTTTCCCAAGGGGAAACCCCATCGTCTTGGTGTTTCCCCCACGTTTCTTAAGTGGGATATTACGAAATACAACCCCAAATCTTAGAGACTTTTATATATATTTTCATCATTCGGATAATGCTTAGATTACTCGCGTAATTTTAGCTTAATTCTACTTTGAAAACATACTCTAAAACTATCTTTTTGCAGACGGCATTGAACGCCATTCTTGAATCGCCGGCAAACTCAAACGTATGCTTCTATACCTAGCATTACGTGGAGCATCATCAATATAGTGAACTCCTTCTATCCAATCACCATCAGCTATTCGACGCATTATTGTACTTCGAGAATATCCAACACCCAATTTTTTACGAGCTTCCAAAATAGTTATTAAATCTTCAGGTTTAATAATTACTTTATTTTTTTTCATGTGATGAGCTTTTGATGCGACATCCATTATTATGATTCAAAAAATAAATAATTTAGTTACATTTGAATCAAATATCAACGGAATATATAGCTGCGAGAAAGATGTGAAGTCTGGTTATGTATTATCATTGGGAGGAACGTTAGCGATCGCTATACTACTTAATAGTGTAAGTGTAACGAAAGCGACTCAGCAGTCTCAGTTTAAGCCTTTGAGAATATCAAATTAATTTTGCGCTACTACTTGCTTCTGGCTCACATGCTGATAAAATCAGTAGCTGAAGTCGAAAAAGTCAAAAACCCAGTATCTGATTCATGACTCAATTATCTCAAGCAGTTATTCTCATTACTGGTGCATCCGGTGGGTTCGGACAAGAATTAACCCGACAATTGCTCAAGGCAAATAGTCGATTAATTCTTACTGATATTGATGAAACTGTCTTGCGTCAGCGAGTCGCTACTATTCAACAAGAAGTCAGCGATAGAGCAACATGCAGTGATGACACTGGTACTGAACAGCTTTCCCCCACAACCGGTGAAGTATTAGCTTGTCTAGGTGCGGACCTTGCTACTAAGGAAGGATGCGAAACCCTTTATCATCAGGTCAAAGCTTTAGATACTCCCGTAGATATTTTAATTAATAATGCTGGAATTGGATATTTTGGACGGGTGGATGAAGTTCCAGCTACGAAATGGGAACTTCTTATGCAGGTAAATTTACTATCTCCAATGCGCTTGAGTTCTCTGTTTGCTGCTGATATGATAACTCGTCGTCAAGGTCATATTGTCAATATTTCATCCTTGGCTGGCTGGGTAGCATGGAGGGGAATGTCTTATTATTCTACAAGTAAATTTGGTTTGCGTGGATTTAGTGAAGGACTTTTTCAAGAAGTTAAAGATTACAATGTGCAAGTGACGGCTGTTTATCCTTTCTTTAGCCGTACTCCTATTCTTAATTCAGAGCGCTATGGTACATTTGCTGAAAATTCTCAAGAAATTCCAGATAGTTGGATAACAGACCCCGCTGATATTATGCGTGCTACCATTCAAGGGATTCTTCGCAATCAACTACATGTATTCCCGGACAGGACAGCTAAAATTGTCCATTTGCTCAAGCGGTATTTTCCCCAGTTACTTGATTGGATTGATATCGTCTTAACTAGGAGGTCTAACAGTGGTTACAGTAAATGATTTCTGTAAAAGTGAAAACTTGATTGACACTGCACAAAAGCATCTAATTATTGGTGCTGGTTTTGTAGGATTGGGCATGGCAGAAGCACTTAAAAATGCTGGTATCCTGTACGATCAAGTTGATGCTAGCGATGATATTGGTGGAAATTGGCATCATGGGGTTTATGAGACTGCACATATAATTTCTTCTCGCAAGATTACTGAATTTACCCATTTTCCTATGCCGGATAGTTATCCTGACTTTCCCAGCGCTCAGAATATGCGGGATTATTTGAATGCTTTTGCTAATCGTTTTGATTTACGACAACATATAGAATTGAATCGGACAGTTAAGTATGTACGTCCGGTAGCAAATAATCTTTGGGAAGTTACTTTTGATAACTCCGAACAGCGTATTTATAAGGGAGTATTAATCTGTAATGGTCATCACTGGTGCAAACGCTTTCCTGAGTTTCAGGGGAAATTTCAGGGTGAAATTATCCACAGCAAAGATTACAGACACCCCGATAGATTACGCGGTAAAAGAGTTTTAGTAATTGGTGGTGGGAACTCTGCTTGCGATATTGCTGCTGAAGCAGCACGTGTGGGTGCTAAGTGCGTTTTGAGCATGCGCGAATCAGTATGGTTCATTCCCAAATCTTTTACTGGTATTCCGATTACTGATTTAATTAAATGGTGGATGCCAGAATGGTTACAAAAGATAATGATTCATATCATCATCCTTTTAACTTTTGGTAAATATCAAGATTATGGTTTACCTACACCCAAACATCGACTTTTTGCAAAACATCCGACTGTAAATAATGAAGTTCCCTACTATATCAAACACGGACGTATTATTCCTAAACCTGCTGTGAGTAGCTTAGATGGAGAGGTTGTGGAATTTGTTGATGGTAGTCGAGAAGCAGTTGATTTAATTGTTTGTGCTACTGGTTACTATGTTGCTTATCCTTTCTTACCCCCAGAACTCCAGCGCGTTGAAGGTGCGGTGGTGAAATGCTACGCTGGTGTGTTTTTAGATGATTATAAAGGATTATATTTTATTGGTTGGGGACAAGTTAGGGGTGGGGTTGGTTCAGTTATTTCCATTTATGGTAAGTTTCTTACACGCGTCCTAAAATTGCAAGATAAAATTAACGTTCCTATGGGCTTAGTTTTCAAAGAAATGGGACAGCAGCTACCAGATACTCATTTGAGTGACCCGCAGGCAATTTTTAGACAACTGAAGTTAGCTGATGTTTTCTTTAACTTGTTGGTTAAAAAGGCTTATAAGTGCGATCGCCGACACGCGAATTTTAGCAATCAGATTGTGGAAGCAGAAAATACAGACCCTGAACTTTACCAAGTAAATTCCTGATTTTCGAGCTACGGAAGCTGGGAGGAAGACTGAGAAAAATCAGAAATAAGTTATTAGTCATATTTTTAGTCACGCAAAGATTTGAAATCAAGGAAATTCTTGTGTGACAAGGCTTGTAAGAATAGTGTAAGGATGAGTGGAATCGTTTTGCTAATCGTCCGATGAAAGAGTGGTTAAGGGATTTATCCAAAGTGGCTAACTGCATTGTTGCAGTCGGAGATTGTGCCACTTGGGGAGGAATTCCCGCGATGGAACCGAACCCCAGCGAATCCACAGGTTTACAATTTATCAAGCGAAAATCCGGTGGTTTCTTCGGTGAAGAATTTCGCACCAAATCTGGTTTACCCGTAATTAATATCCCCGGATGTCCAGCACATCCAGACTGGATAACTCAGATATTAGTTGCGATCGCTACAGGAAGAATTGGTGATATCACTTTTGATGAATTAAACCGTCCCCAAACCTTTTTCAAAAGCTTTACTCAAACTGGTTGTACTCGCAATATCCACTTTGCTTACAAAGCTTCCACTGCCGAATTTGGTCAACGTAAGGGTTGTCTGTTTTATGACTTAGGTTGTCGCGGACCCATGACTCATTCTTCCTGCAATCGGATTTTGTGGAACCGTGTTTCTTCTAAAACTCGTGCAGGAATGCCTTGTTTAGGCTGTACTGAACCAGAGTTTCCCTACTATGACCTTAAACCAGGTACGGTATTCAAAACTCATGTTCTAAATATAAGTTGGTACTCAAATCAGATTAGAGATGGTCAAGCAGACTTGAACTGCAAACTTACTGATTTTAGAAAAAATTACAACTCTCAAACCTCTGATGATTTTTGGAAGAGTGCCGTTATTCTTTGATATTATTCATCTTTGGTTGATACATTTCTATAACCAATTACAAATCAAAACAAAACAACTAAGGTGATTTCCATGAATAAATTTACCATTGTTAACCAAGGTATCGAGAGTTGAGCAAAGCCGAAACTCGTCAACCTGGGTATATTCTTTGTCAGAAATCACCTAAGTAGGTGGGTAATAAATAAAGGCAACTATGTAACAGATTGTAAATCAGCTTTAAACTCTTACCCCGACTGCCGATTGCCTACTACCTGTCCTAATGACAATTTTCAACACCAACCTACTTAATCAAAGGAATCAAAAACAAGGGGAAAATAAAAGAAAAGCGCGTTTAGCTGATTCATTAGACATCTCCGGAATATAAATGACGTTTACTCAAAAGGACTCAATATCATATCCATATTCAGCAATCCTAAAAAAATATAAAAAAATGTAGATACACTTTAATAGGATATCTACATACAAGGTTGTGAGATTATAAGTTTTGAAATTCTCAGTTTTGAAATTCTCAGTTTGAGATTTATCTAATGGTCTAAAAGGTAAAAGTTGTTCTAAAAGTACCAATGACCACATCATCATTATCGTCATTGTGATCTGGTGCAGTTAACCAAATTACACCAGGAGTCACAGCGATATTGTCATTAATCTTGTACTGATAAAATGCCTCAATGTGATAGGAAGTATCGGGGTCATCATCTAAACCATCAATACTAGAACTCGTAACCTTGGGTTCCATACCAAAGATAATACCAGCCAAGTTACCTTTTTTACCAAAATCAGGTAAACCTAAAGTTACAGCCCAGTTCCAAATCTCCGCTTCTCCACGGTCTGGAAAAGCTGCTGATGTACTTAAGTTACGGGCATTAGTATAACCAGCCCAACCACCTAATACCAAGTTTTTACTGATTCCCAATGATGCTTGAATACCGTAGGAATCAGCACTGAAAGGAGTGTCTGCAAGAGTGGATATATTGTCTAATGGTGAAACTGTATTGAAGTTAGAAGCATTACTACCAGCACCATTGAACTGATTATAGGAATTGATATAAGTTAAACCAACCTTAAAGCGATCGCTTGGTGCAAATGTTAGTTGTGCTAATGCACCATAGGAACCGTTGAATAAACCATTATCGGTGCTGGGGTCGTTTCCTGAACCAGCTAAGTAAGCCAAACTCAAGGACAGATTTTTACCGAATTCTTGAGTAACTCCCAAACCCGCA
>JBHJJE010000024.1:0-56617 GCA_050042865.1 Mastigocoleus sp.
ATAGGTATCAGGTTTACCCAGTTTCACGCTTTCTGGCTGTGCGTCCGCGCATAAGGTTATCAATCTTATACGTTAGCCAGTGGAGTTCACCTGTATTCAAAGTGGATGGACTTTCACCATCAAAGTATCAAATAGCTTAATCGCTGGAAATTAGTCTAGGACTGACATCCATTGATTATCGGGTCGCACCATAAGGTTTTATATTTGCGAAAATAAAAGCCCCTATTACAAGCGTGATACAGAAATAGAGTATCTTAAGAGGTAGAGGGGTTTTTCCTGTTCTTTTGTGGGTTTGGGAATTTCTAAAATCACTACTTCTAGAATTACCACGGGCGTTAGAACCTAATGCCATAAATTGCTCCTTAATAATTGGTTGCAAGCAAGGTAGTAAAAATACCTTGCAAACGACCAATTATTTAATGATTGGCTGTGAGTACTGGGAGCCTTTAAAGCGCTTTAATCGAGCCTGAATAATATCGCGATCACCTGTGTAGGCTGTAAATGATGCTTGTCCATTAGCATCGATTACAGCCGTGATTCCATGACTATCACATACCACAGTACCTTGTGGTAAAGGCTTTTCAGTTATGCGATCGCGAATAACTGAACCTTTCTGAATGCCCGAAAAGTAATGGGTACCATTCTTAAAAGTCTCTCCTACCACAGGTAAGCATGATTTATAGCGTTCATTGGCTATCATTGCCTGTTCCCGCTCGGATTCAAATTGCCTTTGTAATGCCCGTCTTTGCAAGGTTTTTTCTTGTAAATCAGCTTTATCAGCCTCAATTCTGGCTTGATGCTTAATAAAGCTTGGATAGCTTGCTGCGATCGCAATAACTCCAGCGATAATGAAAAATGTTTGAGTAGGTTTTAAACCTAACGAGTTGTAGAATTTTGAAATGCTATCTAAATAATTCATTTTTTCCTATAATTCACCATATAAGGAAGCCCGAAAGCCTCCTTATAAAGCGGATTACAGTGAATCAGCAATCATTGAAATTAGTCCTTTCATATCATTCTCATCCAATTCACCAATGCGCTCTTCGATTTCATCCACAGAAGGGGAGGAGTAGGGGTCTCTGTCTAGCTGCGAGGCAATTGCAATCAATGTTTGCACTCGCTCATCTACTGTGGAATTTTGTAGTCTATCCCCCCATGATTCAGCTATATCCTGAATGAGGGCATTTTGAGAATCAATCCCGTAAAATCCAAAATCTTTCATGATGGTAAAATTCTTATAGTGATTTTTGTCGTTGCAGTCCTTGTGTTTCAAGCACTTGGGCTATTTTTTTGCAAATCAATCGAAAATTTGATTATCACAACCCATCCAACGGATGCGATCGCATATTCTAAGTAATTCATTTATTCCTCCTCCATAAGACTTCTCATTAAGTGCCTGAGTATTTCTTCGTATACAATCTCAAGTGTTTCTTTTATTCCAATGCAAGCCCTCCTCCGCATACGTTCATTTTTTATGCACTCAATCCTCATAGCTAATATTGAATCGAAGTGAGTATCTAAAAGCGCGAGAATCTGTATGTATTTCCATTCAAGCTTTTTGAATAGCTTCGGCTCAATGCCATAAACGAATGATTTACAATCTTCCGTTAGTTGCAAAAAGTTTTGTGGTTTTATTTCAAGAGCATGCTCTTGAAATATTTTTCCCACAATTGGTGACCAGTCGTTTTTAGAGTTGAACAGTACATCTAGTAATGGATCTGTCATTTAAATTAACTCCCTATTTAGTAAATCTACTGCTGCCTCAATTCCTTGCCAGCTATCGGCTAGAGCTATGTCATTGTATGTTCTACTTTGACTACAAATATCATCAAATGCAGGCTCGTTTGAAAGCTCTTCAAAGATAGCTAGCATTTCTTGTAATCTTTGCTGTATCTGTTTTTTAGTCATTTTTTTAAGCTGCCAAATCAATATTAAATCCATCTAAATCATTACTTTCTTGTACTGTGGGAATATCCACAGTTGGGTGGTGGTGGATTTCATCAGCTAAATAAAGCCTTAAGGCATAATCCACAATGCCTGACAAATCATAGTGGTACCGGGAACCCTTTTGTAATAAGGGTTCCACCAATTGCTTACTTATTGATACCCTGTTTGAAAAATCTCTCTTTGCCATTTCTCTACACCCCCACAAATACTCTAGATGCTAGTTTTTGCAATCCGATCGCCTCAGCCATCTGTGCATTCTGAATAGTAATAATGCTGTGCTTTGATGCAATCTGATTGATATTTGGAAGTAAAGCACCACCACCAGTAAGGTAAATTCCATCCAGTTCATCGATTCTCGGCTGTAGATGCTTGAATGATGGTGCCAAGCAAGAACTAATCCAATCTTTAAGCACTAATGCATAGATGCTTGAGAATTCCCACCCGGTAGTGCCATAAGCAAAATTGTTCTTTAATCCAAGCCTGATAAGATACTCATTCCCTTGCTTGTGGAGCTTTTCGCGTGTTTTGGGGTGGTTTGCAATCTTTTCGATGAGATTATGCACCCCCACATTAATTACCTTCCTAGATCCATCTAGTAATTTTCCTTTACGAAATACACTAACTATTGATGTGCCATGCCCTAAATCAATTAATCCTATGCTTCCATTGGGTGAAATCTGGGAGGCGATCGCACCAATCCCTTCCTCAATTACCCGGCTTAGAATCCTTATCTCATAAGCCCTGTAAGAATTATTGAGCTTTACTCTATATAATCCATCAAGCTTTTTCTTAAGCTCCTTACCGAATATCTGCGAATCATGGATTGAGATTAATAGATTGATATTTGCATCACTATCAATCTCTAGTCGAGCGATCGCACCCAATACCATTTGCAATCCATAATCAAGCTTACCTTGCAAGGTATCAACTACTTTACCGTAGCTATCTGGGTAATAGTGCTTTGCTGTATCTCCTACAAGCCATGTGGAATTATTCAATTCCGGACGGGTAGATGATTCCACAATAGAGATGATTGCTCCGTCGTCAAACGCCTCATATTTATTGATATCATCATCTGATATCTGCTTAAAGTAGCTTGGAATAAGGCTTTGAGAAGTTTGAGCTTGAGCTTTCGTATACCCATTCCCTACATTAATACCAATTGTGTATCCTAGTGTCATGTGTGCCTCGAAGTGTCAATATGTGTCAATTTATTATTTCCTTGAGAAAATTGCAGATATCGATTATTTATCAATCGAATACTATGTATCTGCAATGCCTGTAATCAGTTTGTGAAGCTGATTACAAGCGAACTCCATGAATGGCATCACTCTATAAAATAGGCAGCGTTACATCCACTGTAGGGGCTTTTACGTAAGTCTCACGCCGAGTCACTCGGTATTCTTTTGTGTCAATTACTTCATTGGGGAGACACCCCGTGTCACATTTCCAATATAATCATATTTGGTACCATATAGCAACTATTATGACATCAGTATAACTGATCGATTGTACACGGATTGATCAGTCTATTTAATACCATTGTGGTACCACTATATAGATGAGAAGTATTAGATATATGCTTCTCTCAAGTGAAAATTGCTAAGCTGGTATCAAAATAGTTACATTTTTTTACTAAATGCCCAGACCCAAACAAAATACGAAAGCGAGGACAATTCGCCTTTACCCCGATATTATCGCCTCTATAAAGCTTTATGCCGAGAAAGAGCTAATCAGCGAAAATCTTGCTATAAATAAGCTCCTAATAGCAAAATTATCCGAGCTAGGATATATGAATCCTTCGGATAATGAATCAAAAAAGTAAATATCATACAGAATAAAGCGAGTTTATTGATATAATTCAAAAAATATCATTAACTCGCTTCATTGTATTTGAATATGGCTATTGAAACAGCTTCAGAAGTAATTTTAAGAACAGCCCAAAGATTCGATAAAATAAAGCATCTAGACGATACCACAGTTAAAAGGTTGATGGGGTTATCAGAAGATGATTTCAAAATTGAGTATAAAAAATTAACTTCAAATATGTAATTTCACCTCAATAACCTCACCATTAAAAATAATTACTTTATCAACTAGTTTTTTATAAATTATTCTTTTATCTTCATCAGATAAAGATTTCCAATATCTACGATTGCCTACCGTAGTTTTCAATAATTCAACCAACTGTAAATCAATCTTATTCTCATTCAAATCTATTTGCTGTAATCTTTCTATCTCATTCTCAGTAGCAATTATGGCATTATTTATTATCTCTGATTCCGGTAACTGTTTAAGCGATCGTAATTGTTTTTCTAATTCCTTAACTTCAGGATTCTCTAATACTTTAGGTAACGATTCCTCAGTTAACTCCGCGATCGCCGAAGCTTTTCTCACCAACTCATCATCAACAAACTTGATAACATCTGGTAATCTAATAGCATATTTATTTTTACAGAAATCGCCACCTAGAGACTCACGTTTCTTACAGATTACTCTTTGAGTTTTGTACTTCCCTGAACGCTTTATGTTTAATCGATATCCACAACTACCACAAAATAACTGCCCTTGCAATGGTAATTGTGGATAGTCAAACTTCCTTACTCCAAAAGCAAACTTACTTCTATTCTCATTTATTCTTTCTTTTATAGTTTCATAAATTTCTTCAGATATTAATGGTTCGTGAGTGTTGTAATGGTATTCCCATTTTGAAGGGTCTTGCATATTCGACCTAATCCCGTAAGCCGTATGCCCTCTTAGCACTGGTGAATTTATCCAATACCTAAAACCCACAGGAGTAAAAGACTTGTCATATTTCTCAAGCGAATATAAGCAAGCACTTCTAAAAGTAGAGTTTGGTTTAAGGAAATATTCTATTAACTCTTTTGCTGCATCCCAATTAGTTAAGCCTGATTTTTGATTGATGCTTAAATCAGGTGCATACTTTTCATTGATTCTTGCAAAACCAAATGGCGGACGCGAACTAGCTTTTTTTTGACTCCTGAAATACTCCATACCATGTCTGATTCTTTGAGAAAGCATCCTACTCTCAAATTCAGCTAAAGCCGATGCCTGAGACGCAGCAAACCATCCCACAGGATTAGATAAATCATCAATCGGAGCATCTAATATAGTTAGTTTTATATTGTTTTCTTCAAAATAAGCAATTGTACGATGTATTGTGATTACAGACCTGCTCAATCTATCAAGCCTTGTAATTATTATTTCAGTTATGTCACCAGACTCACATTTATCTAATAGCTTATTAAATTCATCTCGTTTGTTGGATTTGCCTGATTCGATATCTTGATAAATCGCGATCGCACCAGCTTTTTTTAATCTAGCTATCTGTTGGTTTAACGCATCTGTACTACCTTGTTCTGTGGTAGATACCCTTGCATAACCTACTATCATAGTGATTCATTATTGTGACACTAAAGTAATTATATCTCCACTCGCTTAATGTTGCACTCTAAAGCACAAACAACCGTACTTCACTTAGCAGCAGAGCGCGGTGCAGTAGAGGACTTAGAACTTGAAGAAGTAATGCTCACCGGTTTCCGTGGAGTTCGTTGTGTGGAGTCAGGTGGTCCTGAGCCTGGAGTAGGTTGTGCTGGTCGTGGTATTATTACCTCCATTAACTTCTTAGAAGAAAATGGTGCTTACCAAGACTTAGACTTCGTATCCTACGACGTATTGGGTGACGTTGTATGCGGTGGTTTCGCTAAGTGCTGCTAAATTAAATTTTGTTTGTAGAAAAATTTGATATCATTGGAAATAAATCGTCTTAAAATCACTACATATGCGCGATTTATCAAGAGCATTAGGTTATTGTCGAGTTTCCACCCAAAGACAGCATACAGAGGGTCATGGCTTAGAACGTTACATTGATAGATTAAAGCAATATGGATTGGATGAAGAGCAAATACATTGGGATATAGAATCGGGTGCAAGCGATAAACGCAAAGGTTATAATCGCGTTTTGGAATTAGTGCGATCGCATCAGGTGGATAAAATTATTGTCCCCTGTTTTGATAGATTCACTAGGTCAGCTCTGGGTTGGGAAGTTGCACGTCATGAGTTACAGGAATTTGGAGTTGAGTTAGTATTTCTCGATGGTGGAAGTCTGGATTTAGACACACCGGAGGGTTTATTTACCAGCAGGATATTAGCGGCGATGTCTGCACAAGTTCGAGATAAAAATCGATACAATGCAACTCAAGGACATCGGTATTTTCAAGAGAAAAGAAAGATTTATCAAGCTATATTCGGTTTTGTGAAGGATGGGGATAGTGTTATTCCTAACATGGAGCAGTATAGAAATACGGGTATTAGCTATGTGGATGTTGCTCGTGAATGCGTGGAGCGGTTTATCAATTCAGGGGAATTATCTCAGACTATTAGAAGATTAACGGATAAATATGGACTAGAAAGAGTTGGTAAGTATAAATTTGAAGATTTTCCTAGAGATGTTTCTTCATTTCGTCGATGGCTGGAAAATCCACTATTATGCGGTATGGTTTGCTATTATCCGTTTAACCCCAAGAGAAAAATTACACTAAAATCAGACCATGAAGGAATTATATCGATTGCCCAACATCAGCAGATAGTCCAAATTTTGGCTACTCATCCCCGTGGTAGACGTAGATATGTAACAAATCCCTTGGTTGGTTTATGTAAATGTGCTGATTGCGGTTCTAAGATGGAGAAGCGGTCATCAAAAATAAATGGAAAAATCTATGAATATCTGAAGTGTCCAGGTGCTTACCCCAAACCACGTCAAGGGAGAAAGTGTAAAGTGCGGACTTATTTTAAGCTGACAAATGCGATTCATGCTGTAACTGAAGCTTTGAAAGAAAAGTCTGAGAATATTGCTGATAATATGCCAGTTGAAACTATAGAAGAAGTTCCAGTTGAGGTATTAGAATTGCAGGAGCAAATTTTGAAGCTAAAGCAATTAAATGACTCGGATTTTGACAGTACAATAAAAATTAAAGAACAAAAATTAGAAAGTTTTATCAAAAGTGCCTCCTTAAGTGTTGTAGCAGATGCTAGCAGAGCCGAAGTTTTGCGTAGCATTGCTATGAGTCAAGGATTTTGGGAAGCAGTTACTAGGGAGGAGTTGACTGCAATTTTTCATGAGTTAGTAGAAGAAGTCGTTTGCTCTGTGGTAGATGTTGAGTCCAGAGAGGTTGCTAGAGGAGAGCAGTTATTTGTCCCACGACTTAAGATTTGATTTCTTTCTTCTTCTGGTAGAGAAGCTAAGTATCTCTGTGCTGCTGACCACAAGATATCTGCTACTTTTTTAGAAATTGTCATTGTTATGTGTCGAGCTGATAGCTTCTAGGTTACTTCGTTACTGAAAGATTTCTGTTCGTGGGTAACTCAGATATCAGTCGCTATGCTCCAATTCAAAATACAAAATACAAAGTTCAAAATTCCGTCAAATGGGGTCGAGAAATAATAAACAATCACAGAGAGGGAATATAAATCAGATTGCTATATAATTAGGTTCGGGAAACTGTGATTTGGAATTTTCAGATAACATTTTTAAATATTATGAAAAATATCATGATAAAAATACTTAAGAAATGTCTAATTATTACTTGCTTAAGTATATTTTTGTTTGGTTGCAGTCCTACAGATTCACAACAGGTTCAAAACTCAGTCCCTACACCTATTTCCACATCAGCAAATCAAAATCAGGTTGATGCTAATTCACCTCCTGAAGACTCTATTGTAAATGCAAATAAAGTTGTTGCTCTGACATCATTATCTGCTGATATTATTTATAGACTAGCTCCGGATAAATTAGTAGCTATTCCAGGTAGTAGATTGCTTCGGCAAGACAAGCGCTTTCAAGATTTACCGAAAGTAAGCGAAGGTAGAACTCCCCCCAATTTAGAAAAAATTGTTGCTCTCAAGCCAGATTTAGTGATTGGTGCGAATGGATTCCATGACCGGACTTTAAATAAGTTGAAAGAATTGGGTATAGCAACTCAAATAACTGAAATTGATAGTTGGGAATCCTTAATTGCTACAACGAAGTTATTAGCAAAATCTATTGAAGCAAATCCCGATTCTTTACTAAAAAAATATGATACTTTTTTAGATAATATTCCAACATCGGAAACAAGAGCTTTAGTATTGGTTAGTAATCAGCCTGTATTATCTCCAAACAAGGATAGTTGGACAGGAGATTTACTGAGTAAACTGAAGATTAAGAATATTACCGAGAAAATACAAGGTAAGTCGGCAAACCGTGGATATATAACCCTTTCAGAAGAAAAAATACTCCAAGAGAATCCAGAAGCAATTTTAGTTGTAGACCCTGCGAATAGAGGAGTACTCAAGGAGTTTCAATCTAAATCTTTTTGGAAAGAACTTGAAGCAACAAAAAATGAAAAGGTATATTCTTTTGATTATTACGGATTAGTTAATCCTGGTAGTATCGATAAAATTGAAGAAACCTGTAAGAGAATTAAAGATATCTTTGGTTAATTGGTGGATGAAATAATGATTAATTTACAAAGCAGATAAGGGACAAATTTGCTTACCTACAGGTGTATCCATGACTGCAACTTCTAAGCCAAAAACACGACGGATATTTTCTGGATTCATCACAATGTTAGTTTCCCCATCGACTACAATCTCACCATTGAGCAACATTGCTAAACGATTGCTGTATCTTGCTGCTAAATTCAATTCGTGTAGTACAGTTATGATAGTTAATTCTTTTTCTTGATTTAACTGTTTGAGCAGTTCGAGTAATTGCAGTTGATAGCGCAGGTCTAAGTATGTTGTGGGTTCGTCGAGTAGAAGGACTTGGGGATTTTGCGCTAAAGCTAGAGCTAAAAAAGCTCTCTGCCTTTCTCCTCCTGAAAGCTGTTCCACGGGACGATTGCGGAATTCTTCTATCCCGACAGCTGATATACACTCTTCTATTTTATCACGGTCTTGTTGATTTAATTCCCATTGCCACCAGGATTGATGAGGCGATCGCCCTAACCCGACTAGCTGATAAACGCTGATTCCTGTGGGTACAGTTTGCTGCTGTGGTAATAATGCCATTTTTTGGGCTATTTCTACGGCACTTTGCTGATGGATTGCTTTACCGTCTAACAATACTTTCCCTTGAATTGGAGTTAGTATACGACTGATAAGTTTAAGTAGGGTAGATTTACCGGAACCATTCGCACCAACTAAACTCAACCATTCACCTTTTGTAATATCGAAATTAATATCGCTAACAATTGGTTTTTTTAAATAACCACCAGTCAGGTTGTTTACTTTTAATGACATAGAATTGAGGAAATGGGAGATAAGGGGGAGAGTGAGCTTACAAGTGTAGGTTTTTACGTTTCATGGATTTTTCCGACACTAGTATTCGACCAAGCCAAAATTGCTGGGTAAAGGCAGGCAGAGGAAGCGGTTCGCTGAAAGCGTTGTCGCAGACTGGAAGCAGGGGGAGAAACAACTTTTTCTTTTCACGAACAACCATGCAAAGTTCCCTGGGTGGGGTACTAGGAATTCCATATACGTAGATGAGGAGGATTTTAAAATAAAAATGATGTATTTAAATAAACTCAAATTTTTCGTTTTTGTACTTAATGAGAGTACCCAATCTCCTTTTTGTGAAAAACCTACACCAGTTGAGGAAGAGTGAGTAAGGGGAACAATTACCAATTACCAATTACCAATTACCAATTAATAATTAATATAATTAATTAACTCATTTTTCCAGAACCGCGATAGAGCAACCAGATAAATAGAGGTGAACCGAGTAATGCTGTTACTGCACCTACTGGTAATTCTACTGCTCCTAAACGAGAGAGTAAATCTGCAAAAGTCAATAACCATGCTCCTCCAAGGGCTGAGAGTGGTAAACATAAACGATAGTCATTTCCTACTAGTAAACGTACTCCGTGGGGGACTACTAAACCTACAAAACCGATTAATCCAGCGATACTTACTGCACCTGCGGCTAAAAGTGTCGCTACAGCACCAATCAACAGACGACTCCGTACTAAGGAAACACCTAGACCGACTGCTAAGTCGTCTCCCAAGGCTAAAATGTTAACCCATCTAGCTAATAAGCACCCGGCAAATAATGCTACTAACATGTAGGGTGCAGCAGTCTGCACTTCACTCCAACCCCTTGCATTTAAACTACCAATTAACCAATTTAGCGCTTGCTGTACTCTACCATCTTCTACTAAAAGTAGCAGGGTACTTTGAATGGCACCAAATAGGGAACTGACTGCGACCCCACCTAGTATTAACTTTTCAACTCTAATTCCACTTTGAGCACGACCAAGAAAGATTACAAGCACCGCAGTAAAAATAGCTCCTAACCAAGCAGCAAAAGGAATCCAGCTAGTACGTAGTTCCAAAAATATCATGACAACAGTTACTAATCCTGCACCGGCTGAAATACCTAGGATAAAAGGACTTGCTAGACTATTACGCAACATTCCTTGTAACAATGCTCCTGACATTCCTAGGGCTGAACCTACCAGCATTGCAGCAATTATACGCGGCATTCGTAAATTCCAGATAATTTGTTGGTTTGTTAAATCGCCTTTGTGTAATAATGCTTGCCAGATATCTGATAAACTCATATAAGAAGCGCCCTGAGATATGGATATCACAAAAGTTAAAATCAGTGCTGCACTTAATATCCCAAAGGCTAAAAGTAAGCGGTTATTGATTAACTTTTCATCGGTTTTATGCATTTATTTCAATTTTGTGATGTAGTTTCCTTTATATGTCTTAGTATTTAGTCTATCTTGATATTTATTATTAATAGATTTCAAGGCGCAATTTACCTCAGAAACTAGAGATAGAAGTTGCAAGATATGTTTTTACTTTTCCCCATTTACTTACATTATTAGGAATCTAAAAATTAGATTTGATCATCGTAAGGTAATGTAGCAAAAATTGGTCAATTCTCTCCAATTGGTTAGTTAAAAAATCGAAGTTCGATAGAACGTTTCATATCAATTAAATGTACGCAGTAAAGCATTTATCCGTCTGGGGTCAACTGTGGTAATCAGCTGGAGGGGCGACATGAGAGCCAAAAAGTAGATAGTATAAGGTTCATAGCTCTCATACCTCTTAAATAATTATCAAGCTTATAACGACTCAAACGCATCAAGTCATGAACTAAGTTCCAAGAATTATCCAGAAATGTAATCGGACAATGGCTTTTAGAGGAATTGAGGGAACTAATACATACACTTGCTAATGGCGACGGGGATAAGGATGAAATTGACTCACACCCCGCTCACCTATACCGAGTCTGCCGATTGGCTACAGGAGTTGAGCATACTAAATTAAAAGCTCTAGCCAAGGAGATTTTAAACGATTGGGATGCAGTCGTTGCGTGTTTTTATAATCCGCAATTACCACCTACCAACAATGAGGCAGAATGGGCTTTACGACATGCTGTTATTGCCCGACCGACGTATTAGCTATGGTACTCGCACATCTGAAGGCAGTGCCCGCTTATTGCTCAGTTTTAAGTGTAATTGAAACTTGCCGTTTGAGAAAGGTTGATCCTTGGAGTTATATTGCTCAAGTTCTTACCCAAGCTCGTCGAGGTATAAAAAATCCTCCTATTCCTGTTACTTCCTAATTACTTTTTTTGGGGGAGAGTGAATAACTACTATCCCACTATTCAAAAAATACTTATTTGCTAGAGTCAAATTTAAGTAAAAATCATATTAATGGGATAGATTCATAATATGGATAATAGTAAGCTGAAGAAAAAATTTGTTAATTATTGTATAAATCAACTAACAGTCTTTGGTGAAGCCCGTACGCGGATTTTATTGTGGTACTTACTGCTGATGGCTCTTTTCACCGCGATCGCTATCCCTACTATTAACTTTCGGTTATTCTCAACAGTGCAAGAGCGGGTTGAAGAAGATATAAATGGAGAAATTGCTCAGTTTCGGCAAATTGTAAGTCAAGGTTATAAGAGTGAAGACGAAAATGATTTACAGAGACTGCGCAGACGTAAGGATAATATCATCTGGGAACCGCCAAAAAATTTAGAAGAGTTAACTGAGATCTTCAATATTCATTTTTCTGATGAATTACCCGATGATGATGTTTTTTTTATTGCCATCCTCAAGGGTAAATTTTATAAGTCAACTCCACGGGGTTTGCCTAATGTGATTGACCAAAAATCAGACATAATGAGACGTTGGTTAAATTTAAACAAGTACTCTCGTGGCAAAAAAAAAGTAGATGATAGCAATGTTGGTAGCGTTCTTTATATTGCCAATCCTATACGTAGTAATAATGAATTGATGGGAGTTTTTGTCGTTGCTCATACCACTGCAGGAGAAAAGCAAGAAGCTCTGGAAGCATCTAGAATCGTTTCTGAAGTCATACTTGTCACCTTTGGTGTTGCGTTGGTATTGACTTGGTTGACTGCGGGTAGAATTTTAGCACCTCTACGGACTTTAACTCGTACCGCTCAGTCAATTAGCGGGTCAAATTTAACTAAGCGTATTCCTGTGGACGGTCGGGGGGAAATAGCTGAATTGGCGAAGACATTTAATGCCATGATGGATAGATTGGAATCTGCTTTTGCAACTCAACGCAATTTCATTAATGATGCAGGACATGAACTTCGGACTCCGATTACGATAATTCGGGGACATTTGGAGTTAATGGGAGATGACCCAGAGGAAAAAGAGGAAACGGTAAGTTTGGTAATAGATGAACTCGATCGGATGAATCGGTTTGTCGATGACCTTTTACTTTTAGCAAAATCAGAACGTCCTGATTTTCTGATTTTGGAGACCTTGGATATCACTATATTTACAGAAGAATTATTTCACAAAGCTACAGCTTTAGCACACCGTAATTGGAAATTAGAAGGAATTGGGAAAGGTAAAGCGATCGCAGACCGTCAGAGAATGACCCAAGCAGTCATGAATTTGGCACAAAACGCGACTCAGTATACTAAAGAAGATGATACAATTTCCATTGGTTCTGAAATTCTTGGCGGAAAAGTTCATTTTTGGGTAACAGACACAGGAGAAGGGATAAACTTGAACGACCAAAAGCGGATTTTTGAACGTTTTGCTCGTGCTACAGCTAGTCGTCGTCGTTCTGAGGGGGCTGGATTGGGTTTATCAATTGTGAAAGTTATTGTGGAAGCACACCAAGGTCAAGTTAATTTGACAAGTCAGTTGGGAACAGGATCTACCTTTAATATTGTCTTACCTTTAGAAGCATCTCCAGAGGTCAGAGTGAATGAATCGAATTATCATAGCTGAAGATGAACCCCGTATTGCTGCATTCGTTGAAAAAGGATTGCGATCGCACGGTTTTACAACTGTGACAGCAGGAGACGCGATGTCTGCTATCGATATGGTCATTGGTGCTGATTTTGATTTACTAATTCTAGATTTAGGATTACCTGGTAAAGATGGAATAGAGGTTTTAGAGGAAATACGGGGTCAAGGTGCGGGAATACCGGTAATTATTTTAACTGCTCGCGACGATATACAAGATAAGGTTGCGGGATTTGAAGCTGGTGCAGATGATTATATGACCAAACCGTTTCGATTTGAAGAGTTATTAGTGCGGATTAAAGCTAGATTGCGTAATATTAAAAGCGCTCAAACTCAAGAAGAAAACCTATTGAGTATAGGAGATGTAGTTTTAGATTTGCGATCGCGTAAAGTGAAAGTTAGGGGAGAAACCATTGAATTACCTGCAAGAGAATTTACCCTTGCAGAAACCTTTTTTCGTCACCCCGGACAGGTTATGAGTCGGGAGCAATTACTAGACCGAGTATGGGGTTATGATTATGATCCTGGTTCTAATATTGTTGATGTTTACGTTGGTTACTTGCGCAAAAAACTAGGTAGCAAATTAATTGAAACAGTCCGGGGTATGGGCTATCGTTTAAGAAAATGAGAAAATTCTCATCTGTTTTTCATCTTTTTCTTATGCAAAATAGTGAATAATATATTAGTAACCTCAATCTTGCAGAATCTACTAAGAGATTACTTAATACCAATCAATTCGCACAGCCATCCAGGCTTGCTTTCACAGCCTAAATCATCTGATTTAGGCTGATACTTTTAGTACTTTTATATTTTATGAATTTCTTTTAATTCAGGTTAGCTGCTACACATTTAACTTAATTTTAGCTATTTAGGGATCTGATTATTACAATCAGCATTCTTGACCTAATTTTCTCGGTATATAAACTATTATATAACGTAGTATTTAATAATTTTACTTAAAAATAGAAATAATTACTTTCGCAACTAAGATTTAAAATCTGGAAATGAAAAATATATTAATAGCTGAAGACGAAGCAAGATTAGCCGCTTTCATTACTAAAGGATTAGGGAAAAAGGGATTTTCTACAACAGTTGCATCTGACGGACAAGAAGTGATTGGTATGGCTTTAAAAGAAGAGTTTGAGCTACTTCTGCTAGACTTAGGATTACCGGATATAGATGGCTTGACTGTATTAAAGGAACTACGTTATCAAAAAAAAAACTTACCGGTTATAATTGTTACAGCTATAAGTGATGAGCGTACTCGTATAGATGCATTAAATTCTGGTGCTAATGATTATTTGACAAAACCTTTCAGCTTTAAAGATTTATTGATGCGGATAGAATTACACTTGGGGTCAAAATGTTCTATATAATCAATTTAAAAGCAATTAACTAAGTCGGTGCTAAGAACGTGTTTATAAATAAGAGATAAAAAAATAAAATTGGGGTAGGATGTATTAAACTCAGGATAAGGTCAGATTGTTACGATATATTGGATATGCTTTAACGCACTAAGTAAAGATACTCCACAATGCTAAATTGGAAGTTCAATTATAAACTCAGTACCCTCTCCCAGTTTAGAATTACAGGTTAGTTTACCAGCATGTTTTTCCACAATTATTTGATAACTAATAGACAAACCCAATCCTGTACCTTTCCCTATAGGTTTTGTGGTAAAGAATGGGTCAAATAACCTGGAAATGACTTTTTCTGGGATTCCACCAGCATAGTCTTGAATACTGATTTTTAGCCAGCTATCATCAACTATCTGAGTCTTAATTTTGATTTGACTAGGATGAAGTGCAATATCTTCTTTTATACGTTTATATTCATATTCTTCAATAGCATCAATTGCATTACTGAGAATATTCATAAATACTTGATTTAACTGACCGGGATAGCAATTAATTAAAGGAAGTGGACTGTAATCTTGAATTATTTGAATTTCTTGACGTTGTCCATTTGACTTCAAGCGATGGCTGAGAATCATTAAAGTACCATCAATACCTTCATGAATATTAGCTTGTTTATATTCTGATTCATCAAGACGAGAAAAATTTCTTAAGGATTTAACAATTTCTGTAATGCGTTCTGCTCCAACTTTCATGGAAGCGATCGCTTTGGGTAAGTCCTCTAGTAGATATTCTAAATCTATTTCTTCAATCTGAAGAAGAATTATATCTTCTGGATGGGTATAAACTTCTTGATATAGTTTTATTAGCTTCAATAAATCATTTGTATACTCTGATGTATGAACTAAGTTACCAGCGATGAAACTGACGGGGTTATTAATCTCATGAGCAACTCCTGCTACTAATTGTCCTAAGCTAGACATCTTTTCGCTTTGAATTATCTGATTTTGGGCATTCTTTAGCTCTACTAAAGTTTTCTGTAAGTCAATATTTTTATGTTGTAATTCTTCTGTTCTATTTTGAACCTGTAATTCTAAATTATGATTATAAAATGCTAGTTGTTCTTGACTTATTTGCTGTTCTATTAATAACTCTCTAATTCTGACAAGCATTTGATTGAAATTTTGAGCTAATACGCCAACTTCATCATTAGTTGTAACTGGTACTTGTAAATTAAACTTAGATTCTTGGCTAATTTGTGTCGCAACTTTAGTGACTGCTTGTAGAGGTCTAGAAATATTTTTAATAGTATAATATGTGATGATGATAGCAAATATCGTAGAAATAAACATACTGGCAGTAATTATAGATAATCTAATCCGAGAAAGGATAATTATTTCTCTTTCTACCTCTTCGAGTTCTTCACCTATAATTTCTCTTGCATTCTTAATATTGCGAATAATATCTGCAAAAATGCTGGCAAAATTACTATTATCTATTTGAAAAATTTGCTCACGGGTATTGATGATTTCTGATGAATTGAGACTTTTGTCAACAAAATTTTTATAAATATTTTGAGATTTTTGAAAATGTGATATTATTGAAAGCTTGTAAATTATATTGATTTTTTGTAATGCTTCTGTTTCTTCGTCTGTTTCCTTTACCTCTGCATTATCATAGGATTTCTTAATACTTTCCCAGGTATCATCTAACTCGCTAATTTCTTTCAAAAATACTTTATATCTTTTTCTAAATAAATTTGGTTTTTCTAAGTGAAATACTAACTCTTTTTCTAAATTTTTAGCTTCTAATAAATCTATTTTGAATTGGGCAAGTAATTCATTTTCTTCCAGTACATCTTTAAGTATATCTTGCGATCGCTTTTCATATATTTGCCCAATCAAAATTCCGAGAATTGTCCCCGATAAAGCAATTCCTAAAGTTAAAGCATAACCAAGACGAATTTTGCTAGATATACTAAGTCTTGATAAATAGTTTTGCATACAGTCTGCAAAACCCCTAGATTCCTTCTTGGGAAAATAATTATCAAAAAGTAAAGGCATAATATAATAAATTCTAATTTTTTTCTAGAGAATGCTTTTTATTGACATATTTAAATATATTTTTCCCTTTAATAACACTGAAGTACCATTGAAAATTACATAATTTGCTAAGAAAGGCTGAAAACGCTTGCTTATACTGAGATGTTTTTACACATAAGTTTGAATTTGAATTCTACTCAGAACAGCCTTTACCTTGTAAAATCAAAAAATAATTATGACTAAAATCGCTTCAGAACTCCTTATTAAGTAAACTCCTAAGAAACACATTTTATAAGCCTTATATAGGAATCCTACTTGAATCAAGCTTCGGTATACTGAGAATCAAACCTTTGTACAGCAAGCTTTGAACGAAATTATTTAATTTTTGTGGTTTATACGCTCAGGTACAAGATATGAATAAATAAGCTTCTTTAATGAGAAGTTTCTCATTAAAATTTCATAAAATCTTCATTCACAACAGAAAAGATGTATCAGGAGGGAAACACTACTAATCGGCAATTACTAAGAAAGATTAAACCACTAGTAGATATTTTCCTAATGTATTGAGAGGTTCTCACTGTAGGAACCAAAATCCTAAATCAAATTGGAGCTTTTGATGATGAGATTGATGGTATATTCTCACGATACATTCGGTCTGGGCAATATTCGGAGAATGTTAGCTATCTGTGAATATTTGCTTGAAGAGATTCCCAGACTTTCAATTTTACTACTTTCCGGTTCTCCGATGTTACAGGGATTTCGTTTACCCGAAAGACTAGATTATATTAAACTTCCCTGTTTGAATCGGGGTGAGACTGGAGAAATTGCAGTTAAGTATTTAGGATTAAATCTTGAAGACACTGTAAAACTGCGATCGCATGTTATTTTATCTGCTGCGATTAATTTTCAACCCGATTTATTTTTAGTGGATAAGAAAGCTTACGGAATTAAAAATGAGTTAATTCCTGCAGTTCGTTATATACATAAAAGTTTACCTCAGACTAAAAAAGTTTTACTATTTAGGGACATTCTTGATACACCAGAAAAAATAATTAATGAGTGGAAAAAGCAGGGTTACTACGCAGGGATTGAGAAATACTATGAATCACTATTGGTAATGGGAACACCTGATGTTTTAGACTTTCGTCAAGAGTATCAGTTACCTGAGAAGTTGATAAAAAAGGTAAGGTTTTGTGGTTATATTCGTCGTCTATCTGGGAATAAGAGTAAAGCTACTATTCGTCAAGAGTTAAATATTCAAGATAATCAGAAATTAGTGTTGGTGACTCCTGGTGGTGGACAAGATGGTTATCAACTACTAGATAGTTATTTAAGAGGACTAAAGCTGTTAGGGAATTTATATGATTTTAAAAGTTTAATCATTTGCGGACCAGAAATGCCAATATCTCAAAGAAAAGCAATTTATAAGTCCGCAGAAAATAATTCCCAAGTTGAATTAGGAGAGTTTACTGATGATTTGATGAGTTATATTGAAGCTTCAGATGCAGTAGTTTCCATGGCTGGTTATAACACCGTATGTGAAATTCTCTGTGCTAGTAAACCTGCGGTAATTGTACCACGCATTAAACCATCCCAGGAGCAATTAATCCGTTCTCAAAGAATGCAAAAAAAAGCTCCATTTAATGTGATACATCCTAACAAGCTTAATTCTAAGATATTAATTGAAAGTTTATTACAGATATTAGAAGTATCTCAGGAAAAGCATAGCATTGATTTAGAAGGTTTACCCAGACTTAGTCACTACATAAAAAATCTCTTATCCAATACATTCGATACAACGAGTAGAGAATTTGTTTATTCCTTGTGTCAGAAAAGTAATTGCCTAATAGCTTAATTTTTAGATCAAAAATAGAGCGTCAATCATAGTTATTATTGAAAGTTATATTTTAGATATTCAGTCACAATAATCATTACACAGAGTAAGAGTTACATAAATCAATAATTCGATAGGGAATTAATTATGAAAAAACTCATGTTCTACTGCCAGCATATACTAGGTATGGGTCATCTAGTACGCAGTATGGAAATTGTACGCGGATTGATACCTGACTTTCAAATTTGTTTTATTAATGGTGGAGAAGTTATTAAAGAATTTCCCTTTCCTAATGGTGTGGAAGTAATTAATTTACCTGCAATTAAAACTGACTCGGAATTTAAAGCTTTACAGGTAGTTGATGAATCATTAACCCTAGCGGAAGTTCAAGAAATTCGTAAAAATCAACTACTAAAAATTTTCGATCGATTTCAGCCAGATATTTTTATGATTGAATTGTTCCCCTTTGGCAGAGGAAAATTTTCTTTTGAATTAATACCATTACTTAACAAGATTAAGTCAGTTAGTAAACCGGTAAAAGTAGTTTCCAGCTTACGAGATATTGTTGTAACTAAGACCAATCGTATCAAATACGAAGATAAAGTTTGTAATTTGATGAATAAATATTTTGATTTATTGTTAGTTCATGGCGATCCAATTTTTTACCCTTTAGAAGAAACTTTTACTCGTCTACAAGATATTAAATGTGAAATTAAATATACTGGATTCGTAGTACAAAAGCCTTCCATTAATCCTATTTTAAACTCCGAAGATAAAGCTATTATTGAATCAGAAAAACCGCTTATTTTAGTTAGTGTCGGTGGTGGGAGATTTGGACATGAATTAATAGATGGTATTATCCATTCAGCACCTATCCTAGAACAAGAAATACCCCATCATATTCAAATATTTACTGGTCCCTTCATACCGAACGAAAAATTAGAACATTGGCAAAACTTAGTAGCTAATTTGAAAAATGTTCGTGTCAGTCGCTACACCACTAATTTACTAAGCTATATGCAAAAATCCGATCTATCTATTAGTATGTCTGGCTATAATACTACCCTTAATATTATGACAACCGGGGTCAAAGCCATGATATTACCTTTCACAGGAAATAATGACCAAGAACAAAGAATGCGAGCAAATAAACTGGATAAATTAGCAGTTGTGAAAATGATTCAACCTAATGATTTACATCCAGAAATATTTGCAACAGAAATAATCAACTATCTAAAAATTGAGAACAAAACTACTGAATTTGATTTCAATGGTGTAGAAAATACTGCATTAATCTTAAAAAATCTTGTACTCCAACCACAAGTAGTTTGATTATAAAAGAAGCAATCGAACAACAAAAATTTGGTAATTCTAAAATCTTAGCTGACAACTAAAAACTAACAATTAACAAATAATAACCAACAAGCAATATAAAATGACTAAAAGAATCTGCATCACAACATTAGAATATCCTCCTGACGTGGGTGGAGTTGGTGAGTCGGTTAACCGAATTGCTAAAATGCTCACAGAAGTCGGTTATGAAGTCCACGTTGCTGTATTTCGCTCCAAGCAACGCTTAGTTACAGAAAATATCCATCGTCGTGCTAGCTGTAAAACAACAGTTCAAGATAATATATTTGTACACCGAATTAAGTCAGCAGCCCGGGATAATTCCACAGAGATTACTGAGTTTTTCTCAGATGTTTATTTTCAGTTAAAATATCTGCATCAATCCTATAAATTTGATTTGTTTCATGCATTTTTTATGGTTGAAACAGGTTATATTACTACATTATTAGCTAAAGAAAATGACCTTCCTGTTATTAATAGCGTCCGCGGTGCAGACCTCCACAAACATATCTTTAATCCTAAAAATCATGCTCAAATTTCCTGGATTTTAGAAAGTTCTGATTGGATAACCTTCGTCAGTCGAGATTTATTGAAACGTGCACGGGTTATTGCTCCTAGAATAATCTCGAAATCCTCTGCTTTTTGGAATTCTATTGTCCCAATTGATTTTTCTGGTTTTTACAAACCAGCTAGAGTTGATGAGCTATCTGGTATTATCATTGGTACAACTGGTAGATTTAGAGATAAAAAAGGAATTGAATATCTCCTCGATGCCTGCACTAAACTAAGTAATGATATCGATATTAATTTACTGCTGATTGGTGATTTTGTAGCTAAAGAAAAACATTACTGGGAAAATGAATTGCAGCAATGTTCTTTGGGAAGTAAACTACATATTACTGGTATGCAAACTCGTGAAGAGACACTAGCTTACCTACCTTATCTAGATATTTTTACAATACCCTCCCTAACAGACGGTTGTCCGAATGCTTTACTAGAAGCAATGCTTGCAGGTTGCGCAATTGTGGGGACGAATGTTGATGCTATTGGGGAAATTGTTGAAGATAATATTAACGGTTTGTTGGTAAATCCTGCAAATAGTCCAGAATTAGCCGCAGCTTTGAGATATCTAGCAGATAGACCGCAGTTAAGACAGCAATTTGGTCAAGCAGCAAAAGAAAAAGCATATCAAAAATTAGCACCAAAAGTAGAGTTAGAAAACTGGCTAAATATCTATGACAATGTATTGCAATCATCTTTATCTATGATGAAACAACTAACGATTGTGTAAATAATTTTTAGTGAGACTAAAATCTTTCAGCAACTACTCAGTTCAAAATTTTATCTACAAAATATAAATCTCTTTTTGAAAGACTTATTTTACTATGATAAATCAACCAGAAGTTACAATTATTGTTGTACCCCGAGAACGTTTTAGATTTGCTCAGGAGTCTTTAGAGAGTCTTTATGAAAATACTAAATTCCCATTTAAATTAATTTATGTGGATAATAATTCACCTCAAAAATTACAAAGTTATCTGAAAATAAAATCTCAGGAAAAAGGATTTGAAATAGTTAGTTCTAATTACTATCTTTCTCCTAATGCTGCTAGAAATTTAGCACTGCCTTATGTAAAAACAGAATATGTAGTATTTGTTGATAATGATGTAATTTTCTCCCCAAATTGGCTGGATGCTTTAATTAAATGTGCTAAAGATACCGATGCAACTGTAGTTGGTTCTACTGTATGTCAATATAAACCTGTTCATGAAACAGTTCATTGTGTGGGTGGAGAATATATGTCACCTGAAGAAATAACTCAATTTATAGTAGGTGAAGCAGCATTAGAAGCAAACTCAGAACAGAAAGGAAAATGGGAAATTAATGAGAAAACACCCTACCAAAATCAAAAATTAGCCCAAGTACAAGATAAATTAATAAGAACGCAAACGGGTTTTATTGAGTTTCACTCAATGTTGGTAAAAAGGTCGATTTTTGATAAGATTGGCTTACTAGATGAAAAATTTTCTTGTACCAAAGAATATATTGATTTTGCTATGTCTATAGTCAAAAATGACGGTACTATTTATCTAGAACCCTCATCAATCGTGACTTTTCTCACCCACCCACCTGCACCTGCTCTCTCTTGGGAAGACTTACCTTACTTTATGCTGCGCTGGAGTGATCGCTGGGAGTTAGATAACCTGCATCATTTTCATCAAAAGTGGAATTTAGTGGAAAATGAGTATTTTACTAAGCGCTATAAAAAGTTGGGAAGAAGAAGGAAAGAGGAATTAATTAAACCATTAGTAAAGCGGTTTAATTTCTTGGGTAAACCTTTCAAGAACTGGTTAGAATCCATACTAGTTAAATTAGAGAAAAAGCTAAATAATTATCTCTATTATCGCTATGAGAAATCTCTTTTTAATTACCAGGAGAAATCCCCGAAAAAATCTATTTCACCAATCAATGAAGAATTTACTTTTTTCCAATAGAAGAACTATATTTTTTAATTACAATTCTTTGATTACACACTTTTATTGGTGATATCTACCGGTTCGAGAGCACTAAACTCCTGAAAACTGAAAACTGTATTGAAGAGAAACATAAATATGCTTTACCGAGAATTTGGACCTACAGGTTGGAATATCTCAACAATGGGATTAGGAACTTGGAATATTGCTAACCAGTGGGGAAAAGTTGAAGAATCTACAGCGATCGCAACCATTCGTAGTGGTTTTGATCACGGAATCAACTTATTTGACACTGCTGAATCCTATGGTGTCCCCGCAGGTTTATCTGAAGAACGCTTAGGAAAAGCTTTAATAGGAATTCGCGATCGCGTTCATGTTGTGACTAAAATGGGACGTTGGGGGAGACGCTCTGGTCAGACTGTCCCCATGACTACGGTTGATATGGTACGTCTATGCGTTCATGCTTCCCTCTATCGTTTACGTACCGATTATATTGATGTGATGCTTTGTCATGAAGGTAAAATTGAAGATCCTAGTGTTTACTTAGAAGGTTTTGAGCTTTTAAAGGAACAAGGTTTAATCCGCCGTTATGGTATTTCTACTGATAAGTTAAAGGTTTTGAAGCGGTTTAATGTTAATAATACTTGCAGTGTGGTTGAGGTTGAGTATTCACTGTTAAATCGTAAAGCCGAGTCAGAATTTTTACCCTATTGTCAAGAACATAATATTGCTGTTATGGTGCGGAGTCCTTTAGGTAAAGGGTTATTATCTGGTAAATATTCACCAGAGACTGTTTTTACTGATAATGTACGTTCTGAATGGTATATGGATGAGGTGAGAAAACAGAAATTAGACCGTCATATGGCTAAAATTGAAAAGCTGAAAACTATCCTCAAACCCGGTGAGGAAATGATAAATACAGCATTACGCTTTATAGCTTCACATCCAGTACAACCAGTAGCAATTCCTGGTGCGAAGTCTCCCGAACAAGCTGCGATGAATGCTAAAGCTGGAGATAAGATATTATCTTCAGAGGAGATAGATAGTCTTTTAGAATATTTGGATACCGATATCGCAGATGAAAATAAGCTTTCTACTCTGACTGTGTGAGGTATAGGGAATTCATGAGTGCTTGTGGACTCATAAGTTACTTCTTCCCTCTTCCTTCTCGCTTCCGCGACTTAAACCGATTTAAAGAATTATATCATGTCCGGATAATTAGTTACGATAAGTCCGCAGTGAGTGGAACGCTTAACGCGCTCCTGCGTTGTCGGAGACTAGCAATCGCAAGGCTTTGAGATTGCTTCCCTCCGGTCGCAATGACAGTAACTCAAGCGGACATCATATTACTCAAGAAAAAGAAGTATTCATGTATTCATGAGACTTTTCTCATCAAACTTTCATCATCAATTCATCACCAACCTTGATTGTATAAATAAAGAGCAAGCAAAGTTTAAAATTTCACATTTATAACAAAAGTATGCAAATCATAAGCCTAACATTACTTATGTGAATTTTTATGACTAAGTTTATATGCAATTTAGAGGGAGATAGAACAGTATGATGGCTAATCGAGACTCTAAAAATGTCAGGTATTTACTGCCAGGAATAGGAAGAATTGTCAGTAGATTTTTACCACAACTCCGAAATCAAAAATCTTTACTTTTGACATCTTTTATTGGTTTAATAGCTGAAATTGCCTTACACTTATTAGAACCTTGGCCTTTAAAGTTTATATTTGATTACGTTCTGGTTCCTGATTTCAAAAGCCAAGTCTCAGAATTTCCTCTACTGAGTGGACTAACTCCATTTACCTTAGTTAGTATTTTTGCTTTTGCTTTGGTAATCGTAGTTGCTTTACGGGCGATCGCAGCTTACTTCAGCGTTTATGGAATGGCATTAGCAGCCAGCAATATTTTAACAGAAGTGCGAGCAGAACTGTACAGCCACATTCAAAATCTTTCTCTGTCATTTCATCATAAAATCAAGACCGGGGATTTAATTACTCGTGTCACTTCAGATATCGAAAGATTGCGAGAAACTACCGTCATGGCAGTTTTACCCTTAATTGCTAATTCCCTGACCATCCTTGGGATGATTGCAATCATGTTTTGGCTACATTGGGAGTTAGCGGTGATTGCTATTGTCGTATTCCCACTATTTATCTTTGCAACTACTCGCTTAACTAAACAAATTAGCGGAGTAGTCAAATCCCGACGGAACAGAGAAGGTTTACTTGCAGCGACCACAGCAGAATCCTTAGGTGCAATAAAAGTCGTTCAAGCGCTTTCACTCCAGAAAATGCTAGAGGATTCCTTTGCAAGTCAAAATCGTCAAAGTTTAAAAGAAAGTGCAAAAGCGCAAAAGCTCTCAACTGGTTTAGAAAGAATGGTAGAGCTTTTAGTAGGTATTGCCACCGCTTTGGTATTATGGCGGGGAACCCACTTAGTTATGGATAATCATATTACTCCGGGAGACTTATTGATATTTGTCAATTATTTTCGTATTGCTTTTAAACCAATGCGAGTATTAGCCAAATACATGGGACAGATTGCTAAAGCAACCGCATCAGGCGATCGCATTTTGGAAATTCTCGATACAATTCCTGATATCCGTGATACTCGTGGAACCAGGAAAGCTCCGTCTTTTCGCGGATGTGTCAGATTTGAAAATGTTAGTTTTGGTTACGAATCTACTCAAAGCATTCTGTGTAATATTTCTTTTACAGCTTTCCCTGGTCAGCGAGTAGCTTTGGTGGGTGCTTCTGGTGGTGGTAAGTCTACTCTCACAAGTTTGTTACTTCGTCTATATGACCCAACAACCGGAGGAATTTTCATTGATGGGTATGATTTACGAGAGTATAAATTACAATCCTTGCGTCGTCAAATCAGCGTAGTTCTCCAAGATAGCGTTCTATTCGCGGCAAGTGTCAGAGATAACATTGCTTACGGTAATTTACAAGCATCCGAATCAGATATTAAAACAGCTGCACGCTTAGGAAATGCCCATGATTTTATAATGAAGTTACCCCAAGGTTATGAAACAATTTTAGGGGAAAGAGGTGCGACCCTTTCCGGAGGACAAAGACAAAGAATAGCGATCGCTCGTGCTGCAATACGTCAATCTCCCATCGTAATTTTAGATGAACCAACTACCGGTTTAGATAATGAAAGTGAGCGTAATGTCAATGAGGCTTTAGATAGATTAACTCAAGGACGTACGACTTTTATCGTTTCCCACAATCTCAAATCAATTCAAGGTGCAGATTTAATTGTGTATATTGAGGGTGGAAAAATTCTGGAGCAAGGAAATCATCAGCAATTGATGCAAAATGCTGGAAGATATGCAGCGATGTATGCTTTACAATCAGCTTTGGATGATTATTCGTCGGCAAATTCCAATCAGATATTTAATAAAAAACTAATGAAAAGTTAATGAAAAGTAAAGTTTTAATAGCATTAAGCCTTAAGGTGTAGTCTTCTAATTTAGCTTTGAGTTTAACAAATTAATTATTAATCAATCTACTTGTTTCAATATATTTATTAATGTACTAGTACAACACGGCGTAAATAGAGAAATCATTATAAATTTGTAAGCAGCTTATTTTAAGGCTTTTGAGCCTAGTCTTCGACAACCCTTGAGCATGTTTACGAAGTATAGCGAAGCTAACTACCCTCTTACTTCTACCTTTAGGTACTAGGTTAATCTACCAACTCTCGATTTTTTCTTTGTTCAGCATCTACTACTAACTAACTAACTCAGAATGATGAATAAAATTAGAACATCTAATACAACATATAATAGAACCAGAGTTATATTTTTACGTCACGGACAAAGCACATACAATCAATTAAAGCTATATCAAGGTTGCTGCGATGATTCCTTACTAAATGACAAAGGAAAAATTCAAGCTTATCAAAGTGGGGAATTTCTCAGGAATACTTCTATAGATACCATTTATGCAAGTCCACTGCAAAGAACTCAAGAAACTGCACAGCAGATTTTAGATGCGATTAAGGCAGATAATATTGATAATATTGACTTAAATTCTACTCAAAATACGATTACATCAGAAATATTCCACACTCCTGAGCTAAAAATACATCCTAATCTGAAAGAAGTTGATATACCTGGATGGCAAGGTTTATCATTTGAGTATGTGCGCAAAAATTTAGCAGAAGATTATCAAGTTTGGGAAGAAAGACCCCATGAATTTATCATGGAAACTATCTCTATTTCTGGTTCTACTTTGGTTAAGACCCAAATTCAACCTGTTTTAAAACTTTATAAACAAGCTAAGGAATTTTGGCAAGAAATCCTTCCGCAACATATGGGTAAAACTATATTAATAGTCAGTCATGGAGGAACAATTAGAGCATTAATTGGTACAGCGCTAGGTATCAAATCAGAGTATTTTCACACATTGCAACAATCTAATTGTGGTATCAGTACAATTAATATCGAGAATAGTTTAGGAAATAATAACTTAGAAAATAATATCCCAAAAGAAAACCTATATAAAGCAAACTTAGAAACAGTTAACCTAACTCAACATCTCGGTGAAGTATTACCTAAACTCAAAAATGGTAAATATGGGCTAAGATTACTTTTACTACCAGTAAACGCTGAAGATAAAGATATCGCCAAAATATCAAAATTTTTAACATCAGTTGAATTAGACTTTTGTCTAAGCAGAGATACACCAGCAGCCGAAAAAACTGCTAAATCATTACTAGAAGCTCAATCTAAACCACCTGTAAATATCCAAATATCCCGTGAAAACTTTCTATCCCAATGGCACAAAATTATATCGAAGGGAATATCTAAACGAATATCTAACCAAACTCAAAATACAACTCCACTACAAACAGCAATGGTAATTGCAGACCCAGAAACGATTATATCTGTATTTAACCAAATATTAGAACTAGATAAGCATTCGGGACAATTAAATATTCAACCAAATAAAATCAGTATCTTATTTTATCCTGCATCCCAAAATAAAGCAGTGATTCAGGCAATGAATATCTCCCCCTAGAAACCAAAAAGAGCATCAATAGCAGGGATTGATATCATGTTCGTTTAAACACTTATAATAAAGCGGGCAGGGAGCAGGGGGAAAGAGGATTTCTAGTTTTTCGCACAGATTCGGGAATAATAACTAATTATTCGGACATCATAAGTACTTAGGTAAAATTCATTAGCGTTAGCTATCGCTATACCGTCGTTACGCTTCCGCGTGTCCGTTCGCTGAAAACCTTCCTTAGGAAAGGACAGGAACCTTCGCGTTAGCATCTCCATTAGAAGAAGCAATCCCAAGAACTTGAAGTTTTGAGAATGTTAAATTAATTTTGCACTACTACTTATGACAAGAAAATATTCAATCCCTGCTACGAATGAATTTATCAATTCATGTATAAATTCATTCACATCAACATAAGAATGCAATAATTTGAGATAGATAATAAAAATGAAAGTATTAATTACTGGTGTAGCTGGATTTATCGGTTATCACCTTGCAAAACGCCTTCTTCAAGAAAATATCCAAGTATACGGTATCGATAACCTGAATAAATACTATGATGTTAACCTCAAACAAGCTCGCTTATCCCAACTAAAACCCTACTCAGGATTTACCTTTCAATTATTAGACTTGAGTGATAATTCTGCGATCGCTCAACTTTTTCAAACCGAAATCTTTGATTACGTCGTTAATCTTGCAGCTCAGGCTGGAGTACGTTATTCTCTACAAAATCCCCACGCTTACATAGATAGCAATATTCAAGGCTTCCTGAACTTATTAGAAGGTTGTCGCTATAGTTCCATAAAACACTTAGTTTTTGCCTCATCAAGTTCCGTCTACGGTGGAAATCATAAAATACCCTTCTCCACGAGCGATCGCGTTGATCATCCTATTTCTCTATATGCAGCTACCAAAAAAGCAAATGAATTAATGGCTTATACCTACAGCCACCTTTATAATTTACCTATTACAGGATTACGATTCTTTACTGTCTACGGTCCTTGGGGAAGACCAGATATGGCTTATTTCAAATTTGTCAGAGCTATTGAAGAAGGTAGACCTATTGATATATATAATTTCGGGGAAATGCAGCGTGACTTTACTTACATAGACGATGTAATTGAAGGTTTAGTCAGAGTTATACATAAGCCACCTTTACAAAGAGACGTCAGCAATTCCTCAGGAATTAATCAGCCACTCTATAGAGTTTACAATATAGGTAACAATAAACCCATAGCATTAGAAAAATTCATTGAAATAATAGAAAAAGCCCTTGGTCAATCAGCTAAAAAGAACTATTTACCCATGCAACCCGGTGATGTTCCGATAACATATGCAGATTTAACAGACTTGATGGAAGACGTAGGATTTCAACCCAAAACCTCTGTAGAAGAAGGTATTTCTAAATTTGTTCAATGGTACCGAGAGTATTATGGTCAATATAGCAAAACACGTTTCCAAACAACTACTTGTGAATAAATGACTCAGACATAATGATGAATTATACCAGCTATTTTCATAACTAAAAAGATGGAAAAGCAAAAAAAATATTTTAAAAATATAGTAATAGAAGTCATTCATTGGGTATAAAATCATAGGCTGTTTTTTGTCAATACATAAATCCTAAGTATTCCTATAAAAGTTATAAATATCAGATTTCTACCTATGTGCAAGTACACAAGTAATATTTTTTACAATTAATATTATTCTTATCTTTACTTATTTAAGTTATTTTTAATTGAAATTATATAGTTTTACTCGGCTTTATCTAAGAGGATGAAAGAGTAGATAATAAAAAGCTCTGTAGTAAATCACAGAGTATTTATTTTGTCCTAGCTATTTACCTCATACAAATATAACTATGACAGAATTCAATCCAGAAAAAACAAAAGATATTCAAATTACTCATTTGAACCGCAGACAGTTATCAAACTTATATCTAGCATTAACAGGTAATAAAAACTTCCGAGACAAAATATCACACATAGAGTCTAATTACATACAAGGGACTTGTAGGCAAACTTTTTACCTTAATATTGATGAACCAAATCATATAAACATTAATATCAACGGATCAAATCAATTAGAACTTCTCCAACATCCTTTGCAATTAAAGATTGAGGAAAAAGGATATCGTAACCAAGAAGTTCATTATGATATTGTTTTCTCAATTGTAGGTACAGACTAGATAACCCTTTGCCTTGTACATTTGATTTGATTATCAGTTACTGCATTTATCACGATATAATATCAAAGTTAAAATCAGACTAACAGGACTTACACAACAATAACGGAACTCCGTTGTCATTGCGACTGTAGAGAAGCAATATCAAAGCTTTATTTTTCGTCACGAGTGCGTAAGTCCTAACTAATTTACCATTTTTTCAAGCTCTCAAGGAATAATTGATAAGTGATGGAAAATAAACAAGACCTAAAAACTGACTTACGCTCAGTTTTCGACCAATTAAATAAAATCAGAGATAATTATCCAAATGCATGGAAAATCATCAATAAAAATCTTACTGAAAAAGAGGGTAGCACCACTCTTACCGATGCGGATGCTGCACTGTTTTATGCTTTAGAAATAATTGAAGAAGCCGATTTTAATAGTTGAATTAAAATCAATTACAACGGAAGTAACATCCTTTGGGACCAAAGATTGAGGGAAAGAGATGTCAAAATCAATAAGTTGATTTATATGATTAGTTAATCAGGCATCTCTAAACATTAAATATGTATGACTAAATATGTCTGACCCAGAACTTTTGTAAAGACTTTTGTAGAGATTTATCATGAGTAAATATTTATACTAAAATATTTTTTGACTGCAATTAGCGAAAAGCGGTGGTTTCGCTATGCCTATTCGTGAAGGTAAAGCACAAGAAATCTACATCGTTACCTCTGGTGAGATGATGGCGATGTATGCTGCTAACAACATTGCTCGCGGTATTCTTAAGTATGCTCACTCCGGTGGTGTACGTTTAGGTGGATTGATTTGTAACAGCCGTAAGACCGACCGTGAAGACGAGTTGATCGAAAACTTGGCTCAAAGACTAAACACTCAAATGATTCACTTCGTACCTCGCGACAACATTGTACAGCACGCTGAATTGCGTCGTATGACCGTTAACGAGTATGCACCTGACAGTAATCAGGCTAAAGAGTACGCTTCTTTGGCTGAAAAGATCATCAACAACAAAAATCTTACTATTCCTACACCAAAAGAACTTACAAGGTAAGATTTTGTGGTATGCTACATAAAACCTTAATCTCAGGTGGTGTATGCGAGTCGGCTACGTTCGGGTTTCAACAGGAGAGCAAGAAGAAGCGTTGATTCAGCAAACAGAACGTATCAGAAAAGCAGGTGTTGCTATGATTTTCTCAGATGTTAAGTCTGGAAGATCAAATAATAGAAAAGAATTTACCAAACTTTTAGAAGCATGTCGTAATGGTGATATTTCTGAAATAGTTATTACCAGAATTGACCGACTAGCCAGGTCAATAGTTACCATTAATAAAGCGATCGCATTATTTAATCAGATAGGTATTAAATTAATAATTCTGGATTCACCTGTTGATGATTTACAAAACCCATTTGCTAAATTTTCACTTAATCAGATGGGTGCATTAGCTGAGTTTGAGCTAGACCTGTTGCAAAATAGGGTTAAACACGGTTACAATCATTTTCGCGAACAAGGTAAAGCCTGTCCTCAACCACCATTCGGTTATGCAAGAATTGATGAAAAATATGCACCAGACCTATCTCTGCATAAATCAGGGAAAACTCATTGGGCGATCGCTAAAGAAATAATAGAATATTTATTAATAAATCAAAGCAGTATTAGAAAGACTATTCAGTATTTTTTACAGGAATATGATGTAAAATTTTCTACCACTGGACTAACAACATGGTTGCATAACCCAGTACTCAGAGGTAATACAAGATATAACGTTAAGAAAAATCGTAATAATCCAGAAAATTGGGATATCAGATATAATACCCACGAGCCCCTAATAAGCAGTGAAACCTACAGGGAAATAGAGATATTACTAGCTGAGAACAGTCGTCGTTGGGGAAAGAATA
The DNA here is from genome assembly GCA_050042865.1 of Mastigocoleus sp. GTDB lineage: Bacteria > Cyanobacteriota > Cyanobacteriia > Cyanobacteriales > Nostocaceae > JBCCDM01. The sequence goes on from JBHJJE010000024.1 coordinate 31,422, forward strand.
ATAGAAATAATAGTAATATTGGTCAAGGTTTGCTGTCCGGTCAAATGTTTTGTGGTAATTGCGGTGGTAAGTGCTACCCTAACAACAAGCCCTATATTCCAGTCAGGTGTAAAAACCGTGGAATGTATGGTGATAAGTATTGTCAGAACAAAAAAGGCATCCATCTTGCCAAAGTTATTAATACCGTAGATCAAGCCTTAACTCAGAAAGCGATCGCATTGAAAGATTTTACGATCGAAAATCAACCAAAAGAGGAAACAGAAACAGCAGAAGTGATTGAACTAAGGTCTTCACTACAAAATTTACAGAAATTACCTCCCAATGCAGCCATTGAAGAGGCAATTGTAAAAATTAAATTACAGATACAGCAACATCAGATTAATACTACTGATAAAGTTATTTTCCAAGCCGAGCAGCTAAAAGAATTTGTGCAACTATTTTCCGACCCCAGACTTTATAAAAATATGAAAGAGTCTGTAAAAAACAAAGTTTATAAGAAATTCATCAAATCAGTGACAATATCAAATGGCGAAGTCGTTGCTATTAATTTCATCGAATTTCTCTGCTAGCTTCCGTGAATTTAGGCTTTTAGTGGTAACTGGTAAACCGTTGAGTAATTGCGCTAGTACAATACGGCGTAAATAAATAGACCATTAAAAATTTCTAAAATGCCCCTATAATAAGCTTTTGCGCCTTCTGAATCCTGCCTTGTTATATGAGTCTTATTCCAATTCCATCCATCACTTTTGATATCTCGGGACGGAACATTCAATCCAACAGCGAAAACCATACCATCTGATATCAGCGTCTTCTGACTCTAAATCGGTAACTATTAGCCAGGGGTCTTGATAATTTTCATCCCACCGAGAGGGTTCTATAAAATGTGCAAGTTAGAAGGCTTTGTATAAGTCCTGATAAAAATAAACTTGATAGAAAACATTTTAGAGAACGCATGTGCCATAAGTCTTTTCCAGGCCAAATTGTAGCACCCTTACCATACTCACTAGAATCCAACAAAGACTGCATATCCGCTTCAAAGACTTTATTGCTGTTGTGAACTAGGATGTGTACAGGCTCAGCACCTAATTCTAATAAGAAGCTAGTTACACCATATACTAAGTCTGGGTCGCCGTAGATAGCGAAACGCTTACCGTGTAACCATGCGTGAGAGTCAGTCATCGCATCAACTGCACGACCGCGCTCCTCCTCTAACTCTTCAGGAATAGCCTTACCGCTTAATTCACTGAGTTTCATTAAGAACTCATCGGTACCGCGAATACCCCAAGGGCTGCAAACAGCAACTTCTTGCTTCCAAGTCTTCTCAATAAATTCGCAGGTCTTAACAGTGGAATTCTTCTGCAAAGAAATTGTAGCTTTTGCATTACAAGAATCAGCAGCATCTTCAAGCTTAGTACCCTTCTGATACATGCTGAAGTCACCAGTATTAGGAGCATCAACATAATCAGAGTTATCAGCTAATAGAGTGTAATCAACACCCATTAAACTAGCCATACGCTTAACTTCCCGTAGGTTTCCTACATAGGTATCAAAACCAGGAATTAAGTTAATTTTTCCGTTGCTATTACCCTTCTTACCTTCACTGAGGTTAGAAAGAATACTCTTAAGCATGTTGTCGTAACCAGTGATATGGGAACCAACAAAGCTAGGAGTATGAGCAAAAGGTACGGGGAATTCTTGAGGAATTGCACCTGCATTTTTAGCATTACCGATAAATGCACCTAAGTCATCACCGATAACCTCAGCCATACAGGTAGTAGAAACAGCAATCATTTTGGGTTTGTACATTGCATAAGCATTAGTCAAACCGTCAATCATGTTGTTCAAACCACCGAAAACTGCTGCATCTTCGGTCATGGAAGAAGAAACTGCTGAGAATGGCTCTTTAAAGTGACGGGTTAAGTGGGTACGGAAGTAAGCTACACAACCCTGAGAACCTTGTACAAAAGGTAGAGTACCTTCAAAACCAGCAGCAGCGTAAATAGCACCTAAAGGCTGACAACCTTTTGCAGGGTTGATAGTTAAAGCTTCACGTGCAAAGTTCTTTTCGCGGTACTCCCAGCTTTTTGTCCACTCAGCAACACGCTCAATTTCTTCGGGGGAGTGTCCCTTTTCAAACTCTTTTTTTCTCTCAAAAAGTTCTTGATATTCGGGTTGGTGAAATAGTTCTACGTGGTCTTGGATTTTTTCTGGATTCTGAGGCATTTTTTATGTCTCCGTGGTAACTGGATAATGGTTGATGGGTAGAAACTAAAGAGAGAAAACAAGGAAATTTAAAAATCCAAAATCCAAAATTCAAAATTCAAAAATGATCACTTTTGGGTTCTGAATTCTAATTCTTGACATATAACTTTCCTTATTTTCCCTCCCTCATTTACTTAGTGAATTGTTGTAGCGTTGTTTGATTAAAACATTAAATCAAACAATTAATTAAGCAGCTTTAGCAGTAGCTTTCTCTTTTTTCCAAGGAGTACCGATCAACTTCCAAGATGGGTTGTTGATTGCTAGATCCATGTCACGAGCGAAGATAGCAAAACCGTCATAACCATGATAAGGACCGGAGTAATCCCAAGAGTGCATTTGACGGAAAGGAAGACCCATCTTCTGGAAGACATACTTCTCTTTAATACCAGCACCAACGATATCGGGTTTGAGAGACTTAACAAATTCCTCGAACTCGTAAGCAGTTACGTCATCATAAACGATTGTTCCGTTATCGATGTAGTTGGTAGTACGCTTATAGTCATCGCTGTGAGCAAACTCATAACCGGTACTTACTAACTTGATACCCAAGTCATTAAATGCTGGTACAACGTGACGAGGACGTAAACCACCGACCATTAATGCAACAGTCTTACCATCTAAACGCTCACCGTACTTAGCTAAAATAGCATCTACAGTAGGCTGATACTTAGCGATAACTTCTTCAGCTTTCTTCTGAATTGTTTCGTCAAACTTAGCAGCGATCGCTCTCAAAGATTCAGCAATTTTGGTAGGTCCAAAGAAGTTGTACTCCATCCAGGGAATACCAAAGGTTTCTTCCATGTGACGAGTGATGTAGTTCATGGAACGATAGCAGTGAATCAAGTTCATTTTCACTTTAGGAGTGATCATCAACTCGTTAAATGTACCGTCACCAGACCACTGAGCAACTACTCTTAAGCCGATTTCTTCAAGTAGGATACGGCTAGACCATGCATCACCACCGATGTTATAGTCACCAATGATTGCAACATCATAAGGACCTGGTTCATAACCAAGGGTACCGTTTTTATCAGCTTCCTCTGCACGAGGAAATACCCAGTCACGGATAACATCGTTAGCAATGTGGTGTCCTAAAGACTGAGATACACCACGGAAACCTTCACAACGAACAGGTACAACAGGTTTACCAATGTCTTTGGAAGTCTTTCTTGCAACAGCTTCAATGTCATCACCGATTAGACCGATGGGACACTCAGACTGAACTGAAACACCGTTGTTTAAAGGAAATAGTTCTTCTATTTCCATAATCATTTTGGTAAGTTTCTTGTCACCACCAAAAACGATGTCTCTCTCTTGGAAGTCAGAGGTGAAGTGCATAGTACCAAAGGTATCTACACCTGTAGTACCAATGTAGTAGTTACGACGACCAGACCAAGACCAATAACCACAACCTACTGGACCATGACTGATGTGAATCATGTCCTTAATCGTAATATTATTCGATTACGAAAAAATCATATAGTAGTGTTTCTAAAACTTCTCCAACAAAATGATCTGAATTTACCTTAAATCATGCTTTTTAAAATAATATAATTCAATTAAAATACCAGCTTTTCTGGATTTTCCGAATCCTAATTTTTCCCTAAAATAGGAGTATAAGAACTTAATTAAATAAGCAAAAATCCTTAATCTAGTTGCTAATAAGAAAATCACATACTAAATTTACCAACTTTCTAAAATTTGTTTGATGCAAACATTTATATCCATGAAATTGTACTTGAATTAAGATAAAAACTGCTGTAAATTATTCAGTTTATATTTAAGCTTTTGATTTTCTGTTGTTAATCTCAAAATTTCAGCTTCTAAATCTACTGGTGATTTTTTGTTCATTGTAGATTTCATAACTTGCTTACGATTTTCCAATGAAAACCATCGCTGATAAACTTTAGTATGCATTTCTACAGAATGCCCTAAATTGTCTGCTGATGCTTTGATTGGTACACCTTGGATATGAGCTCTAATCGCGCAGGCATGTCTTAAATCGTAAGGTTCAAATGGTAAATCCAGAATCCGCCTAAACCACCGAGAATTAGTTTGAACTAAGTGCGATAATTCATGAAAACTCTCTATTTTTTCTATTTTTTGAGTCAGTAAATAAATAGCTTCTGAATTTTTCAACTCAAACAATTCTACCCACTCTGATACAAAAGGTAAGACTTCTCTATAACCTGTTTTATTTGACTTATGAACTTTCCAAATATTGTCAGTATTATCATTACTTAAAAACCACTCTAAATCAGGTTGATTGAACACTTCACGCGGTCTAAGACCGTATGTAGCAATTAGCCCAAAAACTAATCTATGTAGTTTCCAAGAATTTCGATAGTCTTTTCTTACTTTGATATTTTTGCCTTTCTGCTCATATTTTTTAAAAGCTTCGGTAATTTCTATATCTGAAGGTATGTACCTATCATTAGGGACAACTGGTAATTTTAGATTTGTAAAATCTACTTTTATTTCATGAATTTTTGTAAAGACCCTAGCGACTCTAATTGCTTGGTCACGAGAACTAGGGGAAGTAATATTTTTAATAATATTAATTATATTTTCATTAGTGACTGGTAAATCAGATTCAAAGTGCTGTTTATATCTTTTATATAAATGCCAAAAACTATGCTCGCTTTTAATTGTTCTTTTTCTAATACTGAAATATTCACTTTCTAAAGTTTCTAGTACTTGTTTAAACGTTTTAGTCTCTTCCGAATTAAACTTTTTACCTAAATACTTTTCATTCCATTCAAAACATTTTCTGGCGATTAATCTACCTAATTCACAAGCTTCCTCTTCGGCAGTTTTTAAACCATTTAAACTAGCTGGTATGCCTAAGGATATAAAGTATTGTTTTTTACTTCTCCCCGACTTATTTGTATCACCAGGCTTTAATGGAAGAGTGGCTCTTAACTGTAGAGTGTTTCCAACTTTTTTGATACCTACCTTACTTTTGCTGGCTTTAAGTCTAACATTTATATCTGTTAATTTCTCCTGAATTTTTTGCTCAATATACTCTTGTGTTGCTTTTACCTGATTTTGTGTACCCATGTAGCTTCCGTCTGTACTTGCTGGAACTTCAAACTCATTAAATAAATCCTCTTGATGCACCTGTCTCATCCTAAATATGCCCTAAAAAATAACTGCTCATAGCGAACATCTAATTGAATAAAAATGTTCTTTATAAGCAGTTTAGAGTATAAATACTTCAAACATAAAACATATTTTTAATCGGACCCCAAACCACACCTTTAGAACCTGCATAAGCACAACCACGAGCGGTCATTACACCAGGGATGGATTTGACGTTAGACTTAACACCACAATCAGACTTGCCTTCTTCATGGACATTGAGGTGCTTCGCACGTCTTTTGCGAGCTTTCTCTGGATAAACTTCTAGAACATCATTAATTAGCTGTTGACGTTCTTCTACAACCTTTTTTTCAGGGGACATTTTTAATAGCCTCTTTTACTACTTACTTTTAACCGGGGAATACCGATTTCCGTAGTTTCCCTCTCATGAAGGAGTAACGGTTACCTGGGAATTATCGTTAAGGAAAGGTCAAAGGAAGGGAAAATTCCCTTTTCCTTTGCCTAAAATATTACTTACTAAACTTCAGCTGCGGTCTTACCAATGATGTCTGCATGCTTGGAATCATCATCAAGAATACCGAATTCAATCAACAATTCTTCTAATTCATCCATTTCCATAGGTGTAGAGCAAACAACGTAAGATTTTAAATTGAATATAATTAGGGCTGTTAAGTAGGTGGGTGTAAATAAACATAACTATAATTCTGTCATTACGTTAGCTAGCGCTATGCTCCGCAAACACGGAGTGTTCCCTCTTAGGGAAGGAGGTATGACGAAGTAATTGCAGGAGTTTCAGTCTTTTTTACATTCTGTTACATCGTTAGATTTAATTGTGCCTACCTACTTAAATAACTTCATCAAGTTATTTTTACCAGATTCCTCAACATCAATGCTTGCAATCAGATTTTAGACTTTCTTTTTAGACTTCCTTTGTGTTTGTAGAGGACAGTACAAACATTGATTAAACATTATCTTAGTCTTTATAAATCTTAGTAGATCGAAGATTTAGTAAGGGTTCAGTTGCCTGAAAGTGAGTTTTTAATCTACTAAAGTCTATTTGCTATGTTTTGCTGTAAATATTAAAAAATTTGTCGATGAAGACCTTAGCTGAAGAATTACTAGAACAGCTTATGCTGTTTAAACGCTTCAAACATCTTGATGATGAAACATTAAAGAAGATAATGAACAATCCAGAATTAGCAAAAAAATTTGATAAAAGTAACAGCAACAACTTTGCTGCCTGATAACAGGCTAATACAATATTGTATTCATTAAGAAACGTCAAATCTTATCAAAATCAACAGTCTACCCTAAGCCTGCTCTTTGGAGAATTCAAAATACTCTGCTGCTTTATCTGTTCTTTCTTTTGACGCTCTTCAAACTCTAACACAGTACGACATATTAATTGAGCCAAAGTTTCTCGTTGTTTCATAATTCTGAAGCGAACATCAATGACTATATTCCGTCCATCGAAGCAAAATGTCTGTTAACAACGAACTATACAGATGAATATATCAATCACTAATTATTAATCGCTAATGATAAACTATTGATCATCAATTAACAATCAACAACTACTCACCTAAAATGCAGTTAAAACAATATTACCCTTCTCATCTACGATCCAACCAGTAGCCTCTACAACTTTATTGGGATTTTGATTTATCAAATTTGAACCTGTATTCTTTCCAATTTGATTTTGGTCTTTAGCATCTCGAATCGAATTTCTCCCCCTTACCTTTCTATCTCCTCCCAGAGATACCCAGCCAGGATCTAAAGGAGAAGTACTCCTCAGCGCTTCACCAGGAACAGGGACTAAACCACTACGTTGAATAAAAATAAACTTACTCTGATTCTTTCTGCTGGGTTTGCATATTGTAGAGACTTCCGACTCAAGGGGAGCACCTACTAAACTTACGAGTTCACTTCTAGGGTCTATATTCGGACCATTAATATTTAATTCTCCATTCAAATTTGGATTTTGCTGAGAAATTGCTGTAATATCGCTTGTTGTTAAACTCTGCGGATTTAGTTCACTGGGAATATCAGTAAATAGAAGCTCTACGAGTTCATCTCGACTGCGTGGCTGAAGTCCAAGCAAACCCTTAGCATTGATGTCAACTCTACCACCACTACCCGCGAATGCATTCGCCGTAATATCGCTGTTCTCATTAGGCTGTGCGATTATGAAACCATCGGGGACATCAATATTAATATTACCCCCATCTCCCTCTGACTCAGCTTTTCCTGCGTTCGTAGAAATTTGGCTTTCATTACGCATTAATAATAACTTTTCTAAATTGAGATTAATATTTCCACCATCTGCCGAATCGGTCTCAGATGTAATTTTACCTTGATTGTCTAAAATAACAAAATCGGCATTTATAGTCAGATTACCTGCATCTCCTAAATTATCTGGGGTGATAGAACTACTGCTGACGCTAATTCGAGCTTCATCTTTGACCACTAATCGCTTTGTATTAATAGTCATATTTCCAGCCTTTGCAGAACCTTGAGTATCTGCAAGTACACTACTTGCAAAGGTTTCAGATCTGCCAATAATTTCTACAGACTCGGAAGCATTAATGATTAAATTGCCTGCCTCTCCTGTAGCGGCTAAAAACGGAGTACTTTGATTTTGTAAAGCAGAAGAGCTTGCGGATATCACACCTCCATCTTTAATTAATAGTCTCCTGGTATAAATCGTCAGATCTCCTGCTTGTCCAACAGCACCAGTCGCAGTACTCAAACCACTAGGAATAAAACTATTATTTTGTGTAGTAAAACCACCAATGATTTCTATGGATTCAGAGGCATTTACTGTTAAATCTCCTGCTGGGGTATCACCAAGAGTTATATTAAGAATCTGTCCTCCATTACGTAAGACTAATTTTTCGGCAGTAATATTTACATCCCCAGTCTCTACAATATTCTCACTACTACTCCACATGTATATCAAATTAAAACCATTTATTTCAACTAAATTCCCCTGTATATTAATACCAGCACCACCAAGTGTATTGTCAACATCTACGATCGATGAAATTCTAAAACCATTAACGCTGCGATCGCTTATTTGTATATCCTGAAAATTCTCTACACCTTCGTATCCTAATACCCAACCTGTACTTACGGGATTAAGACTCACATAGCTATCTGCTGCGACACTCCCTAACTCTATTCGTCCCGAATCTACAGTCAAATTACTACCCTTCAAGTAAATATCACCACCAACCAGTGCCAAAGTTTGAGCTGTAGGTACTTGCAATCCAACAGGTTCCCCTAAAAAATTAGTCGCACCACCAGGAGAAGCTTGAGAGTAATTATGGATGGGTGCAGCCGTAGAACCAAATTGTAAACCAATAGGAACGCTGATAGTCAACAGAGGTGTAGTTTGGGGTTGAATGGCACTAAATTTCGTCCCGTCAGCAAAATTAATACTACTTGCGGTAGTTGCTAAAAAAGAACCGCCTATATTAAGCGAAGCATTCTCACCAAAAATAATTCCATTCGGATTCATTAAAAACAAATTTGCTTTACCATTAGCGCTAAGTATACCGTCAATATTAGAAACAGATTTACCGGTAACACGGGTAATAATATTTTGAATATTTAAAGTATTATTAAAATGTGCTTTTGTATTACTAGGTACAGAAAAATTCTCAAAACTGTGAAATAGATTTCCTCCTGCTTCAGTTCCACCTTCAATTACCTCTACATTATTCTTTGGTATCACTCTAGAATTTTCAGGTAGAGTGTCATCAGGTTTAATTTGGGCATAAGTAGGAGTGTTGTAAAATGCTACCGTCGTGAATGCTAAAAATACTAGCTTCTGAAAGCAATACCTTAGAACTTCCATTTTTCAATTCCATGTCCCAACTCTAAACAAAATACCATTGCTCCAGCGACCGAACCCAATATTTTCAATATTCTACTTATCAAAATCTCCACACCTAACCCCCAAACCCTTTCTTATTAAGGACTTACGCAACGAAGATTTGTCATTGCGACGGTCACGTAGTGTAGGGAAGCATAAGTCCTATCGAACACGCTAACGCGAACGCAGAGTCTTTGCGTTTGCGGAGCGTGCTCGACAGAGCTTATACGTCGCTGTCGCTTGTAATGACGGAATTACGTAGCTTTTGCGTAAGTCCTGTTATTAAAGGTTTAGCATTGCTAAACTTCTTACGGAGAACTCACTGAATCTCCCGATAATTTATATTCTCTTTAAACTCATACCTCTGCGACTCGCAGAGGTATGAGTTTAAGCTGGTAAAGTCAGGCAGAGGTCTCTAGTGGATTATGCTACGACCAGTCCACCCTATCTATTCATTCACAATTCAAAGCAAATTCCTACACTTTAGTATTACTAAATATCTTTAAAAAAATTAATTTCACTTATCTATCTAATAGATACTTTTTACAAGCTTATTTTAATAATTAAATACATATTGAACATATGAATAATATATAAGATATCCCCGAATATCTATGAAATTCGAGGATATCACTATTCCCAGGATATTATAGATAAACAATTAATTTATTGCTCATATCTTAACACCCGTTACATGGATTCCAAACAGTATCACAGCAAGTAAAAATACCATAACAAAAGGCACAAGCTAATACTGAAAAATTATCATCTATAGATTCTGATTGCAAAGAAACCATACTTTCTTCATCTATATTTATATTTTCTTTTGATTGAATATTATTTTTATCCACCGATAATATAATTTTAATATCATCTTGCAGATTATATTTTTTTAGTAAAACTTCTAACTTAGAACCTCTCAAGGACTCTTGCATAGCAGCTATAACTTCTTTCTGCACAGTTTTAAACTCTACAGTATTAGGGTTCTTGTCAGATGTATTTTCAGATGTATTAGTCATAATTTTTCGTCACTATTAATTATTAGATAAACATGTTTATTTTTGCAATTGAGAATCACTAATATAACTGCTTTATTAAATATTTTAGTAAAAATATTTGTATGATTTACAAACTGTTACTCTTTGCCTTTTTTATTAGATAAAATCAACTTAAAAAAGACGTAATTTATAAATTTAATTAAACAGTTCAATAGAAATCAATTTGCAAAATAAATTACAGACAGGACTTACGCAACAATAATGGAACTCTGTCATTGCGACCCTAGGGAAGCAATCTCAAAGTCTTATTTTTCGTTACGAGTGTGTAAGTCCTAACAGAAAGAGAAGAGTTGTCTCTATCTTTCTCATAACTAACTAAGGTACTATCCAAATTTAGTTATGCAATTTATACTTCACTATGAAAAAAGACGATTCCAGAAAATTGTTGAAAATAATTTAATTTTATTGGGAAAAATACCTAGATAGTGTAAATAGCGGAACCATTATAAATCTATCAAAAACTTAATTTTAAAGATTTTGAGCCTTCTGTCTTCATATGCTAGTGTTTTTGAATGGATCAATGTAAGGTTTGAGTTTTAAATTGACACAAATGAGATATCCAGATATAGTACACAGCCTCTTCACTAGGAATGGTTATCTACGATGATTCTGAGAAAGTAGAATAACAAAGGTTCTCTAAAGATACACCCACATAGTGTTATACTTTGATACTATCTATACATCTACGTAATCAAGTACCTTAATTTTTTAAGGCTGACTTACTTAAAACTGAATTTTTAGATACACGTAAAATGTTGTATTTTTATTTCCAAGTAGGGAATTATTTTTATGAAGAGGAAAATCTTAAAACCAATAAAATTAAGCTTTGTTTGTTTATTAACACTTTTTAATATTATAAGCTTGTATCAATCAGTTGATGCACATCCTCATGCTAATAGAGAATCTCAAACTAATAGAGAATCTAAAGCTAATAGTAGTAGGAATAATACTAGAGGCAATAACAACAGTTTTCGTGGAACACAGCTACAATCTAGACAAAAGCAGAAAAACGCTTCTGATAGAGGGAGACCTGGTAGAAGAAGAGGAATGGCTACCCGTGATAGTTGTCCTTCTACAGATATACCTCTTACTGCTTTAATCCCGGAAAATAATATAGGTAAGGTTGTTGAAGAAAATCCAACATTCTGGCTATTTGTTCCTTATGAAGCAAACAAAGTACCTGTAGGAGAATTTGTACTGCAAGATGAAGATAATAAGGATATTTATCGTAAGAAAATTCTAACAAAAAAAGCTGGAGGTGTTGTTAGCGTTAATCTTGATTCTCAAATTTCTTTGAAAACTAATAAAGTCTATCAATGGTATTTCAAACTGTATTGTAATACTTCTAATGATTCTCAAAAATTATATCGCGATACATTATCTAGTCCTATTTATGTACGCGGATGGGTTCAAAGAGTTACACCTCCAGGGCAGCAAAAAGAAAATTTAAATACAAGTATCCCATCTAGTCAAGATATTGACTTCTATACTAAGAATGATATTTGGTATTCAGCTTTAGATAAATTAGCTAAACTTCGTCAAGCAAATCCTCAAAATCAGAAGATTGCTAAAGAATGGTCACAGCTATTAGGTAAGGTTGGTTTACAAGATGTGTCGGATAAACCTATTGTTGGGAATATTAACTAAAATATCAGCACTAAAATATCAGCACTAAAATATCAGCTAAATCTTTGATATAGGAATTTTCACAAGAAAGTATTGGAGCAGAGAAAGGGGAAGTATCTGCGGAGACTTGGCTTAGAGTATTGACTCTGTAAATTTTTGGAATCAAATATCATGTATATTCTGTGAGTCGGTTTCTACTACATCCTTAGTCTAATAAAATCAACTGTTTATCTAAGTTTTGCGAATCCCTCGAGGTAATCTAGAGTATCCTTAATGGATATGATAACAATCAAAGCCAATTTCCTACTAAGACATAAGGTGCCCAAACTTTAGGTAATTCATTCCTTTTTAAAAGAGCAATTTGAGCTTGCTGTAAAGCTTTGGCTTTATTCAATTTGTTTTTTTCTAGCTCTTGATAAAATTGAGTTACTAATTGTCCTGTAGATTTATCCTCGACTGACCACAAAGTTGCTAGAGTGCTCCTTGCTCCTGCTCGGACTGCAATTCCAGAAAGCCCTAATGCTGCTCTCTTATCTCCACTTGCAGTTTGACAAGCGCTGAGAACTAATAGTTGAATTGCTTGAGAGTCTAAATTTTTATTAACTTGAAACAGTTTATCAAAATCTTCAACTTTGAGTAGTTTATCCCAGGTCAAAATATATGTTTCTTCTGAGTTGGAGCTAAAGTTACCGTGAGTAGCAATGTGGACTATTGTATATTTTGCTGAGTCAATTTGCTGTTCTAAATTATCATCAGTGAAAGATTTATTTAAAAGTTTTTTGCTTTTCGGTATTTTTGATTGAATTGCTTGTAGTTCAAACTTTACGTTTCTAAGAGCGGTAAATTTTTTATCCTCAAAGGATCTTTTTTCGCTGACTCCAGCCAGAAGAACATGTAATTCTTCTTCCTGCAAGGGCTTTGGGTCTAACATTTGTAAACCTGGAGTTAAAACAATTGCATATTTTTCGATTAAATATTGTGCTTTTCCTCCTGGAGATTTATTGTCATAAAGCACAGCCATGGGAATATTTCTGAGAGTTCCATCTAAGACAAATACTAAGGTTTCTATATTCTTATTTTTCAAGTCTTTTTCTAAAGGTTGAATCAACCAACTATATATTTTTGCGGATAATTCTTTACTTTGATTAATTGTATCTGGTTGTCTGAGGCTAGCTTGTAATTTTTCTAAGGTATTTTCAACTTCACTTGCTTTAATGAAAGTTGTATAACGATTAAATCCATCTTGATTTGGAAGTTTCAGAATCACTTCTAGACGGTCTTGTAAAATAATTGGATAAATTGCTGCTGCTTTGGTATCAGTTTTATCGATGACTGTATCAATTATTTCTGGCTTTGCTTGAAAACAAGCTTCCTGAAAATAGTTTTCTATTTCTCTTAATTGTAGTGCTTCAATAATATTGCGGACTTTCTTGATTTTTATTTGATCTATTTTGCTTTTAACTACCGTTCTGTAAGTTATTTTCCTGGGAATTATCTGGTTTCCCTTGACTTTTGTGGGATTTAGTTGATTTTTTTCTATTTCTTTATTTCTGAAATGAATCTGGCTGACATTTCCAGCATTCGCTGGTTGTAGGAGTAAATCAACTAATTGTCTGTATAGTGGCTCAATATTATCCCTAAATGAAAATTTTTGATCTGGGTTAAGTATGAGTAATTCACCACGTAATTCATTCAAATTATTGACTGCAAGTGAGTAACAATCAATTGCTTTAGGGATATTTTTTTCAAGTTTAAGTATATACCCTAGCTGCCACTGCCAAAGATAAGCTATATCTCTTGCTTCTACTTTCAAGGCTAAATCCACAGCTTTTTTAGTTATTTCTTCAGCATCAGTTAATTTTTGTTTATTCAGGTATAAGTTCCCAAGAACACCCATACCATAAGATTGTAATCTTTTATTGCCTAAAGTTTCCGCTTGTTTGATAGCTGTAGCTAAAATTTTGCCGATATCTCCCCATTGGGGAGCATTCTCGGGATTAATTTGTTGGAAGGATGAAAGAGATTGTGCAAAATTAATCCGAGCATTAATTGATGTCCTGGATATAGGCAAGTTATTAATTTTTAGCTGTAGTTGGGAGTATAGATTCCGAGCTTTAGAAAATTCTTCTAGTTCTATTAATATATTTAGTAGATTTAATTGTGCTTTGATTTGTATGTTTGGGGATGTAGATATAGCTATAGCTTTTTGATAATCTTGAATTGCCTGCTGATATAGTTTTTCAACCTCTGGCGATATTGGTTGACTCACATAACGTAATGGTGATGTTTTTTCAAAGTTTGTTGTGTTATTTAATTGTAATTTGAGTCTACTTCCTTTTATACGCTTTGCGTTACCCCGACTCAGTAGTGTTGCAGCCATTTGGGGAGTAGATTTGATTTTTTCGGCAATTTTATAACTATCTTCTAAGAATTCTAAGGAAACTTCTATTTCCCCTAAATGTAAATGAACCTCACCACTACTTCGTAATACCGTTGCTTTAATATTATAGGCTTCTTGTTTTTCCAATTCTGAAAGTAAATCTTCCAAAATTTTACTGGCTTGGTAGTATCTTCCTAAGGCTTGTAGCGCAAAATTTTGATTAATTAAACTACGGATTTTTTCATCCGATAAATTCACTTTTTCGTAGATAGTGGTAGCTTGCTGCCAATTCTCTAAGGCTATCAAGGGTTTTCCCAGTGTTAATTGTAAGTTCGCTTGAATATCTAAAATTTGAGCAAATACTTTTAATTTTTCTTCTGAACTATCTAAGATTAACTGATTTTCTAATAAATTATGACTTTGGTTAATGTAATTTAAAGCTTGCTGATATTCTGCAATTTGCTTATAACTTAAAGACAGATTACTGAGGGCAATGGCTTGTTCTATTTGATTTCCTTGACTTTGAAAGATTTTTTCTGCTTGCTTTAAAACTGATATTGCTGCTAAAAAATTTTCTGTATCGTAAAGTTTCTTACCTTCCTCTAACAGAAGTTGTGGATTTTGTTGATTTTCAGCCAGATAATTTGGACTTAGGGAATTTTGGTAGATATGATCAGCATTTTCAACAACTTGAGCATTGACTGCAGGAAATAAAGTGGGAATACAAATCAATTCTATAAAGAAAGTTAAGATAGCACTTAGGGCAAGTAGAGCTATTCTAGAGAACCATTTTTGCGATCGCATAGTCAGTAATCATTTTAGTTCTAAAGGGAATAAAAAAAGTAGAATATCCGAATTTGTCAATATTCCTACACTTTCATTTTGCTAAATTTTATTTCTTTGTCTTTATCTATTTTTACTGTTTAACTTTCCCTTATTCCTTTTTACTTTTATCTTATTTAAATTTAAAATAAGCTATTGTAGAATTTTATTAATCTCCCCTAATTGTTTTTCAAATAAGGCTCTTAACTCTGTAAGCTGTTCGGGACTTGCCTCCTTCAAAGAATTTTTGGATAACTTACTGATTCTATCTATGGCTGTTTTTACTTCCTTAGAAGTTACTTTTTTCGATTTCAAATACTTAGATTTGATAATCTTCATTCTCTCACGGGTTTCTGCTACTGTCAGATTTTCTTCAATAACTTTCTTGGTCAGACTAATTCTTTCTGTAGCAGCTTTTTTCTCTGAGATATTCAGTACTTTGGCGGAAAGTGTGGATAATGCTAATGCATGAGCACCTTTTAAACCTTGTTGACGAATTGCTATTTTTAAATCTTCTGGTAAAGATAGCATCGGCATTAAATTTGCTTTGACTGAGCCAGGGTTTAAACCCAATTCCAGTATCATTAGAAGTATATTTTGTTCTTCTCCGACAATTCGCAAATATTCTAAACCTTCTTGTTGTTTTTCGCTACTCAAAGCAATCAACTTGGTCAGTTCCTTAGTTTTTTTATCCCTTTCAATACGTTTGAGAACAGTTCCCAAGGCGGTGATAATCAAATCTAATTCTAACTCTGTATTCTTGGTTAATTCCTTAAAAACAGCTTCTGCTTTATCTAAAGGGTTTAAATCCTCAAAACCAAGAAAAGTTAGTAGGGAAGATTGGTCTAAATCATCCGGCGGGTTAACTACAACTGCACGAATAGTCTCCCATCCTAATAGCTTGGCTGCCTCCCATCGCAACTGCCCATCAAGCAGTATATATCTGCCTTTCTCATGAGGGACTAATATCACTGACGAAATCTGACCATGCTTTTTCAATAGTCTTGCTTTCCCTTGAATTGATTCATGGGTAATTGTTTGTCGGGGTTGATTTGGATTGGGAACTATTAAATTGACATCAATTTCTGTTTCTCCAGACTGTTTTTCTAACTGTTCTCTTAGCTTTTCTAACTCTTTTTCTAAATCAGGCGATCGCGAATTTCTCAGATTCTCTATTTCTGCTTGTAATTCAGCAATTTTTTGTTCTCGGTCTGTTTGTTGAATTGCGTTGTCAAATTTTTTCCCAATCTTAGGTAATGCCATTCTTAGCTACTCCTTTTTTTCTCTTTAATTAAAGCTACTAAATCATCGGCTATCTGTTTAAAGTCTTTACAGGCTTTGTGTGCCGGTCTATATTTCTGTAACGGCAAACCGTGAGCGCTGGCGTTTTTGAACTCGTTGGAACTGCGTATTTTAGGATAAAGCTTCAGATGCAACTGTTTGGCAATTTCTGGCAACTGTTGTAAATATTGCCTGTGCATAGCTACTGAATCGTTATACATACTTGGTACAAAACCTAAAATCGGAGGTCTGGGTTCAAGCTGTAGTTCCTCGCCAGTAGAAATACACCATTCTACCAGTTCTGCGGAGCCAGAAATCGCTTTCATTTCTAACTGTACTGGTACTAAAACATGGGTTGATGCAGCTAAAGCATTAATATTTAGCATTCCTAAAGTTGCAGGACAATCTAGTACGATTAAGTCGTGAGGTAATGGATATCTTCTTAATCTATCTGCTAACGCATAATCTCCACGTTTACGAATTACCAATTCATTCGCTACTTCTGCTAACATCGGATGTCCTTGACAGACTTCAATATTCTTTTCTCCCCATATAGGAACTAAATTCCAATCTCCTTTAAAAGTTTTAGATAATACCTTTACCGAAGTATTGGTAAATTCAACTGGCTCTAAGCCGCAAAATACATCCAGAGAGCGCTGTGGGTCTAAATCAATCAACGCGACTGAAAAACCCCGGCGAAACATCTCATATGCAATATGAACGCTGAGAGTTGTTTTACCAACTCCACCGGCATTTGCTAATAGTGAGAGAACTATCTGCTTCATTTGAGTCGGTTGTATTTGAGTCTGTCGTATCTTAATATACGATATTTTTCTATGAAAAAATCATTATTCATAGTTCATTATTCATAGTATATTATTGAGCGTATTTGCAATGAAAATATATTTATTAATTTTATTAATAGTATATTTTCCCATATTTAGGTGTAGAATTTCAAAATCCTACAGTTTCGCATTACAAGTTATCCACAAGATGAAAATTCTTACATAACCATTGCCTGCAAAAATAAACTTATTTGTTAGCTAGGATGGGAAGTTTAGTAGTTCAACTTTTATGACTCGATTACCATCTACGACTATTTTTTTTATGCATCCTTGTAATAAGGTTTTTTTGTCCTCCATTTTTAATCCTTCCCAAAATTTAGGATTGGAAAATGCTTGTATGATTCGTTCCTTGGCAATTAAATATTGTACTGAATTTAAGTTGACAGTTGCTAAGGAATCAGCAATTTGTATTCTAATATCTTCTTTAGCTTTTTCAATAGCTGGATTGGATGGTAGAGCTTCCAGGGTATTTAAAGATGCTCGCAGGGTTTTCACTTCTGTTGGTTCTTCTGTTAATTTGGTTTCTTGTTCTACTAGTCCAGCGAGTCTTTCTGCTTCGCAAATAAGTTGTGAAATGACTTGTTTCTCTAATTTATCGGAGGAAATCATCTGTTTATTAATGCAAGCACCTGTGCGATAAAAACTACATTGGTAGTGATGTCGATAAAAGTTCTGTTTCTTAACAAATTTCTTGCACTGACGACTGTAAGCTGCACCACAGTGGGCGCATTTTACTAAATTGGCAAAGGGATTAGTATATTTCTGGTCGCTTGCCCATCTGTTATTCCGATTGCTACGAATCATGATTTTAACCCGTTCGTGTTCTTCACGGGTCAGAATAGCTTCATCTTCGTGAGTTCCCCAGGTGACTTCCCACTCATCGAAGGGTTTACGGTGTCCTTTGGAACTAACGACTGTATTGTATGGAGTTCCCCCTGCATATACAGGATTAACAAGAATAGAACGTAACCCAGAAACAGACCATTTTAAACCCGTGTGAGGATAGCGTAAATTTAGTTTACTTCTACGGAATTTATTGATATTTTCAAAAACAATATCATCTTCTTCTTTTAAAATATTTGCCTTATTGTTATAAGATTTGGAAATCGCATTTGCTTGAATTCCAAAAATATTATGCAGCTTTTTCACTGTTTGGGATATAGTTTCAACTTCAAAAAAAGTATCGAAAACTAACCGCATTAGTTGCGATCGCGTTAATTCAATTTTTTCTTCAAGAATACAAACGCAGGGATTATTATCTTTGATATATTTATCATTTTCAACTGTATATCCTAGAGGAGAATTCCAGTGGGGTTTTTTATTGGCTTTGCGAGTATCTCTTTCTTTTTTGACTCGCATTCCTAACATTTTGACTTCATATTTGCTTGCTGCTAACCGTACATCAATAGTCAATTCTCCACCAATAGTGGACATATCGAAAGGTTCATCAATTGCCGTCGGTTCGATACTTTTTTTCTTCAAAGCATCTATCAATCGATAAAAAGTTATTGATGATGAAGTTAGACGGTCAATTCTAATAAATAATAGCTTCGATACTTTCCCATTCCCTAAAGTATTAATATCTTCAATTAACTGTAAAAGACCTTTGCGTTTATCACTAGTACGACTTTCGATATCGTAATATATTTTCGTAGCTCCTGCACTGCGCAAACGACGCATCTGCTTAATTAGCGCTCCTTTATCCTCTGCTTGTTCATCGGTGCTAACGCGAGCATATCCCCAAACGTCCATACAGCATACCTTACGGCTTTTATTTTAGTTATTTTAATTTTACCTGATAAAAGGCGCATTAGTTCTCTTCTATTCACAGAGCCAGTTGACTTTATGATTGGTAACTCCTACGGTAAGTATTTAGAGCGCGATACCAAGATTCCTCTCATCAGAATCGGTTATCCCATCATGGATCGTCACAACTTACACCGTTACTCTACAATTGGTTATCAAGGTACTATCAATCTTCTTACTTGGATTGTTAACGCTATCTTTGAGGATATTGACCGTAACACCAATATTCCTTCCAAGACAGATATTTCCTTCGACTTGATTCGCTAAGAATTGGATTAACTCGTAGCGTGCCAACATAAGGAAAGGGAACAGATTGATTTAGGAAAAATAGATAAATAAAAATAAATATTTATTATTTTCTCTTGATTATTTGCTCCTTTTCCTTTTTACCTCCTTCAGGTGAGTGTGATTCATATTTACATACTCACCTTTGTTATGTTCCAATGCAGTTCAATTAAACATTTGCTATGGGTTATAAATAGTAAATAGGGAGGTGATTATATAACCACAGAAGTAAATATACAAATAATCTTGCTTGACTACTTAAAAATAAAAATAGCCTAGTACCCCACCCAGCGAACTTTACGTGGTTGTTCGTGAAAAGAAAAAGTTGTTTCTCCCCCTGCTTCCCCTACCTGCTTTTACCCGGCAATTTTGGCTTGGTCGAGTACTAGATTTGGTTGAAATACTTAACCCAACAGAGTAAACAGGAAAATAGGATTTTGCCATAACCCGGTCAGGGGTAGCACAAAGCGATGGCACATGGGTGCCCGCCATAGGCGATCGCTCTAAACGTCCTATAATTCTCCCTAACTGAACCATATTGTGTTGCGTTCAAGAGATTTTGTGGTATTACTATGAGAGTGAAAGAATAACAAAGTTTTTAAAAACAGTTTTCAAAGGTATTTATACAGTTAGAAAGGCATAAAAGATTTTGAAATTGTAAATAATTTCTTTGAAAGACAAATATAGACTACATAATTAACTATATTAACCATATATTTGACTATAGATATGACTATAGATATTTGAGAATCATACTAATGTGTAAATAATTTTACCGAACTAAGAAGAAAAAAAAAGATATCTTAAAAGAGATACACCTTTTCTTTTCCTTAAACAGTAAATGCTTTGTAAATATTTGTATCAGAAAATAATGAGAATATCAGTTAAAAAAGTTGATACAAATTAGATCGATTACATCGTTTCACAAAGTTAAACATCCTGGGGTAACTTTTTTAAAGAAAGCTTCAGACATACCTTAATTCATATCTTGCACCTGACCGTATAATAAATTCTAAAAACCTTGATATATAAAGGTTATAAAATGTGCAAATTAGAAGTTTAAATTTTTATGCTGAGTTACTGTGAAAGAACACTAATTATTTTGCCCTAATTTAGTTGATTGTATTTATTATTTCATAGTTACATTAATCATGCGTTTAGCAGAATTAAATCTAAATGAATATTACATACACAAATGAGTTGATTATATTGTTATTTTTTCTCTTTAGGTATTAGCTTTTGTACACAAAATTGTGGTAACTAGCTTTATCTTTGTCACCATGACTTCTGAGTTTTAAATATTACCAATACAAACCCTTATCCAGCGCGAGGACACAAAACCATGAATATTCAAAATAAAGTTAAAGAACTGCTTGTTGAACCAGGATGCGAACATAATCATGAAAAAAATGGAGAACTGAAAAACAAAGCTTGTAAACAGCAAGCTCAACCCGGAGCTGCTCAGGGTGGTTGCTCCTTTGATGGTTCCATGATTGCTCTAGTACCAATTACCGATGCTGCTCACTTGGTTCATGGACCAATTGCTTGTGCTGGTAATTCCTGGGGAGGTCGGGGTAGCTTATCATCAGGTCCTATGCTTTATAAGAAAGGATTTACTACCGACCTAAGCGAAAATGAAATTATCTTTGGAGGAGAAAAAAAGCTTTACAAAGCTATTTTGGAAGTAGATAAAACCCACAATCCAGCAGCAATATTCGTTTACTCTACCTGTGTAACAGCATTAATCGGTGAAGATATAGACGCAGTTTGTAAAGCTGCTGCTAATAAAACAGATACTCCCATAATTCCCGTTAACTCTCCTGGTTTTGTCGGTAGTAAAAATTTGGGTAATCGTCTTGCTGGTGAAACTTTATTAGAACATGTTATCGGTACTGCTGAACCTGAACATTTATAACCACACCTTTATAATATGATTCTCACCAGCGATTTGAATTGGTTTCTTTTTTATGAGAGTTTATGGTTATGCCCGTGTCAGCACCCAAGAACAAGCTGAAGAATTCGATGCACTTAATCAGCAGATAGCTAGATTAAAAGCAGGAGGTGCAACGGAAGTATTGATAGATATTGAATCTGGACGTAGTGACTCCAGAAAGCAGTTTAATGAGTTATTGAAATTAGTAGAACTTTCACAAGTTGATGAAATTATCATAACTCGCATAGACCGCCTGGGTAGAAGCGTTATCACTATTCATAAAGCGGTGGAAGTTTTTGTCAGACATAATGTTAACCTGCGAGTATTAGATGCACCAGTCGATCCAAATAGTCCATTCGGTTGGTTTAGTATTAACCAAATGTCAGGATTAGCTGAATTTGAATCGAGGTTGTTATCTCAAAGGGTGAAACAAGGAAACGAGTATTTTAGACAGCAACTTAAGTTTTGTGTCCCTCCATTTGGATATGGGAAAGACGAAAATCATCGCTTGACCCCGAATAGAAGTATTCACGAAAAATCAGGTAAAACCTACTTTGAGCTAGGAAAAATTATTATTGACCTAATCTTAGAAATGCGATCGCTTAAGGATGTCTGCAATTATATTTATACTGAATATGGAGTAGTTTTTAGTGTATCGGGGTTGCGAGATTGGAGTAAAAATTTAGCACTACAAGGACATACAGCTTATTTTGTCAAGAGGAAAAAAGGTGTTAACCGCGACCCGATAATAAATTTTGATACCCACGAAGCTTTGATATCTAAAGAAACGCTAAATGCAATTGAAGGTAAGTTATCTATAAATAGAAGATATAGAAGTTCTGCAAAATCAAATCGCGGGAAATATCCCCTTGCAGGATTAATAAAATGCGTCCACTGTGGAGGGAATATGTATCGTAATATTTCCCGACATAAAACCAAAACTGAATATATGCGTTGCGTTAATTACACCAAACCAGACAAATATAAATGTGACAATTCCAAATGTATCCAACTCAGGGAAATAATTTCCCAGACAATTACAGCTTTGTGTAGAAATGCACCAAAATTAATTGAGTATTTAGAAAGTCAATCAGTAACCACACAGATGACCAATATTAATACTAATACTCAAAAAATTGAAAAATTAACCAACGAATTATCCGTTATGCAAGGACTCCGCAGTTCTAATCCAGATATAATTAACGCGATCGCCTCCATAGAGGCAACAATTCATACTTTATCCCTTCCCAGTAGAATTGTTGATAGAAATACCCTGGAAAATGCCAAAAAGAAAATAGCGATCGCTTCTCAAACAATGTTTTGGAAATCCTTAGATGAAGAGGAGCTAAAATCGGCGTTATCTGAATTTATAGAGAAGGTGGAAGTAGATTCCTCTAAAACTGTATTACCCGTCTTCAAATTACCATTAACGCTTTCAACCCTATCTTCAATGCATCCGTAGGTTTTAATGAACTCTTCAGGAGACATTTCCCCAACTTTCAGATTACCATAGTATTTTTCAAAAGCTGTAAGTAACTTACTATTGAGCATTTCCAGTACTTTGCGAGAATGTGTGGAAGTCATAAACATTTTTGTAGCGATGCTTTTAGATTATTCCTTCACCGATTATTTTCTGCTTGCACAGAACGATTGGAGAGTAGCAATTTGCTTAGATGATTTATTTGCTAAGGCTTTCACCCCTCCATTCTGAATTTAATACCAAATCAAAAAATGATTGCAACACATTCAATTGTCTCTTTATGGTCTATTGTATCCATACTGTTTGACTTAAAATTTTCCTTTTTCAACGCCGAATGCTTTTTCAAACATCCATGTTTGTTTCGGTCATTGCAGATCGGGAGAAAATACTAATGTTAATACCGCACACATAGCCAAAATCTTGACAGAACTCCAGAGCTTCTTAAACTAAACTCATATAAAACTTCAAAAGTTGTTAGTTACTATGATGTTAAAAACTGCATATATCAGTAATACATCCGTAAAAACTCTTATATAGAATTAAGATATACATAACAAATCAAATATACATTCTTTGTACAAATAGATTATGAATAATAAGCAGACATTATTTAAGTTAAAATACGGAATCTACTTGTAATTAACTTGATTTAGGCTTGATGCAAAATACGTATCTACTGGCTTTTAGATAGGAGGTTTTGATAATTTCTTCGTCTGCGTCTGAAAAAGTAATATACTCACATGGAAAAACCCTTCAGGATTAAATCCCCATGTTAAACGGACTAACAGCACCAGCCATTCAAATTGAGTCTGCAAAAGACTTATCCCCTGCTATGGACGAACTAGGTTTCCATAGTCCGCGTCCTGTCCTAGTAATTTTAGGTGGTGCAGGTAAAATGAGCGGGGCTGATTTAAATCGTCTGCGATCGCTATTTGTCAATGTACTAGCTCCAGTGCTTGAAGAACTCGGTGCATGTGTTGTGGATGGTGGGACTGATTTTGGTGTGATGCAGATGATTGGTCAAGCTCGTGCTCAGATATCAGCAACATTTTCCTTGATTGGTGTAACTCCAGTGGGAAAAGTAGCCCTTCCTGGTCAACCTCCCCCGGAAGAAGTTGCAGCATTAGAACCCAACCACAGTCATTTTATACTAATCCCTGGCTCTGAGTGGGGTGATGAATCGCCTTGGTTGACTGATGTCGCAACTGTAATAGCAAAGGGAGCACCATCGGTTGCAGTGTTAATCAATGGTGGAGAAATTTCTAAGAAAGATGTGTCATGTAGTATATCAGCTAATCGACTAGTGCTGGCAGTTACTGGTAGTGGACGATTAGCTGATACATTAACAGCCGCATTATCTGGGGAAAATACTGATGAGGTAACGAAGAAATTAGTAGCTTCTGGCTTGGTGAAAGCAATTAACTTTAAGGAGGATTTTGATACTATGACTCAGTTAATTAAGTCATATCTTACAATACCTTCGCCAATTTACGAGGCTGAGGGATAGGGTTTAGTGGGGTGAATACGCCCGAAACTAGTAAGCTTACGAAAAATTTTGCCTAATAAAATAGGTTCCGGTTTTTGAGGAAGCATTTTTATAGTTTCATAGACGTATTGAAAACCCTGGCAATAGGCTTTGAGATCAAGGATGCCGCAGTTAGGGTTAGAGGTACGGAAGTCGGCCAGAAGATGATGGGACACATTAACCATAAATAAGGAAAGATTGGCTGCATTAGTTACTGCTGTCTGAGTTAAATTCATAAAATCTTCTAAACCCCAGAATTGCTTAGCATCACGGAAATTAAACTCAATTTGAAAGCGTAATTTGTAGTAGTCAATTAATTGCTCGTAAGACAACTCCAAGTCACTTGAAAACAGAATCACATGAGAACAAGCTTGGGTGTTAAGATTAGTTTTGACCACAATAACTACGTTTAAAGGGCAGGAAAATTCCTTGTGGAGCAATTGAATTTGATAAATGTTAGTCTGAAGATTTTCACTAATACAGCTAGAGCATAGGTGTTTAGCAGGAATGTTTTTATAGTCAAGTTTGTCACCATATTTTCGACGAGAGCGGCGTTCTGGATTGGGGTTTTGGTAAGGTAAGTATAGTGCTGAATCACAACGCAACTTAGAAATTAGATGTAAGCCAGTTTGTCTTGCCATTTGTAAAGCGTTATGATTGCCAAAATGACCATCAAGTAGCAAGTAAGTTAGGTTGATTTTGCCTGCCATTAATTGGAATAAACCAACAACCATACTCTTAATTAGCAACAACTCTGATGTTAAAGTTACTTCAGCTTTATTTTTGTTTTTGCTACCTTTGGGTCGTCCTCTACCACGTTTTTGTTTCGATTTTGAAGAACTCTGCTGAGCCTTGTTGGATATTGGGCTATCGCCACAAACAGCTTCAGTTTTGATGACCTGCTCAACCCGAAT
>JBHJJE010000025.1:0-222033 GCA_050042865.1 Mastigocoleus sp.
GGTTACTTTTACATCATGGAGGAAAGCAAGAATATCTTTGCGGTATGGCACTACTCTATTCCCTACATTCCCTAATGCTAATGCTGCACCAGAGCGAACATATGAGTCAACCTTTTCATCTTTGAGGAAAGCAAAAATATCTTTGAAGTAGGGATTTGCTGCATCCCCTAAATTTCCTAATGCTAATGCAGCACGAGAGCGAACACTAGGGTCAACCTTTTCATCTTTGAGGATAGCAACAATATCTTTGAGGTAGGGTTTTGCTGCATCTCCTAAATTCCCCAATGCTGATGCAGCACGAGAGCGAAAACTTGGGTCAACCTTTTCATCTTTGAAGACATTAACAGCTTTCTTAGCAATCTTCTTTGCTTTCTTCTGGTCTAAATTTTTCAGTTCATATTGTGTTACTTGATAAAAAGCATTTGTCAACACACCTGGATAACTATCATCCAGGGCTGCTATGATACCGTTAATTTGCCAGTCTTGGGGCTGGGGTTTGGGTTTTTCCTTAGCATTTACCAAGGGTAAGCTGAGGAAAATGATTAATAGGAAAGTAAGGGCAAAAATCAGGAAGGAGTAAAGTTTTTTATTTATATGAGCAGGGATGAGCATAGGGAAACAGCTATCCGAAGGTTGGGTTTATTCCCTCTGATGCTACATTGCATTTACGTGTTTTTCCGTATATATTCGTTATTTTTTTGGGATTGTTTGGGGTGTTTTTCTGTTTTGGTTGGTGGGGAGATATTTGTAGAGTAATACATCTTCGCAAACCGTATAGATTATGAGATTGCTTCGTTCCTCGCAATGACAATCGGGATTGACCGCTTTTAATGATGGTATTTAGTGGTTGTTATGGGCGATCGCCTTACGCAACCCCTTTGGAGCGATGGTACGTAATACCCGCCGAAAGCGATCGCAAACACTTTACATCCCCGATACCGATACGGTTTTTAAAAACTATACTTTCTGAATAACTATCCCAATTAGTGAACCAATTACAGCAGATAAGGTGGTTACCTGTAGGATTTGTCGGTAGGGAAAACGTTCTGTATCCATGTGTAGGGGTAATGTCATTCCCACGGTACCAACGATGATTGAACCAATTAAAATCGGTTGTCCAGCGACGAGAGATACAAGCAGAGAAAACGCAACGCTGACCATCCACAGAGATTCTCTCAGAGCAACTTTACTACTGAGACTACGAGTAAATTGACTGTTGACCCATACCATTAAAAAAGATCCCACCATTAGCGCTAATAGAATAATGGGAATATCATTTGCAAATAAAACTATAAATGCATTTATGGCTGGTATTATCCAGGTATAATCGAAACTTAAACGCCATAGGGATGAGCAAGCTAATAGGATTAACCAAAATAAGGGATGATTTGCATATGGGGATTTTATTAGTAAGAAGGCAAATCCGATATAGCTAGTGGTAAAAAGTATTAAGGGTAGTTTGGGAATCTCTTGAATAAATTCTTCCCATCCTTTACGGGGTTGACGGGGTTTAGGAGCAGTACTTGGTTTTGGTTTCTGTACTTTTCGTAAATCCTGTTTAATTTCTTCTTTTGTTAATGCTTGGTCTTCATTTAAATCGAGTGAATCTGACATGTTCGAGTACAGTTGACCATTTGGTAAAGTTGCACCTGTGAATACTGTACCTTCACAAATAGCTTTATCTAGGGATGCATCAGTTAAATTTGCACGTCGTAAAATCGCTCCCGTTAAGTTTGCACCTGTTAAGTCTACAGCGGTCAAATTAGCTTGTTGTAAGTTCGCATTTTCTAAATTGACATCCCGTAAATCAGCACCTTCGAGGTTTACAGAAAATAATGTAGCTCCAGCAAGATTTGCACCGGTTAAAACTATATCAACAAGATTCGCACCGTATAAATCTATATTTGCAAAATCTCTTTCCCCATCAGCGTAACGTTCCTGCAACTCCCTGACATTCATACTTATCTCAATCTTAATAACTTTGATTGCTATGACAGATTCCAATTTTATGGCTTGTATTTGTCAAAGGGTCACCAGGATTTCTACTTAATAATATTTGTGGGGGTTGGTGGTTGCTGGGTGTTGAATGGTGGGTGGTGAGGAGTTAACCGAACCGCAATTTTTCAGGTTTACCGAACATAATAATTAACTCTATTTTATTGGTCGGTATTCATCAATTTAATGGTGATATAAACCGAATTTACTCCTCATTTGAAAGTCGTTAATATGGGAATCAAAGAGACAGATGAAGTTTCAGATTCCAAGTTAAGTAAATAAGTAAGTAAGTAAACAAAAATCTAGGAGTTAAAAAGATATGGCTGTTGTACGTTACAATCCTTTTGCTGAAATGAACACATTACAAAATCAATTAGATAGAGTTTTTAAAGACTTTCAAGCACCTGTATTTAGAACTCCAGCAGCAGAGTTAACTGAAACTGAAGATGCACTACATTTAAGACTTGAGCTACCTGGTATGGAAGCAAAGGACGTAGATATTGAAGTTACTGCAAATGCGGTTAAGGTCGTTGCAGAACGCAAATCGGAAAATAAAGAAGGTACTCGTTCTGAATTTTATTACGGTAAATATCAGCGCGTAATTCCTCTAAAAACAAAAGTTCAAAATACTGAAGTAACAGCAGAATATAATGACGGTATTTTGAATTTGACACTGCCTAAAACTGTGGAAGAAAAAAATAAGGTAGTTAAAGTTAACTTGGAAAATAATTAACCTCAAAAGTAGTTTTTACAAACTTTTGATGCTTTCCTTTTCTGGTTAATACGATTAATGATTTCTCAGCCTGGTTGTTAGATCAACTGGGCTGAGAAATAAAGATTATCTTGGCTGAAATGTAGGGGTTTAGCATGCTAAACCCCTACTGCTCCCCTGTTTCTACTCTGCTCCTTCTATGGGTGCAAAACCTTGACGCTGAATGTTTTCTGTAATAGTTCTTGGTTCTAAAAACTGTAACAAATAGTCGGGTCCTCCTGCTTTGGAACCAACTCCAGATAATTTAAATCCTCCGAAGGGTTGCCTTGATACTATGGCTCCAGTAATATTACGGTTGATATATAAATTCCCGACTTCAAATTCTTCCTGTGCTTGTTCTATATGGGATAGTGTCCGAGAATAAAGTCCTCCTGTAAGAGCGTAATTTGTACCGTTAGCCACTTCTAAGGCTTCTTGGAAGTTTTTCACCTTAATTACTGCAACTACTGGACCAAATATTTCCTCTTGAGCTATGACCGCATCGGGGGCAATTTCTGTAAAAATAGTGGGACTCACAAAATAACCGGTGTTAGAAACTGGTGTTTCTAAAGCAACTTTACCTTCGGTTTTACCTTTCTCTACATATTCTAATATGCGTTTATAAGCTTTCTCATCAACGACTGGACCTACTTGAGTACTGGGTAATTCCGCTTCCCCAATATTTAGGGATTTGGCAGTTTCTACAAATCTTTCTACAAAGGTATCGTAAACACTTTCTACGACTATTACCCGCGAACAAGCTGAACATTTTTGTCCGCTATAACCGAATGCTGATTGTACTACTCCTGCAACTGCTTGGTCTAAGTCGGCACTTTCATCCACGATGACGCCATTTTTCCCGCCCATTTCGGCAATCACCCGCTTCATATGCTTTTGACCGGGTTGCAAATTCGCAGCTTCTGCATAAATCCGACATCCCACTTCCTGGGAACCGGTAAAAGCAATTACATGAGTTTCAATATGATTAACTAGATAGGAACCAACTACCGAACCCTTTCCGGGAACGTATTGATAAACCCCTTTGGGAATACCCGCATCTACTAAAATTTCGGTTAACTTGGCTGCAATAATAGAAGCAGGTTCAGCCGGTTTAAGGAGAGTACAGTTACCCGTCACCAAAGCTGCAACGGTCATTCCAGTCGCGATCGCAAAAGGGAAGTTCCAAGGGGAGATAACTATTGCAATTCCTCTGGGTTGATAGATATATCGGTTGTTTTCTCCTGGGACATCGTAGTTATAACCGGTTTCTAAGCGTTCCATTTCGGATGCATAGTAGCGACAAAAGTCAATTGCTTCGCTGACTTCTGCATCTGCTTCTTTGAGGGGTTTACCGACTTCTAGAACAATACAAGCACAGATTTGAGGACGATGCTGTTCCATGATATCAGCAGCTTTGCGGAGGATATCTGCTCTTTCGGTCGCTGGGGTTTTCTTCCACTCTTTAAATGCAGTTTTGGCTGCTTCCATTGCAGATTTGGCTTGTTCTAGATTTATTTGTCCGACTTTACCTACTACTTCACTAAATTTGGAGGGGTTGACAGAGTCGATATATGATTCGGTTTCTACATATTCACCGTTGATTAATGGTAAATAAGTTTTACCAAGGGATGAGCGGAATTCTTCTAAAGCTTTCTTTGCAGTCTCCCTTTCTGTTTCAATAGCATAATCTGTATCTGCTGCTGGGTTAAAAGAAGTAGATATATTATTAATACTAGAGTTAATACTAGAATTAACACTAGTATTAATATCAGAGTTTCTATTGTCCTTCCTTTCGCTCTTCGTAACATCCACAACCGGAGGAGCTAATAACTCTTCTGCTGGAATATTCTCCAGATTTTGTCGTAAAAAGGAACTATTTGCAGTATTCTCCAATAAACGACGAATTAGATACGCCATTCCCGGTAATAACTCCCCATAAGGACAATAAACCCTAACACGATAACCCTTGTCCACCAAAGCAGAGGCTAACTTATCCCCCATTCCATATAATACCTGCATCTCAAAGCAGCGACGAGGAACCTCCAACTCCTCTGCTATAGCGATCGCTTTTCCTTGGGATCTAACATTATGACTGCCGATAGCTGCATATATATATTGATGATTTTCTAAAAGTAACTGAGTAATAGTTTCAAAGTTGGCATCTGTGGCAGCCTTATCATTGTAAACCGGCTGTGCCCAATGTTTCTGCTCCGCCTTAATTGTCTCCTGGTCCCAATACGCACCCTTAACTAAACGAATAGTCACAGGATGACCCCGCAATTTTGCCCATGCAATCAAATCCTTTGCATCCTGCTCTCCATCCCTGAGATATGCTTGCACAGTCAAACCGATATCTGTGCGCTCCCGAAACTCTTCCTCCATCAACAGCTTCTTTAAAATGCTGTAGGTCATATCTTTATACACATACTGTTCCATATCAAAGTGAACAGCAGCACCTAATTCCTTGGCTTTTCGTAATAAAATCCGAATGCGATCGCTTACTTTTTCGGCACTACCCTGATTATCTAGAGGGTCAAACTGGGAATAAAAGGCTGTTAACTTTACCGAAACTTGAACATTAGGAATCTTCTCCCCGTCCGCTTCATCAACCTCAGCTACAGGTTTCCAACTCTTCGCAGCATCAGTTAATTGCTGCATCAGTTGTAAATAACGTTCTAAATAACACTGTGCTTCCTTTTCCGCAATTACTGCTTCCCCCAACAAATCCACGGAAAAAGCCATTTTTACCTTGCGGAGTCTCTCAATAGTCTTTAGTACCTGCTTAATATTCTCCCCAGCAATATACTTATGTGCTAAAGTCTCCACTGCCTTCGAGACAGTTGTAGCAGCAATCTGTGCCGGTGGTGACTCTGGAGAGGCAAAATTTAACATTCCCTTGAGAGTAGACGGTAATTCTACGGACTCATCACCCAAATACTCCTGCAAATGTCCTGCAATCTCTGACTTACTGCGCAACGCGGGTAAAGTATCAATAAACCGAAATAGCTGTACTCGTAACCCTGGATTACTCATTGCCCAAGCCAGCATTTTATCATCCCAACGCATCTGGTCGCGCAAAGAACCCAAAAAAGAACGATTTTCCTGGGTTGCAGATAATAAACTGCGAGCAATTTCCTGGGTTTTTTCCTCGTAGACGCTTCTTTGTACTTGTAAAACCACCGATACTAACTCCTTATGAAATGTTAGGCTTTTATGACCAGCCCCATCTTCTATTTTGGCTTGTGAAGAAAGCGATCGCTACAACAAAGAAAAAACATTGATTGCTAAAAATTAAGTAACGTAAATATCAATAAAATCTTTTAGCTTACGGGCAGATATATATGGGCAGATATTGTATAAGCGGCGTTGGTTTTGAATAAATTTATTAAGTAGTAGTGCGAAATTTTACATTCTGAACACTTCAATCCCCTGCGTAAAACCGCTCCGGCATAGCTAAACCTTAAGAGGTCTTCTGCTCGTGAATCCGTTTATTCTAACCTTTGGAAACACCTAACTGTGAACCTCCCTGTCCTTTCCTAAGGAATGCTTTCAGCGAACAGACATGCTACGCGTAACGACGGTATAGCGATAGCTAACGCTTCGGACAATACACAATTAACTTAATTTAGACCTATTGATTTAGAACTATTAATTTATACCTATTAATTCCCGAAAAACACACTAAACAAATTGTAGTCAGTAACATCACTAACGAATCAACTATAGGAAAACATAATATGACTTTTTCTACCTCCATTCTATTAAAAGAAGGTTCTAAAGGTGCAGAAGTTAAACAACTCCAGGAAGCATTGCAAACATTAAATTTTTATTTCAGTAAAATTGATGGTGTTTTTGGAGCAAACACAAAAGTAGCTGTTATCAACTTTCAAAAAAACCAAGGATTAGTTGCAGATGGAATCGTTGGTTCCAAGACATGGAGCAAAATAAATCAACTACTCAACTCACAAACACCCAAGGATAAATGGAGACTGATGAATCCATCAGAAGAAGTAAATGAAATCAAGTCCCTAATAAATAGTCCAATGGGTATTGCTGCACTCAATCAAGTTGCTCTAGAAGGCTTTGTTGGCTTTGACTGTAGACAAAGCTTTTATCTCAACGAACCGTTTGGTGGTTTCCAAACTTTAATGCGAGTACAATGCCATAATCCCAGAGGAGTTTCAGTCGCAGCCTCATATAATGAACTGAGAGTTATTTTTAATCGTTTTGAAGGGAATATTGAAAACTTTGAAGTTCAAAGAGTTGGAGAAGATTACCCTGCAAAATTTGAACTCCCATAACTTAAATAA
Source organism: Mastigocoleus sp. (assembly GCA_050042865.1). GTDB lineage: Bacteria > Cyanobacteriota > Cyanobacteriia > Cyanobacteriales > Nostocaceae > JBCCDM01. The sequence continues at coordinate 7,057 of JBHJJE010000025.1, forward strand.
TATTACCGCCTTAAACTAATTTAAGGCGGTTTGTAATTTATATAAATTATTTGGTACTGCAATCACCTGAAACTAACATCGTATATTTATTGCAAGTCTCGTAGATGGCTATTACATGTATTTTATTTAATTATCTAAGTTGCCTAGTTACCCTAATATCATATTCAGTACAGCCAGGATGCTCATGTCTAGCCTTCTCAAAAGCTAAATCATCAGCTTTTTCTTTTGAAGCAGCGTTTATTTCATAGTGTGTAGTTTCTTGATAAAAGTTCACATCAGTCTGACCGACGAATCCTTTCATATCTACAAAAACTTCGTATGTATGAATCATTGATACGATCTCCAAATATTCATCAACGCGCTATCTTTTTAGATAACTAATCTAAGTATATAAAAGTACATATATTACTAGACCTAAACTCACACAATTCTTCATTTACTTTAGGTAAATACTACATATACTTTTATGTAGATTTATTTTTTTACTTAAATATACTGATGTAAATAAATTTAATATCTATCTAATTTTTATACGTGTATTCAACTATTCAATATTTATTGGGTAACCCCGGGACTATTCCCGATTACTTATAATTTCTCAAAAATCTTTCCCACTTACCTATAATTACATTCTGGAGGGGGTTTGGGGGACGCAGTCGTCCTCCCAATCGGGGGTTTGAGGGAGAATCCCCCAATTAATTCTTCAAATATAGCCGTAGACACCCAGATTAGGACATTAAAAGCAAATAGCGAAAAGGTAATAGAGAAAAGAAAAACGTCCTAACTAAAATGGCGGCTACTATATAAGTAAAGTAAATTTTTGCTTATCCGAACCGTATTGGATGTAGAGTATTCAACCGATATGGGATGGTGCAAAAGCATCCACCCATAGCGATAGTAGGTAGTACCCACCTTCGGCGATGGTGCGGTAGCACCCGCTGGAAGCGATCGCATTTATTCTCCCTCACACACAGATAAAAACCAAAAATCCCTACCCACATTTCGTAGGAAGGGAAAAGGTTGAAAATATTTAAAAGTAGAAAAATCTACATCTTAAAATATCTTAAAATATCTTAAAATACCAAGCCTTAGTATCTGTAACCGCCTTGATTAGGCTTGTGTACAATAAAGCTAAGAATTTGACACTGCTTGATATTGTCAAAACCAACTACGCGAATAAAGCAACCAGGATACTGAGAACGGCAAGATTGAACTTCATTCAATACCTCTTGAGTACCTTTAGCATTGAACAAAGGTAGCTTCCACATAGTCCAATACATTTCTGTTGGTTCGGAAGTTTCGTTAAATTCAATAGCAGGAAAATATCCCTGATCTAAAACGTATTGAATTTGACGAGCAATTTGAGCATCACTTAGAGGTGGTAAATAAGAAAGGGTTTCGTAGCGACGCTCTTTTGGTAAAGTTTGCATATCTCTTAAAATTTAATCTTGGGGTATTTGGACAGCTTCGTTAAATCATCAACTAACTCAAAGTTTCATCCGAGTTAGTATCTAATACTGATTGTTGTTCCTCTGGAATACTGGGGTTAGATAAATCTAATTGCGTAACCCGCTCAAGATGCTGACGACGATGATTCATATTAGCTTGCATAATTCCAGTGCAAACCATTTCCGGCAAAAATTCAGTCATCTCATCCGCTAAGTGCTGCCTAACTGTCATTATCCGCAAAGCCAATTCTGGCTTCTCCTCGAATAACTGCTCAATATACAACTCTCCATTTTGGATTCTTTCCTTAGTAGAAAAGCGATGTAACCAAGCTGCAACATAAGGATTCGTTTCATTAATTTGAGCCGACACCGTTCTAACTGCCTGATATGTCAAGTAGCTTTGCAGCATCTTAGCTGTGTCTTTGGCAATTTGCTTTATATTCATACTTGACCCCAGCCCATCATAATTATGAGTTATAAGTTTTGAGTTCTAAATTAAAGAGATTTTAAACTCAAAACCCAAAACTAAAAACTCACAACTAATACATTTAGACGGTATCCATTGCCTCGAACTCAAATTTAATCTCTTTCCAAAGTTCGCAAGCAGCAGCCAACTCAGGAGACCATTTTGCAGCTTCACGGATAATATCATTACCCTCACGAGCTAAGTTACGTCCTTCGTTACGTGCTTGAACACAAGCTTCTAATGCAACGCGGTTTGCAGTCGCACCAGGAGCATTACCCCAAGGGTGACCCAAGGTACCACCACCAAATTGTAGTACGGAATCATCACCAAAGATTTCTACCAATGCTGGCATGTGCCATACGTGGATACCACCGGAAGCAACAGCCATTACACCAGGCATGGAAGCCCAATCTTGGGTAAAGTAAATACCGCGAGACTTGTCTTGCTCAACGTAGTTTTCGCGCAATAGGTCAACAAAACCCATTGTAATACCGCGTTCACCTTCAAGTTTACCAACCACAGTACCAGTGTGAATGTGGTCTCCACCAGACATACGTAAAGCTTTAGCCAATACGCGGAAGTGGATACCGTGGTTCTTTTGACGGTCAATAACCGCGTGCATTGCTCTGTGGATGTGTAGCAATAAACCGTTGTCACGGCACCAGTGAGCCAAAGTGGTGTTAGCGGTGAAACCTGCAGTCAAGTAGTCATGCATGACGATGGGCATATTTAGCTCCTTCGCATACTCAGCCCGCTTGAGCATCTCCTCGCAGGTAGGAGCAGTTACGTTAAGGTAGTGACCCTTAATTTCTCCAGTTTCCGCTTGTGCTTTGTGGATCGCATCAGCAACAAAGGTAAAACGATCTCTCCATCTTTGGAAAGGTGCGGAGTTGATGTTCTCATCATCTTTGGTGAAGTCCAAACCACCGCGCAAACACTCATATACAGCGCGTCCGTAGTTCTTCGCAGATAGACCCAACTTAGGCTTAATGGTACAACCCAAGAGAGGACGACCATACTTGTTCAACTTATCACGCTCTACCTGGATACCGTGTGGAGGTCCTTGGAAAGTCTTGAGATATGCCACAGGAATCCGCAAGTCTTCCAAACGTAGCGCTCTTAAAGCTTTAAAACCAAATACGTTACCTACAATTGAGGTCAAAACGTTAGTAACAGAACCCTCTTCAAATAAGTCTAGAGGATAAGCTACATAACAAATATACTGATTATCTTCACCACGAACTGGCTCAATATCATAACAACGACCCTTGTAGCGGTCTAGGTCGGTAAGTAAGTCAGTCCATACAGTTGTCCAAGTACCTGTAGAGGATTCAGCAGCCACAGCAGCACCAGCCTCTTCTGGAGGAACTCCTGGCTGGGGGGTCATGCGGAATGCCGCTAAAAGGTCAGTATCTTTAGGAGTGTAATCAGGGGTGTAGTAAGTTAATCTGTAATCCTTAACTCCAGCTTCATAACCAGATTTAGCTTGAGTCCTAGTTTGCGCGTAAGACATATTTTCCCTTGTTCTTGAAGTCGTTCTTCACTCAGTTACAAACTGCGCATCTGCTTTTGCTTTCTTCCTTGGAGCGACGAAGCGTCCTAGTTAAGAGCTAATGCAGGGTCGCGCAATCTTCTTTAACCATTTCTCTCTAGCTTTGTTAACGCTGAAATTTGTTAACGCTGAAACTCAAGACTCTTAAATCCAGAGTTTACCTTCAGCAAAAGAGTGAAATATTCTCTATTATCAACACTTAAAATGATGTCAAAGAAGCCTTGTTGACACTCCCCATCAATAAATTAAAGGGGATTCTTGCTTCATCCGTCCGCCCTAGAAATCTAAATACAAGTATTCAAATTTTCCCGTTTGGATACGTCCACAAGCTTACACGGACTGCCCGACCGCGTTTGGAATGGTTTAGTAGGAATTCACTGATATACCAGAAAGGAGTAAAAGACTAGGTATTCTGTATCCTCCCCTCAAAAAAATAGAGAAAACTATTCTGTACAACTCTTCCTCCACCAAGTCCTTTTTCTCAGACATCACACCTTTATTCTTCTATAAAGATGCTAACTTTTGAATTCTCCCATACTTTTGACCCACTTGGGGAAAAGACAAAGAGGGATATAAAAAATCACTCAACTCAATAACCCAAAAAAATCGGAAAGCAGGAGAAAACACAAAGAAAAACATTTTATCTACAGACAACTTATTTGAGAAATGGCTAGCACAGGCAAGATTGCGTGCTGCTCAATTTGTAACCCAATTCACAATATATCAAGAATAGAATAAGTTATTCTTTGAATATTTTTAACTTTTTGATTTAAATAAGTTATTACATATTGTTTTAAACATTTTATTAAGAATGCTTTACAAATCAGCAATAACAAGCATTGCAAGGAATTAACTTAGATTGACTGTAATCACATTACGAAACATTGTCACAAATTTCTAATGAATTTTGCTTACAAAAGTTTATCTCCATATAAACCAGGGGAATACTGAAATTAGTCTTTAACCTTCAAAGTCTTCTAGGGTAGATTTTCGGAATATATTCTTGGAATACATTCTGGAATTTATCTAAGAAATTTCACTTGGAGTATAAGTATTTAAAAGTACTGCAAGTAGCGAGTTCAGATCTAGCATTTTGCTTCTTCTGGCTTACTGGAGGTGAAAGGGATAATCAGTCTCTCCCAAGGAAAGTTGTAAAGTGACATTTTCTCGAAACTACGCAAGTTTATTAATTAGTTCTATTTTTGTAGGGTTAATAGTAACGCCAAATATCGCCAGTGCATTAGTACCATTATTAATATCTGAGAGAGGATCAACAAGTACTCAAATAAAGCATCAAGGTCTTAATCAAAGTCTTAATCAAGGATTTAATCAAGGACGTAATCAAACGAATAATCGAGATATAAACAAAACTAATAATAGCCTGATTGCCCAAAAACTAATTGATATTGATCCCTCAGAATTCAAACCTACTTACAAAGAACCACCACCAAGAAGAAACACTCCCTTACCGAACCAACGCAGAAGACTAGAAGGAATCCAGTTAGAATCTGTTGACTATCGCGTTCCATCCTTGCAACCTGACTTTAATGGAAACCTCTGGGTGGGTTCATGGAGGGGATTAACTCGTATTAATCCTAATACAGGTAAAATTTTGACTCGTATTAACTTACCAAATAAAGCCATTGGTGCCCTAGCTGAGGATAAATCTGGACGTGTATGGGTGGGTACCTATGCAGGATTGAAGCGAGTGAATCCTAACAGTGGTGAAATTACTGCACAAAATTTATTTTTACCCTCCAAACGAGTTTTATCTCTACTAGTTGATAAACGGGGTTATTTATGGACGGGTACAGATAACGGTTTAGCTCTGATTAGTCCCGACCAAGGATTAATTATGACCACCCTGAAAAATTTGCCTGGAGTAAGTGCCAATGCTATGACTTTAGATGCTGATGGACATCTGTGGGTAGGGACTTTGGAAGGATTAGTACGGGTGAATACTGCTAGTGCTAAAATCATGAAGCGAATCAAAGAAGTACCCGGAACTACAGTACAGACTTTGGCGATAGATTCTCAGGGATTAATTTGGGCAGGAATGCCGAATAACTTACTGGTGATAAATCCCAAGAATGGAATTGTCTTGCGTTCGGTGACACCTCTGCGTGGGAAAGATGTAAGATCCATCAAATTTGCGAAAGACAAAAGTGTTTGGATTGGTACTAATAATGGTTTACTAAGACTAAATCCATATACCGGTGCAGTCCTAGACCAAGTTGCTGGACTTCCTTCTAGTCGAGTTCTTTCCTTAGCTCCCGATGTAGGTAATAAGATATGGGTGGGAACTTCAGAGGGTTTAGCTTGGTTAATGCCGAAAATGGAGAGAGCAAAATCTCATCGTGCTTTCGGTAGAGAAGTGGAGTAATTAATTTTTAGCTACGCTACAATACGGTTTCCGTTAAAAAAATGTAGGTTGGGTTGAGGGATAGTGTTTGCGTAGCATACTGGAGATAAACCCAACTTTCTGGTTGATAATGTTGGGTTGCTCTCAATATGGTTTAGATAAGCAATAATTTACTTACAATTTACTTATAGTTGCTGAAGAATTGGGGGAGAATCCCCCAAACCCCCTCCAGAATGTAATAATCATGAGCGTAAAGGTTTATAGCTAAAGGTGTGTAACTAAAGGTGTATAACATAGCAGGATGGCGAAAATTGCTTTACTAATTGGGGTAAGTGAATATCAACCGGAATTTAATCCTTTACCAGCAGCAGTTCAAGATGTGGAAGCGATGCGGCGGGTTCTGGTAAATTCAGAAATGGGTGGTTTTGCTGATAGTGATGTTACAGTACTCAAAAATCCCCAACCCCAAGATATCAGAAATGCTATCGAGGACTTATTTAGCGATCGCCAAAAAGATGATCTGTTGTTATTTTACTTCTCCGGTCATGGAATTAAAGATGAAAGGGGGAAGTTATATTTTTCAACCCACGATACCACAAAAAATAATGGTAAGTTACGAAAGGCTTCGGCTGTTACTGCTAGGGTTCTACACGAAAGCATCAATGAAAGCCGTTCCCAAAGACAGGTAGTTATTTTAGACTGTTGTTTTAGTGGCGCGATCGCTCAAGGAATGACTGTCAAGGATGATGGTAGTATTAATCTCCAGGAACAGTTAGGGGGTAAAGGAAGAGCAATTCTCACTTCTTCTACTTCCACTCAATATTCCTTTGAGCAAGAAGGGTCTGATTTATCAATTTACACCCGCTATCTGGTAGAAGGTATTAATACCGATGCAGCAGATAAAGACGGGGATGGTCAAATAAGTATTGATGAGTTGCACGAGTATGCTCGATAGAGCTTATGCTTCCCTGCACTACGTGATCGTCGCAATGACAAATATTCGTTGCGTAAGTCCTAAGTAAATTAGATATTCTGCGTTATACAAATTAATAATCATTTTGATGTCCCCCAGTAGGGGTTTAGCACTGCTAAACCCCTACGGAAGATATGGTTTTTTGAATTACCCATATTCGATTTTTAGTCAGTGCATATGTTAAGTATCCTCGACCACCTAGAATTGAAAGTCCTAGGCTTATAAAGGACTTACTACGACAACCCTTTCAGGGAACCCTACACTACGTTCTGATCGCAATGACACATTTCCGTTGCGTAAGTCCTGAAATTTTAAGACCTATTATAGTAAGGTAAATTGATATTAATTTTAATAATTTGGCATTGCTTAATTGGGTAATGAATTATGTTTGGTTACAATTGCGGTATTACTCTTCAAACACTTATTGAGACCTTCAATTAAAAATCTCTAAATAACCAAAAATTTATTATTCATATTTTGAATCAGCAACGCCAATAATTTGATTGCTCTAGGACTTACGCAAAGAAGATTTGTCATTACGACGGTCACCTAGTGTAGAGAAGCATGATTCAAGCACGGACATGGGGAAGCAAACGGTCTCGGAGGGAATTAGGTTGCTTTTGCATAAGTCCTGTGTTCTTCATTAAATTAAGTAATTTTATATACACAAACCTTGTACAAAATCTATAATTTCTGATAGCTAGTTTAACTTTTACTTAACTATCAATGTTTTTTTTCAGAATATTCAGAAATGATTCAGAAATGATTCAAAACTTAGAAAAATAATAAACAATTTCACAAACATATATAGTATTTAGGTCACTTAATGATTTATATTTAGCGAGGGAGTAGCTGCATTATCAATTACGAATTACGATTAACAGTTAGATTTACTGCCACTTCAAGCTTAATAATAAGGGCTTGATAACATCACAGGCAAAACATGGGAGATTCTTATTGACATAAAACCCATTATTCTATTGCTTAGTGGGGAACATTTAAGTCTAAACTAAAAGTTTTAATCTACAAACAAAATCCTGAAAACTAATTTTAGTTCTATAGCAAGCAATCATGTCTAAGGTTCTCGTCTCCGATCCAATTGACCAAGCTGGGATTGATATTCTCTCCCAAGTAGCCACTGTTGATGTCAAAACAGGTTTGAAACCAGAACAGTTGGCAGAAATAATCAATGAGTATGATGCATTGATGATTCGTTCTGGAACCCGCGTTACTCAAGAAATTATTGAGGCTGGAACGAAGTTAAAAATCATTGGTCGTGCTGGTGTGGGTGTGGATAATGTGGATGTACCCGCAGCCACCCGCCACGGTATTGTAGTAGTAAATTCTCCAGAAGGTAACACAATAGCAGCTGCTGAACATGCTTTAGCAATGATGCTATCCCTGTCTCGACATATCCCAGATGCTAATGCTTCCGTGAAAAGTGGTGGCTGGGATCGCAAAACTTATGTTGGTGCAGAGGTTTATAAAAAAACTCTGGGAATTGTAGGTTTGGGTAAAATTGGTTCTCATGTTGCTGCTGTTGCAAAAGCAATGGGAATGAAGTTAATGGCTTTTGACCCTTTCATCTCTAATGATAGAGCAGAACAGATGGGGGTACAGTTAGCTGATTTAGATTTAGTGCTCCAGCAAGCTGATTATATTACCTTACATATTCCCAAAACCCCTGAGACCACACATCTGATAAATGCTGAAAGATTAGCAAAAATGAAACCCACAGCACGGATTATTAACTGTGCTCGTGGTGGAATTATTGATGAAGAAGCGATCGCTAATGCTGTAAAGCAGGGACAGATAAAAGGTGCTGCTTTAGATGTATATGAGTCAGAGCCTTTGGGTGATTCTCCTTTAAAGTCTTTGGGTAAGGAGATGATTTTAACCCCTCATTTGGGTGCTTCGACTACAGAAGCACAGGTGAATGTAGCTGTTGATGTGGCTGAGCAAATACGGGATGTATTGCTAGGACTACCTGCACGTTCTGCGGTGAATATCCCTGGTTTGAGTCCTGATATTTTAGAAGAACTTAAGCCTTATATGCAGCTTTCGGAAACTTTGGGTAACTTAGTTGGACAGTTAGCTGGTGGTCGTGTAGAAACTCTCAATGTTAGTTTACAGGGAGAGCTTGCAACTAATAGCAGTCAACCCCTGGTCGTTGCATCCCTCAAGGGTTTACTTTTCCAAGCACTGCGGGAAAGAGTAAATTATGTAAATGCAAGCATTGAGGCTAAAGAGAGGGGTATTCGGGTCATTGAGACTAGGGATTCTTCCATTAAGGATTATGCTGGTTCTGTATGTTTGGAAGCAACAGGTAACTTAGGTACTCATTCAGTCACGGGGGTTTTACTTGGTGATGGTGAAATTCGCATTACCAGCGTTGATAATTTCCCCATAAATGTACCACCAAGCCAACATATGCTATTCACTGTCCACCGAGATATGCCGGGAATCATTGGTAAAATAGGTTCTCTACTGGGAAGTTTTAATGTGAACATTGCCAGTATGCAGGTGGGACGTAAGATTGTTCGCGGTGATGCAGTCATGGTTTTGAGTTTGGATGATCCCCTACCAGATGGAATCTTAAGTGAGATTACTAAGGTTGCGGGAATTAGAGATGCATATACCGTTGTACTGTAATTCTACTGGAAAAATTAACTAAGCTGCATTCTGTCTTCTAGCTTGTATAAATTTTAGCTTTTTAGATGTGATAAGCAGGGTATTAAAGTAAGCGCTCAATAATCCGGGGTAAATCGCTCAATAACAAGCCTCAAATGGCGTAAAATCGTTCTTCAACTGATAGTCCGCCCCGATTTATTGAGGGGATACGTATTAAATTAGTTTTAAAAGCGCTATTAGTAGTAAAAATACTGATAGCGTTTTATCTTTTATCTCTAATCTTTATTACTTAATTAATTTGGCTCTCCGAGACTTGTTGTGTGAAATTAATACTTAATAACAGCTTTAATTACTATACAGACGGGAATCCAGACTAAAAAAGTATATTCTTATTAAATATTTAATTTTATCTTATTCAAATTCTTATACATAAGCTATTTCAGCCTATTCTTATTATTAATTTATCATAGTGACTCTGGGAGAGCCATTAATTTTTAATGAAGATTATTTTTTAATTATAGCTATAGCCGGGTAAGTTAGGACGAAGACTCTGATATTTTTCAATTGCTCATACTAATTTGAGTGTCTTAATCAAAATGGCTACGGCTATATATAAAGACTGTATTAAGATTTATATTTACTTTGCTCCTTTTTATATATACATGTGTGTCCTAATAATTAAATCTATAGTAAGTAAGTAAGTAATAAGTAATTAAGATATATGAAAATATAAATTAAGTAAAATCACTAGTGGCGTTAATAATATTTTGATACCAGAATAGTACTTGTTTATAGGTAAAAAACAAAACTATATAGGCTAAGTAGAAATACAAAAATATTTTAGTTTAGTAGATTGTCATAATTTTAGATACCCTACATATTGTTCAAGATTTTGCGGATGATTCCTATAACTTTATCAAGTTAGCGTAGTTAAACTATTTCTATGATAATTAGTATTTGACATCTCATACTATGTTGTTCCCTACATATGAATTTTTATTATTTTTCTTTATTGTATTAATATGTGTCAGTTTATTAAAATCAAGAATTACTTCATATAAATTTTTCTTACTATTTATAAATATAATTTTTTATTCATTTTGGGGTATTAATTTTTTAGAATTATTAATTGCGAATATAGTAATTAATTATTTAATTCTTGAAGGTATTAGTTTTAGTAGTAAAAATAAAAAAATATTACTTACTTTTGGAATAATTATAAATATTGTATATTTAGGATTTTTTAAATATTACAACTTCTTTATTGATTCTTTTCAAGAAACATTAAATTTACTTCAGATTCATAGTAATATTCAAATACTAGAAGTTATTATTCCCATCGGTATCTCTTTCTATACATTTAGAATAATCTCTCATCTTATTGATTGCTATAGGAATCAAATCTCATGTCCAAGATTTTTAGATTATTTCATATATATAACTTATTTTCCTCAAATTGCTTCTGGACCTATTTCTAGAGCAAAAGAATTTTATCAACAACTAAATAGTCAAGATAAGTACAAATATAAAATAGAAAGAGTGATTATTTTAATAATTTCTGGACTATTTAAAAAGTATACTTTATCGAGCTTTCTATTTAATTTTACTAAACTGCCTTTTCAACTACCAGAACAATATTCTAGTTTCGATTTAATCTTAGCTGCACTAGCCTACTCATGCTATATATACGTTGACTTTAGTGGGTATTCAGATTTAGCAAATGCTATCTCTAATTTATTGGGATTCCCATCAGTCAATAACTTCAATATGCCTTATCGTGCTAGGAGTTTACAAGAATTTTGGCACAGATGGCATATTAGTTTATCGGAATGGTTGCGAGACTATTTATATATCCCCTTGGGAGGAAGTCGTAAAGGTAAGGTTAGGAAAAATTTTAACTTACTTTTGACAATGGTTATTGGCGGTTTTTGGCATGGTGCAGGATTCAATTTTATTATTTGGGGATTCTTACATGGTTTTGGTTTAATTGTTAATCATATTTGGAAAGGTATAGTTAACAAAAGTCAAACAGTAAATCAATTCAAAGAAACTAATATTGAGAACCAGTTAATTATTTTTTCAGATGATAAAGAAAGTAAAATATTTCTCAAGTGGTGTATTTTTTATATGCAAAAATATTTATCATTATGTAAACCAATATTTTTTAGTATATTAACTTTCTCATATATAACTTTCTGTTGGATATTTTTTAACACTCCGAATTTAGAGATTTCTTGGAAGTTTTTACGACAAATAATAAATATTTCATCTAATTCTATATTTCTATCTCAATTTAATATCTGGCAGCTATATACAGTCTTTTGCATAGTACTGGTGATGAATTTTTATGGGGATAAAATCAGTTTTTTTATGCAAAATATTATTGCTAGATGTAATTTACTATTTCAGATATTATTTGTCTCAACTTCCTTATATATAGTTTTTAGATTAGGACCAAGTACTGTTCCACCATTTGTCTATTTTGGATTTTAATAGGATTTTAAAATTTAAATTATTCAGGACTTACCGACTGACTAGGTGTTTATGTCATTACGATCATAGATTCCCCTCAAAGGGTTGTTGTAAAGACCTTGTGTCCTGAAGTCTTATTTTTTATTACGAATGGTTAAGTCCTATTATTATCTAACTATCAAAATCTGATTATTTTAACTTGATTATTTTAAATTGATTATTTTAAATATTATTAACATTATGCAGGATTTAAAATTTTTAACTATTTGTATTTTGGTAAGTTCAATTTTAATTGCTATTAATAAGCCTTTATTTATTAAAAGTTTCGGTTCTAGTAAACTTGCAAATTATGAAATTAAACAAACTGCCCAAAAAATTAAATTAGAAGGATTTAGCAAAATAGAATCTGATTTTTGGGATAATATTAAAGATATAGATTCTAAGCCTATACTAACTCCAAAATATTCTACATATTCAGCAAAAAGTAAGACCAATGAAGATAAAAAAAATCTAGCCCAAATATCTAATTATCCACAACAACAAAAAAGAGTTGAATCTAATAGAGAATCATTAATAAGTTTATCCATCAAGCAAAAAGAACCATCAAAGCGATTTTTGCTAGTAGGAGATTCAATTATGTCTTTTTTAGGAGTTGCATTTAAGAATAACATTAAAAAAACAGAATATGACTTAGATGCAATTAAAGTTTCTTATAAAATTTCTACAGGATTGAATCGTATTGACTTTTATAATTGGTATTCCCGTACTCGACAATTAATTCAACAAAATAACCCCGATGCAATGGTAGTTGTATTTGGTGGTAATGATGACCAACATATTTTAGATAAAAGTAAAAAACTACGAGCAGAATTAACTCCTGAATGGGAAAAAGCTTATGAAGAGCGTGTTGAAAGATATGCAAAATTACTTGATGAATATTCTGTAAAAAAGGTCTACTGGATAGGTCATCCAATGTCGAATGTGGCTAGATATAATAAATTTTTTCCCATTTTCAATCGAATTTACAAAAAAGTTGCTCAAGGACATCCTAAAATAGAATTTGTAGATTACTGGAATACATTTGCAGCCAGTGGTAAATTTGTTCCTGTGGCTGCTGATAGTAATGGCAGACGAGGAAGGGTCAGATACAATGATGGATTACACCCCACTGAACATGGTGCAAAAATTATGGTTGAAATTCTTAGAAATAAAATGATAGAGCAGGGTGTTTTACAAATGAGGAGGAAGAAGGATGAAGGGTGAAGGGAATGAGGAAGGGGGACAAGGAAGTGGAGAACTTACCTAAGTTATTCAACTGTTGTTAGATAGTAAAAATATTTGATTTGATTTGATTTGATTTGATTTAATTTGATTTGTTTTGTTTTGTTTATTATATTTTTATGCAGGATTAATCATCAATTTTGCTAAAATCTAGGTAAAGTTTTTGTTTCCTATTATATAGAATTTTCTCTTTTTCCTACTCCTATTTTGCTCAAACAATACCAATTTAAATAGACGCAATTTAAATAGACGCAAACTTTTAGAACTTACAAAAAAGCAATATAATTCCGTCCGAGACGTTTGTGTAGCATAACGTAGTTAACGCAAAAACCTTGCTGTTGCTTCTCTACACTCCGTGATCGTCGCAATCACAAATCTTAGTTGTGTAAGTCCTGACTTTTTAAAAACCTATAAATTAATAAGTGATATTACATCAGGAAGAGAGTAATTCAAATAAAAAATTAATTAATGAAATGATATTTTTATATTCTAAATCAATATTCTAAATCAACATCCTAAATAAACTCTAAGGTTAATTAATATGATGAAATATAGAAAATTTTCATTTGCTAATTTCTATATAATCACTGCAATTGTAATTTCATTAATTGTGGTCATTAACTGGGGAGAAGTATTTTCTAATTCTTCAATAGCTGTAAAGCGAGACAATCCCTATGACGTATATCGTAATATTGTTTATCAAAGTGTAAACGATACTCAGTTAAAACTCGATGTTTACCAAAATAAGAAACCCGGTTTACATCCAACATTAATGGTTATTCATGGTGGAGGTTGGATAAAAGGAAGTAAAGAGGGAGAAAAATACTTTTTTAATCCTTATCTTGACTGGGGTTTTTCTGTAGTTAATATTAACTATAGATTAGCGAATACAGCATTAGCTCCAGCTGCTGTGGAAGATGCTTTATGTGCTTTAAACTGGGTGAATAATAACTCATCTCAATATAATTTTGATACGAATAAAATTGTTTTAACTGGATTCTCCGCAGGGGGACATCTTTCCCTGACTACAGGTATGATGCCTAATGTTAGTGAATTTAACCAAAACTGTCCGGGAAGTAAACCGAACAAGGTAGCTGCAATTGTTAACTGGTCTGGTATTACTGATGTTAATGATTTGCTGGTGGGAAAGAATCAAAAGTATTTTGCTCTACAGTGGTTTGGGAACAAAACATCTGCACGGGAAATTGAAATTGCTAGAAGTGTTTCTCCTGTTAATTTTGTACGAAAAAATCTACCCGCAATTATGACAGTACATGGAGAGAAAGACACTTTTGTTCCTTATAATCATGCAATCAAATTACATGAAGCATTACGTAATTCTGGAACAGTAAATCAATTATATACTGTGAAAGGTGCTGCACATGGAGGTTTTAGCAAAATGCAAAAAAAACAAATTTATGCGGCGATAAAGGGTTTTTTAATTAAACAAGGTATAATTAATTCCACACTTTAATATCAATTCTCAATAAAGTTCTTAGTAATATTACATGAAAATATCTGAAAAATTAAATAAGTGCAAGTTACTCTGGTAAATATGTTATATGGAACGTTTCTACTTTTCCCACAGATGACTAATGGATTTAACTCTTTTTAATAGCGATCGCTTCCAGCGGGTGCTACCGCACCATCGCCGAAGACGGTTACTACGTACCATCGCTTTCTGCAAAGATAATTAAGGTTATATCTTGCAGCTAAGAAGCAAAATGTACGTTCAAAAAATATTTTTGGCAATTTTAGGTTTGAGTTTACTCCCAGTTGGGTTTACTCTGAAGGATTTACAGAAAACTGTAGCAAAAACTCAGGCTGATTCTATCCCTTCAGAGTTTCAGACTATCTTGCAAACCCAGGGAATACAGGTATATCAAAGAATTACTGATATATTATCCCCAACTCCAACTATCCGTAAAGAATTTATTACCGTTGTTGATATTAGTAAAGCTTCTTTAAGAAATCTAACGGGAAATCTCACAGAGAATAAAACTGGTGAAATTAAAGTTAGTAAAAAGACCCTTACTCAGTTTTGGAAGGATTCTCATGGTAAATCTAGCTCTAACAAAAAAATCCAAGTTATCTTAAATGGTGCTTTCTTCTCCACAAAACAAAACCCGACTGGAATCGCCTTCGGTTTACAAACAAATGGTAAATTAATCACATATGGCTACGGGGTTGGTAATGAATACCCCGGACAAATTACTACCTTCGCTTTCCAACCTTCCTTATCTAATGCAGCTATCGGTGCTTATATTCCTCGAACATTTATAATATATCCCGAAGTTGTAGGTGCGCTCCATCCCCTAGCAAATAAATCAGCAAACAAGTACTTACCGCGAACTTTCGTAGGAATCAAAGATAAAAATAAAGACGGTGTAAACGAAACAGTTATCTTTTACTCCAGTAACTATGCTCGTCAAATAGATGCGATCGCAACCCTAAGAAAATTTGGTACCCATCGGAACGCTATGCTTGATGGTGGTGGAAGTACCGGAATCATAGTTAATGGAACACCTCTGATTATTACTAACCGTCCTATACCCCACGCGATCGCTATTTATCAATAAAAGAAAATTGTTTAGAAATAATAATAGGGGGTTTTGCCCCAGCCATCAAGGTGTTATCATTTCCCAGGTAAATGTGCCTATTTTATAGAAAAAAATAATATTTCCTGTCTGGGAAGCTTTATAAAAACTTTACATTCTTTTTGTCAAGATGGGTGTTACCCCTCATTTTAAATGCTATACTTATTTCAGTAGATGCACCCTGATGATCTGGAGAGCTGCCCAAGTGGCTCTCTTTTTTCTTCTTCATATTTCTCTGGTCAGAGATAATCATCAAGGGTTAATCAAAGTAATTACCATTACCCACTACCATTCGGTTCCGAATTATTGATATAATCCCTGCTTGGGCATATTGCTGTTGTTGGGGAAGGATAATGGCAGATTGGCAACAGATTACAGGTGGGGTAACGGCACCCAGAGGGTATAAAGCGGCAGGTATTGCAGCAGGATTAAAACCTTCAGGGGCACCGGATTTAGCGCTGATAGTATCTGACGTAGATGCGATCGCGGCTGGTGTATTTACGACATCACAAGTTCGTGCAGCTTGTGTAGATTACTGTCAGCAGATTTTGCAGGCGAAGCCGAGTGTTCGTGCAATTGTTTGTAATGCAGGACAAGCGAATGCATCAACAGGGAAGCAAGGCTGGGTGGATGCAATGGAAACAGTAATGTTTGCAGGACAAGCTCTGAATATATCTTCAGAATCAATACTGCTTGCATCTACAGGGGTGATCGGTAAAAGAATTGTCATGGATGCATTAAAAACAGGTATCCCAAAGGTGGTAGGAGAACTTTCCGAAACAGGTTCTGATGCAGCAGCGAAAGCGATTACCACCACAGACTTGGTAACTAAATCTATCGCTTTAGAAACCACCATACATGATAAACCAGTAAGGGTTGGAGGAATTGCCAAAGGTTCGGGGATGATTCATCCTGACATGGCAACCATGTTAGCTTTTGTAACCACAGATGCAGCAGTTTCACCCCACTTATGGCAAGAAATGTTAAGTCGTGCTGCTGATAAAAGCTTCAATTCGATTACAGTAGATGGTGATACTAGCACTAATGATTGTTTGCTCGCTTTAGCTAACGGTCAATCCCGCACACCTGCAATTACCGAAAATGGTAAAGAAGCAGAGAAATTGGAAGCAATGTTAACCGAAGTTTGTCAACACTTAGCAAAAGCGATCGCTCGTGATGGTGAAGGTGCAACTTGTTTGATAGAAGTACGAGTAAATGGTGCATCAGATGGAGCATCAGCCCGTAAAATAGCTAAGACCATAGCAGGTTCATCCCTGGTGAAATCCGCAGTCTTTGGACGTGATCCCAACTGGGGACGGATTGCAGCAGCAGCAGGACGTGCAGGGGTACCATTTGAGCAGGAAAATCTGAGGGTTCAGATGGGGGATTACTTGTTAATGGAAGAAGGACAACCTCTGGAATTTGATAGAGCAGCAGCTAGTGCTTATCTAAAAGCAGCTGCGGAAGCTTCCCTAGTAAAAGATGTGCAAGCAACTAATAATAGTAATGACTTGGATGTAGATAGAATCAATATTAAACAACGTTTAGATAATCCTGTGATTATTGCAGTTGATATTGGTGATGGTAAAGGTTCTGGTTTAGCTTGGGGATGTGACTTGAGTTATGATTATGTGAAGATAAATGCGGAGTATACGACTTAGGTAATCAGTATTTTTTGAAGTTGCATTTTGAATTTGCATTTTGAATTTGAATTTTAAAATTAATAAAATGCAACTTCATTTAGAAGCGGTATTATTTCTATTTCAAAAACTAATTTTTTTAATATTTTATAGAGTCACTGAAGTTATAATTTCAGTGATATTTACGATGTTAATTTATGTGATGTAACGAAAAAATAAAAGGGAAAAAATGAAAATTTAAGAATGAAGTCACATATTATCAATATAATTGCATTTTCTGCGATATTTAGCTATTTTATTCCTACTTCAATTAATGTAGGACAAGCAAAAGAAACCGAAAAAGAAGCATCTATTCAATATATTAAAACTAAGAAAGAAATTGGAAGTTATTTAGGTTCGATAAGTCGCGGTCAACAAGCATATTTTCTTGAAAAAAATAAATTCACAACCAAAATAGAAGACCTAGGTTTAGGTGAAAATTTTGGTAATAATATCAAGAATTATCAACTGCAACTATTTACAGATAAGAAAGCTAAAAAATCTGCGATCGTGGTATTTTCTCCTCAAAAATCAGGTAAAACCTATATTAGCTTGGTCAGAATAAGTAAAAATTCAGTAGGAGAAAAAATCACTTTAGTTCAACTGTGTGAAAGCAGCAGTAGTAAAAATATTATTCCTAAGTTACCCAAGAAAGAACTGAAGGGTAGTAAGGTTAATTGCCCATTAGATTTTAAAGAGTATAAAGTTAGCGATGTAGAAGAAGCTGCATATAAACAAGCAGAATTTGAAAAAGAATTGAAGGAAACTGCTTTAGCCTTTAATATTTTACAACAACAGTATTACAATCAGAATAATTTATTTGCAAAGAATGCTCAGCAACTGTTTACTCTAAATATTGAGAAATATTTTTTAGAACGAGAGATAGAATTAAGAATGATTCCTGTAGGGAATTTTAAACAAGGAATAGCTACTCTTATTTCTTCTCCAAAACAATCTTCCAAGAGCTATATTGGTCTAACTAAATATATTGGGAATAGCACAAAATTTATTGTCTGTGAAACGGGAGCAAATCAAGCTACTATTTTAAAAAAAATTACTACTCTATCCCTCTCAAAAATAGAATGTCCTAGTAATTATCAGGTTGTAAAATTTTCTTCAGAAGAAATATCAAAACTAAAATCTGAACTAAGTGAATTTTCAACAGATATTCAAAAATATCAGCAAGTAATTAGTGAAATTAATCGACCGCAAAAAATATCAACTTTAGTAGAAGCAGAACAATTAGTAAGAAAAGGAAATTATTCAGAAGCATTACGCAAATATCAACAGTCTTTATCAGTAATTAGTAACAAATACTTTAATCTGGATTACTTAGATATATTAATAATAGGAGAAGATGCTACTGATACAGAATTCTCACCTGTAATAATCTCATTCAGAGATGCATTTTTTAATAAAATTCAGCCAATTATAGCTAAAGCAGAGCCAATAATTAATCGAGATTATCAACAAATTAAGCAAGAAATGTCTGAGTTTATCGCCAAATATCAATCAGATAAAAATGACACTGCAAAAAAGGTTTTCCAAATATCTCTATCTCAACTAGGTTTAAATATTCAAAGTAGAGTTGATTCAAAAACATCCATATCAATACCAGAAGCAAAAATTAAAGAATCTAGACAAACAACAGCTTTACTCAGAGATTATTTTAATCAATTAGAAGCTAAACCAGAAAAAATTAATCAAAAACTACCACGTAATATCCGCAAATACCTAGCAAAAAAACAATCAGCGATCGCAGACCTAAATAATGTACTTGCAACGGGTCAAATATCAGTTTGGGATATTGATTACAATATAATTAAACGAGGAGACCCTAGTGAACCTGTTCCTGGCTTTCTCAACTATCGTAACTTGCAGAATATTTTACTAGTTGATGCAATTGAGAAGTATCAAAAAGGTAAAATTCAAGAGGTACTCCAATCTTTAGAAGCATCTTGGAGAATTAATCAATCCTTACAAAAACAACCACTATTAATCAGTCAGTTAGTAAGCATTATTGGATATAGAAGACAACTACAAATAATGCGTCAACTTGATAATTTACCTGCAAAATGGGCACAGCGCTTAATTTCCTTGAATTCAAATGTATCTATGATGAATGCGTTAAAATCAGAAGCTTTTTTCCAGTTTTCGCTCCTGAGTCAGGATAAACTTTTCTCCCAGACATCTTTAGCTAAAAATCAATCTACTCGACGTTGGTTAGCAGTTGAAAACTACCGTCTAACTAATGAAATTTATAGTTTAGTTAATCGAGAAAAAAATAATGTTTGTAATCTTAATTTTGTTAAGCTAACAGAAAACTATCTTCAGGAAAAAGGTTACGATAAGATGAGTCAATATCCAGCCTTTCTAAGGCAGCTAGAAAAAGCTTATGATGTAATGTTACAGGCAGAAATGACACACAAAGTCCTGCAAATAAAAAATAACAATAATAAGTCTTTAAACGGGAATATGAATTCGAGTATTTGTCCCGATAGAAAATGGGTTTATCAGAACTTACCTAACAGGAAATGGTCACTTTCTTTAGACAAGCAACCTGTCTGGAAATCTAAATCACCAAAATTACCTTTAACTTATGTTTCCAGATAATCATTATTTCTCTAATATATAATTTTTGACTTAAGTCGGTTGGTGTTGAAAATTGTCATTAGGACAGGCAGTAGGCAATCGGCAGTCGGGGTAAGAGTTTAAAGCTGATTTACAATCTGTTACATCGTTGCCTTTATTTATACCCACCTACTTATCAAGTTTTTAAAAACATGTATAACCTACCATCATATATGATGGTAGGTTATACATGTTTTATTAACCATCTGACATCATTTAAAACAATATATCCTTACCTATTGCTTTAAAGATTAACTTCTAGATAAACTTTGTAATTGATATTCAACAGCTCTAACATAACCAGAATCATCAATTGTTTCCTTCGATAGTCTTCCCGAATCAATCCCACGCTGAACTAAATCCTTTCCACTGACTTCTCCAAACCTGATAGAAGCCAATAATGAATTATAGCCGGGAATCCCTTGACTTCTAAATTTACCTTGATAAGCAAGAGCAACTAAATTAAATGGAGTTATATCTTTAACCACTTGATTTTGAGTAAGATTAGAATTGACCGCAGTTTTATTTGCTAATGCAGGAGATGTTGCAGTAATAGCGATCGCAAATGTTCCAAAAGCAGCAATTAATAGACGTTGCATAATTTCCCTCTAATATATTTGTGAATGAGTAGTTAGTAAATGTATGGAAATCAATCGGCTTTGTTTTCCTTGAGTATTATCATCCTGCATGTAACTGAGAAGGGAATAAATGGTAAATGAGAAATCCATGAGAGATTTATTGGAGATTAATTAGAAATTTACTAGAGACTTACCAAAAATCTGGGAATAAAAAACATGAATAATAGTTTCCCTTCTTCACCCCAACGTATATGTGTGATTGGGACAAGTGGTTCCGGTAAAACCACCTTTGCTCGTCAAATCTCTCAAAAACTGACAATTCCACATATAGAGTTAGATTACTTGTACTGGGAACCAAACTGGGTAGAAGTTTCCAAGGAAACTTTTCGTCAACGTGTCGCAGAATCAATTCAAACTCAAACTTGGGTAATAGACGGAAATTACAGCAAAGTTAGGGATATCATCTGGAAAAGAGCAGATACAGTTGTGTGGTTAGATTATTCCTTCCCTTTAGTGATGAGTAGAATCATAAAACGCACTTTCAACAGAGTTGTTACTAAAAAAGAAGTTTGTAACGGTAACTATGAGACTTGGGGGAAAGTTCTCAGTTCCGATTCAATGATTGTGTGGGTTTTAAAGACATATCGCAGAAGAAAACGAGAATATCCAATTTTATTAAATCAACCTGAATACAGTCATCTTAATACAGTGCGTTTGCAGTCTCCGAAAGCCACACAAGAATGGTTGAAAGGTTTGTAGTCGCGGTAAATACATAATGCTTAGAAATAGATTCTCAACATTCATTCCACTGCTGTAGCTGCTTCTTTGCAAACTCTCGTAACTTTTCATCAGGGTCATTTTCAGCGCGATCGCGTAATAGTGGTAATGTGTTGGGGTGATTAGGATAGTGTGTGATGATTGCACCCAGTGCTAAATATCTTGGATTTAGCCAATAGTCTCTATCTTCGCAAGGGTCATTTTTAGCGCGATCGCACAAAAAATCAAATATCCCATCTTTTTTTATCCATACTCTGGTTATTGGAAATAAAGCTGCTCGTCTAACAAGACATTCAGTGTCATGCAAAGCAACATTTTTCAAAAAGGGTAAAACCTGTGATTGTTTCTTCCATTTTTCACCTATTTCAGCAACAGCTTCTCTTCTAACTACCCAATCTACGTCTTGTTCTGCACATTTTTTGAGGACACCTAATGTATGTGGATTATATTTATATTTCTCTGCTAGCTCTATGATGGCACCAACGCGCATATCTGAATCATTGTCAGACCCAGCAATCTTTGCAAGTGTTGTAAAATTATAATTATTTTGTATATGTGGTTTTATCAGCTCTTGTATCACTAATCGACCAGCAGACCAATATTTAGTAGTTTGTCTTATTCTGTGTATAAATTCGGACGTCTTTTTATCATTTCTCCAAGTACTTAAAATAGCTGAAACAGATTTAGTACAAATTTCTCTAACTAAATTCCAATCCTCTTCTTTTAAAAATTTTATTCCATTCTTATATTCACTTAATTTTTTAATATTGTGAAATAATTTATTGTCAGTTTTTTCAATTATTTTTCTATTTCTAACTTCACCCAAACACTCAGCAGCCAAAAATAAATTTTTAAACTTTTCTTTTTCCCCATCTATAGCCATCAAATAGTCAATAATCTCCTCTACAAACCTAGCTTCAATCATCCCTGCAATTAATCTTAAAACTTCGTGCCAAGATTCATCCATCCAGTGTTTACCAAATACCTTTATTTTCAACTCTTCAATACTTAAAGTTTGCGTTTCTTTAAATTGCCAAACAAACTCCCAAGCGCAGAAGTATTCTAAAAATGTCCGATGTACAAAAGCGTAGCAATCTGCACCCAGATAACACAACATAAAGTTACGTATTCTGAGTTGATTAATCATTAATCTCGCAGCTTTTGGTGCTTTCTCGAACTCTATGGTTTTTAAATACTCTTTGAGAATATTTTCTAAACCCCTTTCTCTAATGAAATTACCTGCTAAACCCTGATTACTGGTCTGCATATGATAAGCTACTTGCCGCAGCATCGCTTGTTTGTCTTTATAATCGATAGTTTTGGGATCTAGCCTGTTATCTTCTACTAAAGCGCGTTCTACATCCCACTGATGTAACAATACTCTGGATGCTTGATTGTAAAGTTCGGCTCTATCCCTTGGTAATTCTTGATTGCGATTGAGAATTGCCATCATGGTTAATAGTAGGGGATTTCCTGCTAATTCTGAGATGGCTTTGGAATTTTCAATTCCTTTGCTTAGTCTTTCTCTTTTTCTAACTTTATCTACTTGATCAGTGAAAGTTTCATCGTGCCATTTATCTATAAATGTTTGAATTTGTTCTTCATCTAGGTCTTGTAACATAAAGTGACTAAATTCAGCGTCTCTGAGTCTTTGGGGTTTATAACCCACTACTCTGGAAGTAACGATGACCTGGACATCGGGATAGTTATTGGTGAAACGATGAATTGCGGTGATTACTTCTTCTCGTTTTGCTGGGTCGAATACTTCGTCTAATCCATCAAACATAACTAGAGCGTTACCAGCTTTTAACTGTTTTTCTAGTTTATGTTGGTTGAGATGATGAAAACAGTTAGGACTTTTATGATAAAACTCTAGGAAATTTTCACAAATTCCGTCAATTCTATCTCTGACATAGGTTCGTAATTCAATTAATAAAGGTATCGGTTGAGAAAGTTCGTCTTTATCGAGGGTCTGTTCTACCCAATTTAATGCTAAGTATCTTAATAAGGTGGATTTACCACAGCCAGGGTCGCCTAAGATAACTATATATTTTCTGTTACTGTATTTAGATTTTTCCTGAATAATATCGAGCATCGAACGAATAGGTTGCTTAATATAGCTGCTTTTGTACTCTTCTAATTCTTCTGCTTTTTCTAAATCTATTTCTGCATCTAATTGATTACTTTCTTGCAAATTTTTCAGATATTCCCTGGGTAACTCTGGTAAAACTTGATGTAATTCCCGCACATTCTGGGGAATAAATACTTTCCATAACCTCAACGCGTTGTAAGCGCTACCCGTGGTATCTAAACTATCGAAATTTAGATTTACGTAACGTTCTCGGATTGCTTCTTGATATTTTCTCAAATCAAAGTCTTTGGTGACACCAGCAATTTCTTTGGTACTTTCTACAATACTGGTAAGTTTTTGTAATTCGATAATATATCGTAATTCTTCCGACTCAGAGATATTTTCCTGAACTTTTAATAGATATTGCTCTGTAACGCTCTGCCAGTTAAACTTTTTTGGTAATAATTTTAATTGTAAGTCTAGCCAACGTTGCTTGAAAATTTCAGAATTTAAATCCTCACAATCAATATCAAAAGCTCTACCCAAGGTCTCTTTTACTGTTTTATCCCGAATAAACTTTTTAATATCTGGGGTATATTCCTTAATCTGCTCATCATTCAGTTTACAACGAACCCGTAGCTGTTGCTGTAATAGTTTAAGAAATTCCGTTAGAGCCATTACTACGGCTTTCTGCACGGGTTCCTTTTGAAATAATCCTGTAGTGAAATTTCCTAACTTACCCGGAAGACACTTACAAAAGTCTTTACCGTAGTCCTTAATTAAATCCTTAGCAAAATCCTCGCTAAAAATTGTCTTAAAAACCAAACCAGCAGCTTTGGTACTTGCCCAGGTTAGAAGCCATTCCACCATAATTTTTTATGATTTTTTGGTAATAGTATAATAAATTCACTCATTCTCAGTATTTTCTCGTTCTAAACCTGGAAGCATTGGTCTGATTCAAAAAAAAGTCTTTTCAGATTTGATATTCATTACCGTTAATCATACTTAATTCTGAAGCCTGATTAATTCTACAAATTTCAATAAACAACTCTATTAAACCAATTAAAAATGTCATGATTATTTAGTAAATATAAACTATAATCACACAAATTAAAATGACATACTTACAAGAAAAAGTAGTATTAGTCACAGGTGCAACCAGAGGAATCGGTAAGGGAATAGCTATTGGTTTAGGTGAAGCGGGAGCGACGGTATATATTACTGGACGGGGTGCGGAAAAATCTGATGTGGGTGGTGGTATTACTGGTAGTTTGGATGAGACGAAGGTTGCGGTGGAGGAGGCTGGTGGTGTATGTATTCCTGTACAGGTGGATCATAGTGATGATGAACAGGTAAGGTTACTTTTTGAGCGTATTCGGGATGAGCAGAATGGATTGCTTGATGTGTTGGTGAATAATGTTTATTCTGGGGTACGCGCTCTGAGGAATTCTCAGGGTAAACCTTTTTGGGAGTGCGATTTGGGTTTGTGGGATGCGAGTAATAATGTGGGTTTACGGAGTCATTATATTGCGAGTGTCTTTGCAGCTAGAATGATGAGCGAACACCAGCAGGGATTAATTTGCACTATCTCTTCATGGGGTGGTTTATCTTATATCTTCGGTGCAGCTTATGGAGCAGGAAAAGCAGCGTGCGATCGCTTAGCGGCGGATATGGCTGTTGAGTTAAAATCTGCTAATATTACTTCTATCTCACTTTGGCCTGGTATTGTTGGTACTGAGCATATTTCACAAATTGCATCTGAAGCTGGGGAAGAAGATAATACTGACCGGATGAGTTCGGTATTTAAGGAGAAATATAATTGGGAAACTCCTTTACTTACTGGAAGGGTAATTGCTAAATTGGCGAATCAGGAAAATCTAATTAAGCATACTGGGAAGGTTTATATCGTTGCAGAGTTAGCGAAGAAATACGGTGTAGTAGATAAAGATGGCAATCTTCCCGCATCTTTGCGTTCTTTACGGTTTGTAATTCCATCTGCACTACCCATGCTCAGAAATTATCCCCAGTTAGTACCAGATATCAAAGTACCTTGGTCATTATTATTACTTCAGGCATTGAGTTCTCCTAAGATTTATTAATACTATAAGAAAAGGGGCATTGCTGAATTGAAATATGAATTTATCTTTCTCATATTTACTAGCCCCCTTAATCCCCAAAAAATGGGGGTTGGGGGCTATTTATATTTTTAATCAGCAACGCCAGAAAAGGGAATATCCCAATGAAAGACATAAGCTTACACGGTCGGGCAGTCCGTGTGTAAAATTGGGACGTTCCTGAAACAAATAATTAAACAAATATTATATAGGAATCCTATTTTCATTCGCTAGAACAAAATTTTCTACAATCAAAATTAATTTGTTATCTTCCCGTAACATAGCTTTGGCATAATTAATTTTGTACGAATAAACTTGTATGAGTTCCCAGGAGTTAAAACCTAAAACACGATTTAATAATTAGGCAAACAAAGGCAAATACATATCATACATCATAAACTTTCTCAGGAAAATCTAAAAACTATCTGGTGAAATATCTATGCTTGGAGATGTACTTTCACTGAAAATTAACTGAAAATATCTTTTCACATAGATATAGTTAATCAATTTGCTAAGCAATAGGGGGTAAGAAAATTCTTAAATTTGTCTGATTTTTCTATCCGCAGATTAAAAAAAATTGTCTAATATTAAAAAAATAACTCCAAATAATGTAAACAATTGTAAAAATGATGTATCAAAGACTAGAAACATAATTTTTACCTAGTTAAACTAACAGAAAGCGAAGCTAATAGTCTTATCTCTAAAAACAAAGTGTGACGTAGTAGCCTAAATGATTCCATTACTGTTAACTCTCAAAAACTTTTTAAGCTACCGCGATGCGACTTTAGATTTTCGCGGGTTGCACACTGCTTGCGTTTGTGGTTCTAATGGAGCAGGTAAATCGTCTCTTCTCGAAGCAATTACTTGGTCTATTTGGGGTGAGAGTAGAGCAACTTCTGAAGATGATGTAATTCAGACTGGAGCGAAAGAAGTCCGGGTTGATTTTACTTTTGAAACCACTCAGCAAGTTTATAAAGTAATTCGGACTCGTCGTCGGGGTGCAAGTAGTTCCCTAGAGTTTCAGGTAGAGACACCAGAGGGTTTTCGTTCTTTGACTGCGAAGGGTTTGAGAGCAACTCAGGAATTGGTTTTAGAACATATCAAATTAGATTACGATACTTTTATTAATTCAGCTTATTTACGTCAGGGACGAGCAGATGAGTTTATGCTCAAACGTCCTTCGGAAAGAAAAGAGATTTTAGCTGAATTGTTGAAATTAAATCAGTATGATGATTTGGAAGAAAGAGCAAAGGAATTGTCCCGTCAGTTTAAGATTAGGGGAGAAGAATTAACCCGTTCTTTGGAACATACCAAAACTCAACTACAGCAAAAAGAAACTACCACAACTCAAAAAGCAGAATTAGAAGCGCAAATTGATCAGCTCCAACAACAGCAAGAATTTAGCAAAATTGAACTGCAAAGCTTACAAAATATCTTACATCAGCGTCAAAACTGGGAACAACAGCTAAACTTTGTCAGACAGCAATTTCAGAACTTAACCCAAGACTGCGATCGCTTATCTCAAGAACAATCAGCAGTTTCATCTCAATTGCTGGAATTAGAGAAGATTGTTACCCAAGCAGAACAGATAAAAGCGGGTTTTGCGCAATATCAAAGTTTGCATTCCCAAGAAGAAGGGATGAGTACAAAGTTTGAAGCACATAATCGTGCTCAACACTCACGTCAGCAAAAACAGCAGCAGCTCGATGGACAAGTCCGGAAAATTGAGAGACAACTACAGCAAACCCAAGCTCAATTAGAAGCACTAACACAGCAAGAAGATGAGGTCACGAGGACTTTAAGTAAGATTGATGAAGTGGAAGTTGCTTTAGAACAACTTGGTGCTGCTCGTTCCCGTTTATCTCATTACGAGCAATTACAACTGAAGGTTTCTCCTTTACTGCAACGAAAAGTTAGTCTGCAAACCCAAATTGATAAAGCACAAGCAGGAATACTTGCTCGACTAGAACAACTGCAAACAACCCAATATCAACTACAGTCCCGTACTCAGCGTCACGGACAGCTACAGCAAGCAGTAATGGATGTAGCAACCCAGATAGAAGAGATGGATAAAACTCGGGTTTATCTACAGCGAGTCCAGGAAAAAGGACAAGAACGTCGTCATTTTATGGAGCGTTTGCAAGCACAACAGCGAGAGTATGAAAGATTACTCGGAGAATTGGAGCAGAAATTACAAATGCTGCAAACTCCCGATGCTGTCTGTCCTTTATGCGAACGTCCTTTGGAGGAACATGACTGGAATACGGTAGTTTCTAAAACCAGGGAAGAATACAAAGATACGGAAGGAAGACTCTGGGTATTTCGAGACCAAATGGCTTGCTCGGAGCGAGAAATTCAGGTACTAAGACAAGAATACAGGGACGTATCTAAGAAGTTATCTCAATACGATGCTCTACGAGAACATCGAGGACAGTTAGCAGCACAATTAGACTCTTGTAGTGATGCAGAGAAAGAGTTAGAACAATTAAGTTCAGAAAGGCAAGTTTTAGAGAAAGCATTACAACAAGGAGAATATGCTCCCGACACAAAAAGCGAATTGGAACAGCTCGAAGAATACCTGCAAGAACTCAACTATAATGAACAAGACCACGCTTTAGCCCGTAGTGAAGTAGAACGTTGGCGTTGGGCAGAAATCAAGTTAAGTCAGATTAAGGATGCAAATAAACGCAAAGAACATTTAGCAGCTAGGAAACCAGAACTCCAAACTCAAATATCTCAACTCGAAAACAGAAGTCAGCAGGAGTCTATAAGTTCGGAATGTGCCAGAGAAATCGCCGCTATTGACGCTCAAATCCTTGAAATAGCCTACAATAGGGAACAGCATCATCAAGTACGTGTAGCCCTCAGACAAACCCAATCATGGCAATTACGTTACCAACAACTGCAAGCATCCGAGAAACAATATCCCCAACTGCAAACTAGAATCCAAGAATTGCAAATATCATTGCAGTCCCGATTAGAAAGAAAACAAGAATTAGCTGCACAAATAGAAGAAATTATTAACAAGCTCCAAGAAACCGCTAACCCAATTAATCAAATTCAACAATTAGAACAGCAAATGTCAGCCCGTCGCGCTCAACTAGATAATTACTTATCACAGTTTGGACGCTTACAACAACTTATACAGCAGCTAGAAAACCTTGAGAAAGAATCTCAACAACAGCAAGAACAACTTAAATCCTGTCGTCAACAGCATCGCATATATCAGGAATTATCCCAAGCCTTCGGTAAAAATGGTATCCAAACCCTGATGATAGAAAACGTTTTACCACAACTAGAAGCACAGACAAACCATCTTTTATCTAGACTGAGTGCAAATCAACTACATGTACAGTTTGTCACCCAAAAAGCCAGTAAAACTAAAAGTAAAAAGAAAAGTAAACTAATAGACACCTTAGACATATTAATAGCCGACGCAAAAGGAACCAGGTCATACGAAACCTACTCCGGTGGTGAAGCCTTTAGAATCAACTTTGCCATTAGATTAGCATTAGCCAGACTACTTGCACAACGAGCAGGAGCAGCACTACAACTACTCATAGTCGATGAAGGTTTCGGAACCCAAGACGACGAAGGATGCGAAAGACTTATCTCAGCCATTAACGCGATCGCTCCAGATTTTTCCTGCATCCTCACAGTTACACATATGCCACATCTCAAGGCAGCTTTTCAAGCCAGAATTGAAGTAAATAAGACTCAAAATGGTTCTCAAATACAATTATCTGTTTAATATTATTACGCAACGAAGATTTGTCCGAAGCGAGGGTCACGTAGTGTAGGGAAGCATGATTCTTATCGGACACGCTACGCATTTGCAGAGCATAGCACTAGCTAACCTCCCTACCGATTGGGTTGAATCGGTAAGGTTGGAAAAATGAGTCCCTCAAAAGCCTAGACCCTATTTGTACTCAGATAGGGTCTAGGTATAACTCGGTCACTATTACCATTTGTCCTATAGATGAAGCAAAATATATAAAGCTAATATAAATACTTTCTAACAGCATCGTTGGCGGTAACAATTGTCACTATCATAAAATAGATATTACTTATAAAATCAAGAACGAGCGTCAGCCTAATTATTAAAAAAAAATAACTATATTTTATGAGTAAAAAAGAAAATAATATAGGATTAATTCTAATCCTTAGTGGTACTTTTGCAATTAATGCAATAGGTATTTGGTGCGCTTATAAATTTGGTTCTTCTTGGAATTCCAGTAGTAATAATAGTGTAAAAAATACTAATCAGGAAGTACAGAAAAATACTGAGAATAGCAATATTGTTCGGATAACAGATAATAAGTCAAATATCAGGACAGAAGTAGTTACTCCTAAATTATCCCTTCAAACTAATACAAAACAAAAACTATCATCTCCCCAAAATAATATAAAACAAAAACTATTAACTCCTAAACCAACACCAACTCCTACAATTACTCCAGAAATTAAAAAACCAGAATTACAAGGGAGAGTAAAATTCTTAACAGATACAGCTTATGTCAGCAATGAGGATTTACAAACTTTAAAACAGATCGCTGGGAAAATCAAACAATATAAATCAGACAAAGTCAATATCTATATCAAAACAAACTCCGGAAAATCCGAATTTACTCAAACCATAGCCAAAAAAAGAGGAGAAGAAATAGCTGGTTACCTACGTCATTTGGGTTTGAAACACAAGATTATCATCTCTGAGAAAGGTTCTGCAAACTCTTCAAATAATTTATCTCCCCGAAGACAACGAAATTTACCTAT
The DNA here is from genome assembly GCA_050042865.1 of Mastigocoleus sp. Taxonomy (GTDB): domain Bacteria; phylum Cyanobacteriota; class Cyanobacteriia; order Cyanobacteriales; family Nostocaceae; genus JBCCDM01. Next base: position 37,462 of record JBHJJE010000025.1, read on the forward strand.
AGAAATTTACTTACATCCCCGTCGTAGGTGAGAAAGTTATTATTTGTTATTCACCACCCACAATTCTCCACTTACTACTCACCACCCATAATTCACCACTCAAGAACGTCTCACATTTAAACAACACCATTCCTTCCGCTTCCAAAGAGTTGCAACAGTCCAACCATTTTTTTCCAATACATTAGTTACCTCATTGGATTGTTCTAATAATATACCGCTAAAGATTCCCCAGGTTTTGGGTTTCACAATTGCGCTCATCTGAGGAAGTAAATCGATAATTACCTCCGCAAGAATATTACAAACAATACCATCCACCTGTTGAACCATTGTTTGTAAAACATCTACACTTCCTTGCTTGACGAGTAATTTTTCAGAAGGTATATTATTTTTCTGATAATTTTCGATAGTTGCACTGATTGATAAAGGGTCTGTATCTACAGCGTAAGCCTTTTTCACCCCAAGTAACAGGGCTGCTATGGAAAGTATCCCCGAACCACAACCAATATCAGCAATTACTATTTGGTCATTATCTGGCTGTTTTTCTCCCAAAAAAGATATATCCCCACCACTCAAACGCATTTCTACTGATTCCAAACATAGTTGAGTGGTAGGATGAGCACCAGTACCGAAAGCTGTACCGGGGTCTAAACTAATGACCAATCTTTGGTTATCTTCCGGAACCTTTAACCAAGCAGGATTAATTAGAAAGCGATCGCCTATTTCTTGAGCTGTCCAATGTTCTTTCCAACTACTTGCCCAATCTTCTTCATCTATTAAATCCCATGTCATTATGGGTACAGATACACCAATACATAATGCATCTTGACGTAACCATAAAGCCAAAGCAGCCAAATCTATGAGTCTAGTTTGAACTTGCGGTAAATAAGCTTTAATATAACAAATATTTTCTTTCTTTTCGCTAGCAGTTCCCCGACAGCCAAAACTTCCTAAGCGCCAAAAAATGTTATCCTCTAAATCCGATTCGCATTGTATTTGTAGTTCCCACCAGGTATTATTCATCTTTTTATGTTAGGAGAGTTTTGACCCACGAATATGAAGCCTTAGAAAATCTAAACATACAAATAATAAGTTATTTACTAAGTTAATTTACTAAACTAAAAGATTTGAAATATTGTTATAGGGATTTATAGCGATTAATATATGAATTAACCGAATTTCATTAGGACAATTTGCTTCAGACACCATAATTTCGGTACAAAGGGAGGAGAAACAGGGGAAGGGTAAATGAAATGATATCTTCAGTCAAAAGCTATGACATAACCGTGATTGGTGCAGGGATTGCAGGTGCAGCGATCGCATACGAACTGGTAAAAAAAGGTGTGTCTGTACTCCTCTTAGAACAAAATCCCATAAACTCCAACTTAAACTCAGATAGTGCAACTCGCTACAGCTACGGTGGTTTAGCGTTTTGGAGCGGTACTACCGAGTTGACTCGTCAATTATGTGATCAAGGGAGGTTATGTTATCAGAATTTACCCACAGAACTAGATACCGATATCGAATTTCGAGAGTTAGATTTACTGTTGACTATTCCCACCGAGGATGAACCGGAGGAAATAGCTCAGTCTTATCAACGTTTTGCAACTCCAGCAAAGTTACTCAGTCCTAAAGAAGCATGTGAGTTAGAACCTTTATTGAACCAGGAAGCGATATCTGGTGCTTTAACCGTGAAACACGGACATATAAATCCTATCAAAACTACTCAAGCTTATATTCAAGCTTTTTTGAGAGGGGGTGGTCATCTAGAGTTTGCTTCGGTTTTGGAGTTACAAACTGTTTATAAAGGTTCAGATTCTCAAGATTTACAATCAATAACTATCAATACAAAGAAGGGAAGCTATCACAGCGCAAATGCTATCGTTTGTGCGGGGGGATTTAGTAGACAGTTATTAAAAGCATCTGCTCACAAGGCTCAAATAGCTCAAACAACTCCAATATATGCTCCAGTATATTTTACTCATGCGCAAATCATTGCAACTCCACCAGTAGATTTAAAACTGCATACTTTAATTATGCCAGCTAGTTTGCAAAGGTTTCAATTAGAAAGCACTTCCACCTCATCTGATGAAGCTTGGGAAAAACCAGGAAATAAACTAGGATGGATTTTAGATGCAGGTGCAGTACAATTTTTAGACGGAAGTTTGCGTATAGGTCAAATCAGCAGCGTTTTTACCGACCCAGTATCTACTAACCCGTCATCTTATATCAGCCTTAAAGACAGCGAATTAGCTTTGCGTCAAAGTATTGGGAAGTTTTTACCAGCTTTAGGAGAAATACCGGGAGAGTTGTGTAGATGTTTAGTTGCTTTCAGTAAAGATGGTTTACCTTTAATTGGTTCTGTAGAAAAGCTAGAGAAAGAACAAAATAATCAAAATAATCAAAATAATCAAAATCATATTTACCTATTTTCAGGTTTCAGCAATCCTCTAGTAATAATTCCACCTTTAGCAAAACGTTTTGCCAATTTTATGACCAGTCAAAATAAAGATGATAATATCATCTCTCAATTATCTCCAGGGCGTTTTAATAGTTGAATTTCACCACTCCCCATTTACATGAAGAAATTTTTTTAAGTAAGCAGACTCGTAGAAAGAGTTCTACTAAAGAGCAATATGCAGGAATCCCCTCATCTTTAGCGAGGGGTGGATGTCAACACTCCTTGATACCCAAAAATCTACATTCCCAAAACTTCCCGTGATTTTTCTAAAATATCCCTAGGTCTAAAAGGCTTAGTCATATAGCAATCTGCCCCTACTTCTATACCTTTTTGTTTATCAAATTCCTGACCTTTTGCTGTGAGCATGATAATATAAATATTTGATATTGACAGATCCTTTTTTACTGTACGACAAACGTCTAAACCATTCATTTTCGGCATCATTACATCTAAGAAAACTAAATCTGGCTCTTCCTCCTGAATAGTCTCTAGAGCTTCTTTACCATTTTCAGCAATCAATAGCTCAACGCCTTCATCTTCCAGCTTTTCTAAAACCTGTTCCATAAGAATACGAATATTAGGTTCATCGTCTACAATTAATATTTTTTTATCCATATTTTTTTTACATTACAATCAATATTTACAATATATTTATTTGTATTTATTAATATAATTTACATTCATATTATTAGCTAAATAGAAAACTCTATAAATATAAAGTATAATTATCCAATCAAAAAATCAAAAAAAGAAGATATCGACTAAAAATTTTACATTTCCTGATTTTTAAAAACGTGTTTCTCATTATTTTTCAATAAGACAAAGAAAAAAATATGGAACTGATTTTTTTTTACATAAAGTTTTAACTAAATCATACTATTGAGATAAAACAGAATCAACGATAATCATATCAGAATTATCTAATAAAGCTTTTTAAATACAGTCCTCACCATTAGATGCTTCAACTACATTATATCCTTGAGTTTGCAGTACTTCCGATAATGTTAATAGTGTAGAAGAATTTTTATCTACCACTAGAACTTTTTTTGTTGATATATCTTGAGATAATAATGAATTAATTTCTGAAATCAGTTTTTGACTTTCAATAGGTTTAGTTAGATATCTATCAATACCTAAAAGATATCCCCTTTCTTTATCTTCAAAAATAGATAACATAATAATAGGGATATGCATCGTGCTAGGATTATGTTTAAGTATAGCAGCAGCGTCAAATCCATTGATTTGAGGCATCATACCATCTAAAATAATCAAATCGGGTTTTGCTAATTTGATTTTATTAATCGCATCTAAACCATCTTTTGCCTCATTAACTGTGTAACCTTGAACTTCTAAAGACTGTCTAAGTAATTCGCGAATATTATTATCATCGTCAACAACTAAAATTGTTTTTTCATCTGTATAAGTATGAGGACTGTTAGTAGAATTCTCTTGCAATTGACGCACAAGAGAATCTAAATTGATAATTTTTTCTAATTCGCTAATATCACTCCTCTCATGAATCGGTAAAGAGAAAGAGAAAGTACTACCTATATCAATTTGACTTTCTACCCAAATATTACCACCGTGATATTCGATAATTTGTTTACAAATCGGTAATCCTAAACCCGTACCTTTGGGTTTATCTGTGAGAGTTTCTCCAATTTGCTTAAATTTTTCAAAAACTCGCTGCTGGTCTTCAGGAGTTATACCACTACCAGTATCAGTTATACTAACAACAATGTGCTGCTCAATTCTACGAACTCGACAGGTAACAGAACCCTCATAAGTGAATTTAACAGCATTAGAAATCAAATTAATTATGACTTGCATTAAGCGATCGCGATCGCCAATAATATCTGGTAATCCTGATTCTACATCTGAAATAACTTCTAAATCACCACCTTGGAATAAACCAGATGTCACTAATAAGGAATGCTCGATTAATTTTTCTATCTGAACTGATTCTTTTTTCCATTCCAACTTACCTGCTTCCATTTTAGCGATATCTAAGACATCGTTAATCAGGGATGTTAATCTCTCTGCTTCGGCGATAATAATACCAATGTTGTCTCTTACTCTTCTTATAGTTTTCTTAGTTTTGCGATTATCTGAGGATAATAAAGGAAAAATATCTTCTTCTAATTTTTCCTGAATAATAGATGCAAATCCTAATACAGAAGTTAGAGGAGTTCGTAATTCATGAGAAACCGTAGAAATAAAATCTGTTTTCATCCGATCGATTTCTTTTTCCTGGGTAATATCTCTAATAAGAATCACGGAACCAATATATTTATAAGTTACATTTTCATCTTCTATATTCTCTAAATTTGAATTATGTGAATTTGAATTCTCTAGATTTATATTCTTCAACTTATCTTCAGGGTTAGCTTCTAGAATACCAGTTATCGATGCTTTTCCAATTCTATCTTTGGTTAACTCAAACTCCGTATTAAAAACTGTTTGAGGATTTTTTTGAGCTTGAATTAGATGATTTCCTATTTCAGGAAGAAAATCATAACAGTTAATCCCTGAAATATCTATATCTCCTCCTAAGCAAAACATTCTTGTGATTGCAGGATTAAAGTTAATTATATTTCCTTCAATATCGCTTACTAATAAACCATCTGCTAAATTATCTATAATCGCTCTTAAATGAGCAGTACTTTCTTTTTGCTCCTGTAAAAGTTGTCTTACTTCCAGAATTAGATGATTAAAAGAAGAACCTAATTGACCAATCTCATCATCCGTATTAATGGAAATTTGCAAGTCAAAATTCTCTTCCTTAGTTACCTTTTGAGCAAACTTACCCAGCTTAAGTATGGGACGAGAAATTCCCCGACTAATTTGGGTTGTCAGAAAGAATGCGATCGCAATCGAAAAAGAGATACTAAGAATAACTATCCAGTTACGCAGTATTAATACTCTGATTAATTCTTTTTCAGCATTTTCAGATTTCCAGTAAAATATTGCGAGCAATTCGTTTAAATCATCTGATATACCATCAAATTTAATCGCTAAACTGCTATTAGTAAATTTTAGTAATAATTCTTGAGCTTCCCTAACTTCTGCTTCTGATTTTAACTTTTCAATATTAATTTTTTTTACCAAAACATCCAGTTCTTGTAAATACATAGCAGGAACTTGCTTATAAGTATTTAAGAACTTTACTAATTTTAATTTTTTTTCATCCTCATCAGGAAATTTATCTATAAAAAAAATAATTTTTGACCAACTATCTTTAATAGTACTTGCATGCTTACGAATATGAATATATTCTTTCTGAAAATCTTTTGGTACTCGAATTAAAGGAATTAATTGTTGCTGATGGGTGCGTACTTGTAAAACTCCTGTTTGTAATTTATGGAGACTAGTAGTTTCAGCAAGAGTATATTTATGTACTTCTATAGCTTGTGTTTCCCGATAATTTCCAATCAATGTTCCTACAGTAATTCCAGCAAATGAAATTCCTATTGCGATCGCATATCCAAATATAATTTTTTGATTTATATTCAGACGATTCAACCACATATTAATTAGATATTTGTTACTCTTTTTCTTGTTGGAAATCAATGAATTAATCACACTCATTTTTATTATATAGATAGTATATAGTTAAAAATTATGAATTATTTGTGATAAATCATTCACAATATAACCGTTTATTATTAATGAAAATATCTGATGATTTGTAGTTACCTTAATGACCCTAAGTTAATCACTCTAACTGTTAACTTAAATTCTCCTGGAGACATGGGATTGGTATCTCAATCTGAAACTCTGTACCCTTGCCTATTTGAGATATACACTCTAGATTTCCATGATGTTTTTCTACCACAATTTCATAGCTAATTGCCATACCCAATCCCGTACCCTTGCCTACTTTTTTAGTAGTAAAAAACGGTTCATAAAGCTTTTGCTGAATATCTTCAGGAATTCCCGGACCATTATCAGCAATACAAACTATAATTGAACGGTCTTGAGGTTCTATACCCCTAGAAGTTTCCTTAAGTATTTGGGTACGAATTTCAATAATATTTCCTTCTGGTTTTCCATATTCATCTAAAGCATCAATTGCGTTACTAATAATATTCATAAAAACCTGATTAAGCTGTCCTGCATAACACTCAATTAAAGGTAATTCTGAATACTTTTTAATTATCTCAATCTCTAAACGATTTTCATTAGACTGCAACCGGTGACGCAAAATCATTAAAGTACCATCAATACCTTCATGAATATTGAATGCTTTCATTTTTGTTTTATCCAAATGAGAAAAAATTCCTAAAGAACGAACAATATCCTTAATACGATTAGCTCCAAATTTCATAGAAGATAAAAGTTGAGGAAAATCTTGAATAATAAATTCGAGATTTATATCTTCAATTTTTTGCTCAATCTCTGGTACCGTTTGAGGATAATATTTTGTATATAAGGATATTAAATCAATTAAATCTTGAGCATAGTTACAACCATATCCCAAGTTTCCTTTAATAAAGTTAATTGGATTTCTAATTTCATGACCAATTCCAGCAACCATTTGTCCCAAACTAGACATTTTTTCACTATGGACTAATTGAGCTTGAGTTTGTTGGAGTTTACGAAGAGTCTTTTGAAGCTGTTGTGCTTGTTTTTGAGCATTTTGAGCATCCAGCAAACTTTGCTCATACAGTAATCCCTTTTCAATAGCGATCGCTGCTTGTGTGGTAAATATATTCAGAAGTCGTAATTCTTTGGTAGTATAGTAAATGCTTGCTTGGCTACCAATAATAATGGCTGCGATGACTCCTTGTTTGGTTTTGAAAGGTACGCAAATCAAAGAACCTATGTGCTTATCATTTTCAGAGCATCTTTTATCCTGACATACGTCATTGACAATTTCTCCTTCACCTTTATCGATAATGTTATGAATAATTCCTTCGGTAAAGTTTAAGTATGTTGATAAAAAATCAGCTTTTCCAAATTTGGTAAGAACTTTCAGTTCACTGCTATTGGGTTTAATTAATATTATTGCTCCATAGTTACATTGAATGACAGAAGCAACTTTATCTAATACTAGTTTTGCTAGTTTAATTAAATCTAAACTAATAGTAATTTCTGTTGAAATTTCATCAATTAAATCTATCTCTTCATATTTATCTAATAATTCCTGCGCTAGAGATTTTTTTTCAATTTCCTGTTTAATTAAATAAGATAATAAATCAGATATTTGAGAAGAATTATTATCTCCTATCACCCAACCAAGAGTATTTTCACCATTTTCAACAGGATACATTTGTGTTAAATCCTGTTTATATACGCCGAAGACGACTTGTCCTTCTTGGTTAATAATGTATATAGAAGCATTATTTATTGAAATAGTATTTTCCAGAATCGAAATAATTGACTTTTGATTTAAAAACTTCTGAAAATTTATAGAAGTTGTCGTACTTATACTATCCGATTGCAAAATTTTTCCCATATTAATTACCCCATTTTAGTTCCCACTGATAGATTGGTCAAAACTTTCATCAATTTTAGGGTTCCCAAAATTTTTGGACAATCATCAAAGTAATAAAATTTTTAATTAATCCAAAAAAATAGCATATAAGCAGATTTTTTAGCAAAAAACCTATATTTAGTTGATTTTTCTATAAAATTGAATGCTTCTTCACTGCTGAAAAAGATATATAAATATTTATATAATTTTCAGTAGGAAAAAAGGCAGTAAAAATAGTTCATATAATACTATTTTTACTCTGAATAACTAGTTAAAAAAGCATATTAGGCAAACAATAAATCCAAATTTTCTTTCTATTTCATTAACTAAAATTCTATCAGAGTACTTTTTTCTTGAAAGGCTCAGCCAGAATCCTTATCTAAAATATTCTTGCTAAAATACCGATAGATTTAATTTTATGCTTAATTTCGTTATTGCGCACATTACTAAATGCCATGATTAATCCTAACTTAGCTTCTAAAATATCGCTTTACTATCTAAATTTGTTATTTAGTAATAGTAGCTATCCTATAAAACCTATGGGTCAGTGATGAATTAACTAATAATTAATTCATCATATTAAATACCAATCTTCCTCATCTTGATAAATCCACATTGACTCAGTATTATCTGCTTTTTGAAAACCACATCTCTCATAAAAGCCAATAGCTTGATTCTCTGAAACTAATATTTGTTGATGAAAATTAGCGTAAATATTCGTCAGTCTTTTAACTATATTTTTACCAATACCCATACCTTGATATTCAGGTAATACTAACAGATGAGGATAGTAAACGACTAAGAAACCATCAGATATCGCATTACCCAATCCGACCAACTCTTCCTTATCCCAAGCAGTAATGAGTGAATGAGAGTTTATCAGCGCTTTGTAGAGTAAATCTGGTTTATCAGATGAAGACCAATTATTTAATTTATATAGATTAATAATCTTATTTTTTTCAATATTGTGCTTGTCGCTATATTGGATACTCTTCTCTTTCATCTTTCATTACTTCTTTCAATGATTTATCAACACTTTCTACAGTTTTCTCAAATGTGAAGAGTTATTAGGTCAGGTTAGGAGTATTAGTCATATAGATGAGGTAGTGTATCATACTTCCTACAGAAATATTAAGCTGAATAGCGATCGCGCAAGAAGCTATTAGCTGTCCAAGGGTTAGATCTGCATTGAGTACTAGATAGGAACCGCATATAAATGTAAATAAGGTAATAATACTAAAAACTAAACGCGCAGAAATAGGGAATATAGTTGGTAAAAGATTTTGCATTTCTAAACTATGATATACACTACTATTTATTTGTCTCATCAACAGCAAGAAATAAATAGAATAGACAATACTTGCACATAGGCAAATCACTACAGTTAAATTTATACTCATAACTGAAACTAACAATATTGAGATAACAGCTCTTGGAAATTCAAAGGCAATTTTATAAGATAGAACATGCATATGATTATTCCTTGAGGAGGTGAGTGCTGTAGCAATTCTACTTGAAAGTGGATTACCGAAATTTCTGTTGATAAATGTGACAATTCTAAAATCTAGAAATCCTGCGATTAAAATCATTCCAAAAATAGCTAAACTATAGAATGACAGGTTTGTAAAACTACTAATAACTATTGTCTTATCAATAACTAGCTGAATAAAAATTGGAATACTCAACCACAAAGTACCAATAATACTACTAATAATTGAAATAACTAGAATAAATAACATACTGTTAATTTTTAATTATAGTGTTAACTAAATGCATCCTCCAAGGTTTGAGTCATTAATTGAATTTCTCAAATTCTTGACGAGAAGCAATTTCTCTATTATATTATTCAAATCTTGGCGACCGATTGGTCTGAATAAATAATTGACTATAAATATTGACTATTAATATAGTCAAATGTAGAGATTTTTAGTTGAGTCGAATATATTTCAAATCTTACCTTAGTTCCTAATCGATACTTTGGAGAAGGATGTCCCCAGGACAGGGTAAGGTCAAATCTGTATGACACTCCAATGAAATTTGCTATATGGTTGTAACAAATACAAAAAAGCAAATTATTTTTATTAAAACAGAATTAATTAATATCTGAGATTTACTAATTTTTTTATAGATAAGGATGCTAAGAGCCTATTTTTGTTAATTTATTAATTTATTATTTAATTATTGGTATATATAATGGTGGAGAACGGTAAATTATTTCGTCCATTAGAAGTAGAAATTGTAATACCCGTAAGAACTTATGATATAGACTTTGCTGGGATTGTCAGTAATATAGTTTATATAAGATGGTTAGAAGATTTACGATTAAAGATATTAGATGAATACTTACCACTTACGAAAGAATTAAATAAAGGAATAGCACCTGCAATTTATAAAACTGAAATTGAATATAAACGACCAATCCAGCTTTTTGAATCAGTAATCGGTCAGATGTGGATGAGTAATCTTAGTCGGGTAAAATATACCCTTCAAGCCGAAATTATTGTCAATAATCATATAGCTGCGACTGCGACCCAAACAGGAGTATTTCTTAGTATGAATAACCATCGTCCGGTAAAGGTTCCAGAAGAATTATCGCGTCAATACTCTGAGTATAAATTTAATTTTCCAAAAACATAAAAATTAGGTAACCGAACACAGGTATTTGATAGATTCAAACACAATACATTTCAATATTTGAAAGGTTTTGAAAGATAAAATCTAGCTTCCAAAGATATATTCAATTTTCTTTTGCTCCAATTAATTACATCTCTAATCCCGTGAACGGTTACTCACGATATTGAGTTCATCAAATAGACTCCGTTTCCTAAGGGATGTGGGTCATTTCATTGAGGGTGAACTCTTCAACAGCTCCCTCGGTCGCAGTCATATAGTCCTTCAGGTGCTGGTTGTTCATATGGGTCTGCCAAAGTTCACGAGATTCCCAGTTCTCGTAGAACAGGAAATGAGCAGGATTTTCATTGTCCTGATGCAAATCGTATTGCAGACAGCCCTTTTCAGCGCGTGTAATATCGATAAGTTTTAAAAGCTCTGCTTTTACAAGAGCTATTTTATCTGGTTTGGCTTTAATATTGGCAACAATGGTTAGTTTTGACATGATTTTCTCCTTTTTTCTAAGTTTTTAAAAATTAAAATTATACTTACTGCTTTTCTAGGACTTCTGGAATAAAATGAGGATTTATAGTAAAAAAATCGATTAAATTTCTCGCGTAAAATACTATTAATAAATCATAATTTATGCTTTTATTTTAATCATAAATTAGCCAATAAATCCTCACTCAAAAATACTAACTCCATTCGGCTAGAACGATTTTACCTATAGTTTTCCCTTTTTCAAGACGTTGATGAACATCCCGTAGATTTTTAGCATTAATTGGTGTCACAATATCCTTACAGGTAGTTATAAGAGTATTATTCTCAATTAACTGACTAATCTGATTAAGTAAATTACTTTGCTCTGCCATATCTTCTGTTTGATACATCGAGCGAGTAAACATAAATTCCCACACCATACCAGCACTCTTACTTTTTAAAGTATCCATATCTAGCGGTTTTTCATTTTCCACAATGGAACAAATTGTGCCTTGGGGTTTAATCGCTTTAGTGATAGCTTTCCAGTGACCATCGGTGTCGTTCAAGCAAAGAATATAATCGACATTTTGATAACCAATTTTATTAATCTCGTCCGCCAAATTATTTCGATGATTAACTATTTTATCAGCACCAAGTTTTTCACACCAAGCGATGGTTTCTGGACGAGAAGCTGTAGCAATAACGTTAAGCTTGGCTACCTTTTTCGCTATTTGAATCGCAATAGAACCAACTCCCCCTGCACCATTGATAATTAAAATAGATTTACCCGCATCTGCTCCTTTTTTATCAATATTCAGTCTTTCAAATAGAGCTTCCCAAGCAGTGATACCAGTAAGAGGAAAAGCTGCTGCATTCGCAAAATCTAAATTCTGGGGTTTGCGTCCAACAATTCTAGCATCCACCAAATGAAATTCGCTGTTGCTACCAGGACGAGTAATATCTCCTGCATAATAAACCTCGTCTCCGGGTTGAAATTCTGTTACTTCTTTTCCAACTTCTACCACTATACCTGCACCGTCCCAACCAAGAATACGGGGTTCGGATTCAATCTTATCTTTAGGTGCTCGGATTTTATAATCTACTGGGTTAACAGAAATAGCTTTAACCTGTACCAGTAAATCTTTGCCTTTGGCTGTGGGTTTAGGGATTTCAATATCTAATAGACTATTTTCGTTATCAATGGGTAAATATTGAGTTAAACCTACTGCTTTCATGGATTTTACCTCTAAATTTTAATATTATTATTATTAGGATTGGGCGTGGTTAGAACTTACGGCTGCTCCGGAACGACCTCGAATTTACCATCAGTGCGTACATAGATGATGCTCTCCTCTCCGGCTTTAGAAGAGACTTGATGCACCGATTTTCCCTTCGAGCTGAAATAACTACCCGGTACCAAGGTTTTGACTTCGGTTTCACCCGGCACTTGATACTGTGGTTGACCTTGGATTACTACAGCGCCGAATGTGGAGCCGTAGCTACGTATTTTTCCGGTAAATTCAGGTGGTAGCTTAATAAGGGTTCCGTTCAACTGATTTTCCTGGGGTTTACCCCAAAGAAAGGCTATCTTTGATCCATTGGTCGAATCTGTTATTCCAGGCTGATTAACCCAAACGATGTTGGATGCGTCCACGTTAATCGGCTTCTCCGAGCTAGAAAACGCTTTCTCAGTAGGAAGAACAAGATACGGTCCGTCTTCGATTTCTATGTATGCCAGATTTTTGCTACCTTTGGCGGCGGTAATATGCACTCCTCCGGCTGGCTGGGTCCAGAAAGAATCCTTCGGCAGCCACATCTTATCGGCATTCGGGGCATCGTTGTGAATGGTGCCCCTAATGACCATTCCACGGTAGGTGACATTGTGAATGTGAGGTGGTGACGAAAAGCCGTCCACAAACTCTACGAGGAAGCCTGACGGTCCAGAGCTAGTGCGATCGCCCCAAAGAGTACCAGCCTTCGGGCTATTGTCGCCACGGGCGGGGTTGAGCGCTCCCCACTTGACTTCGGACATCAAGACAACCTGGGAAGTTGGCTCGACTTCGGGTTTTTGATCGGTGCTTTGGGATGTGACCTGGGCGCAACCCAAGGCGGTTAGGAAGAGCGCAAGTGCGAGTAATAAAAACTTTCTTATATTCTTCATGGGAAAAATTTTTGGTCATCACTTATTTGATGTACCACCAAAGTTTAAGCTAAAAGCGTCTCAATAACACTTAGAATCTCTTGGCACTTTTCTGTATCAAGTGCATCGGAATGGGGAGAAGCAAACTGACCGGAAGCATTATCGAAATACTTACCTGAAGCAGTTTTAAATTCATCTGTCAGTGCTGCACGAGTCAGTATTTCTACCCCGATACGGATATCACTGCCTGTAACTCCAAAAGCCTGCTTTACCATTTTGCTACCTAGCATTGACCCAGGGTTAATCGCGATAATTATAGGACCACTATCTTTAAGGGAAAGCCCTAGACTGCGAGACCACATTGTAAGTGCGAGTTTACTTTGTGCATAAGCTGCTCCATCGCGGAGCTTGACTCGTCCAGTCAGTGCTTCTACTTGAACAGTCGATTGAGCAGCAGAGGACAGATTAATCACCCGTCCTGAAGTACCGAGCAGTGGCAAAAATCTTTGTGTAAGCAGATAGGGAGCGATGGTATTAACAGCAAAGCGTATATCAAGCCCATCCTGGGTGACAGGATTGGAGGCATTATAAACCCCTGCATTATTGATTAGCACATCAAGTTTAGATTGCTTTTGTGCAACAGTTTTTGCGAGTTCCTCGACATTTTCCATGAGCGACAAATCGGCTAGGTAAATTTCAACACCTCCGCCACCATTGAGTTCAAGGAGTGTTTTTTGCACTTTTTCAAGTTTTTCTGGATTACGACCATGCAATAAAACATTATACCCCTGTGAAGCTAAGAGTTTGGCTGTTTCTAAGCCGATACCGTCGGTTGAACCGGTAATAAGAATGGTTTTTTGCATATTTTTTTATAGTTGAAACTGCTTATTTTACACAACTACCAAAGGTTTGATTTTAATTGGATTTAGAACAGGGTGACTATTATTCGATTTCCTGAATACCAATAACCCCTTGCTTCCAGTTACGTTGGTTCTCCATATCATTTTGAAAATCTTTGTCATCTGCGAATTGGAAACGCTTAATTGCTGGCGTTTTACTTGTTGCTTGATATAGCCAGTAAGCTTCCTCTCTAAGAGCATCTTCGATTGGCTTGTCGATTGAAGCATAAACAGCCTGCTTACAAGCATTAATCGAATCAGCTGGGAAATGGGCGATGCGTTTTGCTAACTCATCGACATAAGCACCAATCTTGTCAGCATCGAGAGCCTTATTAATAGTGCCATAGGCAACTGCATCATCTGCATCAAAATCACGGGCACTTAAAATAATTTCCAATGCACGTCCCAAACCTGTCTGACGAGCCATGCGAGATGCACCACCACCACAAGGCAGAATCCCCATACCGACTTCCATCTGCATAAATTTTGCTTTACCACGAGCGGCAAAGCGCATATCACAAGCTAGTGCAAATTCATGACCACCACCCCGTGCAAACCCTTCTATCTTGGCAATCGTTGCCTGTGGCAGTTTGCTGATCCGCTCCAGGGTGGTCTGTAAATAGAGTAGTTCCACCTCCTCACGAGTAACTGCTGTTGTAGACATGTCTTTGAGGAAATTCGTGTCAGCATGAGCCACAAAAATCTCTGGGTGAGCAGACTGGAAAACAACAACTTTGACGCTGCGATCGCCTTCGAGGATTTCTGCTAATCGATTTAGATCATCTAGCATTGGAATCCCTTGAACATTCACAGGGGGATAATCAAAAGTAACAGTAAGAACTGCTCCATCCTTTGTCGTTTTGAATGTAGTGTAGTTTTCGTAAGTCATATATGTGTGCTCAATTATTTTATAAGTTCTATGATTAAAAATATGATACAAATGCAAATAATAACAAGTACGCACAATTTTGTTATGTAGTTACAAAAAAGTAACTATTGAAAAATTGAGAAAATTATGACTCAAAAAAACAATTGCGAACGACCTACGGCGGGTGCTTTGCACCATCGTCCCTATGGATGCTCTGTGGAAGCAACTTTATCTGTGATTGGTGGACGGTGGAAACCGGTAATTATTTTCAATCTTTTGCAGAATGATATCTTACGCTTCGGGGAATTGAAGAAAAAAATCGAAGGTATTACCCAGCGCATGCTTACTAATCAACTACGGGAATTGGAGAAAGATAAGATTGTCACGCGAAAAGTCTATGCTGAAGTACCGCCTCGTGTAGAATATTCCCTTACAGATTATGGTCGTACTCTGGAACCAATTATGATTTCCATGAGAGATTGGGGAGCAGAGCATATGCATGTAAAATGTGATGAGTCCTCGCCTTTGTAAAGCAATGGAGGAAATTTAGTCGGTAAAATTTGCTCCCTAAACAGGGTAAGCGCATATATCTAAAAAAAAGACGCTCAATTGAACGTCTTTACCTTGCCAGAGTAATAGTTTCTGGAATTTATTTTAGGCTGACTCTTCTGATTCTGGGGAAATTTCTGCACGTCCCCTAGAACCATTCATTCTCAATAAGCCCTTGGTAACTTCAGCTACATCTACACCAGTAGTTTGACGTAGCTGTTCTACAAAAGCTGCCATTTTAGTGGCATTGCTACCACCATTTGCATCAATAACTGTAACTTTTTGTACATCAACCTCTGGAATACTAGAAGCCATTGCTTTGAGCAATACATCCAATTTTTGTAGTAAAAAGATTTCCTTGGCATTACTTCCAGCGGATTGCCAGGACTCTGCTAAACTTCTTGTACCCTCGGCTTGAGCTTTCCCTTCTTCAATAATTTTAGCAGCATCACCCTTAGCTTTAGCGATCGCTCTTTTGGTTTCGGCTTCTGCTGGTGCGATAATATCGGCGATGAGTTGCTGTTGTACCTGTTTGATACGTTCGGTCTGTACTGCGATTTCTGCTTGGGTTTTAGCGAGTTTGGTACCAACATCCGATTCTGCTTCTGCAACTACAGCGACTCGTTTAGTAAGTGCATCTCTGACTCTTCTTTGAGCTTCTACTTGAGTGGTTGCTAATTCTTTTTCAATTTTTCTCAGAGCTACTAAACGTTTGTTTTCTGATGAGTTAATAACTGATTGTGCTTTCGCTTTCGCTTCAGCAATTCTTGCATCTCGTAATAATTCTGCTTGTTGTTTCCGTCCGATGGAGTCAAGATAGCGTACATCATCGGAAATATTCTGGATTTGTAAACTATCTAAAACTAAACCAATTTTTTCTAAGTCGTCTTCAGCTTCATCTAAAAGACTTTTAGCAAAAGCAATTTTATCTTCGTTTACTTGTTCTGGTGTTAAGCTTGCTAAAACTCCTCTTAAGTTACCTTCTAAGGTCTCTTTTGCGAGCTGTTCTATTTGTTTACGATTTTTACCTAAAAGTCTTTCAATTGCATTATGAATTATTGGTTCTTCACCTGCAATTTTGATATTTGCAACACCTTCTACATTTAAAGGGATACCACCTTTTGAGTAAGCATTCGACACCTTGAGGTCGATAATCATGTTACTCAAATCCATGCGAAAAGTCTTTTCTAAAAGTGGTGTTTGAATACTGCTACCACCCTTAACTAAACGGTAACCAATTTCGCTACCATCAGAAGCTTTATTTTTACCACCAGCAAAAATCAATACCTCATTAGGTTGACAAATATGATATAAATTCCGAATTACCCAAAAACAAGCAGCTGTACCAGAACCGAATAGACCTAATAATAAAGCAAGAATTTCCATGACTTAATTTTTGATGATTGTAATAATTGATTCGATGATTATTTGAAGATTATTTGAAAAAATATGGAGTAATAATTGGTCATTATTTGACTATTTTTTGCACCACTAAAAATTTTCTTACTTCTGCTTACTTGTCAAAGTCCCAATAACATCAATACCTAAAGTTTGATGAATGCTTTCAAGATACTGAGTTAATATCTGCGGATAAACTTTCACTAAACTTGCTAAGGATTCACCATCACCATTATCAACAACACTAACTTTATTTAATTGCAGTCTTCGGGGAATCTCTACAGCTTCCTTAAGAATAGTCTCCAACTGCTGAATGACAAACAATTCCGATGCATTAACTTGAGTTTCCTGCCAAACTTGAGATAGCATTTCATTAGCTGATGCTGCTGCTTTGGCATTTTCTGCGATCGCTGCTGCTTCTCCTTTTGCACGTAGCTCTTTTGCTTGTTGGTATGCTTGTGCTGGTAATACGGATTCTGCTTCTAAACGCAGACGTTCTAATTCTGCTCGTAATTCCTGTAGTTTTTGCTCGAATTTAGCACGTTTTTCTTTAGCGATCGCAATGGTAATTTCTTCTTCTGAGGATGCTTGTTGTTCGAGTTTTGCTGTCACTTTACGCAGTTCGTTTTCTTGCTCTAAGATGGCTATTTTATCTTGAGTTTTTGCAACCTCGGCTTCTTGTTCGCATTCAGCTTCTTGTTTTTCTGCTTCCCTGAGAGCGTCAGATTCAGCAATTTCAGCATCTCTAACGATAGCAGCAATTCTAGTTCTGCCGATGGAACTTAAATAATCTACATTATCGGAAACACTTTGAATTTTCAAAGTATCAATTTGTAAACCCAATTTCATTAAATCGCGACTTACATCTGAGGTAATCCGTTCAACAAACTCTAGACGGTCTTCATTTACCTGTTCTGGTGTTAAGTTAGCTACAACCCCCCTCAGATTACCTTCCAAGGTTTCTCTTGCAACCCTTAATACTTCCTTGCGATCGCTTTTGAGAAATCTTTCAATCGCATTACCGACAATATTGGGATTACTAGAAATTTTCACATTAGCGATCGCTTGAATATCTAATGGTGTTCCTCCTTTAGAATAAGCGTTGCGTACTTCTACCCGGACGGGCATAGTGGTAACATCCATGCGTTTGACATTTTCTACAATCGGAATTCGGATAGCTCTTCCTCCTGCTAAGACGCGGTATCCGACTTCATGTCCATCTTTAGTTTTCCATTTTCGACCAGATATTACTAATACTTCATTTGGTTTACAAATACATAAACAGGATTTTAAAAACCAAAAAATTATTAAGGCTGTAAATACACCTAAAGCTGCGGGAAGACTGGCAAATATGAGTCCTTCTAACTGACTTTTTTGTACGGTCACGGGAGAATCTGTAGGCTCAATTTGTGCAATGGTTACTGTGTTTAGATTCGCGTTCTGTTTCAAAAAATATTTTGACATAATAGAAGTACTATTTATTATTTAATGATTACTTTTACTTTCTTGAATGATAATTTTGCTGGCAACTACACTACTCCTATCTTGCTCAAAGAATATATAAATAAAGCTGGTACAAATCCTTGAAATTCGTGATATTTAATAGTTCTTATTACGTTCTAAAGGGATTAGTTAGTTAATTATTTAGTCAGAGTAAGCTTCTCTTTAATAATGAGAATCATACTAATATAAAGATAGTAGATTCTTGTGTAATGTGTAGATTTACTCTATTTTAATTGTAAATATCTACTAAATATCTACGAATAATCTACTAACTATCTACTAATTTACTGTATGATTCTAACTATTTCCTAAACCTAACATATACCTAATTAAAAATAATCATTCTGCAACTGTAGACTAAATTTATTTAATTGATTAATTAATCAATTAAATAATAATGAATCAATAAATTCATTATTTATTTATTTATCCAGAGAATTTTCGCTAACAACCCATAGCAAATTTTTTCTAGTTTCCACAATAAAAACCCGCTCGCCATATTCAAAACCATTTGGGTCATCAGTACGTGCACTAAAATCAACAGTTGCCCCCTGTATATTTACCTGTACTTTACCTTTACAGGTTTTATCAAAAGGAACCATCACCGTCGCGAATAGACCCACCACATTTTTTGCTGATACTAAACTGTCTACCCTTTGATTACGACGTTGTACAGTTATAACAAATACAATTAAAGCACCGCAGATTATCCCTATTATGATGGCTATAAGAGCAACTAAAAATATTTGAATTTTCATGTCATTTTTTACCTTGTCTACCGTTTTTGATATACCTAACTTTTATAAGCTATCAACATCAAGAATATCCGGTATTCAAGACGTGTAAAACTCTTAATAAAATTCTGCAAAAGATTATTCAAAAGATTATTAAATCATTATTATCTTCACCCTCCTGATTAAGGTAGAGGCGATACTACATATTAACTCCAATTTTTGACTTTGCTTTTTCGGAGAAGGAAGATTAATTTTACAAAACTTTATAAATTATTACTAATACCTTAGCTTTCAGGTTTTAGTTTTCAGGTTTTAAATAAAAAATTTTAGTAACTGTCTTAACCTTCTTAGGGTATAGAATAAGTGAGAAAAACCCTAATAATCGGTATGGGCGGTTTTAGAGCGAGATGAACTTTATTAGTCATATTAGTCATATTAGTCATATTAATTAAAATTATGAATAACAATAAAGCCAATAGTCCTTTCAAAACAGATATCTCCTTAGCGTACCTATTTCTCAGACTGCTCATCGGAGTTAATTTTTTTAATCATGGATTTACCCGTATCGGGACAATACCAGATTTTGTGGAAAAAACAGTAACTAATCTGCAAGGTTCCTACTTTCCCGAACCATTAGTTAGGATTAATGCTTTTCTAGTTCCTATTGTTGAACTGATTGTAGGAATATTAATTACTTTAGGGTTATTCACTCGTGCTGCTTTGGTTGTTACTTTTGGCTTAATGGTAATTTTGATGCTAGGGGTAACATCAGTCCAAAACTGGGGTGCAGCAAGCAGTCAGCTTATTTACGGTATAATCCTATTTATTTTGCTTGCAGGTGTAAGTTTTAACACTTTTTCTATCGACCATCGATTCCGAGAGCGTCAGTCGCTGCGCTCCAATTCAGAATTAAAAATTAAAAATTATTTTTCCGTATAAGTACGGCAAATTGAAATAATGAGGTGCACAATCAGATTATTTATCTTCTGTTCCATGCCAGTATAAAGGAATGATTTCGGTCATAGTTCCCAAGTTTTTGGGGGTTATATTAACAGCAAACAGATAAATTTTAAGTGATTTTACTTATATTTGAAGTGGCTGGTAACTGATAATTTAAGGTGTTAGGCTGGGGTATTCAAAGAGCAATATATTACCAATATTTACACCAATATTGACATCAAATATTGACAATTCAAAATTTACCCCATGCATAAATTAATATCTTCTACTTTAATTACCACTACTTTATTATTTGGAGTATCCCAAAACCCTAATATTAGTATTGCCCAAACCTGTGCTTCAAAGTGTGGGAAAGCACCTTTAAGTTTCAAACCCGGTCAGTATGTGCGGGTAGAGGTCGCTAATCTGACACGTCATCCAGTACAAGTAGAAAAGCCTTATGGTGTGAAAGAAATTCAAGTACCACCAAATAAAATGTTACAAATAGACCAAGGTGATGGTACTCAGCCAAATATTTCTCTAGTGTTTTGGAGTAAAAAAGGTTTTCCACTCAAGGCTAGATTATCTAAACCATCATCTGGGATATTACGTGTAGAATTGCGTCCGGAATGGAGAAATCAAGGCGATCGCGCGGTGTATATCCGAGATGATGGTCGGGTAAGTCTTTTATAGACGAGTAGAAAAATATATAAATTTCAGGGGCGCAAGGTTTGCGCCCTTTATGATTGAATATGATAAATATTTGTCCCCAGCTTTAAAAAGACGGGACTTCCATGTTCCCGCATTATCCTGGTAAAAGTAAGAATTTATAGGGTATTAGTTAAAAGAGTTATTTATTTATTTGATGCATCTAAATTTTTATTTTGGGTGATACTTTTCCCAATACGCTCATACCATACCTGGCTCAATATTTTAACTCATGTCCCAACTACACAACCCTGCAATTAACCCCGAGATTAATAGCTTTCGTCGTCGTTTACCAAAACAGCGTTGGGAAATTCAACCCCAAAATCCCCAGCTAGCAACCCAGCTTGCACAGAAAACAAATTTATTACCTATTGTTAACCAATTATTAATTAATCGGGGTATTACAAATCCAGAACAAGCGTTAATTTTCCTGAATCCTCACACCCTGAAATTACCTTCACCCCTAGAGGATTTTCCCGATTTGGCTTTTAGTCTAGAATTACTGCAAAATAGTATTGCGACTCAAGAAAAAATCGCTATTTGCGGTGATTATGATGCTGATGGGATGACAAGTACCGCTTTATTACTGCGGAGTTTGCGTTATTTGGGAGCACTGGTTGATTATGCGATTCCTTCCCGGATGCATGAAGGTTACGGGATTAATACGCGGATTGTGGAAGATTTTAAGGATGAGGGTGTAGGGTTAATATTAACAGTAGATAATGGTATCGCAGCTTTTGAACCGATTGCTAGAGCCAAAGGGTTGGGATTAAAAGTGATTGTCACAGACCACCATGAAGTTCCCCAGAAGATACCACCTGCAGATGCAATTCTCAATCCTAAATTAATTGCTCCATCTTCTCCTTATCGTGGTGTTGCTGGTGTGGGAGTTGCCTATATTTTAGCAGTGTGTTTAGCACAACAAATGGGGAAAGCCAAAGAGTTAATTAATCCCATGTTAGAATTATTTACTCTAGGTACAATTGCGGATTTGGCTCCTTTGAGTGGTGTAAATCGTCGCTGGGTAAAACGTGGTTTGCAGCAGTTACCAAAATCTTCTTTAGCTGGAGTACAGGCTTTAATTCAGATGTCTGGGGTACAAGCAAAGGGAAGTGAGAATAGTAATCAAGCTAGTAATTTTAAAACTAATAATTCTAAAACTAGTAATTCTAAAGCTAATAATCATCAAACTATTAATCATCAAACTAATAATAAACAATCTCCAACAAAAAATAAAAAAACCCTCAAACCAGAAGACATCGGTTTTCGTCTCGGACCCCGAATTAATGCCATTGGTCGGATAGGCGACCCACAAACCGTTATAGAATTACTGACAACCGACGATATGGGAATGGCTCTAGAAAGAGCTATGAATTGTGAAGATATTAATCGTCGTCGTCAGGATATGTGTACGGAAATTGAAAAACAAGCGATCGCAACTGTAGAAGATTTGTATGCAGCTTCTTTGGAAGATGACCGGGTATTGGTTGTTGTACAGCCAGAATGGCATCATGGAGTAATTGGTATTGTGGCTTCCCGATTAGTAGAACGTTACGGGGTACCGGTGTTTATTGGTACTTACGAAGACCCAGAAGCAGACCTAGAATCAAACTCAGAATCAAACTCAGAATCAAATCAAAGACATATTCGCGGTTCTGCTAGGGGAATTCCCGAATTTCATGTGTTTGAAGCTTTGGAATATTGTGATGAATTACTTGGTAAATATGGCGGTCATAAGGCTGCGGGAGGGTTTTCGATATCTTCGACAAATCTGGAAGCTTTTCGAGAACATCTCAGTGAATTTGCGAATAAGTCTTTAGAAATTAAACACCTCAAACCTTTACTGAAAATTGATGCTCAAATTAATTTCAGCGATATTACAACTGAGCTTTACCAACAGCTAAACTCATTAGAACCCTGCGGGATAGATAACCCAGACCCAGTATTTTGGAGTGATAATGTCAGGGTGATTGAACAAGGAACCGTCGGGAAAGGTCATATCAAACTTACTTTAGCTCAGACCATCAACAACAAAGATTATAAAATTAAAGCGATCGCATGGCGTTGGAGAGAATATTGTCCTTTACCATCACGTTTAGATATTGCTTATAAACTCAGGGAAAATGACTTTAATGGTAATAGTACTATTGAGTTGGAAGTAATTGGAGCCAGAATTCCCCTTAGCTCATCCCCAAACAACGCTAGTAATGAAATTAGTCATAAATATCCAAATAAACCTACTACAAGACTATTTACCCATCAGGAGCGTCAATATAGCTGCGCTATCTACCCCAATGGAAATTCTCAAGAACTACGAATTAAAAATCCTGAAGGTAAAGTACTTGCTTTCACAATAGGAGAATCCACAGCTTTAATTGGGAAATCTCGTCAAGAAGCGAAAGAGATTGATGCTTCTCAACCCCCTTACAAAAATATTATTCAAGCAGCTTTGAATTCTTTATCAACCCACAATCGAGAGTAAATTGGGATGGTATATTAACCAATAGTTGATTGCGATGAGACGAACTATCCATCAATCGCGATCGCTTCAATCTATTACCTAAATTTATCACCTAAACTTAATTTAAACTTTAAAGCCCCAGTTTGTCGAAAAGTGACAACGGGGCAGATAATACAAGTAGATAATACAAAGGGAGAAAAAACCCTTTGGTATTACATATTTGGTATTACATATTGCCGTTGCGAAACGCCAAGATGAAAATTACTATTGGTCCAGCCAACATGATTAGTGCTACAAACACTAACTGAAAAATTACCTCAAAGTTGATATTGGCTAAAGCTTCCATGTTCCTCTCCCTTGTTTTAAAAAAGTTAAATCATACGAACGTAATATCTGCATTCAATCATATCTGGCAACCGTCTCTTTAATTTAATTAATTTAACAAAATTACAAAAAATAAAATAAAGTACTAAAGTACTTATATGAAGGGAATTGGATATAGGGAATTTGGAGACTTGAAAAATAATGGCGTTGACTCAGTCTGTCCTCAAAAAGTTATTAACGAGAAAGCCCTTACCTCTTAGAACTTACACTTTACCCCCAGTGGGAGTTTTATAACGGTTGAAAGCTTGATATTGCATGGAGGTTTAAATTATGGCAACTTGGGAATGCGTGAAACAATGTGGAGCTTGCTGCAATCTTTCACCAGCAGATCGTCCTGATTTGGAAGAATATCTCGGAGATGAGGAATTAGAACTCTATTTAAGTATGGTTGGTGAGGAAGGATGGTGCATCAACTTCGATCATCAAACTCGAGAATGTCGCATTTATGAAAATCGTCCCCGTTTCTGTCGGGTGGAGTCAGAAACATTTCAAGATATGTATGGTATCGAACCGGAGGAATTAAACGACTTTGCTATAGAATGTTGTCGTCAACAAATAGAAGCAGTCCATGGTATCCGTAGTTTGGAAATGCTGCGTTTTAATAAAGCAGTAGGAATCTAAGGCTACCCAGAGTATAGCTAAAAATGTAACTCCTAATATCATGTCCGGTTAAACATTTATCATATCTGTGGAGGCTAAGTAATAAGTAAGGAGTAATGAGTAATAAGTAATAAAGCCAGTAATAACTGTCATCTTTTCAACAGGATTGCATAGTAACGGTCTTAAGCTAACTTGATATAACTTGCAAATTTTATGGGTAAGTACAGTGTTCCCATCACTAAATTCCTGACTATAATCCGAGCCAAAAATGATCCTAAAGTTGTAATTCTTAACAATTATTTGAGAAAATGAAATAAATATAAATAAATGTCCAAATAAACAATGTCCAATCAAATTATATGTCTGGTTATATGTCTGGAAATACTGAACCAAGTATATTAAATCTTGATAATAGTTCTGCAAGTGAGGTTAAATTGCAGAATATGGAGAATATAAATAACGTGGAAATATCTGAATCGGTTACTGATGAAGCTGCGATTGCACAAACTGAGCAGGTGGATGATTTAAAAACAGGTTCTGTAAAAAAGCCCCAGTCGGTATTAATGGTTTTTGCATCAACCTTTATCACCATATTTTTAGCTGAAATTGGTGATAAAACTCAGTTATCAACCTTGATGATGAGTGCAGAATCTCATTCACCCTGGATAGTTTTCCTCGGTTCAGGAACAGCTTTAATATCCACCAGTTTACTTGGTGTACTCTTGGGTAGTCAGATGGCTAAAAGACTATCACCCAAAACCGTAGAAAGAGCAGCAGCAGGAATGATGTTACTTGTCTCAGCAATGTTATTTTGGGACGTTTTTCATTAATTTTACTAAAAATTTTGACTAAAAATTTTGACTTTTTTCTTCAGAGTAATCAATTACCAATTACCAATTACCCAAAATGAACTGGCATCTTTTAGGATTAAGCTTCATCACAGTATTTTTATCCGAACTAGGGGATAAAAGTCAAATAGCAGCGATCGCATTATGTGGACAAGGGAAATCTCCTCGTGCTGTTTTCTTCGGTACAGCGATCGCGCTGTTGCTGACTAGTTTATTAGGAGCTTTTGCTGGTGGAATTGTCGCAGAATTTATACCTACTAAAACATTAAAAGCGATCGCTGCTGTGGGATTTGCAGTTTTGGCTTTACGATTACTCTTTTTCGGTGAAGAAGAATCGGATCAATTAGAAGTGGAAGCAATTCAAGAAGTTACCGAAGAGTCTGTAATAAAATAAGCCCGATGGACGGGCTTTTTTGGTGAAAGTAGCTTTGATAGTAACTGTCATAGTAGCTGTCTACATTACTGTGGAAATATCCTAGCTAATTTGAACTTAGTTTAAGAATAAAGGCTATTAGATTTCATTCTTAGACTAAACTTTCAGATGCAATTCTGACGAAATCAGAAGATTTCTATGATTTAACTTACCACTAATTTTTCCAGCACCAACCCAAAAGAAAACTACCAACAAATAACTTCACACCTTCTAAAGACCAATACATACCGTGAAGTAAATTCATTCCTGTAGGAACTTCAGAAGTCTCTGCAAATAGACGTAGTTGAATTCCGGTCGCTGACATCTGTGGTGATAATAAATAGGTGTTAGCTAAAGATACAGCTAAAAGTATAACCGCAAAGACAATTGCTCCTGTTTTCAACCATTGCAATGGTTTATTATCAATCGATTTAAATGCATCTGCCTGAGTTTTAGTTATTGCTAATATACCTGTTAAAACTACAGCCGCAGATAACAATTCAATACGGTTAAAATTCCAAAAAACTAAATATCCAGCGCTAGCAAAACTGGCTTGTGTCATCATCCCAGAAATATACAGGCTAGGCATAATCACCCAGTCTAATAATAGGCTTGCACTCAGCCAGAAACCTAAAGTTAATATGACAATGTTTTTCCAAACAGGGCTTTTGTATTCAAATCTAGAAGTAATGTTCATAATGAATAATTTCGTTTCTATGATTACTAGTGTGCAACCTAATAAGTGGATTTGACTACACATCTCAATTAACATTTACAATTGTCGGGTTTATAGAAGCTCAAAATATAAAAATATACCCAGAATTAAGTTTATAGCTAATTATTTGTAACTTTTAAAACTAATACATTACAAAGTGTTTCGTTGAGTTAAATAATTGCAATCATTGCAACGATAGTTTGCTGATGAATTTTTACCCTTGTATGAAACAAAGCTAAAATGAGTATTTATACACTCTTATTACTTTTTAATAAAATAACTTTTACGATATAAGCTTTTATTAAACTTAAATTACCCTAGATATAAATAGGAATTACTTAAAGTTCCTTAAATTATCGGCTTTTTAGGTCTTCTGCGATAGGGAAGTTAATAATGTTGCCATCCTTGAGGTCTAAAATAAGATAATTCTCGTTACAATTGTTCCCATTTTAATAAATTCAGAAGGCGTAGTAAATTCTGAAAATCAATTTAATTTTATGATAAATGAGTAACATATTTTTACAAGTATTAAAACAAGTATTACAATTTGCTTGCTTAATGGGGATAGGAATAGCTTATATTCAACCGACAACTCCCGCAGTACAGTTGAGAGATGGCAAAGTTTACTTTGTTCAACCACCACGACTATTTTTATAAAAATAATTTTAGTTTCTAACCCTCTTTTATCACTTCTAGAAAGCTAATCGCTGTAAGGCTTTCAGAGACTGAGTTTCAGATTTTTATATTTAGCATTCTAACAATATTAGGAAATAAAGCCTCAAATATAGACTGGGCAAAACTTAGAGTTTTTCGGTTCGATTTTTGTTTTCCGAAAGTGATAGAAAAGGGCTAATTTCTTGGAAGCTAAAACTATGTTGATTGAGATATAAACAGGACTTACGCACGGACTATGTATTTAAGTCATTACGACCGTAGGGAAGTAATCTCAAAGCCTTATTTTCGTTACGAGTGCGTAAGTCCTAATAAAGTAGAGACGTTATAAATGTTATGAATAACGTCTCTACGTAAGTAAGATTTCTACCCTAAATCATGCATTAAGTAAGTTTGCGTCGATAACAAGCAAACTGCATAGAAAAATTAGCCATACCAGAACTGATAGTACGTAAATTTCCAGCGTATTTGAACATTTTTGCTAGAGGTACTTCTGCACTAATAACAGAAGTATTTGCACTTACCTGAGAACCTAGAATTAAACCCCCCCTTGCAGACAAGTTACCCTGTACTTTACCTACCATATCTAATGGTGTTTCAACTTCCACTAGCATGATAGGTTCGAGTAAATAAGGTTTTGCTTTTTCATAAGCTTCTTTAAAAGCTTTATACGCTGCTATTTTGAAAGAAAATTCAGAAGAATCTGTGGGATGGAAACTACCTCCGGTGAGAACAACTCTCACCCCAGTTACGGGATACCCTTCTAAGAAACCGGAATTCATAGCTTCTTGGAAACCTTTCTCACAACTAGGAATGTATTCTTTAGGGATAGCTCCTCCCACTACATGATTATCAAATATAAATGGTTGATCGCTGGGTTCAATGTAACCGGTAACGTGACCATATTGTCCGGGTCCTCCAGTTTGTTTTTTGAATTTGAAATCAAACTCAGCCAGATTGGCGATTGCTTCTTTGTAAGCAACTGCTGGTTCGCCGATGTAAACTTGAGTTTGGTACTCTCGTTTAATTCTTTCTAGATAAATATCTAGGTGTAGTTCTCCCATACCAGAAATCAGAGTTTCTCCTGATTGGGGGTCTGTTGTAACTTTAAAGGTAGGATCTTCTTTCCCAAAGCGGTTGAGTGCTCTAGAAAGACGTTCTGCGTCCTGCTGTTTTTTAGGACTAATAGCTAAAGTCACCACTGGTTCGGGGATAAACATACTTTCTAGGGAAACAAACGGTTTTTCAGAACATAAAGTATCCCCAGATGCGCATTCAACACCATTCAGTGCCACAATATCCCCAGCGATCGCAACAGCAATTTCTTCTCGTTTATTTGCATGCATTTTGAGGATTCGACCGATTTGTACCTTTTCACCTGTACGAGAGTTATATAGTTTATCTCCCGGTTTTAATTTACCAGAATAAATTCTGATGTAGGTGAGTTGTCCGAAGGATTCCATAGTTAATTTAAAAGCAAGAGCAACTAGATTCCCTTCTACTTGGGGATAAATAATTGTCCCTTCTTGAGTTTCTACAGCTTCTCTATCTAAGGGAGATGGTAAATAGAGAGTAACTGCATCTAGGAGGTCTTGCACTCCTTTATTTTTAAAAGCAGAACCTAGTAGTACAGGGGTTATTTCTAAATTTAAAGTTCCCTGACGAATAGTTTTCCAAACCAACTTTTCAGAAATATTCTGCTCATCTATAAGCAACTGGGTCATCTCTTCAGAATACAAAGAGAGAGTATCAAGCATTTTCTCTCTTCCTTGCTGTGCTTCCTCTAGCAATATATCAGGAATAGCTTTCTTGACTACATCAGTACCCATATCTCCTTGATAATAATGAGCCTCCATCGTAATCAAGTCAATTACACCTTGAAAATCACCTCCACTACCAATCGGATACTGGAGTAAAACAGGATTTAAACCCAAGCGATTGACCATTCCTTGCAGTACTTGAAATGGATTTGCACCCAGCCTATCCATCTTGTTGATAAAAGCTATTCGGGGCACATCGTAACGTTTCATTTGCCTATCTACAGTTACCGACTGGGACTGCACTCCAGCCACGGCACACAGAACCATCACAGCACCATCCAACACCCTCAAAGCACGCTCTACTTCTATAGTAAAATCCACATGTCCAGGAGTATCAATTAAGTTTATATGGGTATCCTGCCAAACACAGCTAGTAGCAGCTGAAGAGATAGTAATACCATGCTCAATCTCTAAAGGAGTCCAGTCTAAAGTCGCTCCACCCGCATGCACTTCCTCCATTGCGTGAATTCTGCCAGTGTAGAAAAGAATTCGCTCCGACAAAGTTGTCTTACCAGAGTCGATATGGGCAGAAATACCAATATTTCGGATGCGTGTTCGGGGAATCATGATCAAAACTCTACTATTTCAATTATTTCTTTAATTACTAAATCTTGTCTAACTCAATAAACAAGTTCAATACAAAAACTCAACAGACAAGCAAAAACCACTCTATAAATGAGTGGTAAAACACTTGTATTACAATAATACTACAATAATCCTATTAAGCTGTAAAGTTATAGTAAATAATCATTGAGGGTCGATTTTGAAGAGAGTTAGAGGAGAGTTGATGGTTGAGGGTAAGCCCTACACCAGAAAAGTAATATTATTTCATTTCATTTTATTTTATTAATTATACAAGTCTTTCTTCTTGTGAAAAAACCTCCTAACCCGAAAGCATACCGCTGTAACTAAAAATCTCACTTCCTACTTCTCCTTATAAGTCCATACACCATCATCCCAGTCATAGTCTGAAGGTGGTTTATCCAGCCAATATTCACAACGCTTCCAGTGCATAATAGCTGCGGGGTCGTGGTTGTCAATATCAATAACTTTAGCGAATTCTGCTTGAGCGGATGTGAATTGACGGTTGATATATAAATGTCGTGCCTTGTGATAATGTTCTATGATAGTGAGTCTTTCACTTTCTATAGAATCGGTACGTAACCCTATCAATTGATATATGGCAACCGGTTCATTTCTACCTTTAACGCGGATATAGTCTAGTTCCCTTGCCCATACTTTATCATGACAGCGCTGGTATGTATTTTCACTGAGAATAATATCACAGCCATACTGTTTGCTAACGCTTTCTAATCGCGAACTGAGATTAACACCATCGCCGATAGCTGTGAATTCCATACGTTTACTGGAACCAATATTACCACTAATTACCGTATCAGAATTTATACCAATACCAATATTTATCCTAGGTTTACTTTCAGCATGACGACGAGCATTGAATTCCTTTAAGCGATCGCGCATTTCTAAGGAGCTTTGAACAGCCATCCAGGCATGTTCTGTAAGTGGTAAGGGGGAACCAAAAACAGCCATAATGGCATCACCAATGTACTTATCGAGGGTACCCTTATACTGAAATACAGCTTCGACCATAGATTCAAAATATTCATTGAGCATACTTACCACCTCCTCAGCTTCTAGGTTCTCTGTAAGGGTAGTGTAGCCACGAATATCAGAAAATAAAATCGAAACTTCTTTGCGATCGCCTCCTAATTTAGCATCATCTAGTTTTAATAGTTCTTCTGCTAGCTCTTGAGTCATGTAACGATACATAGTGCTCTTCAAGCGCTTTTCATCGCTAATATCATCCATAACAATTAGAGCACCGCGGACTTGATTCTGGTCCCTAGCATCAGCAATAGTATTAATGGAAAGATTAATACTATTCTGCTCTTTTTCAGGGGATATCAATACTCTATCGGGGTAATACTGTTGACGGTATCTTAATTCTGCTGCATCTAAAGCATCTGCACACCACTTGCTAAAATCACCTTCTTGAAT
This sequence comes from Mastigocoleus sp., assembly GCA_050042865.1. Lineage (GTDB taxonomy): Bacteria > Cyanobacteriota > Cyanobacteriia > Cyanobacteriales > Nostocaceae > JBCCDM01. The sequence goes on from JBHJJE010000025.1 coordinate 68,155, forward strand.
TTGAATAACTTCTGTAATTGATTTACCTTCTAAACGTTCTTCATCTCCAATTCCCAGTAAATGTTTAGCACTCTCATTTACAGCTAAAATATTACCGGATTTGTCTGTAGAAATCACACCATTAGAAAGACTACGCAAAATATCGCGCTGCATCTGTTCTTGCTGCTTGACAGTAGCGAACAGTTGAGCATTTTGCAATGCTACACCAGCTTGAATATTAAATGCTTCCATAAACTGCTCATCATTACTATCAAAGCTCGCTTGGAAGCAATCTGGTGCATCAGGCCAATTTTGAGGGTTATATGGTCTAAAATCCCCAGATTTCTTTTTATTGACTAACTGAGTTACCCCAATTAGCTCTCTATCGGCATTAAATACCGGCATACATAGTAAACTACAGGTACGATAGCCATTTTGGCGATCCATTTTCCTCGCAGTATCAGAATCCTTATGTTCGTACAAATCAAAAGGAATATTGAGCTTAGTTCCGGTAGCTGCGACCTTACCTGCAAAACCAATACCAACCGGAACTCGTAATTCTTTGAGACAACCATTATCCAGAGTAATTTTAGTCCACAATTCTTGGCGATCGCGGTCTAATAACCATAGGGTACTGCGGTCAGCATTCATTAGTTCTTTAGCTTCATCCATCACTCTTTTGAGAGTGTCTTCTAAGTCTAAGTTGCTTTGAGAAAGGGATTTTACAGCTTTCATTAAAGCAGCAGCAGCTCTTTGCTTTTGAGTTGCAACATAGAAAGAACGGGAAGATTCTAAAATTAATCTAATTGAAGGAGCAAACTGTTGAAATAGTTGATGGTCGTTTTCGGTAAAACCATTAATATCAATACGTTCTGATAAAGGAGTATCTGTGTTATGTGATGAAAGATTATTTGATGAAAGAAGTTTATTAAGTAACTGTACCACTGCCACTAAATTACCTTGTTCGTTTAATAAAGGTAAAGCAAGCATGGTATATGTGCGATAACCAGTTAACTTTTCTTGTTTCTGAGCAAATCTTGAACGGTTATCATGATAAAAATCGAAGGGAATATTAACTACTTTTTTTTGAGTAGCAACTTCACCAGCAATTCCTTTATTTGCAGGAATTCTAATTTCTAAAGGACGGTCTTTATCACCTGCTGCAACAATTGACCACAATTCTTGCTTTTCTTCATCTAATAAAAATATTGTTGTCCTGTCTGCACCTAATAACTCTCCAGTTTTTAAAGTTATTGATTGCAGCATTTCCTGTAAGATATTTTCAAACCCCTGAGAATCTAGCATAGAGAGGGTTTGATTAACAACCAATAACTTCTGCTCTACTTCGCTAACAACTTGTTTAAAAGTGTCTTGAGTCAAAGGAGCCAGAAAGCTAGAAATAGTCCCCTGTTGATTTGCTAAAGTACCTACAGGGGCAGAATTTTCTTGGTTATTCCTTTCTGTACAGTTACTGTCATGATGAGAGCTAACACCAATCATCATATCGGTAGTTTCACTGCGACTACGGTGATGCACTGACATATTTTTTTTGATATATAAGTAGATTTAGGCTTATTTAATCAAGGCAATAAATATATTTAAAAGTTGTCATTAACAACAGAATTTATTGATTGATTTAATAGTATTTACAGTTTAATCTTGCTTTAAATAAAATGTCATCTTTCGTTGAATTCATATTTAGTTAAATAACTGTATTAATTTAGTAAATAAGATTAGAAAAAATAATTTTATGAAGAAATATTTTTATCAATAAAAATTTCATAGTATTATAACTTTAATTTACTTTTTAATTAAATTTCATACTTACTTTTTTAATTGTTTAGAATACTGTTTTTAAAAAGGTTTAGTAGTGATGGAAAAATATAAGCCATTTTCTTGTAATGTACCTTGATCAGAATCTACAGAAATTAAAGGAATACCCCAGTCAAGACGTGCACTCAGAATATTCCCCTGACTAAACTGCAAACCCAAACCGACAGCAGCTAGAGTGCTATTGACTGGGTTATTGCTAGAACCACTGTTCCAACTAGTACCAATATCAAAAAAGGGAACAACTTGTAGGAGAGATTGTGATTTTTTTAATATGGGTAAGCGTAATTCTGCTGAGAGCAGCGCTCCGTTATCAGTGAGAAGTAAATCTTGACGATAGCCACGAACACTACCGAAACCACCATTACCAAACTGCTCTGTAGGAACTAGAGTATTATCTGCTAGCTGTACATCTCCTCGTACAAATAGTAACGTATCTGGAGCTAGTAAACGTACCCACTGAGCTTGACCTCGCCAACTTAAAAACCGCGAATCAGGCACACCATCATTTATTGTGGCATTAAATGCATTAAATCCCACATTAAATTGCGATCGCGCTGCAATGACTTGAGTACTACTGCGTTTTGTCCATTCTTGGAAAAAACGAATTGCAGAAATGCGGGTACGTCCCTCATCATCTGCTCCAATAGATGGAAATGGTTGTTCATCTTCTAAAAAAGAGGCTTTACTTTCTCGACGAGATGCGGTAATTCCTAAATTAAATTCTTCAGATGATGACTGAAATAATGGTTGACGTAAAGTTAATTCATAGTAACGAGAGTTAGATATTATATCAAGGCTATTAAAGGGATCTTCAATAACTTTACTATTAGTATTACCGTAGGAAAATTCAATTTTAACATTACGAGAATTGATTGGTAATGAGTAGATTGCATCTATTCCATTACTACCGTCTGTATTGGTATAACCTACATTTAAATTATCTCCAAATCCTAGTAAATTAGCTTGCTGTAGTTGAGCACGACGACGGATACTACCAACGCTAGGAGAACGACCATTATCTATAGTCAAACTAGAGCCAAATGTACGATTTTCTTTTAAGGTAATATCAAGAATATTTGAACCTGTACCAGAACCAGACATCAACTCAGCTGATAAATTTTTGATTAGAGGATCTGATTGGAGAATTCTTAAAGATTCTAGTAACCGGGGAATATTTACTGGTTTTTTAGCTGATGAAGCTATACGATTGCGTATATAGCTAGAATTAAGTCTTTTAAGTCCGTTAATATTGATAGATTCTAGTCCACCTTCAACCACTTTGATTTTTATCGTGCCATCTGTAATAGTTTGTGGTGGAATTAAAGCACCAGATGTAATGTAACCTTTGTCAACATAAAGTTTAGTAATTGCAGAACGAGCTTGCATTAATTCTGAAAAAGATAGTTGACGCTCTGTGAAGGGTTTGAGAATTTCTAACAGTTTTTCTTGACTAAAAACTGTACTACCTTCGACTTCAAATTCTTTAACTAGAATGTCTCCAGATAAGTTTTCTATTGTTGGTTCTGTATTCGGTTTTATATTTAAATTCTCAGAATCAGGAGAATTTAAGTATTCTTCTGGGGGAGGTAATTGGGGTTTAACTGATAAAAAATCCGGTTGCTCATTAATAATATCTTGCAGATTGAATGGTAATTTAATCTGTCTAGGAGATGTCAATATACTTTGATTTCGATTTTTTTTATTGGCTAATTTCCAATTTAATAAGATGGATTTAGGAGTCTTGATAAAACTATCTTCGGTTTTTAAATATTGATTTTTACCACTATTATCAATATTTAACGGAACTTGAAATGTATTAACTCCAGTATTAAATTCAGCAAAAGTTAGATTATTGCTTTCTAGAATATTTTTTTCTTTAAATAAAGATGGTGATGAATTACTAGTTAGTGGTAAAAAGTTTTTTGCTGGAGAATATTGGTCACCACAAACTCTATCTTTACACGGCTTGATAAACTTAATCTCTCCATAGGCAACATCTATTTTTATTGCACATAGAGTTAAGGTCGCAACTAGTAAATAAATATATCTTGCCTGGCAAGACAGCCAAGATAAAGGTAGATAATTTCCCCTAAACATTTATAGTTAATCCTTTCCTAAGAACATCTACGATTTAGATATTAAATTTTGCTATGTAAATATTCTTCCCAAATCTTTGAACATAATTTCATAATTAGAGAATATAACTAGTATCTTTTTATCAAAAAAAGATAGTAAATAAATATTTTAGAAATGGCTTCAGTATTTACAGCTATTTTCAAAAAAAATAATTTAATAATTACATAAATACCGAAGATGTATCAAGGAAGTATATAAAATAAATATGATACAAAGAATTATAAATTTATTAGTAAAAAATTAACTATGAAATTACGAATATATAACTAAGTAAATAACTTTTTTTTCAATGAGAATAGATAAACAATGTTTTATTTTTATTGAAAAAATATATTTTTGGTATTTATACTAAAATGATTTATTCCATAGCTATCTTATTAAAAAAATAAATATAAGATTAATAAAAATATATCCGAAGACTTAACCATGACATTCCTAATGGTTGAGAAGAAAATTTTATACAGACATATAAAAATGATTAAAAATACTAAAAATGTCAAATAATAAATTAAAAGTAATACTGTCTGTCGTTGGAACTGCTGTCATCGCTGTTGGTGGAGTTTCAACTTATTTATATTTAAAGGGAGGACCAGGTGGTACTATTTCAGATGCCGCTGGTAGTGCAGAGTTAGTTCCCGATGAAGCTTTATTAGCAACTTATATTTCTACAGATCCACAAACCTGGGCAAAATTGCAGGAGTTTGGAACCCCAGAAGCACAAAAGTTAGTGGAAAAAGGAATAAATGATTTCAATAAAAACTTAGAAAAGGATGATATGTCCTATGAAAAGGATATAAAACCTTGGATTGGTGGTGTAATGATTGCAATGCTACCAGAGAACCAAACACAGCAAGTTCAAAGTGTTCTTAGGAAAAGATCGCAACCTAATATGCTAATGGTGATAGGAGTAAAAGATAAATTAGCAGCATTGGACTTTTCTAATAAATTAAAATCACAAAAGGATAGCAAAACTAAAGAGATTGATTACAAAGGTGAGAAAATCATCGAAAATATTAGTAAAACAGGAAGTTCCAGCTATGTAACTCTCATCAACGATCGCTTAGTAATTGCACCTCAAAAATTAGCTGTAGAACAAGCAATTGACACTTATAAAGGTGAACCTTCTTTGATAAGTAAAGAAGGTACGAAGGATCTGTTCAAGAAAAATATCAACTTGCAAAATACTCTATTACAAGTTTATATACCCAATTACTCAGATACTTTACAAAAATTAAGTGCTGCTAATTCTGCTTCCTTACCACCGGCAACCCTCAAGCAGTTAAAATCATTGAAAGGTATGGTGTTTGGTGTTGGGGTTGATGACGCAGGTATTCGCATGAAAGCGATCGCAAGTTTAGATCCGGAGTTGAACACGTTCCAAAATGAAGATACTTCCTCTGATGTAATTAAAACATTACCGGTAAATACAATCGCTTCAATTAATGGTAAAGGTCTGAAGAATGTCTGGACAGCTTTTGTGAAACAGTCTCAAGATTATCCCGAACTGGGACAAGCTATCGAACAAATACGTCAACAGACTCAAACTCTTAATCTTAATTTGGATAAAGATGTTTTTAGCTGGATGGATGGAGAATTTACAGTTGCAGCAGTTCCAGGAAATCAGGGTATATTAGCAAATACTGGTTTTGGTGGTGCAATTATTGTAGATTCGAGCGATCGCAAAACTACGGAAGCAACTTTGAATAAGTTAAATAGTATTGCTCAAAAACAAGCACCTTTTAAAATTGCAAAAGCTCAAATTAATGGTAAAGAGGTTACCCAATGGTCGGTACCAGGACAGGGTGCTTTAATTAATCACGGCTGGTTAGATAACGATACAGTATTTTTAGCTGTCGGAGATCCAGTTGCAAAAAGTATTATTTCTCCACAGGGTTCCTTGAAGGAAAGCGATAATTTCAAAGCGATCGCTGGTTCTTTACAACAACCAAATGGAGGTTACTTCTATATGGACATGGATCAAACTATGAAAATAGTTAATCGTTTTGCTCCTACACAGAGTTTCCCACCAGAAGCTAGAGCTATCCTTTCCTCTATTCGTGGTGTAGCGATTACCGGTAGAAATCCCGATAAAGGTACTTCCGAAGCAGAACTACTATTAGCACTCAGACGCAATACTACTGCTAAAAAATAAAAGGTTATAATTTCAAATTAAATACTTTTGTAAAATTGATTAGATATTTTATCTAGATTGTGGGTTTTCAATAGTAAATATTCAGTGTTAGATAGCTATATAGCTAAGCAGTAGATATTAAATAATTTGGCTTGAGTGCTTATATTAGAAGAAAACTAAAAATAGAGAAAGTGTAAAGAAAGAAAAAAAGGAAAAGAGAAGCAAAAAATATTCAATTAGTACCACACCAGCTAAAACATTTTGGAAAGGATTTGGGGGATTCTCCCCAAGTCTTTTTTCTTTTATTCTTAAAGCTTCGATTTTCTCCAATTTTCATATCAAAGTAAGTCAAATCGCTTCGCTCCAATTCAAAATTCCGGCATTCAAAAAAAATATCCGGCATTGGTCAAGATGTTAAAAGAACCTTCTAACTCAAAAGTATAAAACCATATTTATCCCTTTTTCTTCCTACTAACCTTAGAAACTTTACGTTTATTTACAGTCGAAGACCCATTATCCTGACGATGGGTTGCTGCTTTTACTAACAAAGACTCCGCAAAAGCGATCGCATCCTGAGCTGATTTTCCACCAGCAAGTTGTGCAAGTTCATCTCGACGTTTCGACGTGTTGTCTAAAGTTTTCACTTTAACTATAGTACGTTCTTCTGTGTGTCCGTTACTTATTTCCTGCCCCTTAGATTGATTTATAACCTGCTTCTCTACGCGAAAATGCTTATCTGCCATTGCCGCAACCAAGGGTTGGTGAGTCACACATAATACCTGCTGTCGATGACTGAGTTGATGTAGTTTTTCTGCGATCGCTTGAGCGACTTTTCCAGAAACACCCACATCTATTTCATCAAATACCATGGTTCCTACGGCATCTGCGGGAGAAAAACAGGCTTTGAGAGCGAGCAGGAAACGACTCATTTCTCCACCGGAGGCTATATCACATAAGGGTTGTAGAGGTTCTCCCGGATTGGGACTAAATAGGAAATTAATTTTATCTGCCCCGTTTAAAGATGGACTAATTGGAGCAATTTCAACTTGAAACTTGACCTTTTCCATCGCTAAAGGTTTGAGTTCTTTAATTATCTGCGCTTCCAATTTTGCAGCAGCTTTGCGACGTAATTTAGTTAACTCTTCACACTCTTGAACAAGTATTGCTAAAGTAGCTTTTTCTTGTTCTTCTAAACTTTCAATGGAATTTTCGCTATCGTCAATTTCTGCTAATTCTGCTTGAATTTCTTCGTAATGATGAATAACCTCAGCTAGAGTCGGACCATACTTACGACAGATATGCTTTAGGTCTTGAATTCGGTCTTCCACTTCCTCCAAACGTTGGGGGTCAGCTTCTAAGTTGTCCCCATAAACATTAATTTCCCGCGAAACTTCTGCGACCATTGCTTGTGCATCTTTGACCAAATCCAGTAAAGACTGTAACTCACTGTCATATTCGACCATCTCATCAAGAATAGCTTCGCTGTTTCCCAGTAAATCCGTAGAAGTCGGAGCTTCACCATCATTTTGATAAAGAGCTTGGTAAACTTTGTAACTCATTTGCTGCAACTCAACCACATGATTGAGACGCTCCATTTCCTGTTGCAGCTTTTCTAATTCATCAGCATCTTCGAGATTTGCTTCCCCTAACTCCTTCTCTTGATACTTGAGTAAATCCAACTTTTGTAAGCGATCGCGTTCGCTAGTACGTCGCTTTTCCAGAGCTTGACGTGCTTCTTGATAAACGCTAAAAGCTGATCCTACAACAGCACGATGCTTGAGTAGAGATTCACCACCATAAATATCCAACCATTCACGTACCTGAGTCGCTTCCCCGACTAAAGCATTTTGTCCTTGAGCGGTAATTTCTACCAGACGCTCCCGTAATTGGGACATGAACTGACGGTTAACTAATATTCCATTGACTCGCGAACGACTGCGTACATTATTGGTAGTTGCTGTTATTTCGCGACTGATAATTACCGAACTATTATCTGAGGTATCATCTTCTTCTATGGGGTCAATTTCCTGTTCGCTCAACCAAGCCCTCAAAGCTGAGTTTGTTCTAAAAGTACCTTCTACCATGGATTTATTAGAACCGGTACGAATTACCCGACTAGAGATTTTCCCCCCCAATACCGCATCAATCGCGTCCAGTATGATGGACTTACCAGCACCGGTTTCGCCAGTTAAAACATTGAGTCCTCCGCCAAATTCCAAATCCAGCTTGTCAACCAGGGCAAAATTCTCAATTCGCAATAGCGACAACATTAAGCAAAACTCTCCCTTAACATAGATGCTGGACAATTCAGTATCTCAAAGACTTCCGGGAATTCTCCCATCCGCAACCTTTTTTCCTTACTAATATTGAATTAACGAGTTTGTCATAGTACGAGTTTACCAAACTTAGCTTAATTGCAGTTTAGCGGACATTAAAACTAAATCATAAAAAATTTTAAGTTACAAAAAATGAAAAAATATTTCTATTAATCTGAAAATAATAATTAAAGATAGAAAATAAGCATTAGGACTCGTTGTTAAAAATAGATAGCAAGAGCCTTTGCAATACTCAATCCTGAATAATTAACTAACCCCCAGGTACACCAAAAGGTAAACCAAAATTCATAATTCATCACTTATGATTTACAATTTACCTGCTTTTTCTGAAGATTCATCTGAAAATTTATTCCAGAGAATGATTTCTAGTCTCCAATACTATTGTTACAATACTTAACAGATGACTTCCAAATGGCGGTAAGTAAATGAATGGAAAGACAGTTCCCCCTAATTCAAAAATGAACCAGGAGGATATTAGCGCGGGTCAGATGTACGAAAGCGAATTGTCAAACGAGCGGTTAGTTGTGGTCGTAGATAATACAGATAACAAATCAGACAAAAATTTACTCCCAACTTCTAGCTTACCCAACCATGAGGAAGCTGTAATACCAGGTCGTTTGGTCAGAAATGGTAATGGTTCTAAAGAAATTAAATATGACGCTGCTGAAATTGCAGCTTACTACGAAAATAAGCCATTTCAGATATTTAAACGCGTAGTAACTGTTTTAAAACCAGCATTAGGTTTTGCTTTCGGTTTATGGTGGGATAGGAAATTAGGTAAAAAGGTCAAAACTGACCAGCGACGTGCTGTCCAGTTGCGAGATATGTTAACCAAGTTAGGTCCAGCCTACATTAAGATTGGGCAGGCTTTGTCTACTCGTCCTGATTTAGTTCCTCCAGCTTATTTAGAGGAGTTAACCAGATTACAAGACCAATTACCAGCCTTCGATAATGAAATTGCTTATCAGTTTATTCAAGAAGAGTTAGGTCAAACACCCCAAGAGATTTATTCAGAACTTTCACCAGACCCAATTGCAGCAGCTTCTTTGGGACAGGTTTACAGAGGTAAACTCAAAAGTACTGGTGAAGAAGTAGCTGTAAAAGTCCAGCGTCCCGATTTGAGAGAAAGAATTGCTATTGATTTATATATTCTCAGAAAACTTTCAGCATGGGTGCAAAGTAAACTAAAGCGAGTACGTAGCGATTTAGTCGGAATCCTCGATGAGTTAGGAGAGCGCATCTTTGAGGAGATGGACTACATCCATGAAGGTGAAAATGCCGAGCGTTTCTTTGAGCTTTATGGTTACATTGAAGATATATATATACCTAAAATTTATTGGGAATATACCAATCGTCGCGTACTGACGATGGAATGGATTAATGGTACTAAATTAACTAATACTCCAGAAATTAAGGCTCAAGGTATAGACGCTCGTTATCTTGTAGAAGTTGGAGTTCAATGTTCTTTACGTCAACTATTAGAACATGGATTTTTTCATGCTGATCCCCATCCAGGTAACTTATTAGCCACACCTGATGGTAAATTAGCTTATCTTGACTTTGGGATGATGAGCGAAATTCAACCACCACAAAGATATGGTTTGATAGAAGCCATAGTTCACGTGGTAAATCGCGATTTTGAAGGTTTGGCGAAAGATTACGTTAAGTTAGATTTTCTCACACCAGATGTGGATTTAACGCCGATTATTCCTGCATTTGCGAATGTCTTTGCTGATGCTCAAGGTGCAAGCGTTGCAGAACTCAATATTAAGAGCATCACTGATGAACTTTCGGCTTTAATGTATGAGTATCCTTTCCGGGTACCGCCTTATTATGCATTAATTATTCGTTCATTGGTCACCCTCGAAGGTATTGCTATTTATATCGATCCCAATTTTAAAGTTCTGAGTGAAGCGTATCCTTATGTAGCTAAGCGTTTATTAACAGACCAAGCACCACAGTTGAGAACTTCTTTGCAGGACTTACTATTTAAAGATGGAACCTTCCGTTGGAATAGATTAGAGAATCTCCTCAAAAATGCTCGTAATAGCCAAGATTATGATTTTGATCTCGCACTCAGTCAAGGTGTAGATTTTCTTTCTTCTGAACGTGGGTCTTTTATTCGTCAGAAACTTGTCGATGAAGCTTTTAAAGGAATGGATGCTGTAAGAAAAAATGCTTTACACAACTTTACTTTCTTACTGCGAGAAAGAGTAGGAGTTGCAGCAGTCAACGAAGTTCCTGCTGCAAATAAAGAGCAGCAAGAAACCTTAGAGCATATTAAGCGAATTTTGGGTATTCTTCAGGAAACTCGCGGTTTTGATTCATCCAAGTTAATTAATCAAGCTGTACAAATGATAGCGAATCCAGGAGTTCAGCGCTTAGGACAGCAAATTGCAGTAGAGTTTTTGCAAAAAATTGTAGCTAGAATACTTCGGGATTTATTGTTAACAGAGGAAGTTCTAAAAACTCAAAATGTACAGACTACAGGAAATAGTTGGCAGGCTAAGCAATTAAGCTTACCAGTAAAAACTGTAAAAGTTTAAATTAGCAAAACATACTCAAAATATAACTAAAGATAGTTGTATTTTGAGTATGTTTTGTGGTTAAGTTTTAAAACCAAAAATAGCTTAGTTTGGGTAGGTTATATAGACCTGGAGCGGTTTATCGGAGAGTAATAACTCAATATTATTAAAAGGAAAGTTGGTTGAGCGGTAATCTGTTTGTGCGTAAAGCCGTTCCGGCATAGCTAACGTTTAAGATGTAGTCTCTCCTGGAGAAGCGATGGTACGTAGTATCCGCCTTCGGCGATGGTGCGGTAGCACCCGCTGGAAGCGATCGCATTTTAGGATTTACATTTGTTTAATAAGAATTATTATTGTTAAGTTCATCAGAAAATAAATGAGTAACAATTAGTAATCTTCCAAGAAGAGGTAAGTAGAAGGAAGTTCTCTTTTTTTAGTTTTAATAGTGTGGATGTCTATTCAACGATTTGCATAAATTTATTCTTTTATTTTTTAGATAATATTCAGATATTTTATACATAATAATAGAAAGAAAGCACTTGTTTGTAAGATAAAGAATCATACTTTAAGTTTTTGCATACTTGTATCTGAAAGTAAAAATATTATGAGTATAAATCCAAACAAGTATACAACTATTTAAAAGTTAGTACTGAAGATTCAAGAAAAAAGGAAACAGACAAAAAAATTGTATTTGAACCTGCGCGATCGCTTATCATGTTGATCGCCATTTAAGTTCTTGTGCAAAATCAATTAAACATTTCGTATAGATGTTGAATAGCGGGACTTAGGCAAAAAACAACGATAAAATAGTTCTAAATCCTTATTTAGCAAGTGTTTTACATCGATTTTTTGCCTGTTGACCTTTCCCCCTTATCCTGCTTGGGTTTGAAGTCATTTTTAACCTCAAAAATATCAAAGTCCCGATAGTTGATAATAAACAGCTATATAACTAAACAGTAAATATATAAAATTAAGCCATTAATTAATTTTTTTGGTCATAGAAATAATTGCAATCAAGTCTATTAAGTATATAAACTCAGTCTCAGTAAATTTTTTGACTAGAATTTGATAAAAATATTTATATTATATTTAGATATTTAAATGACATCGTATCTGTATAATATATTTCTACAAAGATATTTCTACAAAAATGAGTTCATGAAGGTATATCATCTAAAAACCTTCCGAACCTTACAGATTAAGAAAACTATTTATCTAGATACACCACCATTAGGTTAGCTAGGTATTTATTTTTTAGATTATTTTATCAGTTATAATTCTTACGAGTTAAATAATTACACATCTTTAGTTAGAGACAAAAATTCTATTTTGATTAGTAGTTTATTTGTAGAAGATAAAAGCATTTAAAAGAAGAAATTGGCAGAAGTTTTTAATCATAGAGGTTGTCTATGATTTATTTGTCTATAGTTTCTTGGTAATGCTTCCGTATCGAAAGTTGAATTAGAAATTATAACTATTTCAGTGGAGTTGATATGTCAGATTTAATCCAAGCAGTACTTGAGAGTGAAGATAAAAATGATTTGCGCAGTTTGATTAGCGAACTGTCTCAGCAAGAAAGAGGATATTTGCTACGTAATGATATAGTCAACGTTTTCAGCGAATATTGCTCAAAATATGAGAAATCTGAAGATTTCTTTCATAATTCACAACTGGGAAAATTAATTTATTACACTCAAGAGATTATTCACATAAAAGATGAATCAAGTCTGTGTTTTATTATCCGTCCTAAGATAGCGTCTCAGGAAATTTATCGACTCACCGCAAATTTAAATGTTGAACCTATGGAGGTTCAAGAACTGTTAGATTTACGCGATCGCTTTATTCATAAATACAATCCTAATGAAGGTGACTTGCTGGAGTTAGATTTTGGTCCATTTTATGACTATTCTCCAACAATCCGCGATCCCAAAAATATTGGTAAAGGAGTACAGTTTCTCAACAGATATCTTGCGAGTAAGCAATTTCAAGACCCCAAAAAAGGCTTGGAAGTTTTATTTAACTTTTTACGACTGCACCAGTATAATGGCATTCAACTGCTGATTAATGACCGTATTCAAAACCAAGAACAACTTTCTCAACAGGTAAAAGAAGCGATCGCCAAAGTTGGAGGGTTCTCTTCAGAGGTACCTTATGAGGATTTCCGTTTCCAGTTACAGATGATGGGTTTTGAACCTGGTTGGGGAAATACAGCAGAACGGGTATTAGACACTTTAAATATTTTAGATGAGTTAATCGATTCTCCCGACCCGCAAACCTTGGAAGCGTTTATTTCACGTATTCCAATGATTTTTAGAATAGTTTTGGTATCTATTCACGGATGGTTTGGACAAGAAGGTGTGTTAGGTCGTCCCGATACGGGGGGTCAGGTAGTTTATGTCCTCGACCAAGCAAAAAATCTAGAGAAACAGCTACAGGAAGATGCAATTTTAGCGGGTTTGGAAGGTTTGAATGTCCAACCCCAGGTGATTATTCTAAGTCGTTTAATAACAAATAGCGATGGTACTCGCTGTAATGAAAGATTAGAAAAGGTTTACGATACAGAAAATGCTTGGATATTAAGAGTACCATTTCGAGAATATAATCCTAACATGACTCAAAACTGGATTTCCCGGTTTGAGATTTGGCCATATTTAGAAACCTTTGCAATTGATGCAGAAAGGGAGTTATTAGCCGAGTTTCGCGGTAGACCAGATTTGATTGTGGGTAACTATAGCGATGGTAATTTGGTAGCATTTCTGTTATCTCGTCGTTTGGGAGTAACTCAGTGTAACGTTGCTCATGCTATTGAAAAATCCAAGTATTTATTTAGTAATTTATACTGGCAAGATTTAGAAGAGAAGTATCATTTTTCTCTACAATTTACTGCTGACTTAATCGCGATGAATGCTGCTAATTTTATAATTAGTAGTACTTATCAAGAAATAGTCGGGAAACCAGACAGTATCGGACAGTATGAGTCTTTGAAATGTTTCACCATGCCGGAACTTTATCATGTAGTCGATGGTGTGGAATTGTTTAGTCCGAAATTCAATGTTGTACCCCCTGGAGTAAACGAAAGCTGCTTTTATCCATATAATCGTGAGGAGGAAAGAGTAGATAGCAATCGTCAAAGAATTGATGAGATGTTGTTTACTCTAGATAACTCAGATCAAATTTTTGGTAAACTCGACGATCCAGATAAGCGACCTTTATTTTCAATGGCACGTTTGGATAAAATTAAGAATCTGACTGGTCTAGCTGAGTGTTTTGGTAAAAGTGAAGAGTTACAAAAGCACTGTAACTTAATTTTAGTTGCAGGTAAATTACGTACCGAAGAGTCAGGAGATAGTGAAGAACGAGACGAGATAGTTAAACTTTATCGGATAATTGATGAATATAATCTCCACGGTAAGATTCGCTGGTTGGGGGTGAGATTATCTAAAAATGATTCTGGTGTTGTGTATCGAGTGATTGGGGACCGTCAAGGAATTTTTGTTCAACCAGCGCTATTTGAAGCATTTGGTTTAACAATCTTAGAAGCGATGGTTTCGGGTTTACCAACTTTTGCTACTCAGTTTGGTGGACCTTTAGAAATAATTAAAGATAAGTTTAATGGGTTTTATATTAATCCTACACATCAAGAAGAAATGGCTGAGAAAATAATTGATTTTTTCAGAAAATGCGAACAAAATCCAAATTATTGGAGTGAGATTTCTAAAAATAGTGTAGAAAGGGTTTACAGTACCTATACATGGAAAATTCATACTAGTAAGCTATTATCTTTAGCCAGGATTTATGGATTTTGGAATTTTAATTCTAAGGAAAATCGAGAAGATTTACTGCGTTATTTAGAAACGTTGTTTTATTTAATTTACAAACCCCGTTCTCAACAACTTTTACAAGAGCATCAGCATCGCTAACTATCTAACTATCTTTTCGGAAACTATGCTCATCCAACCCTCTTTCAACGGGGGTTGGAAGACAACAAAAAAGAGATAGTTTTTGTCTTAGTCTTAGTCTTAGTCTTAGTTTTTAGATGTGATAGCTCTTAATACAAAAATTATGATTAGCTTGACGACTTTGTTACGTAAAAATGCTTGATATTTTTAGTTTGTGTGGTAGTCAAGTTTTTCAAATATTACAATCATTACGTATTACATTTTGAAGTGCGGAATGTAGTTTTAATGTAAATGAGAAATGAGCAAAGTTTTTTTTTAATATCTATATTTTTAAATCCTCATATAAATGAATTTAAATTTTAATAATTAATCAACTTATTTATCTGTAATACACTATAAATTACTCAAAATTATTCCAAAATTACTCCAAAACTATTAAATAAAACTATTAGAATAATTCATCTTCACTCAGAGCATCCCAAGTATTACCACCCACAACTCCATCTACACTCAATTCTTGGGTATCCTGAAAACCCTTGACAGCAGCTTCAGTTAAAGCACCAAAAAAACCATCCACTCTAACAGCATAACCATTAGATAACAATAATTTCTGCAAAACTTTCACAGATAAACCAGAGTTCCCAAAACGTAGAATTGGTAGACTGGGACTATTACGTGCTATCCTCCTGGAAGGACGATTAACACCACCAGCAATGAAAGCTTTCCGAGGATTCGTAATCCTTGAATCAAAAGTATTTTTATTAACAGAAGATAAATTTTGAGTATTAGCTGTAACGAAAATTTTTAGGGGGAGTTCTTCTAAAAAAATAGGTTTTTCAGTAATCCTTGGTAATATTATTTCACTTCCCTTTGATTCCATTTGCTTGGATTTAATTTGCCTCAGATACCTCGCACTCATAACCTGCTGTTGTATCTTTTTTGCTCCTATTCTCAAGCCTAGTAAATGAGAAAATTGGTGAGAATGCACTTTCTCTCTGACCATCTTTAAAATACTTTCTTGCTTGAGAGCGAGATTCCAAGATTTACTACTAGCGTAGACTAGTTGAGGTTTGACGAATTCAGGGGGAGTAACTTGAGCAAGTATATCTTCCTGGGAAAGACTGTCCTGGAAATAGTCAGCATTTTGATTCTCTACCTGAACAGGGGGTTCTTCTACTAAATTCGACAATGGTGAATTGGGCAAAGATGATTGTCCAGTTGTTAACACGCCTGTCATCAGTATACTAAGGTCATTCATTGTATTTCAATTTACTAGTACCCACATTCACATTCACAAACAAATTTACTGTAGTTCCGGAATGGAGGCTGATTACAATAAAAAAATCGTGCATTATTAACCGTTCGTCTGTATAATAATATGTACTCTCCTCAATAAATATATTTTTTACTTAATGACTTTTTTCACATTTTAAATTTGCCTGCAATCCCTGAAGAATTGAGGCGGTTTCTTAAGCAGAAACAACGATACGACTGGGAATGAAATCGGTGACTCATGCCCAGTCCGCTTGCTTGTATTGATTTAATATTATCTTTTGCGAAATTATAATTGAATATTATCTATAGAACTGTAACACCAATTACTCTTATTGAGTTTATTTATCAGCAATCTGTATGTAGGGCTTGCTAACTGTTAACTGATAGCAGAAATCAAGGTTTTTTAGGACGATGACGAATTCTTTCTGCGTTGTAAACAGCAACACCTAAAGTCACTAAGAGAACTCCGATAATTTGAATAATTTCTAGCTGCTCTTGGATAAGTACACCTGCTAAAATTACCGTAAAAATTGGAGCGATCGCTCCCAATATTCCCGCACGAACCGCACCAAGTTTGCGGATACCAAAGTTATTCAGTAAGTATCCAAGTAAAGTCATTACTCCTAAGACAAAAGCGCATAGAATTAACTCTAGAAGCTTCAGGGTATTTGTAGGATCAAACTGCAATCCCCAATTTGGGGGTAATGGTAACATCAAGCCGATAAACGATAGTACCAACATGGTGCAAAAATTAATGATGGTAAAGGATACCGGGTGCAGTTTCGCAGCACATACCCGCGTCAGAACAACATAAAATGCAAATGCAATTCCTGCTGCGATCGCAGCAGTACTTCCCCCAGGAATATTACCTAAACCTACACTGCTCATTGCAGCTAATAATAATAATTCCCCTAAACCAATTAAACACATTCCACCGACACGAAATACACTCAAGCGATCGCGGAATAAAAGCCATGATAAAAGTCCAGTGACAATTGGATAGCAAAATAGTAGTGTGGTAGCCATTCCTGTTGCTACCTGTCCAATTGCGAGGTACATTAGTACCTGCCATAAGAATAAGAAAGTACCGCTAATAATAGATAAAATTAATACGCGTTTAGCATTCTTTTTCGCTGGGGAAGATTTTCCTTTGAGTGCTCTCCAGATATTTTCTAAATCCTGCCAAACATTTGGATGAATAGTGGGAGCTAAAACCAGCATTAGAGGTATTACTACTAGCATTCGCAGCATTAATAGCAACATTGAGTTACCCAAAGTAGGGGAAATGAGACGCTGCATCTCAAATGCTCCTAAAATATCTGAACGGGGTTGGACAATTATTTTAATACCTACGTTATAAAGCGAAGATACGAGGGATGACATTACGATAAAAAATACACCCGTTTTCGGAGAAAATAAACCATTATTAGGACGATTATTTGCCTTTCTCCGTCGATTATCTGGAACTTTCTCTCTTTTGGGAGCTTCGGTTGTTGGTAGTGATGGTGCTTTTCTAGTTAAGTTCTCTGGTGTAGATTGGGGTGGTGTAGATTGGGGTAGTGTAGATTCAGATGATTTAGATTCCTGTAATGCAGCTTGCGATAATTCCAAGGGGGTTCCGCGAAGGGAACGCGGTGGTGGAGTGTCTTCTACATCTCTTAAAATGTCATCAATAACAGAGTCATCTATTATATTGTTTATATTATGGGGATTCTCAATAGCTGTATCTTCTTGCTGTATCTGAGTAAAAGAATCGGGTTGTAGAACAGTATTACTGGTTCTATGTTGTAATCGAGTACTTTGAAAAGGGTCTTGCTCTTGTTCTAAGTCTTGTTGTGTTTCATATTCTTGATATTCTTCCGAAAAATCTTCTTCATCTGCGATATCTACATTTTCGATGATAGCTTCAGTTGAGCGAAGAGATGGATCGATTGATAGGTTAATATCATTTAGCTCAGAACGCAAACGATTTACAAGCTCTTCTAAGATTCTTTCCCCTTGTTGCTGCTTACTATGCATCTGCTGCAACTGTTGAGAAAGACTACTTTGATATCTGTTTAATTCTTGTTGGAGTGAGTTAAAGCTCAGAGTTAAAGCATCGTCTATTGAGTCAACCAAATGAGCGGTACTGCGTTCGTAATTATCCGTACTATTGATATTTGAAGTTATATTTGGACTCACATTGGAGCTAAAATTTGAGCTTAGATTGGTATGATATGAATCTTGGCTGGTTTGCTGCTCAGATAAACCTCTTTGATGAGCTAAATTTTCCAAAGAAGACTGTAATTGCGAAGAAACATGATTAGCTAGCACTTGAGCAACTTGACGTACTAAAGCTTGTAATTCTGCAATATTACGACTTTGCTGCAAATGCTCTTTTTCTGCTTGTAAGCGCTTAACATCATTAGCTAACTGGTTTTTTTCCTCTGTTAGACGCTTGACATCTTCCTGTAAGGAATCAAGTACATCTTCTTGGATAACCTGTAACTTTTGAGTAAAGCTTTTGAAAGCGTTTTCCGCTTCTGCTGACGAATCATCTTTCATATGTTGGTTTTGCGGTCGCTGTTCAAATTGTCCCATTACTTCCAATCCCTGACCCTTTGACGACCAAGTCCTGCTTTTATAAGTCTCAATTTTCCCGTCTTTTTTTTGTAAAACAGTTGTATTTTGTCAGATAAATCATAAAGTTTGAGTCAAGTATTATCAAATAAATAATGGAGTATACGATAAGAATTGTTTATAATCAAAAATAATCAAAAAACAAAATTCTAGGAATGATGCGATTAGCTAGCTGTTCAGAACTAGTAACCGTTTAAACTTATGGAAAACCATCATTAACTTAACATATACCTAGATATTTTTTTGTCAGGTAATTTTACATAATAAGTAGCAAAAAAAACAAGCAATTAAACATGTAAGTGTTGTCTTTTCTTAATATGGGTTAGCGAACATAGATTAACTTCCATATTTTCGCTTACAGCAAGTTAAGTACTAATGTCTTAAAAAGTCAATACGATAATATATCTTTTGTCAGATAAATGTGATATATGTGTCTATTTATAGGTAAGTCTAAGAATTATTAAAAAAATTAGTAAAAAATAATCATAAAAATAACTTATAAATTGTCATAGTTTAATCTTCAACTTGGATTGCTATTATTAATGGCTGGATTACTTTTGAGTGTAGTTCCCTGTTGAGTAAATTCTGTCTTTTTCTATTTTGAATATATTTCAAACAATTATAGAACTTGGGAACTGCCGCTTCAAAGCTGGAAACACCGGACAGGGAGGCTGATTTTGTAAATTATCAGGTTTGCTCCAGGTAAAAGGTGCTTGGGTTGCTGCGGACATCCATAAAAGACGTTTTGCTCTGGTCATAGCTACATATAGGAGACGATATTCTTCCGAAGTTTTCAGGTGTCTTGCTTGCTCCCAAGCTTGATAAACATTGGGTAAGGGTTCATTATGGAGATGTGCGCGAATTTGAGCGCGAGCGACTTCTGATAAGGTAAAATCCCCTAAAAATTTTCTTTGGGGGGGTACCCAGAATTTACCCGGTATGAGATTTTCGTGGAGAAAGGGTATAAATACGTAATCCCAGTCCAAACCTTTAGCTTTATGCATGGTGATGATTGTCACCTGTCCCCCGCGAGTATATCGAGCTTCTGAATCTTCGGTGTCTACAGCTTCAAAACGTTCGGAACTAACAATTTCGCTCAGAATCTCTAGAATGTTATCCATAGAAAAGTTACCGCTAATTTGTTGAGCGATTCTTTCTGCTAATTTATCTGCGGTCGCAAGTTCAGCTTGTTGGTATTTTAGGGTAAAAGCGATAAAAGGAATTAAGTGATAGAGGGGTAACTCTAATCTAGCTTTCAGTAACTCTCGACACAGTTGAGATGCTTGCTGTACCGACTCTTTTGCTGGTGGTGTCAGAGGTCCTGGATACAGAAATTCTTCTGGTAAAGATGCAAGAGCATTCAAGTCTTGAGTTTCTATTAAGCGTCGCTGTACCATAGTTCCTAGTGCAGCTTTCAGGTAATCGGGAGAATGGGGGCGATCGCAAAAGTGCAGTATTGCTAAAATTTCTTCTGGTATATGGGATTGACGGTCTTGTTCGCCGACATCAAATAGGGTGATATTATTTTTTTTGCATAAATGTTTAAGTTGTTCTGCTAACCATTTTCCCTGACGGTTCTCTCTAACTAAGATTGCAGCACTTGCTTGGGTTTCGTTTCCTTTTATAGATTCATTGCTGAATAATTCCACTATCCGTTTGCTGATCAGTTCTAGGGTGTGATGAATGTCACGGGGGGTAGCTAATTCTACACCTTTTCCTATATGGGGTGGGTTTGCATTCTTTTGGGGGTCATCTGCATCTACGGGAAGAATATCCTGCTGACGGAAGGGTAATGGTGTGGAAGTTTCTAAGGATTGATTTTGATATTGATTTTGATTATTCTTACCTTTTCTTTTTCTATAAGATGCATTCACCCAATCAAGAGCAAAATTTGCAGCTTCAATAATAATTTGTGTACTGCGTCCAGCTCGTTGCATTGTTGCTAATCTCTGCTGGGTTTCGCATTCTTCGCAAAACTCTCGAAAGTAAATTGGGTCAGCAGGTGTGAAAGTAGAGTTAATAGCTTGATTTGGGTCGCCGACTCGGATTATATTAATAGAGGAACTGGTAATTGGTGAGACAGTTTCCAGAAGGGAGCTTCCCCTACGTTGGTTAATTTGCTTCTCGTAGAGTGCGACTGTGTTAAGTTGCGATTGCGGAGTTAAACTAGAGGCTTGTTGATAATTATTAGCCAAGGAAAGATGATTTATATCTCCCATTTGAGGTTTGGTTGCTAAAATCTGCAATAACTTAGTTTGCAATGGACTAGAGTCTTGAGCTTCGTCCTCAAATACAGCAAATACCTGATTTTGTTCAATTCTACGAGCACTTTCATTATCTAATACTCGTAATGCCGCCAAAATCATATCATCATAGTCAATAAAATCGCGATCGCGCATCGCATTTTCATAATATTGATATAGTCCAGCAGCTATTTGCAAAATGCCATATTCATCAGTACTTTGATTACTCAGTTGTTGTAAATCTTCGGGTGAAAGTCCGGAACTTTTAGCTTCATGAATAGCTGTAGTAGCTAAATCCGGTAAGACTTCAGTACGCAAAACTGATTGACGGCGCAGTCTTTCTGTTTCTTCTCCATCAAATTGTAAACCTTCGAGCAATCGATAGTAAAATTCCGGATTATTGCCAATCCACTGCTCAACAGCACTCCGGACTAAACGATGTCCCTGATTCGGGGTAATTAAAGTCAGATTTTCTAGCTGCAAACCTGATAAATTAGGGTGACGGCTAGCGATATTTAAGGCTAAACCGTGTAAAGTATGGACAACAAAACCACTTTGAGGTAATAATAAATCTTCCCGCAAATACCTGCGAATTTTCGCTTTAATATTAGCAGCAGCAGAACGAGTGAAAGTAACAACTATTAACTGACGACGAGTAGAACCAGAAATACGGCTATATTCAGCATATTGACGAGCGATCGCAACAGCGACAGCAGCTGCCATACCAGTAGACTTACCTGCTCCAGGAACCGCAGACACAGCCAATGGACCCCCCTTCCAGTCAACCATCTCCTGCTGTCCGTGACGCAATCTGTTACGAATTTGAGAAATAGCTGTTTTTCTAAAGGAGTCTACGCTCTTATATGAAGATATTTGTGGGGATAAGGATTCTTGGGGCACTGGGTTAGTAGAATTAGCGTCTGACATTTATCATTTATTTATGGTCTTATTCAGTTAGCAGCATTTTGGTAATTGTTTTGCTGGGGACTGTTATTTTTTTGGAATTAAAAATGAAAAATTCCCAAAGATTTTTACCTTATTTGAGTTTAGCTTTTTTTATCATTATTGGAGCATTTCTAAGATTTTGGCATTTAGATTTGAAACCTTTATGGATGGATGAAGTGATTACTGCTATTTTCAGCAATGGAAAAAGCTATCAAGATTTGCCTTTAGAAGTAGTTTTACCATTAGAGAATTGGAGTAATTTTTTTACTTTCCAACCGAATATAAGTTGTTCTCAAATAGCTGAGAATATTGCTAATCAATCAACTCATCCACCCTTATTTTTCTGTGGAATGCATAGTTGGTTGTCGTGGTTAAATTCTGGGCTAAATTTTGGGCTGGATTTTGGGGGAGAAAACTGGATCTTTCAGTTGCGATCGCTTGCGGCTTTTTGTGGTGTTTTAGGGATACTTGCTATCTATATAACTAACCGAATCACTTTTGGTGCTCCCGCTGGAATGATTGCGGCTGGATTGATTTCTGTATCTCCTTTTAGCGTTTATCTATCTCAGGAAGCCAGACATTACACTTTACCGATGTTAATGATAACTCTATCAACTATATGTTTGATGCAAATTCAAGCTGATATTGTTAAAAGAGAAAAACTTAACTTGGTCTCATGGTTAGGATGGATATTTGCTAATAGTATTAGTCTTTGGATTCATTATTTTTGTATTCTAGCTTTTGTGGCTCAGATATTAACTTTGATATCGCTAATTTATTGGCAAAAAATAAGGAGAAATCGCCAAGTTAAAATAAGGTTAATATTTTGGCAAAGATTCTGGCTAGCATTCATTTTATCGAGTATTACGATATTTTTAAGTTTTTTACCTTGGCTGTCAACACTTATTAATCATTTCACCAGTTCAGAAACAGAATGGTTGCATTCTCCAAGCATTATTTCTCCCATCTATCAAACATTAGCTGCTTGGCTGATAATATTTGTGACATTTCCTGTAGAACAACAGCCTTTGACAATTGCTATTATCTGCGGTCTACTAATGTTAGGGGTAGGAATTTGGATTAGTAAAGTATTATTTTCTGGTTTCAAATCACTCTGGAGAGAACCATCCACTCATTTCGCAACATTCACCTTAACAGTTTACTTAACTTGGATACTTCTAGAATTTTTGGCGATCGCTTATTTATTAGGCAAAGATATTACTGCGATTCCTCGCTATAATTTTGTTTATTTACCAGTTTTTTGCGCTTTAGCAGCAGGGTGTTTTTGGAAATATCAAGCTCAAAAACCAAACACAAAAGTACTATATCTTTTCTTATGTATCGGTATACTAAGTTCTATCATTGTCACTTCTAATCTCGCATTCAAAAAACCCTTTCTCCCTGCACAAGTAGCACAAACCATCAACCAAGAATCATCTATTCCAATACTAGTAGTTGTTGGATATAAGAATAATCAAGATGTGGCTTTAGGATTAAGTTATGCGTTCGCTTTGAATCAAGAGAAAGAAAAAGAAGTACCAATTATTACTAAAAATATCGATTTTAAAAAAATCAAAAAAGAAGTATTAATAGCATCAATCACGAGTAATAAAATAGATTTATCGACAATAAACTTTGCATTCTTTTCTCAAAAACCAAGTTTTCAAAATGTTTGGGAATCCTTAGCTAGAATTCAAATTCAGACTCCATCTCCCTTAAATATGTGGGTAATAGCTCCCGGATTAAAAAGAAGAGATTATCCCCAACAGGTAGAGTTGTCATCGCAAATTCCCTGTAACATAGATCCTAAACAGCATTATCGCATAGGTATACCATATCAACTTTATCGTTGTGGAAATTTTAAGCAGCGATAAAAAATTATTTTTTGAACTAATATTTTTTGAAATAATATTAATAACATTTTCAGACACTGTAATCTTATTGCCATGAAACGCATTATCGGTTTAACTGGAGGTATAGCTACAGGCAAAACAACTGTATCTAATTACCTTGCATCTTCTTATAAATTGCCTATTTTAGATGCAGATATTTATGCTAGAGAAGCAGTAAAATCTGGTTCTGATATTTTAATCAAGATATCCCATCGATATGGCAAAGAAATATTATTAAATGATGATAATCTTAATCGTCAGAAATTGGGTGAAATAATTTTTAATAGTAGATCAGAAAAACAGTGGTTAGAAAATCTAATTCATCCCTATGTACGAGAAAAATTTATTACAAATATAAATATCTCTCATGCCAAAATTTTGATATTAGTTATACCTCTCTTATTTGAAGTCAAAATGAATAATTTAATTACAGAAACTTGGGTTGTTTATTGTTCTGAACAACAACAGATAGAAAGATTAATGCAGCGTAATAACTTAACTTTAGAACAGTCAAAATCTAGAATCAACAGTCAGATGCCCTTATCAGAAAAAATTTCTCGTGCAGATATCGTTTTAGATAATTCTTCAACCCAAGAAACATTACTTTTGCAAGTCGATAAAGCATTTCAAAATTAATAATTAGCAGGACTTAAACTTGAATAAATTAATGACAATCATTCCACAGCGAGTTAGACGAGAGACCAGCTGATCCCAGAAGACTTCTCCTAAGCAGTACAAAACTCCTAATGAGTTTATTCTAAACAGCTTATAAGAGTAGCTAATTGTAAAAAAAATTAAGCTATCGTACTTCTGTTCTCATGGCATCAAAATCAATCTTCCTCTCCCAAATAGATTTAATCAATAGAAGATATGCTCTTTAAACATCCTTGATTAATTTTTAATTCAGAAAAAATAATAATCAGGCTTGAAAAAATATTGTATCGTAATCTTCACAATTATTATTAATTTAGGACTTACGCACTCACAGCCGAAAATAAGGCTTTGCGATTACTTCTCCTAACGGAGACGCTAAAGCGAACGTTCCATTTGTAATGACGTAAGCATGTAGTCCGTGGGTAAGTCCTGTAATTGTTAGATATTTCTTTGAAGTGGGAACAATAATTTAGTAATAAATTTCATTTAGTCAATAATTTTCTCGATGATTAACTTTATCTAAAATATATCTAAATAAGTAGATTGTATTTATAGGAATCCGGTCTGATTATTAAGCTTCAGTTAAGTATTTATAGGGTGCTCCTCGTATATTCGCGTAATGCACCAAGGTTTAATAAATGGTATCTCTGGGTTGAAAATTAACACATATGACGTATTCTTTAAAATTCAATTAGGAGTCCTATATGTATATATATTGTGGATAATACTTACAAAATAATAATAATAAACTTTCTTAGATTAAATTTGTTCAAATCAACTTATTTGATTCAACTTTTACATCAGTATAATAGGAGAACAAAGCAGCTTAGTTTACTAGCTCAAACTCATAAAATTAACAGATGTGACCCCACACCATCCAATCTCAGACACTTAAACTGTTAAATTTGTTGACAAATCCAACTTTTATTTCAATTTTGAATATTGAAGATAGAAAAACATGGTGCATTTAAAAAAAATAACTTACGTAGATTTAATTGATGAACTAAAAACTTCAACAGTATCTAGATACAGTGGCACTTTAAATGTTACTTCTTCTAAAGGTCGTCGATGGAGTTTTTATTATCGACTTGGAAGAATAATCTGGGCAACTGGAGGAATCCATCCTTGTCGTCGTTGGAAAAGATACATGGCTCAATACTGCCCTCAAATAGATGTTGCAAAACTAAAGTCTCGACCAATAGATTCCTCCGAAGAATACTGGGACTATCAATTAATAACTAATTTCTATAAAAAAGAAGAATTAGAGCCCAAAGAAGTTGATACTGTTGCTACAGAGGTTATTTCAGAACTATTATTCGATGTTGCACAACAAGCTAACTATAGCCAACTTTCTTGCGATCGCGATCCAAGTATAGTTTTAGATGTACCAATCAACTTTGTGAATACTTCCATCCTTCTCAAACGGATGGAAGATGACTGGAATATATGGTCATCTGCAGGTTTAGCTTCTTTTTCTCCAGATTTAGCACCCGCTATCAAACATCCAGATGAACTGAAAACACTTGTCAATCCTCGTGTATATCAAAACTTTGTTAATTTATTAGATAATAAAAATACTCTTAAAGATTTAAGCATTATATTACAACGTGAAGTTCGTAAAGTTGCTTTAGATTTACAACCTTTTATTCTTAAGGGATTAATCCATCTATCAGAAATTCCCGATTTACCATTGCCTTTTCAGAAAAAGCAGAGGAGAAAATCAGCAGTTCCTATTTGCTCATCTGAAGCTCCTTTAATTGCTTGTATTGACGATAGTCCCCAAGTTTGCGAAGTGATGGAGACTATAATTACTAGTAACAGACTTAGATGTCTGAAAATTCAAGATACAATTCAAGCTTTACCACTGCTAATTGAAAATAAACCAGACCTGATTTTTCTTGATTTAATCATGCCTGTTGCTAATGGATACGAAATTTGTGCTCAAATACGCAGAATTTCTAGCTTGGAAAAAACTCCAATTATTATCCTCACGGGTAGTGATGGTCTTTTAGATAGAGTCCGCGCAAAAGTAGTAGGTTCTACAGACTTTATCTCCAAACCAGTAGTTCCAGAAAAAGTCATGGGTACTGTAAACAAGTATGTTAATAGGGAATCTTCAGCCAAGAGCAATCACAAAAAAACATCGGTTGTATTTTCTTAACCCTATTAATCTATTGTTAGTTGATTTTTACTATTTATAGGACTTACGTACAGATTACGTGTTTACATCATTAAGTTGACACAGCACTTCTTCTAGGACAAACGGAATAAAGTATAGTGCTAGCTAATACAAAGTTTCATTTCTCGTTATAAGTACGTAAGTCCTAAATTTGTCCTAAATCTCTAAAAGAATGCACTCTATGTATTTAACGTATGATTAAAATTACTTCATTCTAAATATAGAAACTTACTTCAGGTTGATAATTTTTAGAAATCTTATTTTATATGTGATTATATAACTTAAAGTTTAAGTATAAAGTTTACTTAAAGATTTTTTTATACTTGACAAAGATTAAAAAAAAAGCACATATTTGAATAGTAACTATAGATCAAGTTTCAACATTTTGATAAATTTTTAGATAAGGTTATTATGAGATTTATTAAATTTTTACCAGTTTTACCAACGTTATCATTCCTGTGTTTGCTTGCTTTGAATACACCCGCGAAAGCTCAATCTGCACCGCTTATTTCTAGTGGAGAAGTATACGTTAATTCTAATACTCAGGGTTGCTTAGCTAGAGCTGATAGAATGTTGCAAAAGCTGAAAGTTCGCTCTACTAGAGGTAAGTATCATCGTACTGGTTTTTACCGTGATGGAGTATTTAGAGTTGTTTGTTTCCCTACTAGGGCTGGTAAAAGTATTGCAATGATATTTGCCGCTCATAATCGTTCTCAATCAGTAGCAAATAGCTTTATTAATCGAGTTTTGAAAGATTTTTAACCTTAATGTATTGACCGCTGATTAACTGTTGAGAAACTTTGGTCAGTTCTGGAAAGGGAGAGGCTACATTAATGTTAGCCTCTCCTAAAGTTTTAAAAATAAGTTTTTAACAAGCTTTTGTTTTCTTGCAATGCAATTTTACGCCTGTGAATCTTATAAATCTATTAAGTTATTAATTTATATATATTTTTATTTAAAAATATACTTGATTGCTAATTATTTTTGCATAAAAATTATAAAGGAGAATACCATATTATTATAAAATTTTTATGAAAATATTATATTTTTTGATAAAAATTTCTTAATTTATTATACATTATTTACATTTATTCTTGTTAGCTCAACTCCCTAGTTTCATGAAAATATGCAATGTAGTTTTTATAGAGGAATAGTAACTTTTGTAAAATAAGAAATAACTTATAATATACAACCTTTTTCATTTTTGTGAGGTAAAAATTATATCCTTAAAAGGCAGTCCTCATGAAACAATTGGTTCACCACCAATCAACTAAGTCTTATTAGTCTTTTTCCACTGCCGACTTAGAAATCAGTAGGCAGACGGCAGTAGGAAGAGTACTTCATATAAGAAATTCACAGTTCTAGTAATTGATTATAATTACCTGAGTTGTGCCTTTTCAAGACTGAAACCAAGCAGTAATGGCTACAGCTAAAGCATCAGCAGCATCATCTGGACGAGGAATTTCATCTAAATCTAACTCGAACGCTACTGATTGCTGAACTTGCTGCTTATCAGCATTACCATAACCCGTTAAGGCAAGCTTGATCTGAGCCGGAGTAAATTCAACAGTAGGTAAATTGTGTTGTCCTAAGACTAGCATTATCACTCCTCTAGCCTGAGCAACTAAAATAGTGCTTGACATCCTATAGAAGAATAACTTTTCTATAGCTACTAAATCTGGCTTAAATTGCTCAACTAAAACGTTTAAGTCATCATATAAGGTACATAACCTTTCTCCTAGATCGGTTTTTGCTGGTGTAGAAATCACACCAAAATCAATCATACTTACTGATTCATTATGATTAGTTGGGCAATTTATCAGACCAAATCCTATAATTGCTAAACCTGGATCTATCCCTAAAATACGCTTTCCCATTATATTAAGCTGACTAATATGCCGTTGTGATTTGGAATTGCTCAAAGAACCCCGGTCCCCGAATGCTCCGTCGTTTCACGGCAGAGTAACGGTGACACAAGTTTTTAAAACTTAATGTGTCCAAAAATGCATCTAAAATTAATGTGCCTACAAGATTTGCTTACTCAAGACATATCATTTTACTGCATAGTGCTTATATCAATGGTATTAGCAATTTATAGAGATCACCTTGAGTCCAATAGACTGAGAGAATGTAATAAATCAATACTCTGGGTTTATACCGGGTAGTGTACATTTTCTGTTAAACATTATTTGTAACTCTGCTGTATTTGAGCTATGTCAATTGGTTTCCTCAGACAAGCCTTCGACGCTTTACAAAAACAATCACGTCGTCGTACTCCCCGTCGAGTCAACCAGTGGTTTAAGTGGTTATCTCCTGGACTATCAGTCAAGCGCTGGCTATTAATTAGTATTACTGGTGTTATATTAGCGTGTCTTGGATTAGCTATCTGGGCAGGAAAAACCCCCATCTACTGGACAATTCAATTACTCAAGAAACTTTTAAGCATCATCACTGATGTATTTCCATATAACATTAGCGGTCCATTAGTACTTTTGTTTGGTCTGCTATTACTTTTATGGGGTCAAACCCGGACTGTAGGTTCAATTACTGAAGTATTAAGACCTGAAGGAGAAGAAGAATTAATTGATGTTTTGCTGGCACACCGACGTTTATATCGAGGTCCAAAAATTGTAGTTATTGGTGGTGGAACAGGTCTTTCAACACTGCTAAGAGGACTAAAGATATATAGTGCGAATATTACTGCAATTGTTACCGTCGCTGATGATGGAGGTTCTTCAGGAAGACTGCGTCGTGAAATAGGAGTTCTTCCACCAGGAGACATTCGTAACTGTTTAGCAGCATTAGCTGATGAAGAGAAGTTGCTCACAGAGCTATTTCAGTACCGTTTTAGTGCTGGGGATGGCTTAAATGGTCATAGCTTCGGAAACTTATTTTTGACAGCAATGAGCGAAATAACTGGAGATTTAGAAAGAGCTGTCGCTGCGAGTTCTAAAGTATTAGCAATTCGAGGTCAAGTATTACCTGCAACATTAAGTGATGTTCGACTTTGGGCTGAATTAGCTGATGGTCGTCGTATTGAAGGAGAATCTAATATTGGCTCAGTTGATGGCAAAATTGTGAAAATTGGCTGTACTCCATCTAATCCACCTGCATTACCAGCAGCTATCAAAGCAATTAAGGAAGCAGATTATATCATTATGGGACCAGGCAGTCTTTATACCAGTATTATCCCTAATGTTTTAGTGCCGGATATTGTAGAGGCGATCGCAAGTTGTAATGCATCATGTATATATGCTTGTAATATAATGACTCAACCTGGAGAGACCCAAGGGTACAGCGTTGCAGATCATATCCGGGCAATTGATGATGCTTGCGGGAAAAAGTTATTCAATGCTGTTTTAGTACATAAGAAATCTCCTTCTCCTCGCGCTCTATTTCGTTATGCAAAAGAGAGTTCTTATCCTGTATTTCTTGATAGAGAAGAAGTTACTAAGTTAGGACGTAGAATAGTTTTAGCAAATGTTATTCAGGAAGACGAAACAGGCTGTGTACGTCATGATCATAATAAATTAGCTAAAGTTTTATTCAAATGGTATAGCCGCAGTCCTAGGGAAGTGAAGAAGTTAAGTAAAATCTATAATTTTTAGAAAGTGAATCTTAATTGCTAGTATGACTAATTTTGATTACAGTAGCGTCTACCAAATCAATATTTGAGCAATGGTAGTAATAGAGCGTCTTGCTTCTTAATACATTTTCTTAAAAATATGCCTAATACAAAGAAAATATTATTGCCTAATTCACTCGCTACTCATAAACTAGGTGTTAATTTTGGAAAAATTTTAGTTCCCGGTAGCGTCATTTTGCTCTCAGGGGAGTTAGGGGCTGGAAAAACAACCCTTGTGAAAGGAATTGGTGAAGGTTTAGGAATTTTGGAATCTATTGTTAGTCCAACTTTTACATTGATCAATGAATATAATCAAGGACGTATTCCACTTTATCATTTAGATTTATATAGACTGCGATCGCCTGAAATAATAGACTTGAATTTAGAGATGTATTGGGAAGGTATTGAAGTGAAGCCAGGAATTATGACTATAGAATGGGCTGAAAAAATGTCTTATAAGCCAGAAACTTATATTAATATAAATTTACTACATAAAGATGAAAATCTCCGTCAAGCAAATATTAGTTATGATGATAACTTGACAGATATCTTATATACTATTTTTGATAGCTTTGAAAGTAGGTTATGAATATTTTACTGATATTGATATGAAGTTATAATTGTGTATCTGTTAAAGGTTTATTTATATTGCTTATAATAGAGTTTATTTATTTAATTTCACTGTAGAAGAAAGGAGTATATGTAATTTACTCAATCTCCCACTACCTCTTTCTATAAATAATTTTTCTAACATTATCTTACTCTTGTTAAAATAAGCTTTTAGGTTATATAGATGACAATTAATTTTGCTAATTTTACTTTCAACCACACTTGCATTCAGATTTACAGATATACTCCAGTAGGTAAACAAAAATAGTTACCCTTTTGAATAATTAAACAAATTAATATTAAACCCTTGCAATTTCTTCTACTAATGGAGATGCTAAACTTTCAGGCAGTATAGTGTTAGCTCTGATGACAGAAAATATCCTAGCAGTAGTCTTCACGCTGTGGATATTATGTAATTTAGCTTGTGTAATTTAACTACTTATTGGATAAAATGAAAGGTATAGATATCTCTCTTCAAACAGACCTATAGTTAATAGAAATAAACGATGAAATATACCGTTTGGAGAATGAAGTGCGTAGCATTAATCCTAATATTGCACTTATATTATAAACGCAGATATTACTTTTAATAATTTTCTTAAATTAAATATAGATGCTTTCAACTAATTTTCCATAGATGAAATTATTTCAAAAAGCAAGCATAAAAATGTAACACTTATCACATACTTAAGTTGTATTCATCTCATTGAAATTTATCTATTCGTTACATTAAGTATTGCAAGATTTTATATAAAGTGCTTGCGTATATACCCGTAATACAAAAAATAAAAATTATATTTATCCGTTTTGTCTCGGCAGTATCTTACAGTAAATACTTTGAAAATCAGCATTACTAAAAATTTACATTTACTACTAATCCTGTTTAATTTCTTGTTTTAGATTATTTTGCTTTTTGAAAGTGAAGGTAGACATTACTTTCATCTTTCGGGATAATTTAAAAAAAGTACCGAATTTTAATTTATAAAGTAAAAAATTTCAGTATCATTCGTAATTAGGCAGAAAAAAATAGAGAATATCTCTTTAATAATTCAGTATAAGTAAATCGGCACAAATAAATCAAACTATGTAACGAATTATAAACAGGACTCAAGACCTTGCGTTGACGTAGTCTGCTCGATAGAGCTTATACTTCGTTCCACTACGTTGCACTCGTAAGACATACCTTTAAATTTTAACGCTGACCTACTTATATACTTGCAAGACATAAATAAATTAACTTGATATAATCCGAAGAATTTAATGTTTCAGATTTGCCTTGTTTGCTGTTTCAAGTAATTAATCACAATCAGCAACAGACTAAAAATGACTAAAACATAAATATTAAAAGGTCACCGCTGGCAGACTATAATAAAAACGGTTAATTTCTATACTTTTGCCTAGAGCATAAAATTTTGTATATCAAAGCTTTCAGCTGTTTAGTTAAGTTTACCTATCAGCCTTTATTAGTATACATAGGCTCCAATCTTACTTGGAGCCTAAATTTCTTAATTCGCTTCTGATTCAAATGATAAAGCTTTACCTCGAACTGTAGTATTGAGTTCTCCTTTTTCATATACTACTTTCCCTCCAACAACTGTTACTACACTCCATCCAGTTAGATTCCAACCTTCAAAAGGACTCCAACCGCATTTTGTAAGTAATTCTTCAGTTTTGACTTGAGAGTAGTTGTTTAAGTCTACAAGTACCATATCTGCATCGTAACCAGGAGCGATCGCTCCTTTATTCGGTATCCCGTAAGCTTTAGCAACAGAAGTTGACATCCATTTTACTACTTGTGCAACGCTACATTTTCCTTGCATTGCAGCAGTCAGCATCAGAGCCAAAGAAGTTTCTACTCCCGGCATCCCAGAAGGTGTATTAGGATATTGCTGAGCCTTTTCATCCAAAGTATGAGGGGCATGATCTGTGGCAATAAAATCAATAACGCCGTCTTTCAAAGCCTCCCAGAGAACCTCATTATCATGAAGCGATCGCAATGGGGGATTCATCTGTGCTAAAGTTCCGATTTTCTCATAAGCACTACTGTTTAATAGTAGATGTTGTGGAGTAACTTCTGCTGTTACCCAATCCGGTTTGTGTTGACGTAATAATAATGCCTCTTCAGCTGTAGAAAGATGAAGAATGTGTAGACGACGCTGATATTTTTCTGATAGCTTTAAAGCTAATTTGGTTGCTAAAAGTGCGGCTTGATTATCCTGAATTTGAGAATGGATAGAAGGATCGTGGATACCTTGAAATTGTTGACGACGTTCGCTAATTCTTTTTTGATCTTCTGCATGAACTGCTATGAGACGTTTACCTTGAGAAAATATCCGCTCTAAGATAGTTTCTTCATCAACCAACAATTGACCATGCATTGAACCCATGAAAATCTTGATCCCTGGGGTTGGAGTTGCACTTAATAAACTTTCTAAATTTTCTGGGGTTGCACCAATAAAAAAACCGTAATTAACTAAACTTTTTTGAGATGCGCGTTGTAACTTATCATCTAATGTTTCCTGGGTAATTGTTGGAGGACGAGTATTCGGCATTTCTAAAAATGAAGTCACTCCTCCTTTTGCACAAGCACAACTGGCAGTAAATAAATCTTCTTTATATTCGAGACCTGGCTCTCGAAAATGTACTTGTGGGTCAATGACTCCCGGCAACAAAGTTAACCCACGTGCGTCTATCTCCCTTGTCACTGTTTGAAAATCGATTGTTGGTGCAATCTCAATAATTTGGGAATCTTGGGTTAACACGTCTCCAACCATTAATTCACCATTGGAGAGAATAATATTCGCTTGACGAATTAGTAAACTAGATGAGGAGGGCATAAGTTATAAGTTAACAATGAAAAAGAAATAAATAAGCTTAAGTAGTATTCTTACTAGAATAAACTGAGAGAGCTCCACAGGTAAAAATATTTTGCACCTGGCTACAAAAAAGTTTATTTTTATAAATAATAGACCTTGTCAAGATTATGACATAACTAAGTCGGAGTGTATTCTGCCGTTAAAATTGATAAGTACAGCCTGTTTATTTATACCGTTTGATTACCTTTTTTTCTGTAATTAAGTAGTTTCATGCAAAATCAAGTGTCTGATAAAAATCCCAGCAAACAACCTGATAGTTCTTGGATAGGAGAGCTAGTTAGAACTGTTTTATTAAGCATAGGTCTTGCCTTATCAATTAGAACTTTTGTTGCTGAAGCTCGTTGGATACCTTCTGGATCAATGGAACCAACCTTACATGGCACCAAAGACCAGTGGGAAGCAGATAAAATCATAGTTGATAAATTAGGCTATAAGTTTTCTCAACCCAAAAGAGGAGATATCGTAGTGTTTTCTCCTACGAAATCGCTTCAGAAAGAAAATTACAATGATGCTTTCATTAAACGTATAATTGCCCTACCCGGAGAAAAGGTAGAAGTCAAAGATGGAAAAGTTTATATCGATAACCAACCTTTAAAAGAAGACAGATATCTTGCACAAGGAGAACGCACAGTTATTGATGCTTGTAACTCTGGAGAGAACCCAGTTTTTCTTTCAAAACCAGTGACTATTCCTTCTAATTCATATTTGGTATTAGGAGATAATCGCGACAGTAGCTATGATAGCCGTTGCTGGGGTGTAGTTCCCAGAGATAATATCATCGGTCGTGCGGTGGTACGCTTTTGGCCGCTTAACAGAGTTGGTGGAATAGATAAAGAGGCACCTTTATATCCATAATTTTATCTATATTTATGAAGATTAACTGAGTGGAGTAGAAAATTTTAGAGATTGCATTATATGGATTCCCGGGAAATCTGATTTGTCTAATTCACTGTAATAGAATTGGCTGTTACTTTGAAGCTCCCTCAATTTATTGAGGGATTCTCACTTCATCGACAACTGTTTAGAAGCAAGTTCCAAGCCTTACATCATCTCCATAAGGCATACTCCCTGCCCCAATGATTATTCCTTCATGGCGAATATTGATTGCTGCCTACAGTATCACTATACTTATGCTCAGGATCAACTAGAGCTTATGCTTTTCCTAATTTAAGAGCTACGAGTTTACGAAGTACAGGATCAGCCAATGCTATAATAATTGGTCATTACAATCACAAGTTTAATGTACGTAAGTGCTAGTATATATGAAAGTACTATTTAATACTCTCAGAGTTTTTAACTATTAAATTTCTATAAAGACCCTAAGAATATAAAGTATGTGATATCTTCTGTGAATTAATTGAGGGTTTATCGACATCACTGTCAGATATTCCCACACCACTTGTATAAAATTATCATAGCCATCACAATTCCCTGACAAACTGACAATTTTACAGGGCATTTCTTTTCCCCAGAGTCCCTAGTTACTAAAGCATTTAAGAATACTGCTACTTTCTACAAATTTACAGATACTCATAGTTAAATGTTAAATACAAAATTGCTATACAGTAAATAAACCAATAAACTCTGACTACAATCCATCCCTCAATTTGTTTATGAGACCAATTGTAGAATATATTTAA
Organism: Mastigocoleus sp.; assembly: GCA_050042865.1. GTDB lineage: Bacteria > Cyanobacteriota > Cyanobacteriia > Cyanobacteriales > Nostocaceae > JBCCDM01. The sequence goes on from JBHJJE010000025.1 coordinate 103,551, forward strand.
ATTTTATATAAGTTATGCCTTCATACAAAAAATACTGCAAGAAGAAAATTGTATGAAATTTCTTATCTCGATAAACAGCAAAATTCATACAGTATCTATTCAATGCTACTTCTTTAGAACGTATTAATAGAGAAGGGAAAGTTTTTTTGGGGAAAACTTAATCAAAATCTAGAAGTAATTGCTTGATATCACAGAGTTTAGAAAATCTCTATGCTAAGCTGGAGTCTAAATTACTACAACCAGCAAATAACTATCTGTAGGGGGTGTTGAGCATCAATAAACTTATGAATAGATAAGTTAAAGTAACTATTGATGTTAGACTAATGAATTGTTTGGATCAATCGTACTTGTATACCTTGAATATCATGAATATCAGATTTTTTCATATTATATTTTATGCCTACAGTTACATTTTTTAGTTAATAGCTAATTTTTAATATCATACTCTATTGTCAAATTACCCACATCAAGTAAGATTATCAATATTTATGGCTGAATAATTATGATTATTATATAATTTTTTGAAGATATAGCGTATTACCAGTTTGCAAATGACAAATCATTCAGTCAAAAATGTAAATATTAAAATTTTAAATCCATTCTGGCGCACCCCAATTATTTGAAAATTGCTGTATTTAGAAAAGATGATTTTGACAAGATTAGAATACTATATGAAGCAATAAAAATATTTTTTACTTTCAAATAAACTCTAATATTTAGTAACATTTGTCTAATAAATTGTATAGTCTGTTTGAATCACTCCTAAAAAATATACATTGTTAATTTTATATTTAATTGTTTATTCAAAAAATTATTAAAAGAGAATCAGATATTATTTTTTTATGAAGTCAAGACGTAATTTTAAATGATTATGGAGTCGATACAAGTGTAGGCAGAATGAATTACCCGCTAGATTCTAAAAAGCAAGATATTCTAATTGTTGATGATACTATAGACAACTTAAGAGTATTATCTTCAATTTTAGTCAGGGAAGGGTATAACGTTCGTAAAGCTTTGAATTGGCAAATGGCTTTTACTGCTTGTCAAATGTTACTTCCAGATTTAATTTTGCTGGATATTATGATGCCAGATATTAATGGCTATCAAGTTTGCGAACGTCTCAAATCATGGGAATTAACAACTGAGATTCCAATTATATTTATTAGTGCTTTAGACGATGTCTTTGATAAAGTTAAAGCATTCCATTCTGGTGGTGCTGATTACATTACAAAGCCTTTTGAATTTGAAGAGATTCTAGTTAGAATTGAAAATCAATTAGCACTCCGAAGTGCGCAAAAAGAAATTAAAAAATTAAACTTAAGTTTAGAAGAAAAAATTCAGGAACGTACTCAACAATTAGAAAATACTTTAAAAAATTTACGTCAAGAAATTGACGAACGTAGAAGTTTACAAAATCAATTAATTGACATAGCATTACATGATTCTTTAACTGGATTACCTAATCGTTTGTTATTTGTTAATCAATTAGAGAAAGTGCTTGCAAAGACCAAGAAAGAAGACAATTATCGTTTTGCTGTACTCTTTTTAGATTGCGATCGCTTTAAAACAGTCAATGATTCTTTAGGTCATCTTGTAGGAGATAAATTATTATTAAGTATTGCAAGTCGCCTTCAGTCTGTTTTAAATAATAAAGATACATTGGCAAGATTTGGTGGAGATGAATTTGCTGTTTTACTTGAAAATTTAACTGACATTGATACAGCAGTTTCAGTCGCAGATAGCATTTTACAGAAATTATCTTTGGCTTTTCATATAGGTAAATATGAAATATTTATGAATGCAAGCATTGGTATAATTTGGGGGAATAATGAGTATGAAAAACCAGAGCATTTATTACGAGATGTTGATACTGCTATGTATCGTGCTAAAGATAACGGTAGAGCACGATATCACATTTTTAACCCTTTAATGCACCAAGAAGCAATTAAACTGCTGGAGTTAGAGAATGATCTTAGAAGGGCTATAGATAGAGAAGAATTTGTACTTTACTACCAACCTATAATTTCTTTACAAACAGGAAAGATTAGCGGTTTTGAAGCTCTGGTCAGATGGGAACATCCCAGTCGTGGACTATTATCCCCGAATGACTTTATACCCTTAGCTGAAGAAACGGGTTTAATAGTAGCAATCAATACTTTGATATTGCAATCGGCTTGTCAACATTTGAGTAATTGGCAAAATCATTTCACTGATCAACACCAGGTGAATATTAGCGTAAATTTATCCGCACTATTATTTTCTCAGCCTAATTTAGTTGAGACAATAGATGAAATTATTCAAAATACTCAAGTCGATCCTAATTATTTAGAATTAGAAATTACAGAAACTGCGATTATGGAAAATAGTCAATCAGCCAAAAATATTATTCAAAATCTTAAACAACGAAAAATTAGGTTGATTATGGATGATTTTGGTACTGGTTATTCTTCTCTAACTTACTTACACAGTTTACCTTTGAGTGGATTAAAGATAGACCAGTCTTTTGTAAAAATTATGCAGAGCAATCCCAAAAATATGGGTTTAGTTCCGGCTATTGTTAGTATCGCTCATTCTATGGGAATGAGTGCGATCGCAGAAGGTGTAGAAACTGCACAACAGTTATCGCAGCTTAGAAGTTTCAATTGTGATTTTGCCCAAGGCTATTTATTTTCTGAAGCACTAGCTCACGATAAAATATTAAATCTTATTTTTGCAGCACCACAATGGTAATTTGGGCTGAAAAATTAGATATTTTTTGCTAGATAAATATATTTATATATGGATAAAGATGATTTTTTTGTATATAATATAAGGTTTTTTAAGAATTGTAAAACTGTTGCTATTTTAGCTTTCACTACAAATGTAAAGAGTATGGCAAGATAAAGGCATATTGTTAATTCTTCTACTGGTAGATAAATATACTAAGTTAATTACTAGTATTGTTATTAACACTCTTGGTGAAAAGCCAGAGATATATTAAATACATTTAATCAAAATGTTTTTAGAAAATGTCTTTAGATACGGTTAAAGAATATAAAGCAAACATTTTAGTCGTAGATGATACTCCAGATAATTTAAGGTTGCTATCAGCAATGTTAGCTGCTCATGGTTATGAGGTTCGCAAAGCCCTAAGTGGTAAAATGGCACTGACGGCTTGTAAAATGATGCTTCCAGATATCGTACTGTTAGATATCAATATGCCTCAAATGAGTGGCTATGAGGTTTGCAGACAACTTAAAGCTGATGAAAGAACGAATGATGTACCAATAATTTTTATTAGTGCCTTAGATAGTGTGTTGGATAAAGTAAAGGCTTTTGATGTTGGTGGTGTAGACTACATAACCAAACCATTTCATGGAGCAGAATTAGTTTTACGGATAGAAAATCAAATTAATTTACGTCTGTTACAAATCAAGCTTAGAGAAAAAAATTTTTTATTGCAAGAAGCATTGCATAATTTAAAAGCAGTTCAAGCACAAAAGATACAAGATGAAAAAATGATTGCATTGGGTAACATGGTTGCTGGTATTGCCCATGAAGTCAATAATCCGATTAGTTTTATTTATGGAAATCTTGAATATGCTAATGAGTATGCCCAACAGTTAGTTAAGCTTATTGAAGAGTATCAAAAAGCTTATCCTCAACCAAAAGAAAAAGTTCAGCAATTAATTGACGAAATTGATTTAAATTTTATCATTACAGATTTACCAAAATTAACTGCTGCAATGAATAGAGGTGCTGAAAGGATTCGCTCTATCGTTAAAGCATTACAAAATTTTTCCCACCACGAACAATCAAGTTTAAAATCGGTAAATATTCATAAAGGTATTGATAGCACTTTGATGATGTTACAGCATCGATTAAAGGAAACTAAATATCGTCCGCAAATCAAAATTGTCAAGGAATATGGTGCATTACCTCCAACTCATTGTTATGTGAGCGAATTAAATCAGGTTTTTATGCATTTGCTCAATAACGCTATTGATGCCTTAGATGAGAAAGGTGAGATGGATCGTCTTGATAATCCGCAAATTAAAGTTTTTACTGAAACTGTTGATGCTCTATCTGTAAAAATTTCTATCTCTGATAATGGTATAGGAATCCAGAGAACTGCGCGATCGCACTTGTTCGACCCTTTCTTCACAACTAAACCTGTAGGTAAAGGTAGCGGTTTAGGATTATCAATTAGCCATCAAATTATAGTACATAAGCACCAAGGAAGTATAAATTTTTCTTCATCTACAGAGAATGGGACAGAATTTATTATTGAAATTCCCATAAATTTGCCAAATTAATCTGTTACCTACTACTCTTTTGAGTCACCAATTAGCATAATAGAAGTGTGACCGATCTAAATAAAGCTCCTTTGCTATCCCTTTTTAAAGGACGCTGGTTTAAGCTCATCTGCGGAGCCAGCTTCCACTATCTACCAGCAATCAGAAGTCTCACAATAGCCTACACCTTGGCTGGCGCTGACTGCATAGATATTGCTGCAAATCCAGCCGTTGTTAATGCTGTTCGGAATACCCTCGATTTGGTGCCTTCATTTACAGCTGAGGCACTACGGCGAGGTTTTGTCAGGAAAACCACTTTACCACTGCTAATGGTAAGCTTAAACGATGGAGAAGATCCTCACTTTCGCAAAGCAAACTTTAATTATACCGATTGTCCCACTGATTGTCAACGACCCTGCGAACAAATTTGCCCAACACAGGCAATTGTATTTGAGCATGAAGTTAATCATGAAGTGAACCATGGAAATCATTATGCTGCAACTTACAATAACTACCAGAATCAATCGGTATCATCCGGAGTTATAGAGCAAAAATGCTATGGCTGCGGTCGTTGCATTCCCATCTGTCCATATGATAAAATTTATACTAGTTCCTATGTATCAACGCCGGGAGCGATCGCGCCGTTGGTGTTATCGATGGGGGTGGATGCTGTAGAGATTCATACTCGTGTTGGTAGGTTTACAGATTTTAAACGGTTATGGCAGTCCATTTCACCATGGCTAGACCGTTTACAATTGGTTGCCATCAGTTGTCCGGGGGAAGAGGGTGTAATTGAATATTTAGAAATGCTCTACGACTTAATCGCTCCGTTACCTTGTCCTTTAATTTGGCAAGCCGATGGTCGTCCAATGAGTGGAGATATAGGAGATGGCACCACTCTGGCAACAGTAAAATTAGGGCAAAAAATTTTGACAGCAAAATTACCGGGATACGTGCAGCTTGCAGGTGGAACCAACGGATATACCGTCGCAAAGTTAAGAGCGATGGGGTTATTGCGTACCCAACAGCAAGCAGATATGCACTTCAAATATGAAGAAGATGGAGAAAACTATTTTCCCAACTCTTCCTATGTATCCGGTATTGCCTATGGCAGCTATGGGCGTGCTTTGCTGTCACCAGTTCTTCAGCAATTAGAAGTAAAGGAGGTGAGTAGCCCTCATGTTCAAGCAAGTGTCCGCCTGGAAGACGAAGTAGATTTGCTCTGGCAAGCTGTAGAGCTAGCCCATTCTCTCGTTTCCCAGATCAAGTCGCAATAGGAGCGTGTATAACCCGTTCCTTCTATCTCTAAAAACCGTCACCTATAGAAAGCATGACGATTACAGACGATCTCCAAAAATTATTGAACATTTTGCCCGAAGACCTACGGCAGAATCTAGAAGACCATCCGCAAAGAGATAGCTTAGTAGAAGTAGTCTTAGATTTGGGTCGTCGTCCAGAAGCTCGCTTTCCTTCGGGAGCAGAATATCTGAGCGAAATACCTGTAACTCAGGATCAAATAGACGATTGTACTCAGCGAGTTGGCATCTTTGGCGGAGATAATCGAGCCGGAATAGAGCAAACTTTACATAGAATTAGCGCTATTCGTAACCGTAGCGGTAAGATTATCGGTCTAACCTGTCGAGTCGGTAGAGCCATATTTGGGACTATCGGCATGATTCGAGACTTAGTCGAAACAGGTAAATCTATTCTGATGTTAGGTCGTCCTGGAGTAGGTAAAACTACTGCCTTACGGGAAATCGCTCGCGTCTTAGCGGACGAACTAGACAAGCGAGTGGTGATTATTGACACCTCGAACGAAATTGCTGGAGACGGTGATGTTCCCCATCCTGCCATTGGTAAAGCAAGAAGAATGCACGTTGCTCACCCAGACCAGCAGCATCAAGTGATGATCGAGGCAGTGGAAAATCATATGCCGGAAGTCATCGTAATTGATGAAATTGGTACTGAACTCGAAGCATTAGCTGCCAGAACAATTGCAGAACGAGGGGTTCAATTGGTAGGAACTGCTCATGGTAATCAAATTGAGAATTTGATTAAAAACCCTACTCTTTCTGACTTAGTAGGCGGAATTCAGGCTGTGACTCTTGGTGATGATGAAGCTAGAAGACGGGGTTCTCAAAAAACGGTGCTAGAGAGAAAAGCCCCTCCAACCTTTGAAATAGCTGTAGAAATGCAGGAAAGGCAGCGTTGGGTTGTTCATGAAACCGTTGCTGATACAGTTGATGCGCTCTTAAGGGGTCATCAACCTACCCCACAAGTGAGAACAGTTGATGAAAGTGGTAATTTGAATATTACCCGACAGTTAACTGCTATTAATGGTCGCGCTAAAGCTTCTAATGTGGAAGATTTGTCGGCTAAACGACAAGCAAATGGTTGGCGTGCTAGCGGACAAATGCAAGCATTACCTCTTGAAGGTGCTAGAACATCAGGACAGAGTGAATTTGACCGTTTACTTAATGAATCCTTTAATACCGGATTTGGTTCTCAAAATAATGGGAAATCTGGTCCTAACGGTGAAGATTTGCCACTGCATATCTATCCTTATGGGGTAAGTCGTCATCAATTGGATCAAGTGATCGGTGTCCTAGATTTGCCAGTAATGCTGACCAAAGACCTTGACAGCGCCGATGCGATTTTGGCATTGCGATCGCATGTTAAGAATCACGCCAAACTCAGACAAATGGCGAAAGCTCGTCATTTGCCGATTCAGATGCTTAAAGCCAGTACAATTCCCCAAATAACCCGCGCTTTGCGGAGGTTACTTAATATAGAAGAGCCGGGAATGGCTGATGAGCGAGAGCTGCAACTTTTTCTTCATAGTGCTACAGACGACGAGATGGATGCATTAGAAGAAGCTAGATTAGCGGTTGAGCAGATAGTGATTCCTAAAGGTCAGCCAGTAGAATTACTGCCTCGTTCTGCACAAGTGCGTAAAATGCAGCACGAATTAGTCGAACATTATCGCTTGAAGTCCAATAGCTTTGGTGATGAACCTAATCGTCGCTTACGGATTTATCCTGCTTGAGTAATTTAAAGCCCTTTTCTTTTCACGAAAGGGCTTTAAAATAGTCTTTAAACTAGTCTTTAAACTAAAATACGATCTTTTAGATTTACTATGGGCAGTTTGCCCATTTTTTATGTTTTGAACCTACACGCAAAGATTAATGGATATTAGTTAAATTGTGGTTTTTATTGTATTAAAATTTACTTATCTCTGAGAATAGATAATTTTTTAGTCATCTCAAATATTAAATCGGAAAGCGGAGGGTAAAACAACTTCCGACTTTTAAATTGCTATCTACTTAAATAGTTCCTTTGTGTAGCTGAACAATCTCTCGGACGATAGCTAAACCCAATCCTGATTTACCAGCTGCTCACCAAAACGATTGATTATTTTTTTAATTGGAAGTCCCTCAAGCTAAAACCTCTCCTCTACCGTTGAAAATCAAATCTGCTCAAGGAATTTGGTTAGAACTCGAAGATGGTAGCAAAATTATGCGGTTGAAGTTGCTTTGAAAATGATGCCCCTTCCTTCAAAATATTAATCGCAGTTCCAGCGTCTATCTTTTAACTTGAGATTTTTGTGAATATGACCTGGGATTACAGGATAATTGTCAGTATTTATACTGGTGTACTGTACTTTACTTTTTGTTTCAAACTATCGATGATATCTAAATTCCTCTGAATTATCTCTCTCTCTTGAGGAAATTCGTCAACAGTATAAACTATTAAAGCTTTTTGATATGCCGATGTAGCATTTTTGATATTTTCTGTCGGTTTCCCCTTAACTCTGAGTCGGTAAGCATTTCCCAGATTATTTTGGATCATTGCCCATTTCTGGGGAAAATTGTTTTGGTTAATGATTTGCAAAGTAGCTTGGTAAGCTGAAATTGCTTGCTCCATATTTTCTGCTTTGTCACCGTGTACGCGATCGCGGTAAGCGTTACCAAGATTGTTTGTGGTCATTGCCCACAGGTGAGGATAATTTTCCTGTAATATCACCTGTAAAGTAGCTTGATAAGCTGAAATTGCTTGCTCCATATTCTCAGCTTTGTTACCTTTACGACGATGACGATAAGCATTACCAAGATTATTTTGTGCCATTGCCCATTCTTTGGGAAATGTAGTGCGGGTATATATAGATAAAGCTTGTTGATAAGCGACTATCGCTTGCTCTAAATTTTCCGCGCGATCGCCTTTAACTCGATTTCGATAAGCATTACCAAGATTATTTTGCGCTGTTGCCCATTCTTTGGGGAATTCTCCAGCTGTAATAATTAGTAAAGAACTGGTGTAATATTGAATCGCCTTTTCTAAATTCTCAGCACAATTACCTTTTATCCGCTCATAATACATATTTCCCAAATAGCTTTGGGTTAAAGCCCATTCTTGGGGATATTGCTCTTGAGTGTAAACTGATAATGTAACTTGATAAGCAGTAATTGCCTCTTCTAAATTTTCTGCCTGGTTACCATGAGTTTGAGAGCGATAAGCAGCAGCTAAATTTTGCTTTGTTGCTGCCCACTGTAAAGGATATTTGATGCGGGTAATAATTGAGAGTGCTTTTTGATAAGCTGCGATCGCTTTTTCTAAATTATCAGCACGGCTTCCCAGAATACGATGATGGTAAGCACTACCTAAATTATTCTGTGTAGTAGCCCAATCTTGCTCAAATTCTTCACGATTAAATACAATTAAGGCTTTTTCATAAGCTGTAATTGCTATTTCAATATTGATTGCGCGATCGCCTAAAGGAAACTGACTAATGAGGTTTCCTAGTTCGACTAAAACAGCAGATAAAGCTTCTGCATCATCGCGTTCTAATTGAGTCAGATTTTTTGCTGCCCAGTCATCTAAAACTGCAATAAAGTCAGCATTTATCTGATCAAGATTTTTTTCTAAAAAAGGATATACAAATGTATTTTGAGCATTATTTTCTGCAATTTTGGAGAGCAGTTCTAGCAAAAATTTTAGTATCAACTTCGTCTCTATGTTTTTGCTTGTTCCTGGATTTGTATCTAAATTTGTATCTAAACTTTCTTTTTTTATGACTGGTAAATTCGTTGCTATACCACCCCCCAGGGACGATGCCTGGGATGATTCGCGTTCCCAGGTCAAATTTAATTCTTCACACAGCTGGTCTGACATCATTAGTAACAAATTAGCGACAAAGTTATTACCTGAGTCGGCAGCTTTTTTGGCTTCATCATCTAATATGTTTAAAAAATCGATATCTAGTAAATGTTTATTTTGGCTAATAACTTTTTCTTCTTCACCTTTAGGACAAGCTAGCAACTCTTCTATTAGCTTGATATATGCTTGCTGACGCTGTGATTCCATTATAGTTAATTACGAATAGCGAATATTTAAAATAATTTTATGAACAAGATTCACAATAATTTCATGTAATCCTGAAAGTATCTTATAAAATTATAAATCTACTTAATAATGAGACTTATGAAATTACTATGAGACAGTGATTATAATACTATTTTATATACTGTATAGTGATTTTTCACCTACTATAAATTTAATATAATTAGAGAACAGGATAAATTGTATTATGGCTTACAAATTATTAATATTTTTATTTTTTATCTTGACTAAAGCAATTAGAATGAATCAAGTAATTAAAATACTTATTATCTGAAAAATTTATACTATAAGTTAATTTCTAAACTAAACTTCAACAGGGAATAATGAATATTTAATGGTGAAGAGGAAAGGATTTATCTAAATGAGTATTAAATATATAAATAATTATGCTGTACTAGTTATGTAAAATTTTTATGTAAAAATTTTAAAAACTGAGCAATCGTATACTTTAAAGCTAGGCTTGGCAGAATTGATCTATATATAGATCAGTTGTGAGATTGATGGCGTTTATATATTTCTAGAGCAGCTAGATAACATTGATTCGCCGACTGTAAATTTTCATAAGCATCTCCTTGAATGCGGCTTTTATAAGCATTTCCGAGATTGTATTGCACCATTGCCCATTCTTGAGGAGTGCGATCGCGATTGTATATTTCTAATGCATTCAGATAATAGTCGATAGCTTGTTCAATATCTTCAGCACTTTCTTCAATAGTATTGATATTATTATCAGCTACACTGCGATCGCTATAGGCATTACCAAGATTAAACTGAAGTGCAGCCCATTGATATGGATGAAGATAACGCTCGTATATTTGTGCAGCATCTAAATAGCATTCGATAGCTTTCTCTATGTTCGCTGCTTTGCCCCCCTCTACCTTATTTATATAAGCAGTGCCCAAATTATTTTGAGTCATTGCCCAATCATAAGGATCGTCATCACGCTCATATACTTCAAGAGCATTTATAAAGCATTCAATAGCAGAGCTTAAATTTTCTTCTCTTTCCCCTTCTATCCTCTCTACATAAGCATTACCAAGATTGTTTTTTGTTCCTCCCCATTCTTGGGGATGCTTATCTTGAGTAAGTACCGTCAGTGCAGTATCATATCCAGCGATCGCAATCTCTAAATTGTCTGCGCGATCGCCAGAGGGGAATTTTTGAATCAAGATACTAAAGTGAACTATATCAACAGCAATACTGTAGGCAATAGATGGTTGCACCTTCAGCAACATAGTTTGCATCCATTCTTTAATTGCATCAGCTAATTGCAGATTGATTTTATCCAAATTACTCTGCAAAAATGGATAGACAACTGTTTTACTACCATTACTGCTAGATGTTAAGCGTAATATTTCTGCTAAGAAATCCAAGTATTTACTAGATACTCCTGGTGGTAAAGCCGATTGCAAACCTTCAGCAAGGGGTGCAGCAAGACTTTGAAGAAAAGTTGCAGCTTTTACTTCACCTATCTGCTCTAGCATTCCAGCAATTTGAGAAATTTTGAGTATAAATCCTCTATCTATTAAGCTCTGATTTTTACGTAATACTTCTGTTTCTTCTCCACTATTACAATTCAATAATTTATCAATTAATTGAATATAAGCAGAATAACGATCCTCCCCATCAATATGAATTATTTCACCAGCTTTGTCTAAGGCTTCACTTAACTGCTCAGACAAGTCACGCAAAAAGTCCGCAGTACCTTGCGCTCCTTGGTCTGCTGCCTGAATTGCTACTTGATCAACGACTTTGATAAAGTCAGCATCAACTAAATCGGCATTCTCTTTCAATATTTTTGATTCTTCACCACTTGGACATCGCAATAGTTCTTGAATGAGTGCCAGATAAGCTCGCAGACGCTGTTCATCCATGAACGCGTACCTCCAGCATATACTTTAGTAAATTTTGGCACTGATATTTAATAAATACTATCGGGATAAATACTCTATTTATTTAATATATTTAAATTATAAAAATTGAGTTTTAAAAACTTTTTTAAATTGTAAATTGGAAAACATTATCTAATAGCTTATTTTACAATAAAACTGATTATATTTATATATATATAAATATTATTTTGAAAAAATATATATAATCTTGAAATATCATTGGTTTTTAAAAACATTAAATCTTCTATAATATTTATTTACTCGCTCTTTTCAATAGAATCATCTTTAATATTGAAATTTCACTTTATCCTGAAATTGCACCAATTCTATATAGACCTTCATACAATGCTTCTACTATATAATTGTAAATTTAAGCAGGAAAAAAGCCAAAATCTGCTAGAGGAATAATTTGTACATTCAGATAAAAGTGGTATTCGTACTTATTGTTCACAAATAATTATTTTGAAAATTTATACATATTATATATGTGATTTATATACTCTAAAAATATATAAAAATAATAAAAATAACCATAATTATTGAATTTAAAAACTGTTAAAGATGACAATTAATCAATTTATAAAATTTTATATTTAATACTTTAAATTTACTAAAATTTTATTAATATTATGACAATTTTTAATATTCTCAAATAGAATAATAATCATATTTTAATTTTGCTCCTATCATCTGTATTGACGGGTATAAAATTAACCATTAATAGGGTTTACATACCTCCTGATCACGTAACCCACCAAAGCCTTCTTTAAGTTTGTGTATAACTCTCACCGGCATGGCTTTAGGCGAACCCGGGTAAGATTAATTTTTTATTTCAGTACCAGCTTGAAAAAAGTTTTCTCAGTTGACAGACGAATATCACCGTTAAGATAAAAATAGACTTTGTTGAGATTTGTATATTTTAGGAATCGGCTGCTATGGTTCCCGCAGTTTTAATTGAAAATCTAAAAAAGCGCTACGGCACCTTTGAAGCCGTTAAAGATATCTCTTTTAGGATCGAACCGGGTGAAATATTCGGTTTACTAGGTCCTAATGGCGCAGGAAAAACTACCACACTAAGAGTACTGTGTACTTTGACAACACCTGATAGTGGTAAGGTCGAAGTTTCAGGTATATCAGTTACAGATAGACCAAAACAAGTACGGCAGAGATTAGGTTATGTCGCTCAAGAAGTAGCCTTAGATAAGGTACTGACCGGAAAAGAACTGCTACAACTACAAGCAGCGATGTATCATTTACCTTCTTCTGTAAGGAAACAGCGAATTGAGGAAGTTATCAATTTATTAGGTTTAGAAGAATACGCAGATAAAAAAACTGGTACATATTCCGGGGGTTTGCGTAAACGTTTAGACTTAGCAGCAGGATTGCTTCACGCTCCAGATGTTTTAGTTCTTGATGAACCAACCGTTGGACTTGACATAGAAAGTCGTTTTACTGTCTGGGAATTTTTACGTAAACTGCGCGAAGCCGGAACTACAGTATTAATTACTAGCCACTATCTCGAAGAAATTGACGCTTTAGCATCAAAAGTCGCAATTATTGACAAAGGAGAAGTAATTGCAAGCGGTACACCTTCAGAATTAAAAGACAAAGTAGGGGGCGATCGCGTTACTTTACGTATCCGAGAATTCTCACCCCAAGAGGAAGCACAGAAAGCTAAAGATATATTGCAATCGCTACCTTTTGTCCAGGAAGTAATCATTAATAATGCTCAAGGAAACTCCCTGAATTTGGTAGTTACACCACAGCAGGACGCTTTGATTACTATCCAGCAGAAATTAAACTCCGTTGATCTGCCTACATTTGGTATAGCTCAATCCCGTCCCAGTTTAGATGATGTATATCTAGCTGCAACGGGACGTACCTTAATGGACGCTGAACTCGCAGCAGCAAGCAAACGCGATCCTAAAACAGAGCGTAAGCAGAATATGAGATGAAATGTAGTTCAGAAACTATAAGCTAATTCAAGTCCGTAATTACTAATTACCTATTCTCCGGATTAACTACTTAAGCGATTAAGCGATTTCCCGCAGTCGTAATCAATCTATAAGAAGCTTACGTAACATGGGAAAATTCCCCTTCTGCACGCCGGTCTGAACACCAATTACCAACAAATTACCAACAAAAAAGAAGTATGAGCAGTAGCGTATCACCTCCCAAATCAACAGATATGAATTGGAAACAAGTTGCTTCACCGCAACTCTACCAAGAAGTTGAATCTAACTTTTTAAGTGAATTAACTCAAGAAACCTTAGCCTTAACTCGTCGTCTATTTATCCAGTTAAAGCGTCGTCCTTCCACCTTATTCGCAAGTATTGTTCAACCTGTAATGTGGTTAGTCCTGTTTGGAGCATTATTTCAAAATGCACCGAAAGGTATTTTCGGCGAAACTAGCAATTATGGACAGTTTCTCAGTGCGGGTATAATTGTATTTACAGCCTTCGGTGGGGCATTAAATGCAGGTTTACCTGTGATGTTCGATCGAGAATTTGGTTTCTTAAATCGTTTGCTGGTTGCTCCTTTAGCATCTCGCTTTTCGATTGTCCTAGCTTCAGCCATCTTTATTATTAGTCAAAGTTTGCTACAAGCTGTGGTCATTGTGGGTGCTGCTGCTGCTTTAGGGGCTGGGGTTCCAGATATTGCAGGTTTAGCTGCGATCGCAATAATGATTTTTCTTTTAGCTTTAGGTGTAACAGCTTTGAGTCTAGGTTTGGCTTTTGCTCTTCCAGGACATATCGAATTACTTGCAGTAATTTTTGTGGCTAACTTACCACTACTATTTGCTAGTACAGCTTTAGCCCCCTTATCATTTATGCCTAAGTGGTTACAAGTTATTGCTACTCTCAATCCCTTGAGCTACGCGATTGAACCAATTCGCTATCTTTATACTCATCAAACATGGGGACTAAATAGTATAGTAATGCACTCTTTCTGGGGGGATGTTACTTTTGGAGGTGCAATGCTGGTACTACTTGGCTTTGCAATACTATCACTTACAGTTATTCAGCCAAGATTGCGTCGCACCCTGGCTTGATTAAGATAGAAGCGTTAACTATTTACACTAACTTTAGAGCTAAATTTCATGAAAAATCCGTTTTTATCCTTGAGCAAATTAGCTATATTTACTGTAGTTGGTCTAGGTTTAACTACACTAATTACCTCTCAAGCTAGTTTGGCTAATCCCGCTAGCAATTTTGACCCACAAAATCCTGACACCAACTATAAAGATCCATTCAGTCAAGGTGTAGAACAAAACCCTTTTAGTCTTTTTCAACTGATTCATAACTCCAATCTGGGTACCTTCAATCAACAATTCGGTTCCCAGAGCAATAAGCAACTAAATGATGCAGCAGCCAATTTCCGTCTCAGACAGCAGCAATTACTTCAACAACAGACAGGAAATCAGCAAAACACTAATACTACTCCTGCATCTAGTCTGACCATCGAACTTGAACCCCAGCAAAAGTAAATAAAATTCATATCCCGATCAGGCATAAGAGAGTGTACTTAATTTACTTGAAACCTGCTATATGAATTAAAAAACCAGTAAGCTAGATTGCAAGCAGTAGGGGCACAGACATTTATATCTGTGCCCCTATTTATTTAGCAATTACCGACTACTAATTACAACTAATTACATCCCCAACTTTGCCAAAATATCCTCTGCATGGGTAGATGTATTAACGCTCTCATCGACTTGAATAATTTTGCCATTAGCATCAATTACATAGGTCACACGCTTTGCATAACCACCACCATCAACATCATAAGCTTTAATTAAACTTCGGTCTGTATCAACTAAAAGTGGAAAATTGAGATTATATTTTTCAGTAAATGCTTGGTGAGATGCTTGGTCGTCAGCACTGACTCCTAAAACTACAATATCTTTCCCCTTATATTCAACTTGCTTGTCTCGAAAACTACAAGCTTGCTTAGTGCAACCAGGAGTATCATCCTTGGGATAAAAATATAATACTACTGTCTTACCTGCAAAGTCAGATAAAGAAACCGTATTACCATTAGTATCCTTTGTACTAAATGCCGGAGCATCTGCACCAACTGATAGAGGCATAATCGATTCTCCCTGTATGATACTTATTTAAACTTCCATTGGAATTTTACAATAATTTACAATAGTTGTATGGCAAGTAATCTGACTCTAAAATTTTGTGACCGGAATCAATAGTGTTCCTTATAATAATTTCCCGTACACCTGCTTACAATTAATTGTCAAGCCATCAACAGTGACACACCCTGACTCTGATTCATCCTCTGCCGCTTATACGAATCTCCTCCCGCAGAAGAAAGATAGAATTAAATTGTAGTAAAATTAAACCTTACAATTTCTAATTTAAATTTGCTTCTTTTAGAAACACATAAGAACATCCACAGAATAGTTACTAAAACTAGATATATCAAGCAATAAATCTTGAAAACGAAAAAATAGTAAGAAAATAAACAGTAAGAAAACCAAAAATGTTAAATGTTAATTCCCCTGTACAAAAAACTTCTTTTTATTCGCAAAGTACTTTAGAAAGAGCCGAGACAGCATTAATTTGTTCCCCTTTCAAGCTAGGACTGTTTGAAAAAATGGCATCTGACCATGTTGGAATGAGTGAAATTGCTGAGAAAGCAGGCGTTAATAACAACTATACAAAACGTTCCCTATCCGAAATAGCCGTGGAAAATGCTGTTGCATGGTTAATAATGGTTGGTATATTGCGACGAGAAGTTGACGGTCAGGGAATAACAGATAGTTTTCGTCTCACACCTTTGGGTCGCCAATTATTAGCAAAATTTTCCCAGGGACCATCGCAAGAACCCACATTTGGCGATCGCTTAAAAAATAGTATTACTCGCTGGATGCGACTACCTTTCTAAAATTGAGTGGAGAATAGTTAAGAGATGAAGATAAAAGGGAACAATATATACGGACGTTTATAAGTGATTCATGAAGTAATTACGATAACTGTCTAAATTTGTCCAAATCTGTTAGTTAATTTTGCCTATTGAATACAAGTATGAATTTGTAGCTTGTATAAAATATATGCTTGCTTAATATCGAAACACCAATTTTACTTACAGCTAGCGGACTCACATTTTACCTTTTATCGTTTAGTCTCTGACAAAATTAGTAATAATAGTAAATTAATTATGAAAGGAATTATGGTCGTGGGGACAACTTCCCACGCAGGGAAATCACTAGTTAGTACTGCAATATGTAGAATTTTATCTAAGCGTGGTTGGCGGGTGGCTCCCTTCAAAGGTCAAAATATGGCTTTAAATGCTTATGTGACCGCTAATGGTGGAGAAATTGGCTATGCACAAGCAGTTCAAGCTTGGGCTGCGGGTATTATCCCTTGGGTAGAAATGAATCCCATTTTACTGAAGCCACAGGGAGATACGACTTCCCAGGTAATTATTAAGGGTAGACCTGTTGGTAAAGTTACTGCTTCGGACTATTACGAACAATACTTTGAATTGGGATGGCGCACGATTGAAGAATCCTTAAGACATTTAGCTACAGAGTTTGATTTAATAGTTTGTGAAGGCGCAGGAAGCCCCGCAGAAATCAATCTCAAGCACCGAGATTTGACTAACATGCGGGTAGCTAAGTATTTGAATGCTCCCACCTTGCTGGTGGCGGATATCGACCGTGGTGGTGTTTTTGCCCATGTGGTTGGTACGTTAGAATTACTCGATCCAGAAGAAAGAGCTTTAATAAAAGGTGTAGTAATTAACAAGTTTCGGGGACAGCGATCGCTTTTAGAGCCTGGTATAAAATGGTTGGAGAAACGCACTGGTATTCCTGTGGTGGGTGTAATTCCTTGGTTAGAGCAAGTATTCCCAGCCGAAGACTCTCTGGATTTATTAGAGCGCAAGCCTCAGAAAAGTTACAGTGACTTAAATGTTGCTGTGATTCGCTTACCTAGAATTTCTAATTTTACCGATTTTGACCCCTTAGAATCAGAGCCTTCGGTATCAGTTAGATACTTAAGTCCCAAACAAGATTTAGGACATCCCGATGCAGTGATTATACCTGGTACAAAAACCACAATTACTGACTTAATTTTGATGCAAAAAACCGGTATGGCTGAAGCATTACAAAATTACGCTGCTGCTGGTGGTACTATTTTAGGTATTTGTGGTGGTTTCCAGATGTTGGGACAAATGATTGCTGACCCAGAAGGAATAGAAGGACAAGCAGGAAGGTATCAGGGATTAAATTTATTACCTATCAGAACCGTTATTACCGGTCAAAAAATTGCTCGTCAGCGTCAGGTAACTTCTAACTATCCCCAGATGGGTTTACCCGTAACTGGATTTGAAATTCATCAGGGGCGATCGCGTACAGAATTACAAGGAAGCCAATCTGATTCTTTCCAGTCCTTATTTGATGATCCTAATCTAGGATTAGTAGACAAATGTCAGTCAGTCTGGGGAACTTATCTACATGGAATTTTTGATAACGGTCCCTGGAGACGAGCTTGGTTAAACCGCTTGCGTCAACAAAGAGGATTAAAATCTTTACCAACAGGTGTTGCTAATTATCGCGAACAGCGAGAAAATCTCTTAGATTCACTTGCAACTCAGGTTGAACGCTATTTAGATTTAAGTCAATTCTTATCTTAGTAAGTTAATTAATAATTATGGCTATTCGCGTCCGCTTTTTACCAGATGACATTACTGTTGAAGCTCAAGAAGGTGAAGCCCTTTTAGACGTTGCTGACAGGGCTGGTGTATCTATCCCTACAGGATGTTTAATGGGTTCTTGCCATGCTTGTACTGTGGAAGTCGGGGGTGGGGATATTATCCGCGCTTGTATTACCGCAGTACCACCAGGACGCGAGGAGTGGACAATTCAGCTATTTAGCGATCCTACTTGGTAGTTAAAAGTTGTTAAGAAGAATGCGCAATTATTTGCTTATTTGCTCTGCCAAAAAATATAGTAAAAAAGTGAAGGATAAGCTGTTACACAAATTTTAAAGTATTAGGAAGGATGATTAGGGGAGATGAGAAGCGATTCAAAGCATTTTGTAACAAGGTCTTGACTTCTTTGAAACTAACCCCTGGAAAACTAGCGCGATCGCTCATAAATTCTGTTGGGAATACTCTTAGCGTTCACAAAGAATTTATCCTTAAGTTGACCGTCGTTTGATCGTCGTAATGGCTAATACAGTCGCGAATGTTTATCTCCTAACCTTGTAATCCATACTTCCATAATTTCTCACAAAATGATTCTCACTAATTACATTTTTCCAGCCTGAACTTTCAGAGCATATTCTTTAAACCTCTCTAAATCAGCCTGAGTAGTTGATTCAACAACTTTACCTAGAAATAAATTATCCATCAATTTCCCTAAAATGCCGGGAATGGCATAACTAATAGTCATTTTGACTATACTACTATTATTACGATCGTAAAAACGAATAGCACCTCCATTCGGTAAACCATCCACTGACTCCCATTTAATTATTTGATTGGGAATCATCTTTAAAATCCGAGATTTCCATTTAAATTCAAAAGCACCACTCCTCAATTTCCATAAAGATATTTCGGGGTCTTCATCTAAAACTCTTACAGACTCGATCCACTTCATCCAACGAGGCATTTGTTCTAAATCGGACCAAAGACTCCACACTAAATCAATGGGAACATCAACTTCCACCTGCACTTCATGCTCTAACCAGTCTGACATAGTTAGTTTGTCCTCTTCCGCTCACTACTTGCTATCTCACCTATCGGGTGGCTTTTATATCTGAATATATTTGTATCTGAATATAAGAGATACTTTAACCCAAAAAATGAAGATACATATAAAAATATTCTCCTTTGTTGATTTTTGCAGCTAAATGTACTGCTATTTACTAGTAATACATTGAATATTTATAAATTAATATTTACAAAATAAAATCAATTTTTCTAGAGGTATTTCTGGACAAGTTTTTAGCTACCTTTTTACTTTTTCCAAAACAACTTTAGCTGCACGTTTTCCAGAAATAGTTGCACCTTCCATACTGTCAATATAGTCTTGCTGAGTATAACTACCTGCTAGGAAAAAATTATCAATCGGTGTAGCTTGATTAGGACGGTATACATCCATACCGGGAGATTCTCTATATAAAGATTGAGCTAATTTCACCACACTGTACCAAGTCATATTTAACTCTCGCGAGGATGGAAATAATTCTCGAACTTGTGATAAAACATGTTGAGCAATTTCTTCGTTATTCTTTTTAATAAAGGGATCTCCTGGTGTTAAGACTAATTGCAATAAAGAACCTTCACCTTCTCTGTAATAATCTTTGGGACTAGTTAAAGCCAAATCAGCAAAGCAAGAAAAGTCAGCATCCGGAGTATAAAGTAAGTTATCTAGCCCTACAGCTCTTTCTAACTGTTGACGTTTTTGCGAATCTTGCATTTCAGTTACCCAACCATCAAAACGCAATTGAACTGTAGCAACAGGAACAGCTTTTAATTTATAAATATTGTCAAACTCTGACCATGTGCGCCAATCTGGAGGTAAAATACGCTGAGTTCCAGGAACATCACAAGCTACAACGTAAGCATCGGCAGTAATTTGTTCTTCTTTATCTCCATTTGCTACAGCTATTCCAGTAACTAGAGTTTTACCTTCCTTTTCTTCATATTGAATTTCTCTAACTTGGCGGCGAGTATAAACTTTTGCACCTTTATCTTGTAGATATTCCAGTATTGGCTTAATTAAATATTCATGAGGTGAACCAGCCAACATTCTCAGCTTAGAAGCTTCAGTTCTAGCTGCAAATAATTGGAAAATGGTTAACATACACCTAGCCGATATATTTTCGCAGTCAATAAATCCTAGAGCATAAGCTATAGGGTTCCACATCTTTTCAATACTACCGTTATTACCACCGTGGGAACGAAACCAATCAGCAAAACTAATTTTATCTAATTCCCGAATACTCTTCATTGCTCCATCAAAATCGACTAAACCCCTGACTACTGGACTAGTTGCTAGAGCAAGTGAATTTTGTGCTTTATCTAATGGTGAAAGTTGAGAGGTGGTAAAAAATGCTTTTAATCCATTAAAAGGTGCACCTGTCAGAAAACGAAAGTCCAATTCACCTATACGTCCTGCTTTATTGACAAAAGTGTGAGTATGTTGCTTAGGAAGTAAATAATCAAATGCCCCAACTTTCTTCATTAATCCAAATAGCTGATAATAGCATCCGAAAAATACATGGAGACCCATTTCAATATGGTTCCCGTTACCATCTACCCAACTTCCTACCTTACCACCAGGAAAGGGACGAGACTCAAAAATTTGAACTTCACAGCCAGCGTCAGCTAAATCTACTGCCGTTGATAACCCAGCTAATCCTGCACCTACGATTGCAACGCGCATTACATTATTATCCACTCATTATCTTTACAAATTGTAACTGGCTGCGTGTAAAAATTTGCTACTAGGTTATTCAAATGGCTGACAATTGACAAAATAAATAGTAATGCAGCATATTAAAGTTAGGAGCTACGCAATCACAATTTATCATTGTCCCATTACTAGGGTGTAGGTTCGTAATCTTAAAAATTCTGCATAGAGTCTAGGACGTAAATCGATTGCCGCCCTGGGGCAATTGATAGGGCTTATACGCATCGTTTGTCTATCGGGCGAATCACCTTCTTTTGCCTACCTGGTCAAAGTATAAGAGTCAAAGGTAATAGTTGATAAAATTCCTAAATGAAGATATCGCAATTTTTTTTTGCAATATCAATATAATATTTTGCTGACATCTTTTTTGTCAAAATTACGGAAATCCAAATAAATAATTTATTTTAGATTTAATTTATATACTATTACTGAATTTTTTATTTAAGCAATAATTTCAAAACATAATTTTTCGCGAATTCTGAATCTAACAAATTCTGGATAAAAAGAAGAGAGTGAAACAGGGCATTATACTCCAAATTTCACTCCCAATATTAAATGAAAACGATTGTTATTAATGAAAGAAAATTATAGATTCATCATTAATGATTAATTAGCTATTGCCTGAAACCTCTAAACCTCGAATTAATTCTCGAATAACATCTGTAGCAGGTCTACCAGTTTGCTGGCAGAATTTTTCTAATTTTTCTGCTTCCAGTGCTGCTAAGTTCACAGTTATTCGTTTCACAGCCCATTTCTTATTAGTCATTTTGTTATTTGAATTGCCGTATGCAGATGTAATTGAATTCATTTGATGTTTAAAAAAAGAACAAAATTAGTTGAGTTTTGAGAAAGAGATAAAAATCAGTTGAAATTAAAAATCAACGTTCAAGAAGATTCATATTTTAACTAATAAACTAAATCTAAATTACGTGATATCACTAGTTATTGTGACAGCAAATAGACTGCACATTTGTCCAAGACTCACTACCTATTAAAATAATTTACACATTATGATAAGACCTCAAAAGAAAATTTTATAAACAGCTTAAATTACATTCTGTCATGTTAGTAACTTTTCACCTATGTATTCATGATAAATATATTTAATTATGTTGATTTCTCTAACTCAATAAATACCTCTGAAAACAAAATATTCTTAAGGAATTTCTGGTGATGTAAATACATACTTTTAGTTAA
Source organism: Mastigocoleus sp. (assembly GCA_050042865.1). Lineage (GTDB taxonomy): Bacteria > Cyanobacteriota > Cyanobacteriia > Cyanobacteriales > Nostocaceae > JBCCDM01. The sequence continues at coordinate 125,747 of JBHJJE010000025.1, forward strand.
AATTTAGTAACATATGTTTCTATTACTTGTATAAATAATATCCAGACTCTGGTTTACTAAGACTTTGAAACCTATCTATCGAAGACATGACTTATAAATATTTGTTAATTCAAGGATGATATATTTTACCGTCAGCGACCAATATACTATGCAATAATTACACTAGTATCGAAAAATTGACTCATCTCTAAATAAGCAAAATAAAGTAAATTTCTTAGTCTGAGTTAATCAACTATTACATGTACTGACTTCCTATTAGGTACTGAATTTGCAGTAGATTATTATTCTCACTTTTACCCTATGTGAAAAAGGTAAAAGAGAAGAAGTGAGGCTTTAGTATAGGCTTAAGCTGAAATTCGCTATAACAATTATTCAGCTTTGTTTTAAGCTCGAATGACTAAACATTTGCAAATTTTATTTTGCTTGCCTTTATTTGCTTGTCTTCATATTTCTGTTTATTACAGCAGATATAAAACTTTCCAGACTTTTTGTTTGTGTAAAAAGTGGGTATTTGATATGGTAGGATTCTAGGCTGAAGATAATACAGATACTTATTTTATACTTGTACCTTGTGATAAAAAATTCTATACCATCAGAACTTCTCCTACTGAGAATATATTTAAATTATTCTTACTATTATTTAGACTATTCTTTTTAATATATTTAAAGCACATTTATAATCCCTGTATAAACAAGTATTTTTTCTGATTTTACTATTGTATCTATTTTTCTTTCTAGTGTATTAATCTTCATTTAATCTTTACCGAATAATAATTAGACTAATGTTTATTAATGTTTATCTTCTAGATGATTTCCCATGAAGTTCAAACCTTAAAAATAAGTTTATCTTGTAGGGTATTTAAATATTTATGTGTGGACAAGAATTGCAAAAGATACTTCATGAAATATAGATGAAAATGAATGTATGATTTGGTTGAAATATTAATTCCAGTTTTGACAGAATACACTTAATATTTAATAGCAGAATCATTTACAGCAAAATTTTATTAAAAGTTAATATACGTTCCGAAATTTTTAAAGATTCAACAAACTATAATTTTCTAGTATTAATTTCATACTAATTTTTCCAATATATATTCAAATTTTCATAAAAATTGGTATTATTTTTTACTGCTTAACCAAGTAATATAATTTCCTAGCAATATACAATTTCTCTAGCAATTGAAAGACCATTGAATAATTAAACCTCTCAATCTGAGACAAATATAAGATTTAAAAATTTACTACTCGGGACGAACAATAGTATTTTGTGTAGAGCCTTACAGGCTACCTAATCCTTCATAGATCAACTACAGCTTGTCCATTAGGCTTGAGTCTTTTCCTTATGAAGATGCAGTGTGTTTATAGATCATAGCCCTAAGTAAGATTACGTTTGTCAAGAACTATACCTATGTTTTTGGTAAAGATCTACATATTTATATAATTTTGATCAAATGCCTGTAATTTCACATATTTCTTTTCAATTGGGGACGAAATTTTGGAAAATAGTATATGGAGTCGAATATCACTAAACGAATTCAGATTATCCATTAAATGAACATGAATCAAAATTTCTTAGAACATATTCAAAGTCCCGAACGTCCTGTCTTAGTTTTCGACGGTGCAATGGGAACCAATTTGCAAGTCCAAAACCTCACTGCTGACGACTTTGGTGGTGCAGAATACGAAGGTTGTAATGAATACCTCATCCATACTAAGCCAGAAGCAGTTGCAACAGTTCATAGGAGCTTCTTATCTGCTGGTGCAGATGTAATTGAAACTGATACCTTTGGCGGTACCTCAATTGTACTTGCTGAGTATGACTTAGCAGACCAAGCCTATTACTTAAATAAAACTGCTGCTGAATTAGCGAAGAAAGTCGCGGCAGAATTTTCTGTCCCTGAAAAACCCCGTTTTGTAGCTGGTTCAATGGGTCCTGGTACTAAATTACCGACTTTAGGGCACATTGATTTCGATACTTTGAAAAATGCTTATGTTGAGCAAGCAGAAGCTCTATTTGATGGAGGAGTAGATTTATTCTTAGTGGAAACCTGTCAGGATGTGCTGCAAATTAAGGCAGCACTAAATGCAATTGAAGAAGTTTTTGCAAAGAAGGGAGAAAGACGGGGATTAATGGTTTCCGTGACCATGGAAACTATGGGTACAATGCTCGTAGGTACTGAAATTAGTGCTGTGGTAACAATTTTGGAACCCTATAATATCGATATTTTAGGGTTGAACTGTGCTACGGGTCCTGACTTAATGAAACCACATATTAAGTACCTCTCAGAACATTCACCGTTTATTATTTCCTGTATTCCTAATGCGGGTTTACCGGAAAATGTCGGTGGGCAAGCACATTATAAGTTAACACCAACAGAATTGAAGATGCACTTGATGCATTTCATTGAAGACTTAGGTGTCCAAGCAATAGGGGGTTGCTGTGGGACACGTCCGCAACATATTCAAGCTTTAGCAGAAATTGCCAAAGATTTGAAACCGAAAGTTAGAGAACCGCGAATTGAACCTGCTGCTGCTTCTATTTATGGTACTCAACCTTATGACCAGGATAATTCTTTCTTAATTATCGGTGAACGACTTAATGCTAGTGGTTCTAAAAAATGCCGTACCATGCTCAATGATGAGGATTGGGATGGACTGGTTTCACTAGCGCGATCGCAGGTAAAAGAAGGGGCACATGTCCTTGATGTGAATGTTGACTATGTGGGACGAGACGGTGTGCGTGATATGCACGAGTTGGTCTCCCGTCTAGTGAATAATGTGACTTTACCTTTAGTGCTTGATTCCACTGAGTGGGAAAAAATGGAATCGGGGCTAAAAGTCGCTGGTGGTAAGTGTTTGTTAAATTCTACAAACTACGAAGATGGTGAACCACGCTTTTTAAAAGTTTTAGATTTGGCGAAACAATACGGCGCAGGTGTTGTAATTGGTACCATCGATGAAGATGGTATGGCACGGACTGCGGATAAGAAATTTGAAATCGCTCAACGTGCTTACCGTCAAGCTGTAGAGTACGGTATTCCTGCTCACGAAATCTTCTTTGATACTCTAGCCTTACCGATTTCTACTGGAATTGAAGAAGATAGGGAAAATGGTAAGGCTACTATCGAATCTATCCGTCGGATTCGTCAAGAATTACCAGGATGTCATGTTGCATTAGGTGTGTCTAACATTTCCTTTGGTTTAAATCCTGCAGCACGGATAGTTTTAAACTCGATGTTTCTTCATGAAGCAATGCAAGTGGGAATGGATGCGGCTATTGTGAGCGCGAGTAAAATTTTACCCCTTGCTAAAATTGAAGAGGAACATCAAAAAATCTGCCGGGATTTGATTTACGACAATCGTAAATTTGAAAATAACATCTGCGTTTACGATCCTTTAGGGGAACTGACGACGATGTTTGAAGGTGTCAGCGCCAAGCGAGATAAGGGTGTTGACGTTAGTTTACCATTAGAAGAACGTCTTAAACAGCACGTTATTGACGGCGAACGCATTGGTTTAGAAGATGTGCTCAAAGAAGCAATGGAAAAATATCCACCGTTGGATATTGTCAACATCTACTTATTAGATGGAATGAAAGTTGTAGGGGAGTTGTTCGGTTCCGGACAAATGCAGCTACCTTTTGTATTGCAGTCCGCAGAAACTATGAAAGCGGCAGTTGCATTTTTAGAACCGCATATGGAAAAATCGGAAACAGGGGAAGATAATTCTAAGGGAGTCTTTGTGATTGCCACCGTAAAAGGTGATGTTCATGATATTGGTAAAAACTTGGTGGATATCATCTTATCCAACAACGGTTATCGAGTAATTAACCTGGGAATCAAGCAACCAGTAGAAAATATCATCAAAGCTTACGAGGATCATAAACCCGATTGTATAGCCATGAGTGGCTTGTTGGTGAAATCCACGGCTTTTATGAAAGATAACTTAGAGACCTTCAATGAAAAAGGAATTACTGTTCCGGTTATTTTAGGTGGTGCAGCTTTAACTCCCAAATTTGTCCATGAAGATTGCCAAAATACTTATCAAGGTAAGGTTGTCTACGGTAAAGATGCATTCTCGGACTTGAATTTTATGGAAAAATTAATGCCTGCGAAAGCTGGTAAGAATTGGGATGATATTCAAGGTTTCTTGGGTGAATTTGCTGAAGCGGAACCTTCCCAAAATGGACATAAATCTGCTGAGAAGGAGAAATCTGCTAAAGAAACACCGGAAGAACCAAAAGTAATTGATACTAAACGTTCTGAAGCGGTTGAAATAGATACTGAACGTCCCCAACCACCATTTTGGGGAAGCAAGTTATTACAGGGAGAAGATATTCCCATAGAAGAACTATTTTGGTACTTGGATTTACAAGCTTTGATTGCTGGACAATGGCAATTTAGAAAACCAAAAGACCAGTCAAAAGAAGAATATCAGGCTTTCTTAAAAGAGAAAGTATATCCAATTTTGGAAACCTGGAAAAAACGGGTTGTAGAAGAAGACTTGTTACATCCCCAAGTAATTTATGGTTATTTTCCCACTCAATCAGAAGGAAATACCCTGCATATCTACAACTCCGAAAACCATTCTCAGAAGGTTACAGAATTTGAATTCCCCCGTCAAAAATCAATGCGTCGTTTGTGTATAGCAGACTTTTTTGCACCCAAAGAAACGGGAGTTATTGATGTTTTCCCAATGCAAGCGGTGACTGTGGGTGAAATTGCTACGGAATTTGCTCAAAAGCTATTTTCCAACAACCAATACACAGATTATCTGTATTTTCACGGAATAGCAGTACAAATGGCAGAAGCTCTAGCTGAATGGACTCATGCTAGAATTCGCCGCGAGTTAGGCTTTGCAACTGAAGACCCCGATAATATTCGGGATACCTTGGCACAAAGATATCGCGGTTCCAGGTATAGTTTTGGATATCCAGCTTGCCCGAATATTCAAGACCAATACAAACAGTTGGAATTGTTGGGAACTGACAGGATTAACCTATATATGGATGAAAGCGAACAGATTTATCCTGAACAAAGTACCACCGCGATTATTACTTATCATCCTGTAGCTAAGTACTTTAGCGCTTAAAAGAATCTCCGAGTCAGGGGGTATCGTTTCATATCATAATCGCCTGGGGTTATAAACCCCAGGCTAATAGGAGGATATGTTATTTTTATTTAGGAAGTAAATAACTAAATAAAGCTGTAGCTTAGGTAAAGAATCAAAAACAGCATCATCCTCAAGGTACTGCGATCGCGTCTTTGAAAAAGATGAATATGAAGATGAAGACAATGCTCCCAAATTTACTTTCAATTAAGATTCATGGTGTTCGTACTGGTGTACTGAAAATTAGCAAAATCAATGAAAGAAAGTTTTCCATTTACATAGCTTTTTGAAAACAATCACAATAATTTCACCGGAATTTTTATAAAAATGTATTCTTATTTCCTTATATTTTTCTAAGTATCGGTGCATGGTATTACAGGTTATAATACCAATTCTGATTATGCACCGCCGCCGTGACTTTCTCCAAGCTTCATTAGCTACTGCTGCATCTTTCTATTTATTACCAAGTGCTGTGAAAGCAGCAAATAAATCAAATGTTATTAAACCGAAGCGTTTGCAAAATGGTTCGATTGTAGGAATTGTTAGTCCAGCAGGAGCAACTTTTCGGAGAGAAGAATTAAATATAGTAGTTGATGCTGTGAAAGCTTTGGGATTAGTTCCTAAATTAGCACCCCATGTTTTGGAAAGATATGGTTATCTTGCAGGTACAGATAAACAACGTGCTGCTGATATCAATCAACTTTTTGCTAATAAGGATGTTTCTGCAATTTTACCGATTCGCGGTGGATGGGGAAGCAGTAGAATTTTGCCTTATTTAGATTATGGTTTGATTCAAAAAAATCCGAAAATTTTAGTGGGTTTTAGCGATATTACTTCTTTACTGTTAGGTCTGTATGCAAAAACTAATTTAGTAACTTTTCATGGACCTAATGGACTTACGTCTTGGAGAACAGTACAGACGGAATATTTTCGACGGGTACTATTTGCAGGGGAGAAAGTAACTTTTAATAATATTAAAGATGGAGATGATGCAAGTCGCTTGATGCAAGTAAAGTATCGCATTCAAACTATTAATCGGGGAAAAGCAAAGGGTAAGTTGATTGGTGGTAATCTTTCGGTAATCTCAGCAATTGTTGGTTCTCCCTACTTACCGGATTTGAGTGGAGCTATTCTATTTTTGGAAGATACTCACGAAAATATCTATCGCATAGACAGAATGATCGCACATCTGAAGCTTGCTGGAGTGCTTGAGAAAATTGCTGGTTTTATTTTTGGACAGTGTCCTGGATGTTCTCCTGGTGCTGATTATGGTTCTCTGACTTTAGAAGAAGTAGTTTGGGGATATATTAAGCCATTGGGAATTCCGGCTTGGTATGGTGCGATGATAGGTCATACAGAACCTATAGTCACATTACCTATTGGTTCCCAGGTAGAAATTGATGCTGATACTGGTGAAATCCAGATGTTAGAGTCTGCTGTTGCATAAAAAAGGACTTAGGAAAAATAAAGCTTGCTAATTTTGTAATCTAAGTAGCTAGGATTCAAGATTAAATAACTCAAGATTAAATAGCTCAAAATTAAATAGCTCAAAATTAAATAAAATATAAAATCTCTTCCCTGCTAACCCTGAGTAAATTTTTTCCTCTGAGTTGGAGAGGAAAAAGTTTAAGCACAGTGGAAACTAGGAAGAGATTCTATTTATAGGATTACTAGAATATGTTAGGACATCTTTATATTTCTCATTTGGAGGGGGTTTGGGATAGTCTACCGCAAGTCTTTCTTCTTGTGAAAAAAACGTCCTAACTCGAAAGCATACCCCTATAAATACTCTTGACTCAACCCCTGAGCAACAGCTACGAAAGTTACTAAAACGGGAAAATCCTACCTGAGAATTTCAACTTTCACTGGAGCAACACCACTGTTTATCATTCTGAGTCTTCTTGCAGCACCTGCGGATACGTCGATAATCCTTCCACGAATGAAAGGACCTCTATCATTAATACGCACGATTACAGAACGACCATTACGAGTGTTGGTGACTCGGACTCTGGTTCCAAAACGTAAAGTACGGTGAGCAGCTGTTAAACCTTCGGGATTATATCTTTCACCCGTAGCAGTCACGTTCCCAGAGCCATCATAACCATACCAGGATGCCCAGCCCTTAAGAACTTTCCCACTTCTACGACGAGCTGTTCTACTACGCTTACCTTGTCTATATTTTTTCGTGTGATGCTTCTTTCCCGATTCTGCATCTAATAAAGCTACTGTTGTTGGCTTTACTGGTAAATTAGCAATTTTGTCAATAGGAGAGGCTTTTCCAACTAGTCTACGTAGGCGATTGGTAGCTTGTAAAGCATCTTCTGCTAAGCTACCTGTGTTACCAGCCAATCGTACAATTTCATTGATTTCTACTATCTGAGAACCGTTGAACTCGATTCTGTAACGCTCTTCTAATTGCTGCTCTGGTGTAGACTCTTTGTTACCTTTCCAAGTAACTGTAATCTGCTTAGCATCAGCTTTTTGCTGTATCAACTGATTAATTTTGGCTTCTACCAACTTAGCTTTTTCTACAGGGTCAGAGTTGGTAAGAGTTACAGATTTGGTGTCTGACTGAATTGATTTTGGAGTGACAAAGGTCAGTACAGGAATATTACGAACATACAAAGTTGCAGCTTTACTGCCATTTAATTCATGAGCATAAATTTGCGTCAGTAGACTGTTGGAGGAAAGATTATTTCTATTATTTGCCTGTTTATTAAGCTTCTTGAACTGATTTATATCGGTGGACAATGTAGACGGATTAGCCTCAATTGCTTCCTTCTTTGTCTGCGCCTGAGCTATTGATGATGCTCCCAAAATTGTTGTAATTACAGCTACAACAGTCCACATTTTTTTGTAATTCATGTATCCAAAAATATTCAACTAATAAAGTACTGAAATCAGATTTATATATTGCATTTAACAATCTACATTTATATGCAAATTTTTACGCTCATATCAAATCTGTTCTGTTTTATCTTTTTGATTTCAACTGCATCAGACTAACACGAAATTTTTATTCCAGAAATCAGGGTTTTGCCGTAAACTTTTGTAACCATATCAAATGCGGACAACCTTTGCAAGTATGAACACTTTATAAAGTCAAGATTTGAATAAACACAGTTCTCTTTGATTAGTAAAACTAATATATATCTTTTTTAAATAGCTGTAGATATTCTAGATAATTTTAATATCATTCACCCTTCATAATTAACCTTTTCAGGTACTTTTAAATAAGTATTATTTATATTTACTATAAATAAGTTATAGTTTAAATTTCAAAAAACAAATCAAGTAAATAATATTACTTGCTAACAGATATATTCTTATTTAAAAAAAGCAAGATTAGTCTGTAATATCTTTTAAATAAAGGCATTAGATGTATAGTGTTTTTTAAATACTTAATTTATTTTGTTTATTTTCATATAAATACATACGTAAATACACTGATTAAGATGACAAAAAAAAGCAATATAAATATTACTTAGTACGAATAAAATTAGTGCTGAAAGTAAAAAACATGTTTTCAATTTTACTCAAATTAAATATAGATAATTTCTAATTAAATATATAATATTGTCATTATTGATAGTAATTTTTATTTTACTTGAACTGCTGTTATAAGATGTGTCTCAGCTAAAATTGAGGCATTGTTGAGGCATTATTTTTATCTTTTGTAAGAATGGTGAGATGATAAATTAAAATTGCTCAGAATATATTAATAATTTAAATATCTACAATGGTTTTGATTTAGTTTGCTTCTAACAATCTCAAGAACTAAGGCACTATAAAATTAACATTATTTATTTCACCATAGTAAAAATTAGAAAATTAAGTTAATCAAGTTAATAGCTTCATGAACTATCAAAAAGATATCTCAACACAAAGCCCTATTATTCAGGCATTGTTAGAAGAATTATATGAAAAATATAAATCATTCCAGGATGGTGAAATTGCCCAGTCAATACCAGAATTAATGAAAGTTAATCCTGATCTATTTAGTATTTGTTTAGTGACAGTTGATGGCAATATTTATCAAGTAGGAAACTTTAAACAGCAGTTTACTATTCAGTCAATTTCTAAAGTGTTTGTTTATGGCTTAGCACTGCAAGATAGAGGAAGGGAATACGTTGCTACTCGCGTAGGTGTGGAACCTACAGGAGATGCATTTAATGCCATAATCTTGGATGAAAAATCCATGCGACCTTACAATCCTATGGTTAATGCTGGGGCGATCGCAACAACTAGTTTAATTAAGGGTTCTGATGCTACAGAACGTTTGAATAGAGTGCTGGAGATGTTTCGATGCTATACAGGTCATAATGTTTTTGTAGACATATCTGTATTTACATCAGAACGTTCAACAGGACATCGCAACCGAGCAATGGCAAATTTGATGCTCAATTTCGGTATGATTGAACCAAATATTGAGGAAACATTAGATTTATATGTTCAACAATGTTCTGTAATTGTCGATAGTCAAGATTTAGCAGTCATGGCTGCAACTTTAGCGAATAATGGTATAAATCCTTTGACTGGAGAGACTGCAGTAGATAGTAAATATGTCAAAGATATTTTATCTGTGATGTATACCTGTGGAATGTACAATTTTGCTGGAGAATGGGCTTATAAGGTAGGTATTCCAGCAAAAAGTGGTGTATCTGGTGGTATTATTGCGGTTGTGCCAAATAAAATGGGGATAGGGGTGTTTTCACCTCTTTTAGATCAGCGAGGTAATAGCGTTCGGGGAGTGAAAGTATGTGAAGAGCTTTCGGAGAAATTAAATTTACATCTATTTGATTGCTCTCGGGATGGTTAAGCAGAAGTTGGGATGAAAAAATTTTCAGATGATTATTACCACCATATGAAATTTCTGCATAAGGAATTAGCCTCAAAAGATATTAGTCCAAAGTGCGATCGCACAAAGTTCAGATAATATTTTGATTTTGATTTTGATTTTGATTTTTACTCTTTAAGTTTTTTCGACGAAAGTATTTCCTTGACTTTTTGCCAATTCCCCAACCAGTCCATTAAATCTTTTTCGCTCCAATTTCTTTTTCGTTCATGAATATTTAGGACTGATATCAGTTCCTGGGGAACTGTTCCTATTTGATTATTCCAAGCTGACAAGATTTTTTCTTGTAAATCCCTTGAGATATTAGTTGACATGTTAGAACTGTCAGAAGTAGCTATAATTCCTAAAGCTTTTTGCAATTCTCTGTGTTCATATGAAGCAATTGTCTTCGCAACAAAACTATGAGATTCTGCTCTATGTAAAACTGCGGATAATGCTTGTATATAAGCTTTACTATTATCTATGATTGGTGTAGTTACAGACTTAGCTTGTCCCATAAATTTATTTTGTGAGAGCACAAGCACAAATAATAAAATTCCAGCTTGGATGAATGCGATCGCAAGTGGTGTTTTAGACAAGTAACCCCATAAAGATTCTTTGGAATCCCTATAGGTTTTTCCAGGTGTATTAGGATTTTTATCTACATAGCCATGAATATATTCATCTATAAGTAGAGGTTTACCATCTTTGGTGACTAAATCTTTCAAATAACGGTAATTAGCTAAATTTTCTTGATAGGCATTAGCAGCTAAGTCAGGAGTAGTTGCTAAAACAACTTTCCCTTTTTCATATTTCTTTTCCCAAACTACTGCACCAAAATTATCTCCTAATTTCGACTGTTTTGTGTCCAAAATTTCTTTGCGTCTTCCAGTATCAATTTTTATATTTCCAAATTTAGAATCTTGGATGGTAGAAAAATTAGTTGTCCTTACTGGTTCACGGACTCCAAGAATTACTAATGTATTACCCTTAGCAACAAACTTTTTTTCTAAACGGCTAATTCTTGAGCTTTTTAAGTCGCTATTGATACGTATAAAAGTTACCGGATTCTTTTCACCCATCACAGCCGGAAAGGGCTTTTGCCATCGTTTGATAGAAATACCCTGTTTTTGCATATAAGCATACCAAGCACCGTAACCACTTGCCCCTCGACCATAAGTAGAACCACTATTGATTTTATTTACAGTAGGGGCGGATATTAAAGTTAACAGCAGTATTGCTAAAACAGTAATTCCTCCAATCCAGGCAAGACGGTTTGAGCTTTTCATGGCTTATAAATTTCCTGATAAGCTTGCTGACACTGCTGATAGTTTTCTGATGCAACTTCTCTACTGCTAAAACATAAACGTTCATGGATAGTAAGCAAGGTTTCATAAGGCTGCATAGGTGAGATTGATAAACCCAGTATCTGTAAATACTCACCATCAGTACGACTGCGCTTATGTAAAAGTACTTCTCCCTGATGCAAATTCTGTAACATGGCAAAGTAAAGACAGCGGCAGGCTTCGCGATAATTCCCCTGTTGATAGAGTTCCTGGGACTTGCTTAACCACTTATCTACTGGTATCTGTTGTACAGGTTTGTGAACATCTTCTGAAGAGACGCGATCGCTGTTCCACCAAGAATAAAAATAAGGACTAAATTCTTTCCATAATATCCATAGTAACCATGCAGCAAACAATCCTAATATTAGCCAAAAGCTAAATTTGAGAAAGGCAATAATATTTTCCCGTAAATCCCAGTCAATAGAAAGATTTGGTCTGGGAGTATCTGAACCATTTAACTGATATTCCATCCATTCGGTAAACTGCTGCCATAACTTTGATAAACGCCAACTCCAGTCTGCACCTGTATAAGATTTTGCCGACATAAGATAATTACTTTTCTTAATTTTAAATATAGTCCCATTTCAGGAAATATCAAAAAATATTACATTTACAGTCAAGCTGACAACCATCTGAGAACTAAAATAACTAATATACGGACTTTAATTAGACCAAAAGTTAGATCAATAATCTTGTTTATAGTAAACAAGAAATTTCCAAATAAAAAATAACAAATTTACTTAGAGATTTTCATATGACAATTTACTTTTATAAAGCTTGTGATGCTTATGGGTGTTTCTCTAACTTCTCCCCTCATCAAATTGTAATTGATGGCACTTCCTGGCAAACAGTAGAACACTATTATCAAGCACAGAAATTTATTGGTAGTAAAGATGAAGGGGTTATTAGTGCTATTTATCATGCTGCAACTCCAGAAAAAGCAGCCGAATTAGGACGTTGTAGTACTCTTCAACTCCGGGATGACTGGGATAGAACCAAAATTGAAGTTATGCGTAAGGCTGTATTTACTAAGTTTGTGACTCATAATGAAATTCAAGAAGTTCTCTTGAGCACTAATAATCAGTTACTAGTAGAAAATTCACCAACGGATTACTTTTGGGGATGCGGTTTAGACAAAACTGGTAAGAATAATCTGGGTATAGTCCTTATGGATGTTCGGAATAAAATTCGCAATCAACACGGCGAAATGTTAGTTTCAGTAAACATTCCCTATTCTGCGAGTAATTAATTTTATTTTTTTAGACTTGAATTTGTTGCATCCCTCCAAGGAATTATTCTTTAGGAAATCAAAGCATTATTAGATCCAAAAGAAGCATATTTTATTGCTATTACAGATAATAAAGTAGTAAAAACCGAACCCATGTCCTTAATTATTGAATTATTGGTCATCAAGTCATAAAACTTGGAATATTCCGCTTATAGAAAATGAAAGCTCTTATTTGCCATCAGATAGGCGAATGTAAGTACCATATTGAATCAGTCTATTAGATGTAAATGTTCCACAAAACAGCTTTGCTTTCTGAACTGGTGGAAGCTTGTATTAAAGGTCGTTTTACATTTGTTGACTCACAGATGAATGAAGCTAAATATAGTTAAATTGTTAATTTTTGGAAGCGAACATCAAAATCATTTAAAAATAATCGACAAATAAGGTATTGTATTCAACAGGCTAAAATTTAAAATTTTTTATTGCCAAAGTTAAGGTGTTAGAGAGGAGTTATGAAAGTAAAATTATTTAGTCTTGCGTTGATTATTGGTGCTGCTGCATTTTTGGGAGCTTGTAACGAAACAACAGACACACCCGATGCTACCACTACCCCAGCAACAGAGCCTGCTGATGGTGCAACCCCTGCGGCTACTCCAGAAGCAACCAAGGCTCCATAGATTGTATTGGTAAGACAGGCTCAAAGGGCAAGAAAATTCTTATATATGGCTATGTATAAGTTGTTGTTTCTTGTTTTTACTGTCTTTACCTGAAACGATTTTTTATGAAGACAAGTAGGAGTTTGAATGCGGACAGTTTTGGTAAAGTTCGTGTTTATTAATGAGTTTATCTTTAGTTATCTTCTACATTGTGTTTCGCAGTTGTTTTTGAATGCGATAACCTGGTTTACTCCTGAATTTTTGAAGGAGTTACCAGGTTTAGTTTTTTTCAAGACATTATTCAGGACATTATGCAGATAGCTGTGAAGATGACTACTTTTTGTCTTGATGATTTCACTGAGGAATCAGGCTTAAACATCAGCAGTTTTAGAAAAATTTCCTACTGTGTATTTCGCTATATGTTTATAGGATTTTCAATATCTTTATATTCGTACAATATAATTCAATAAAAAGCACTATTTAGACAAAGCAAAGAATATTATCAATTTCATATTACTGTTTCTTGGAAGATAAACTATAACAGTAAAGTTAAAAAAATTCCTTGTAAATTAGGACAGCTAGATTAGAAAACAAAATTATAAATTAATTTATATGATTACTATCAAGTAATACTGCTTATTCTCTCTTTAAATACTTATGTCTGAAAAAACTTAAATATTTAGTCTAGGTAGTGAGAATAAGGAAATGGCTTCTAATATTTACCGCTTGCAGATAGGATTGTTTTAGGCTTGAGAGGTACTTACTGATCTCGATAAACTGGGAAAATCAGCAAAGAGCAGGGATAACAATACGGTACTAATAAAGTGAAAACTACAAAAATAATCGTTAGATTGGGTTTATTAGAACTTTTGAAAACCTTAGTAGAAGCTGCAAACAAATATCATTATTACCGCATAACCCCTTACGCGAAAGTCGGGTTGATGAGTTTTGGTGGTGCAGTTCTAATTTTTTTATGTAGTAACTTTTGGAATCTGCCCAGCATAGCATTATTACCACCATCTGATATCCCAGAGGAAATATTGCGATCGCAGATTATTACCGCAGCGCGATCGCCTATTGATGGGAAACCACTCACACCAGGAGAGTATGCACAACTAGAAGAAGAACTTAAGAAGCGCTCTGCACCACCAAAACTCAGTCCTGGGTTAAGAAACAACATTTTTCTACTGCGTCTGCGTAAAATAATCAATTCTGTTTTTCCTTTTATTGATATTTGATGGTAAAAATACCTAATAAAATGTCTATAGCTTAGGGTAGAGGGTTAAAAGAACAAATAAATCTGTATGTACTTATTACTTAATAATCCCATCAGTTATGTAAATTCTTCCTGGCTAGAATGACGACAAAATTACAAATAAGTGTAAAGAATATATATAGATATATAAAAAGTCGATTTATTCACTTAGTTTATTTACAGTAGCTAGCTCCATGTCCATGACCACTATCGCTCCAGAACAAGTTAACAGAATCGTTTGGAACCAACATCAAGACCCCTTTGAGGTGTTAGGTTCTCACACAATAGAAAAAGATCAAAAAAAGGTCTGGGTGATACGAGCATATTTACCAGATGCTAGTGAAGTGCAGGTAATTCTTCCTGAGCAAAGGAAAGAATACTTAATGCAAAGCACCCACGACCCTCATTTTTTTGAGTGCATAATTGAAGACCAAGAAGAAACAAATTATCAATTACGTCTCAAAGAAGGGGATACACAAAGAGTTATTTACGACCCTTATGCCTTTCGTTCTGCACTTCTCACAGATTTCGATTTACATTTGTTCTCAGAAGGCAATCATCATCGCATTTATGAAAAGCTAGGGTCCCATACTTCAGAGATAAATGGAGTTAAGGGTGTGTACTTTGCAATTTGGGCACCTAATGCTCGAAACGTCTCTATATTAGGGAATTTTAACCAATGGGATGGACGCAAACACCAAATGCGCAGGGGAAAAACAGGCATTTGGGAATTATTCATACCTGAGTGTGGAGTTGGGGAGCATTATAAATATGAAGTTAAAAACCAGGACGGACACATATATGAAAAGTCCGATCCTTATGGTTATCAGCAGGAAGTTCGTCCCAAAACAGCATCAATTGTCACAGATTTAGATAGCTATCCTTGGGAAGACCAAGGATGGATGGAGAAGCGAAGAAATACTGACCCATTGACTCAACCGATTTCTGTATATGAAATGCATTTGGGTTCTTGGCTTCATGCATCCAGTGCAGAACCATCTATACTACCATCCGGTGAAAAGGAAGCTGTTGTTAGCGTTTCTGAGATAAATCCTAATTCTCGCTTTTTAACTTACAGAGAATTAGCTCATAAGCTAATCCCTTATCTCAAGGAGTTGGGGTATACCCATATTGAACTGCTCCCGGTGGCTGAGCATCCCTTTGACGGTTCTTGGGGCTATCAGGTAACAGGATACTATGCAGTTACTTCCCGTTACGGTACTCCAGAAGACTTCATGTATTTTGTAGACCAATGTCATCAAAATGATATTGGGGTGATTGTGGACTGGGTACCCGGTCATTTCCCTAAAGATGGACATGGTCTAGCCTTTTTTGATGGCACCCATCTCTACGAGCACGCAGACCCCCGTAAAGGGGAGCATAAGGAGTGGGGTACTCTAGTATTTAATTATTCCCGCCATGAAGTCCGAAATTTTTTAGTAGCAAATGCTTTGTTTTGGTTTGACAAGTACCATATAGACGGTATCCGAGTTGATGCAGTTGCCTCCATGCTTTACCTGGATTACTGCCGTGAAGAAGGAGAGTGGGTAACTAATCAATATGGAGGACGTGAAAATATTGAAGCAGCAGATTTCTTGCGTCAGGTCAACCACTTGATATTTAGCTATTTCCCTGGGGTTATCTCAGTCGCTGAGGAATCTACATCTTGGCCTATGGTATCTTGGCCTACCTATACGGGAGGATTAGGCTTTAATCTGAAGTGGAATATGGGTTGGATGCATGACATGCTAGATTATTTCAGCATGGATCCGTGGTTCCGTCAATTCCACCAGAATAATATTACTTTCAGTATGTGGTACAACCACAGTGAAAACTTTATGCTGGCACTTTCCCATGATGAAGTTGTTCACGGTAAGAGCAACATTATTGGTAAGATGCCAGGAGATAGATGGCAAAAGTTTGCAAACGTGCGCTGCTTATTCGCCTATATGTATGCTCATCCAGGTAAAAAGACCATGTTTATGAGCATGGAATTTGGTCAATGGAGTGAGTGGAATGTATGGGGGGATTTAGAATGGGGATTACTACAGCACGAACCCCACGACCAATTAAAGCTATTTTTCGGCGATTTAAATCGATTGTATCGTTCCGAGCCGACCCTATATACTCAAGATTTCGAGGAAGAGGGATTTGAGTGGGTTGATTGTAGCGATAATCGTCATAGCGTTGTGTCATTTATTCGTCGGGATAAGGATACAAATGATTTTGCGATCGCTGTATGTAACTTCACTCCTCAGCCCCATGCTCATTATCGTATCGGAGTTCCGGAAGCAGGATTTTACACTGAGTTATTTAACAGCGATTCCCGTAAGTATGGTGGTAGCAATATGGGTAATCTTGGCGGTAAATGGACAGATGATTGGTCAGTACATAATCGTCAATACTCTTTAGATTTGTGTTTACCACCTTTGGGTGTATTGATTTTAAAGTTAGATAAAAACAAAACATCCGAAGTTCTAGAACAAGAGTAGTGAGTCCATTCGCACAATTTTTACGAGATTTTTTGTATAAGAGATGAGGAGAGCAGACAATTAAAAAGTCTGATCAAACAAACTCCAAAATCTCTTATATTTTATCTAAATCACTCATAAGTAAGAAGTAATGAGTAGGGAGTAATCTTTATCAATATAATTTTGAAGCAAAAATAATCTAAAAATAAAGTCAATATCAACAGGACTTACGCAACGAAGATTTGTCATTGCGACCGGAACGTAGTGTAGGGAAGCAATCTCAAGAACTATGCGATTACGTCGCTATCGCTCGTAATGACGGAATTACGTTGCTTTTGCGTAAGTCCTGATCAAAATTAAAAGCGAAATTAGAATTACAAAGTCATATCTAAGATTGTATGGCAATATGAAATAACCACATATTTCGTACATTCGCTAACGATGTTAGGAAAGCTACTCGATGGACGTTATCAAGTTGTTAAAGTTCTCAGTGCAGGAGGATTTGGTCAAACTTATATTGCAGAAGATACTCGTAGACCGGGAAATCCAAAGTGCGTATTAAAGCAACTCAAACCCGTTAGTTCCGACCCCGATCATCTGGAGATTGCTCGTCGATTATTCAATAGTGAAGCTGAAATTCTGGAAAAATTGGGTAATCATGACCAAATTCCCAGGCTTTTAGCTTACTTTGAAAAAGATGAAGAATTTTTTTTAGTACAAGAATTAATAGTTGGTCATCCCCTAAGTTCGGAACTTTATAAAGGTCAACCCTGGAGCGAAAATCAGGTCGTGCAAATTTTAGAAGATGTGCTCAATGTTCTAAAATTTGTTCATCACTACGGAGTTATTCACCGGGATATTAAACCTGATAATTTGATTCGACGGGATATCGACGGTAAATT
Organism: Mastigocoleus sp.; assembly: GCA_050042865.1. Lineage (GTDB taxonomy): Bacteria > Cyanobacteriota > Cyanobacteriia > Cyanobacteriales > Nostocaceae > JBCCDM01. The sequence continues at coordinate 143,551 of JBHJJE010000025.1, forward strand.
AGTTTTAATTGATTTTGGTGCAGTTAAACAAATACGTACCCAAATCCCTGGAAAAACCTCCCAGGTCTCTGGTACGATTGCCATCGGGACCCCTGGATATATGCCCGCAGAACAAGCCCAAGGAAAACCGAGACTTAACAGCGATATATATGCATTAGGAATGATTGCGATCGCTATATTAACTGGAAAAATACCTTCCTCATTACCAGAAAACCCGCAAACAGGGGAAATTGTCTGGCAAAATCAAGTACAATTATCACCTGGCTTAACTGCTATTTTACAAAAAATGATTTCCTATCACTGGCGCGATCGCTATCAAAGTGTTGAAGACATACAGGGTGATTTACAAACACTAAATATTACACTAAATAGTTTAAAAAATAGTTCACAAAATAATGTTTTTAATAATCCACTGCCACCCAATCAAAAGAACAGTTTAAACGGTGTTACGACCAATAAACAAACCTCTAAAGTAGGAGTTGATGATTCTAACTTAACATCAGAGGTAACTATATCCGCAGTACAATTAACCCGGATTTTATCTGTAATTAAATTTATACCTTTTATTGGTGCAGCAGGATTGTTTTTTTTCAAGTCTGCTACCTGGTTAGTTCTTTTAGGAGTGATTTTATTAGCTTTGGGTGCTGGCTTATTTTTCCTAGGTTCTGCTTATCCTCAACTCTCCCGTAACTATGACACAGTATTCGCTGCAATTATCGGATTATCTGGCATACTGCTATTATTCCAAGAATATAGAAGTAGTGCAGCACAAGAAATACCCCTGACTCAATTCTTACTGGCAGGAGCAAGCATTTGTGCGATCGCTCAATCAATCCAATTACGTAGTAAAGTCAATGATAATAGATAATAATCAATAATAATAATCAATAATTCTTTAGATAAACTTTTCAATCAATAATTTTAGTAATTAAACTTTGAATATTATCTTTAATATTCAATAATCACATAGTTTAATTCAAATATTTTGTTTAAATATTTTGTTCCAATACTTTTCTAAAATATATATTAATTATTGTCAAAATAAAATAAATCTCTATGTTCAAAAATCCAGCTAATTTATTAGGTTTTATCTTAATATTAACTGCTATAGGATTAGCAGTACTATCTTTTTTTCGTCCGCCACTTTTTAAACGTCAAGATATTGTTATAATTACAGTCTTTCTAATCTGTGGCATGATTTTCTTTAATCAAAATAGCTGGTATAGAAAAGAAGTAATGCAGTTTAACTTATTTCTGTTTGCCACACCAGCCATATTTTACACCCTTGACACTATTCGATTAAGAAATCAAAACTATAAAAAACCTGATTAGTGAAAGACCCAATAAATTAAAATCAGTTAAAGACCACCGGACAAAAATCACATGATTAATTAGGTATTACCAACTTTTTCTACCTTTAGATTCAGTTACTTTTAGTTATCAGCTTTACAATTAAAATAACAACTGTAAAGACTTTTATCGAATTATGACAGAGAGTAAACGCGCCCAATGGGACTTTGGTAGATTTTTCCAGACCTTGACCTTTTTCGAGGTTCTTCCATTTTGCAGTTGGATTAAACTTCTTACTCAAGGAAAGTCTCAGAATAATCAAGCACCGGTAGAAGTTAGTGGAGTAGACAAAGTGGGCATAATATTAGTCGCAGGTGCTACAGGTGGAGTTGGTAAACGAGTAGTAAAGCAACTTCACAAAGACTCTATCCCAGTTAGATGTCTTGTCAGAGATATTGACCGAGCAAGGGCTGTTTTAGGTGATGAAGTAGACTTAGTAGCAGGTGATATTACTAAGCCAGAGACCTTGAATCCTCTTGTCATGACAAATGTGAAAGCAGTAATTTGTGCTACAGCAGTGCGAGTACAACCAGTTGAGGGAGATACAGTAGACCGTGCTAAGTATAACCAAGGAGTTAAATTTTTTCAGCCCGAAATAGTGGGCGACACTCCAGAAAATGTAGAATACGGTGGTGTAAAAAACTTAGTAGAAGCAGCAGCAAAATATCTACCGAAGTCAATCGATAAAATAATATTTGACTTTACCCAACCATCTACAGAACTACAAAATTTATGGGGTGCTGTAGATGATGTCGTAATGGGTGGAGTCAGTGAAAGTAATATTAAATTAGTTGACAATACTGCTTTGTTTACTGGTAATGTTTCAACAGCAAATTCTGGTGGATTTGCATCTGTGAGAACCAAGAATTTTACTGAACCTTTAGACTTATCAGCTTATGAAGGTATAGATTTACGTATCAAAGGAGACGGTAAGCGATATAAGTTTTTAATGCGTACTGAGTCGAAGTGGGATGGACCTGCATATAGCTATTCTTTCAATACTGTACCTAATATTTGGACAACCATTCGTATTCCCTTTGCAGATATGATCGCTGTATTTAGGGCAAAAACTGTTAAGGATTCTCCAGCAATCAATCAAAGTGAAATTTGTTCATTGCAGTTAATGCTTAGTAAATTTGAGTATGATGGCGAATTAAATCCTAATTTCTCTCCTGGTAGTTTTAGCTTACAATTAGAATCTATCAAAACTTACGGGGGAAAATTACCTCAGTTTGTTTTAGTAAGTTCAGCAGGAGTTACCCGTCCAGGTCGTCCAGGAATTAATTTAGATGAGGAACCACCAGCAGTTAAATTAAATGACCAATTAGGAGGAATTCTGACATGGAAACTCAAAGGAGAAGATAGTCTGAGGGAAAGTGGTATCTCTTACACTATCATTCGACCATGCGCCCTAACAGAAGAGACTGGTGGGAAAGAGTATATATGTGAGCAAGGGGATAATATAAAAGGTAAAATTAGCCGCAATGATATTGCGACTTTGTGTGTGGAAGCACTGAAACAGACAAATGCTTGTAATATAACTTTTGAAGTTAAAGAGGGTGAAAAAAAGTTAGATAAATCAGATTTTCAGGAATTATTTGCACAGTTAAAACCGGACGCACAATTGGTAAATCAAAGTTTTTGAATCAAAGTTTCTGAATCAAATTTTCTGAATCAAAGTCTCTAAAATACCAATTAGTTTAGTGCACCCATATAGTTGTAGATTTATAATCGCTATCGATATCTATAATAAAAATAAAAAAACTTTTGAGAGTACAGATAATTCTTAATAATTTATATATTAGGAATTTCTATTGTCTCAAAGCTAAGAGGAGCAAATTTTTCTTTCTGTAAATTATTTGTTTACAGATTTTTAGTCTTCAAATTCTTAGTCTTCAAATTCTTAGCCTATGAAATTTTGTTTGCTTACTAATTTGATTACTTATTAAATAAATCAAGCCGTAGCTCTATGAGAATATGAAAAGTAATATAACTCTATTGTTTTTTAGCATCATCATAGCAACTACTATTATTTTCCTATTTCCTGTGAAAGCCCACTCAGCCCAACTTGAATCTCGTATAAATAATTTGGAATCAGACTTAAATCGCGTTGAATTGCGTCTCAATAGCTTAGAATCACAGCTTAATAGGTCCCCATCGTCGAGAAGGAATAAACCAATAACCACAGTTCCAACCTCTCGTCGAAAATTGTCAAGTAGAGAAAAGGATAAAATGTTTGATAGACTGGCAATAATGGTGATTGAAATAAAACAAGACCTGAAAAAATTGCAACAACGCGTACTTGAACTAGAATCTAACTAGAAGCGATCGCTTTTCTAAGATATCTATAGACTATATGTGTAATGTTTAACTCTGCATAGACCTCTGCCTCTATGTGTCTTTAAAATTCAAACAAGCCATGAAATCAAACAGTTATGCTAAAATGTATAAAGGTGGATGTCACTGTGGCGCTGTACGCTTTCAAGTAGAAGTAGAAAGACAGCAAGCGGTTGACTGTAACTGTTCAGTTTGTAGTAAGAAAGGATTTTTACACTTAATTGTACCTCAAAATAAATTTAACTTACTTCAAGGTCAAGATGTTTTAAACACATACACATTCAATACTAAAATAGCAAAACATTACTTCTGTAAAATCTGTGGTATCCATTCTTTTTATGTACCCCGTTCTCATCCCGACTGCATTGATGTAAACATTCGTTGTCTTGATGGTGATGTAATAACAGAATTTGAAATTAAGCCTTTTAACGGTGCGAACTGGGAACAAAATATACAAAAATTAGAGAGTGTTGAATAGTTCATAAATTTTTCATAGATTTATTGATTTTGTCGATAAATAATAAGTTCTAATCAATCTTTATTCATGATTAGGCATCACTTAGACAAATTATTGGCTCACAAGTGCCAACATGTCTAAGGAATTGAAGCGACTTTCAGGAAAAAGTAAGCAATAATTCTAGCATCTATTTGATAGCGATCGCTGATCGTCTATTGTGCTTTCCTGATTAAGTTTAAATATATAATCGCATCCGGTAAACGGACATAATATGCATTACAAGTGCAATTTACTAGCTACCCTGTAGTGAAAGTGAATGTTTTTAGGTGGCATGGTATGAGTCAGAAAAATCGAGTTATAAAAATTATGACGTGGCAGTTATTCAGACTAAAGGACTGTTCACATGCATCTTTTGGTGCAAATTGCAGAATTTATAATATTTGTTTAACTTTTTGCAATTAGTTATGCTAAGTTACTTTCAGCAGGGGTTGTAACACCTTAGCTGACAGTACATATCAGGTTTTTCCAAAATTCATCCTAAAATTCATAATGACAAAGACTACCTCAGCAGTTAGGGCTTTTATTGACACCTACAATAGCGAGCCTTTGGTTTATCGGGACTTGGATCTTGCTCTTGAAGCCATTTGTTGCAGTAATCAATTTAGAAGCCTACTGCTTTCGTTAATTGATAGCCAAGCCTTTTCTAAGGAACTGGGAGAGGAATTTGCATCCCTTGGGTTGATTCATGGGTTATCAGCCTGTCGTAGACTTCGGAGTTGTTTCAACCTGTCCCTTGGCAGTTTTTTTAGCCTTTTTGCAGAACTAATTTCTGCTTTCGACGAGACTGTAGGTTCCCAATGGTATGAATTTGCAAACCAAGTTCTTGACTCTAGCTTAGGAGGAACTAAGCTCTTAGATCGTCTTCTAAATAGTAAAGATAGAGATTTTTATCAGAAATTAGCGTCTGAGCTAGTTGAGAAAGACCCACACGCAATCTATCCAACATCTAGCTATCGACAAAGTCGAGGGTATGTGGTTAGTACTGCAGATGACCAAACCATAGAAGCAGTACTAAATTCAAGTACATTTACTTCAGTCAAGCTAGTTGATAATGTATTAGAACCCAAACAGTCTATCCTCAGAGATATGTACATCTCTTTAGGAAGATGTGTTTGTCTAGTAGATAAGAATGTAGAACGCTACTATGGTGAGCAACTTGAACATTACTTTGACTACCACGGTATACACCTCGAAAAGCTAGTCTATCGAGCCATGGAAGTAGATAAGGGTATCCATAGCGTTGAAAAAATGCTTGGTGACTTTAAACGTCTTGGAGTTTCCCGTGATGAACCAGTACTAATTGTTGGTGGTGGCGTATTAGCTGATACAGGTGGACTTGCCTGTGCTTTATATCACCGAAACACTCCTTACGTAATGCTTTCCACTTCAATTGTGGCAGGAATTGATGCAGGTCCGTCTCCAAGAACCTGTTGCGATGGTTTTGGATACAAAAATCTTTTAGGTGCTTATCACCCACCAGTCCTCTCCCTTACAGACCGATTTTTCTTCAAGACTCTACGTGAAGGTTGGTTGCGACATGGGATTATTGAAATTGTCAAGATGGCTGTGGTTAAAGATGCAGAATTATTCTGTGACTTAGAAAAAGCCGGACCCGAGCTTATTACTACCCGTTTTGGTACAATAGATTGCCAGCCAGAAGATGAAATTAGTACCCTTTCTCAGAAAATTCTTGGTGGTGCATTGCGTAGCTATGTAGCAGCAGAATACGATAATCTCTATGAGACTCACCAGTGTCGTCCCCATGCATATGGACATACTTGGTCTCCAGGTTTTGAAATAGAAGCTGGATTACTCCATGGACACGCTGTTGCAATTGGTATGGGTTTTGGAGCTTATTTAAGCTATCGCATGAACTGGATTGGTGCTAAAGAATTCCATAGAATTCTCCGTCTAATTAGTTCTTTTGGATTGAGTCTTTGGCACGATATTATGCTCAATAAGCATACCTTGTGGTCATCTCAGGAAAAAATCTTTCAAAAGCGGGGTAGAAATCTCGCAGCACCCCTACCTAAAGACGAAATTGGTAAATGTGCTTATCTCAATTCACTCAGTCGCGATGAGCTTTATGAAGCGATTGACGAATACCAAGAAATTTGTGCAAATTATCCCAGAAATGGCTTGGGTATAGACCCTCTATGTAGTGATGTGGGACTAGAAGATCCTTCAACAATAGCTCATCGGATTCCGGTTGAACCTGCACAAATATACCAGGAGAATCCGGAAGAAGCTTTGTCGAGTGTATAGTTGAGTACTGCTTACCCTGTTATGAAACAAGAAACTTTAGACTTTGTTATCCCACTTTACCAAGTACGCTGGAGTATACGAGCAGTTCTTGAAGGACTAACAGAACATTATCAACCCCGGTCGATTCACATCATCATGCCATTTGCGGGGGTGCGATCGCCCATTGGTGATGCTTCTGCATCATCCCTAAAAGAGGATGTGAAAAAATGGCAAGTTTCTTCAGTCTATATCCATGAGGAAGAATTCTTTTTTCAAAAAAAGAGTAATCTGACCAAGGATATGATTTGTGCAGAACTCGATCTAGGAAAATCCCTTTATAACCCTGGTTGGTTCTATCAGCAACTGCTAAAGCTAGGGGCTTCTGAGGGAATTGATGATCTGAGTGAATGGTATACTGTTTGGGATAGCGATTTACTCCCTGTAAATCCTTGGCAGATCCGGTGCGAAAATCAGGGTAAGGTAGAGTACAAGTTTGCCTTACTTCAACACAATCAATGGGGAAATAATCAAATTGTTTCTAGCTGGGAGCAATGGATTCGCTCCATACTGGGAGTTGAACCATTGATGGATAGGGATGGTACTTTTATTCCCCATCATATGTGTTTCAAGCAAGAGCATTTGGAATCCTTTAAGGGTAAGCTTAATCAATACTTTCAATCTGATGATGATTGGTTGTTACTAATGATGCGCTCAGCCAACAAGTTTGGAACCTTTAGCGAATATTGGTCATATGTTTCATGGGTTGCACAAAAAGCTCCTGGGGATTTAGCTTTTCATCCCTATCAGGATTATGGGGAGACTACCGAGCGATTTTTCGATGATGGTACGGGTCTTTTTTCCACAGCATTAAAGAATTATCGCTCGACGATATATCAACCTTCTGAAGAAAGATTTTCTGAAAGCTTTTTTCCATCCTATAGGGAAGTAGAATCTTTTATTCGAGCAGAGTATAGGGAAGATAAACTTCCCTCTTCTTTGTCTTTTGAAAGTAGTCCACGACATCTTAAGAAGAACAAAGAGAATATGCATATCGAAGAACTACGTTCTCGTTGGAATCCTCGGATGACGGAGACTACTAGCGAACAAACTAACTAAATCTTTGGGTTTAATAACTGGTTGAATTAGATCAACGCGAAACACAGCGTAAGCAGAGTACGATATTAGTAAATTAAATCTAAACGTAGGCTATTTGCGCGTGTTTCCACTCTTTCTCTCTAAAAAAATTTCTGACTAAAAAAAATTTTGAAGATGCTAATCTTAAAATTGTTGAGAAATTGAAGACAATATAATCCGGTGGTAATTAGTAGGCTGAAAGAATTCATAAATTCTACAATACTGGAAATACGATATAGTCGTATTATTAAGAGTCGTTTTAAGCAACTTCCTGTCATACAAGAAATAGATCGTCTTAGAGAAAGTAAGCGTTATCAAAATACAAAGAGTTTGATACCTTTTGGTGATAAAGTATATTCACAAAGTGATGAAGATGGGATAATTAAAGAAATATTTCAGAGAATTGGTGTAACTAATAAAGTATTTGTAGAATTTGGCATCGGAAATGGTTTAGAGAATAATACTTTGGCTTTACTTTTTGAGGATTGGCAAGGTCTATGGATTGATGCTTCTTCAAAGTCTATTAATAAGATAAAAAAGCACTTTTTTAAAATTATAGAAAGTGGGCAATTAAAGATTATTCAATCATTTATCACAAAAGAGAATATAGATAAACTGATATTTTCTAATATCCAATCTGGTGAAATTGACCTATTGTCAATAGATATTGATGGAAATGATTACCATGTTCTTAATAATATTAGTTGTATTACCCCAAGAGTAATTGTTATTGAGTACAATGCCAAGTTTACACCTCCCATCTTATTCTGCATGGATTATAATGAAACTCATATCTGGGAAAAAGATGATTGCTTTGGAGTCTCTCTGAAGTTCCTGGAAGTTAATTTAGATAAAAAAGGATATTATCTTGTAGGTTGCAACATATCTGGTGTAAATGCTTTTTTTGTGAGAAAAGATATTGTATCCGATAAGTTTTTGCAGCCTTTTACAGCTGAAAATCATTATGAACCAGCAAGGTACTATCTTTCTGGATATTTTGCAGGTCATCCTGCTACGTATAAAACTTTGGCAAAATCTTTAACAATGCGTAATTGAGAAGTTTATAATTATGATATTTAAATATAAAATAAAACAAATATAAAACGGCTTTACCAACCTCTTATATCACTCTCGAAAAATAAAAATCGAGTTGAAAAACTGTAATCCTCATCCAGTCTATGCTTGAGGCTTTATTTTCTAATATTGTTAGAATACTAACTATAAAAATCTGAAACTCAGTCTCCGCAAAGTTTTACAGCGATTAGACTTCCAAAAATGACAAAATAGGGATAATATTGGGAATCTACTTGGGGAAATCTAGGATTTCCCATTCAAAGTCATTTCTTCCTTATCTAAGAACTTCTATCTCCACCTTTTTAGATATATTTCTAAATTATTAGGACTTACGCACTCGTAACGAAAAATAAGGCTTTGCGATTACTTCCCTACGGTCGTAATGACCTAAACACGTAGTCTGTGCGTAAGTCCTGATTATAACTAAATTATAAATCGACTTACAAATCTAGTTCTATTCGAGATGATTTTGGTTTAGATACACAAATTAATACAGAACCTTCATCTGGAGTTCCGGTAGGTGGTTCTTCATATTCAACTTCACCACCGTTAAGTTTACACATACAAGTCAAGCATATTCCCTGACGGCAGCTATAATCAGCATCAATACCATTAGCTTCGGCAAATTCTAAAATAGTACCATCATTTTCCTGCCAGGTAAGAGTTTTACCAGACTTAGCAAATATGATTTCTGCACTATTGTTACCTTCTTCAGATTTATCAGCTTTCGTATTTTTAGTAATGCTTTTAACTCCACCTCCAAAAGACTCATAGAAAATTTTATCTTCTGAAATGCCTATTTCTTTGAGTCCGGTTATTAAAGACTCTAAAAATGGAGGAGAACCGCAAAGAAAATACTCAGCTTCGGATGAACTGCAAACATTTTCTATTTTTGGAACTATTAAATTTTGAATCAAATCTGAATCCACATAACCAACGCTATCGTAACTACCTTCATCTTGCGATCGCGGACGACTGTAACGAGTATGTAGGTGAATATTAGGATTTTCCTGAGCTAATGCTTTTGTAGAATCTCGAAAAGCATGAAAGTCACCATTTCTTGCACCATGGACAAACCATATATGCTTTTGGGAATTTGTTACCAGACTACAGGCTTTTGCCATACTCATCATAGGAGTAATACCAACTCCGTTACTGATTAATATAGCAGGCAAAGACTTATTTACATCCAAGAAAAATTTACCATTAGGGGGCTTTGCTGGGATTACAGAGCCTTGATGAATATTATCGTGCATGAAGTTAGAAGCAATCCCGGGGGGTACATCTAAGTCTTTAGGTGCTGGTTCGCGCTTGATAGAAAGACGATAATATTGACCTTCATTGGTATAATCAGAAAGAGAATAAGTACGAATTACAGGTTTATCTTTTCCTGGAATATCTAGTTTGATAGTCAAAAACTGACCTGGTTTAAAATCAGGAAGTCTAACACCGTCTTCTGGTTGGAGATAGAAAGAGGTAATCTCTTCACTCTCTTGGACTTTGCGAGCTACTATAAAATTACGCCAATTTTGCCAAGTGGAAGAATCTTGAGGTATTTTCTGTTGAGTAGATTCTCGATTTGATTTAGCTACACTGCTTTGACTTGGATTCTCTTGTTTAGTCACAAAACCTAATGCAGCACCACCAACCGCAGCAATCAAAGAACCATACACTGCGAACTTATGTGCAGTCTCATCTTTCGGTTTACTGAAACCAATAATTACAGCAGATGCGATCGCAACGGCAGAGAAAGTTGTTGTTGCTGCGACAATACTTCTGGTGGTAGGATTTTCAATTTTTCCTAGACTGGCAAGCATAATTGAATCAGTAATTAGCTAGCATCTTCATTAAGGTATCATTGATTAATTCCAGTGAATGTTAATATCTGTTTCTTAAGAACTTTTCAGACTGGGAACTATTTGCTGCACGACCTTTGAATTTGCCTGAAATAAATCAGCAGCTAAATCCTTTACTTGCTCGAGGGTTGCGACATCTGCAATTTCTGGAGAACCTGAGCTAAAGGGAGGTGCGGGATTATACTCTAATAGTAACTGAATCATCTTAGCTGTTTCTTCCCCATAAAGTTCAGTAGCAATTACCAAAGCAAAATCAATACCAGCAGTAATACCACCTCCAGTAATTCTGTCTCGGTCTTGTACTACCCTTTGTGTAGATACTTCTACCCCTAATTGTGCTAGATAATCCCGAAAAGCCCAATGACAAGCGGCTTTATATCCCTGTAATAAACCAGCAGCAGCCAAAATTAGGGAACCTGTACATACGGAAGTGATATATTTAGCTTTTTTGGATTGTTGCTGTAAAAATTCTATAACCTCCCGGTCTGTCATTACTTCTACCTGTCCCATTCCTCCACCAGGTACACAAATTACATCTAATTGGGGACAATCACTAAATGTAGTCGTAGGTAAAATCTTCATTCCCTCATTACTGGTAACCGCATCCAAATTTTTCCATAATAAATGGATGCAGGTTCCGGGTAATAAAGCAAAAACCTGATGAGGAGCAGTCATATCAAGCTGGGTCATCCCTGGGTAAAGAATTAAACCAATATGAAATTTAGTGGAAGTACTCATAAAAAATTTTTCAATGGATATGTAGTTAGTGATTCTTCTATGAACTATGTTAGAAATCACATTTAATTTCGCCTAGTCCCTAAACGGGTACAGTTTTATGTCTAAGTTCCTTCATTCCTTATTTCTTCAGCTAGCATCTGCTAAGGACGAACATCAGTTACGGATGCACTATATGGATGCATTTGGTAGTTGCTTCGCTGTACAACGTTGGGGTATATACATGATTGATGAGAAATCTCACTATAGATCCGGTGATGTCAAAGGAATCTCTAAAGTTGATGGGTTTGTAGAATTGTACGAAAAAGTCGGACGTGCAATAGATCCGGTGATGCAATATGTTACAGAACATCATGCTCCTGCACACGAAGAAATGGTTTTACCTCCTGGTGGATGGAAGCAGTGTCTGCTCTATAAGAACTGCTGTGGTTATTATGACCACGAACACATTATGACTGGACCAATTGTTGGGAATGGGAACCTAATTGGTGCTGTTTATTTTGCTCGTGTTGGAGATACACCTGCATTCACTAATCAGGATATTACTAACCTGAGTGCTATATGTACTAATATGTCAGCTTGTCTTGCAACTATACAAGTGCAAAAGTTATATTTGGATTCCTATTCAGCCAATCTCTTAACACCAAGAGAAATTCAAATCGCACAACTTGTAGCTCAGGGTTTGACCAATATTCAAATTAGCAAAGAACTTTGGATTACTTCCAACTCTGTCAAATAAGCACTAAAACGCATGTTTCGCAAGCTGGAGGTAAATAATCGGGCTCAGATGATATCAAAATTAATGAAAAGTCAAGATATTTAACTATAAATAATAATAAGATATAAAAAAATATAGAGACGCGTTTACACTCGTCTCCAAAAAATGATAATAAATAATAATTCTCAATAAGCTGGGCTAACTGATTATTACTATAAAATACCAACAAAATGTAATAATCCCTGCCCTGTAATCATCTCGATAATCAGAGCAATGAATCCTAACATTGCGATACGACCATTCCATACTTCAGCAGAAGTTGTGATTCCCCATTCCCAACGTTCCGGAGGGTAAATCTTCACTTTCTTCTTCATTTGGTTGACTTGTGCCAAAGTTAAGCTTGGTGATTTCAAGCTTTCTATAACCAAATCCCCTAATGCTTGAATAAATAAGGGATGAGTATTTAGAGCAGGTACGCGACGGAAATTTTCTATCCCTGCCTCTTCTGCAATTTCTCGATACTCAATATCGATTTCTTCTAAAGTTTCAATATGCTCTGAAACAAAGCTAATTGGTACTACTACTAAATTTTTTATTCCCTTAGCACCAAGTTCTTCTATCGCATCTTCTGTGTATGGCTGCAACCATTCTACAGGACCCACACGACTTTGGTAAGCTAGAGTGTAATCATTTCTACGCTTGAGGGTCTGCATAATTAAATAAACACATTCCTCAATTTCTTGTTGATAAGGATCACCCGCTTCTTCAACATAACTCTTAGGTACACCGTGAGCGCTGAAGAAAATATGAGCTTCCTCAGGATTCTCTAACTGATCTAACTCTTGAGCGATTAATTCAGCCATTGCTTGCAGATAACTCTTCTGCTTATACCAAGAGGCAATGACAGTATATTCCACATTGTGAAGAGATGGATTTTCTTTCCAAAATGTTTCTAAGAGTCTAAAGCTAGAACCACTAGTACTAATGGAAAATTGAGGATAAAGAGGTAATATCACCACTTTTTGGATGCCATCTTTAATTAATTGCGCGATCGCTTCTTCCGTGAAAGGATGCCAGTAGCGCATTGCTACATATATATTGGCATCTTTCCCTATAGAATGTAAATGTTCTTTTAGAGCGTCTCCCTGAGCTTCAGTAATGCTGCGCAAAGGAGAACCACCACCTATTTTACGATAATTCTCTTGAGATGTCTTAGTGCGTCTAGTCGCAATAAACCAAGCCAAGGGCTTTTGTAGCCAATGGAAGGGTAGGCGGATAATTTCCGGGTCTGAAAATAAGTTATACAGAAACGGTCCAACATCTTCAAGCTTGTCTGGACCACCAAGATTTAAAAGTAATACGCCTACACGACCCATAATTATAAAAGACCCCTATTCTTTTCAGCTTTTTTACTAATGTTAACAATATATCTTTATTAAAGATATAAGTTAACAGTAAGTGAAGAGGTAGTGAATACAATTTTATGGGACTTTCGTTAACGAAATCAATTATTCCACGATAAGTCTTGCTATATCGCTTCTTTGCGATGACCATCAAAGTTAATGATGAAGATTTTTTTCTTTATTTAAGTTTACATAAATTCATCATAAACTCAGATAGAAAACTTATCCATATATAGGAATCCGCTTTACTTTATGACATTAGTGATAAGGGAAGGGAAGTAAAGAAACCCTTATCTACGAGAACTCATGCTTGGGCATGTGGTTGTGTGATAGATAGAGATGAGAATGCAGCTAGAAATATCCTTCTTCAAGGATTAAGTACGGTAAGGCATACCGGAACTTTTTGTGTTAAATGTAAGCAAACCTTGAGGATATGAAACCTCTACTCAGTTTGGCGTCAGCCTGACTGAGCAAGTATCCTCTAAGAAGCAAGAATATCGGTCTCTTTAGACCAGAGAGTGTCGATCTGAGTACAATATTTAATATCTTTATTTATCTTCATTCTCAATAAACTGCGAAGTCTTTTTAACTCTATTACATTTCAACCAAAAGTCATTGACCTCATTCCAGAGATTTCCTCGGTTCTGCATACTAATGGGAAAAAGCGTCGGTAGACTAGCAATCGCACTCAATTCTTCTCCATCTACAGACATCACATAGCCAGTTTCTTCTTTTTCATCAATACCAATGATGTATGTAGGTGCTGGGTATGCAGCTAAACCTCGTAAATTCTCTTGGGTAAATTTCACTTTTAAGCGCTGGTCTTTCTTGGTATAGCCTTGCTTTGTAGATTTTAGCTGTACAAAAAAATAAGGAACTGCCCCTTTTGCTCCTACAAGTTCCACTATATAATCGACGTAGGGTATTTTATCTTCTAAGTATCGTAAGTTAAAAATAGCGCCGCTATCAGAGTGAGGCTCACTCATCAATTTAAGAAAAATTTCTCTGCTTTTATCTTCTGAAGTATCTGCCATCTATAAAATTATCCTGGGGCAAAGTGTAACTTTACTTGCTATTTTGCATTCTGCCCTATGAGTATAAGACAAGAAAGATACATTGACAAAGTATTAATGAATTTAGATCAGGAAAATTCTTTTGAAACCATATGTATGAATAAGTTTACTTAAAAGGGAAAGAGAAAAGATATAAAAATAAGATTTATTTACAGAAGGTACATATAGTTGAAATTTGCCCCGTTCTGAAATTAAATTCAATCTCGACACTTTTAACTTAAGATGATTTTAAATTGAGATGATTTTTATAAAATCTGTACTTTAACTTGTAATGTCATACATTATTCGTCCCCTGACACCAAGGGATGAGCCTTTTCTATGGGAAATGCTTTATCAAGCACTTTTCGTTCCACCAGGAACTGAACCATTTTCAAAACAGATAATTTATCAACCAGAATTAGCCAAGTATGTACAAGATTGGCAGGCTTCGGATATTGGTTTTCTCGCCGTTTTAGAATCAAGCCAAATACCGATTGGGACTGTATGGATTCGCCTGTTTAATAATAATAATCCAGGTTATGGATATATCAATAATGAAACACCCGAACTATCAATTGCTGTACTAGCAGAATATCGCGATCGCGGTATTGGTACTCAATTGATTTTACACTTGTGCGGGCAGATCAAAAACCGCTATGAAGCAGTTTCTTTAAGTGTATCCTCAGAAAATCCTGCATTGCGTCTTTATCAACGCTTGGGATTTGAAATTGTTGCCCAATTAGATAATTCCCTGACGATGAAAAAACAGCTAAAATAAGCAGCTTTCAAAATACATTTCCAGTCGGAGGCTAAAAACGAGTTAAAACAGAGATTTGAGCTTGACTGTGCATTAAATATAAATCTTGTAGAGACGTTACATATAACGTCTCCACACTATTTTTCCACAAATACAGCAGATTGCATTTAAATGAGGTACACTTCCTACTGCCATCTGCCTTCTGATTTCTAAGTCGGGCAGTCGGCAGTCGGCAGTGGGAAAGAGTAATAAGAATTAGTTTATTGGTGGTGAAAAATTTATTCATTTTAAATTCTAAATTCTAAATTCTAAATTTTTCATCGGGACTGCCTTCTGCCTTTTAACGATATGAACTGTACCTCACACAGATGAAAAAGGCTGTATCTATTGAATACACCAGATATTTAAGCAGTTCTGATTAAACACCTTCTCGCAATTTATCTAAAACACTTCTATCTTCTAAAGTAGAAGTATCTCCAGAAATCTCTTTACCTGCGGCAATATTACGCAGCAAACGTCGCATGATTTTACCAGAACGGGTTTTAGGCAATGCATCTGTAAAACGAATCTCTCCAGGACGTGCGATCGCGCCAATTTCTTGGGTTACATGTTTTCTGAGTTCCTGGGTTAAGTCGTCATTACCTACATGACCGCCTTCCAGAGTAATAAATGCGACTATATCCTCACCTTTAATTTCATCAGGTTTACCAACAACCGCAGCCTCTGCGACAACGGAATGGGAAACCAGAGCCGATTCTATTTCCATAGTTCCCAAGCGATGACCGGATACATTTATCACATCATCAACTCGTCCCATCACCCAAAAGTAACCCTCTTCATCTTTTCTGGCACCATCTCCAGCAAAGTACAGATAATTACCATCTTTGGGGGCTATGTGTTCCCAATAAGTACGACGGAAACGGTCATCATCGCCGTATACTGTCCGCATCATACTTGGCCAGGGATACTTAACTACCAAATAACCACCTTCATTATCTGGAACGGGGTTCCCGTCTAAGTCTACTACCTCTGCAAGAATACCAGGGAAAGGACGAGTCGCAGAACCGGGTTTTGTAGGAACAGCACCAGGTAGGGGTGTAATCATGATACCGCCAGTCTCTGTCTGCCACCAAGTATCAACAATGGGGCATTTCCCACCACCAATCACTTCGTGATACCACATCCAAGCTTCCGGATTGATTGGTTCTCCTACAGTTCCTAATAAACGCAGAGATGATAAGTCTCTAGCTTTTGGTAAATCGTCTCCCATCTTGATAAAGGCACGAATAGCTGTTGGTGCAGTATAAAATACTGTTACCCCCAGTTTCTCAACTATATCCCAAGTACAGCCAGGATTGGACTTACGGGGCGCTCCTTCATACATTACAGTCGTAGCACCGTTAGAAAGGGGACCATAAACAATATAGCTATGTCCAGTAATCCAACCTACATCGGCAGTACACCAATATACATCAGTTTCCTTTAGGTCAAATATCCACTTGGTAGTCATATGAGTGTAGAGATTATAACCACCAGTTGAATGCACTACCCCTTTTGGTTTTCCAGTACTGCCGCTAGTGTATAGAATAAACAGCATATCTTCGCTGTCCATAGGTTCAGCAGGACAGTCCCCAGAGGCGTTTTTCTGTAACTCATGCCACCAATGGTCGCGTCCGGATTCCATAGCAATATCTTGCTTGGTACGCTGCACCACCAAAACATTTTTGACGCTAGGGACAGCACCACCATCTAATGCTTTATCAACCTGGATTTTTAAAGGTACGACTGCATCCTTACGAAAACCACCATCAGCAGTAATTACTAATTTAGCTTCAGCATCAACTAGTCTATCCCGCAAAGCTTCAGCGCTAAAACCACCAAAAACAACACTATGAGGTGCCCCAATTCTGGCACAGGCTAACATCGCCACAGCGGCTTCAGGTATCATTGGCATATATATACCAACTTTATCCCCTTTACCTACTCCCAATTGTTTGAGTACATTCGCAAATTGACATACTTCCCGATGTAGCTGTGCATAAGTCAAAGTGCGGGAGTCTCCCGGTTCTCCCTCCCAAATTAATGCAGCCTTATTTTTACGATGGGTAGTCAGATGTCTGTCAAGACAATTGTAAGAAATATTAATTTTACCGTTGACAAACCATTTTACAAAAGGTGGTTGCCAGTCTAAGATTTTATCCCACTTTTGAAACCAGTGTAGTTCTTGCTCTGCAAGTTCTGCCCAAAATGCTTCTGGATTAGATGCAGCTTTGTCATAAAGCTTTTGGTATTCCTCTAAACTTTTAATATGGGCGGTTTGAGAAAATTCGGAATTAGGAGGGAATAAGCGTTTTTCCTGGAGAATTGATTCTATAGTTGCTTCAGACATAATTTGCAAATGTCAATGATTGTGGGTCGTTTTTGTTACTGAATATTATGTTACTCAATGCTATCGTCAGCTAACATCTATCAGAAAACATTTAGATTTTAACTATATTAAAGACCATTCTAAATTTTCAGATCCCCCAGTTCCTAACAGATAAGTATTTTTACTTAAATAAAAGTTATAATATTTGATATTTTCGCACCAGTCTTTTCAAACCTTAGTATGCAGGAAAAGGGAAGAAAAGACAGTAATTTTTAAAAGGTGATACCCTCACTCATGAGACTGGTGTCTCGGTTGTCCATGAAGGTTTTGAGCAAGAAAACCTACCTGGTCAAGATAATAATGGAGAATTCGACCCCGCTCAAGTAATCGGAATTACACCTCTTCTTACCTAAAATAAGATACCAAAAAAAATCTAGTGTCAATATATCTTGACTAAAAATAATATATCTATTACCATGCTTAATATAAGTTAACAGTAAGCACGAAAGCTTGCCTTATTGGTTGTTGAAGATTTTTGTATGAATAAACTTCGTGACTGTCAATGTATAGGTAAGGTAATGCTTGAGTAAATCGATTCTATTTGCTTATGACAATAAAGTAAAGATATTTGATTTGGACATCGGTATTTCCCATCGACATTTGGATTTCTTAATGAACCTCGGCTGATTGCTGAGGTTTTTCATTTAATTACATACGCATAATTTTAAGAGTATCTAAAACCCACATTCGGGACTTCAAAATGTAACATAAGAAGTTATAGTAACATTCTCCGATACGAGTAAATAAAAATACTCAGAATACTTAAGGGGGGGTGTTAGTATCCACAAAAAACCTTTCTATTGGCTATAAATACTTGGTTTCAGTTTTTTAATAACCCCGCTTATGCACAGGTACTTAGTCAACTCTAATCAATACTTCTCTCCGAAGATGGAGAGAAGCTTAAAATCATCTTAAGCTTTCAATCAAGTGATTAATATTAGTTTAAAAATGAGTAGTTTGGTAGTCTTCATATTGATTTTATTTTTCTATGTTATTGACTGTATAAACCTTCTTGCAAAGTAATAAAACCTTTGACAATCAAACCTTTCAAGTTTCGACAAATTGATTAAAGTAAATTAGAATAACTCGCATTTAGCTTTATAAAAATATAAATATTATGAAGACAATATAGAAGTATAATTATAAATTTTTATCATATATACTGAGTCGTATAATTATATTTTTACCGTCGAATTAAAATATCTTAAACTGTTAGAACAACGATAAAAATGGGAACTCTAAATCAAAAGATATTTCTAATTTAGGTCAACGTTCCGCTATGTTAATGATTCCAGGTTTTTCTATAACAGAACAAATCCACACCAGCAGAAATACAAATATTTATCGAGGAAGTTTCAATTCCCAACCAGTCATCCTTAAAGTACTCAAAGACGAATACCCAAGCATTGAAGTTATAGCTCGTCTCAAGCACGAATATTCAATTATCAAAGAGTTTGATAATCCTGCTATCGTAAAAGCAATTAAACTCGAAACTTACGATAAACATTTACTTTTAGTATTTGAAGATTGTGGTGGTATTTCCCTAAATCAATATCTCAAATCAACCACTCCTTCCCTCAAATTAATATTAGACATTGTCAAAACAATTGTAGAAGCTCTCATCTACATCCACAGTCAAAATATCATCCACAAAGATATCAAACCAGCCAACATCATCATTAACCCCGACAGCAAACAAGTTAAGTTAACTGACTTTAGTATTGCTTCGAGGTTATCCAAAGAAATTATTAATAACAACCCCAATCAAATCGAAGGAACCCTTGCTTATTTATCACCGGAGCAAACGGGTAGAATGAATCGCAGTCTTGATTATCGCAGCGATTTCTATTCATTAGGAATTACCTTATACCAAATGCTAACGGGTGTTTTACCCTTTCAAAATCAAGATGTAATGGAATTAGTACATTCCCACATCGCAAAAATTCCTCAACCAATCCAACAATTAAACCCAGAAATACCAGATATTTGAGTTGGTATAGTCGATAAATTAATCCAGAAAAATGCAGAAGATAGATATCAATCAGCAAAAGGATTATTAGGAGATTTAGAGCAATTAGAACAAGGTAAGAGTGATTTTGTACCTGGAGGATTAGATTTGCGATCGCAATTATTAATACCCCAAAAACTCTATGGAAGAGAAGAGCAAGTAATATCCCTCCTAGAAGCATTTGAGCAAGTAGCAGGGGGACAAACCCATTTAATGTTAGTATCGGGTTATTCGGGTATTGGTAAAACATCAGTTATCAACGAAGTAAATAAACCCATTACCCAAAGAAAAGGATATTTTATATCGGGTAAATTTGACCAATTTAAACGAGATATTCCCTACGCATCCCTGATACAAGCTTTTGAATTCTTAGTCGGGCAATTATTAAGCGAAAGCGAAACGCAAATTCAACAGTGGAAAGAGAAAATTCAAACAGCAGTAGGTAATAATGGACAAGTAATCGTTGATATTATTCCTTCCGTTGAATTAATCATTGGTAAACAACCAGAAGTATCCCAATTAGCACCAATTGAATCCCAAAATAGATTAAATCGGATATTTCCAGAATTTATCAAAATATTCTGCCAAAAAGAACATCCCTTAGTAATTTTCCTAGATGATTTACAATGGGTTGATAGTGCAACCTTGCAATTAATGCAGCTATTAGTCACCGATACAGGGATAGAACATTTATTATTAATAGGTGCATATCGAGATAACGAAGTATCCCCAACCCATCCTTTAATAACCACAATCGAAGAAATAGAAAAAGCTGGAACTTCCGTCAGTAATATAGTTTTACAACCATTAGATTCATATAATGTCAGAAAACTGGTAGTAGAAACCCTCGATGATAATCAAAATCGTAGCTCGGAGCTAGCAGAACTAATTTTTAACAAAACAGGGGGAAATCCATTTTTTATTACCCAACTTCTGCAATCCTTATATCAAGAATCATTATTAATCTTTGATTTTAGCGAAGAATTATGGAAATGGAATATAAAAGAAATTCAAGCAATAGGTATTACAGATAAAAGTGTAGTTGAATTAGTTGCTTCTAGAATTGAGAAATTACCAGTTTCCACTCAAGAAATGTTAAAACTGGCTGCTTGTATTGGGGATAAATTTACCCTTGATATTCTATCAATTGTCAGCGATAAATCAGCCTTTGACGTAGCAACAGACCTTAATAAAGCACTAACAGCAGGTTTTATTCTGCCATTGAGCGAAGCATACCGTATTCCATTGCTATTTAAGGATAATGATTCTGTTATTACCAAGCAGAAGATTGGTTATAAATTTTTACACGATAGAGTACAGCAAGCAAGTTATTCGTTAATTCCACAAGAGCAAAAACAAAAAACACATATTAATATTGGTCGATTGTTAAAAGACTCAACACCAGAAGAAAATTTAGATAATAATATTTTAGATATTGTCAACCAATTAAACTATGGAGTTGACTTACTCAAAGAAGAAGATGAAAAATACGAACTAGCTTATCTTAATCAAATTGCAGGAAATAAAGCCAAAAATAATTCTGCATTTAATGCCGCATTAAAATATTTTAACATTAGTATGTCACTTTTAGATGTATCTAATTGGCATACTAACTATAATTTTATGCTAAATATATATGTAGAAACAGCCGAAGCGGAATGTTTGAATAGTAATTTTTATACTGCAGAAAAAGTTGCTAATATTGCCATATATAAAGCAAAAGATATCCTCGATAAAGCTAAAGCATATAAGATTATTATACAAATTTATACCACTCAAAACTTAATGTCAGAAGCATTAGAAATTGGTATTCAAGTATTGAGAGAATTTGAAATTAATTTACCAAGAAAACCAAACTTTGCCAATGTTTTAGTAGCGATTTTAAAGACAAAGTTAGCTTTGGCTGGAAAACGAATAGAAGATTTAGTTAATTTACCAGATATGAAAGACCCTCATAAACTGGCAATTTTGCAAATTCTCATGATTATGATGCCTGGAGCATCTCAAGCAGGTTCTTTGTTATTTCCTTTAACTGTATTGGCAATAGTTAGGTTATCTGTAAAATATGGTAATTCTCCTGCTAGCGCATTTGGTTATACAGTTTATGGGGCTATATTATGCGATAAATTTGGAGATATTGAGTCGGGATATAAGTTCGGCTGTTTAGGTCAAAATTTACTTCAAAAAAATAATGATAATTTTCTAAATTATAAAATTGACTATCTTATTAATTCAGCCATAATACATTTTAAAATTCCTGTAAGTCAGACAATTTATCTCTTAAAGAAGGCTATGTATGCAGGGTTAGAAGTTGGTGATATAGAATATGTTGGATATACTGCTTGGATAATTAGTGAAAATTTATTTCAAAGTGGGGAAAATCTAACTTTAGTTGAAGATATTGTATATAAGTATGTTAAACAATCAAATCAATTAAATCTAAAAGATAATGCTTTATCTATATCAGTTTTTTTACAAAAAGTACTAAATTTACAAGGAAAATCATCTAATACTACTACTTTAATTGGTAAAGCTTTTAATGAATTAGAAGACAAATCAACAATAAGCAAAAGTTCTAGTACTCTAAGTGGTTTATATGTTAGTAAAACAGTTCTATCATACTTGTTTCATGATTATGAAGAAGCGATAAATAATGCATTATTAACTGAAGAAATGCATGAAAATAATCCTGGCTTTTTACCTTATTCTGTCAATAACTTCTATCACTCCCTCGCACTATTAGCCCAATACCCAAAAGTATCTCTTTCCCAACGCAAACAATATCTCAAGCAAGTTGCAGAAAACCAAAAGAAAATGAAACTTTGGGCTAGTCATGCTCCTTGCAACTATCAACATAAATACGACCTTGTAGAAGCAGAAAGAGCTAGAATTAAAGGCAAAAATATCATTGCACCAGACCTCTACGATAAAGCAATTAATGGAGCTGAAACCAACAATTTCACCCAAGAAGCAGCCATAGCTAACGAACTTGCAGCTAAATTTTATCTAGCACAAAATAAAATAAATTTTGCTAAGACCTACATGACTGATGCCTATTACAATTACATCACATGGGGCGCATATGCAAAAGTCCAAGACTTAGAACAACGCTATCCAGATTTAATGATTCGCAGCACGCTTGAATCAAATCAAATCGACGCTACTACTACCATTAGCAATACAAAGTTAACCAAAACTGAAAGTACAACTAGTACTAGCCAAATCCTAGATTTAGCTTCAGTGATGAAAGCTTGCGAGACAATTCAAACTAACATGCAGATAGAAACTCTGCCCTATAGTCTACTACGCATCATCATTTACAATGCTGCCGCTCAAAGGGGTTGTATACTTCTGCTGCAAAAAGATAACAGTTTCTATATTGAAGCGGTAGAAGACACCACAAATGACGATACATTTGCACTACAATCAATACCTTTAAGCAAAAGCGATATTGTTCCCCATTCTGCTATCAATTATGTATCGCGTACCAAACAACCCTTAATTATTCAAGATGCAACCTTAGATTCCATTACTCAAAATGACCCCTACATCCAACAACACAAGTGTAAATCGCTCTTGTGTATGCCGATTCAATATCAAGGTAAATTAATTGGTATTTTCTACCTAGAAAATAATCTGGCTTCTGGTGCATTTACCCCATCACGTTTAGAATTAGTTAAAATCCTTGCAGTTCAAGCTGCAATCTCAATCAAAAATGCGCGGTTATTTGCAAGGGAAAAGAGAAAAACTCTACAATTGAAAGAATCTTTAGAACAATTAGAAATTACCCAAGGACAGTTAGTAAGAAAAGCTCAAGATTTACAATCAGCTATATTAGCATTGCAAAATACCCAATCCCAACTAGTACATACGGAAAAAATTTCTGCATTGGGTCAATTGGTAGCTGGTGTAGCTCATGAAGTTAATAACCCTGTCAGTTTCATTTCCAGTAATCTATTTCATGCCGAACAATATGTTCAAGATTTAGTTAATCATCTCAAACTATATCAAGAAAAGTACGCCGACCAAGAAGACGAAGAGATTATTGAAGATGCAGAAGAAATAGATTTAGAATATATAATCGATGACTTACCGCAAATGCTCAAATCAATGAAATTGGGCACGGTGCGTATTAGAGATATCATGCAATCCTTGCGTAATTTTTCTCGTAACGACGGTGACCAAAAGCGTACAGTTGATATTGCTGAAGGCATCGATAGTACAATCTTGATTTTAGGTCATCGTCTCAAAGCTTCTCCACAACGTCCTGCAATTCAAATTATCAAAGAATACGATACTGATATTAAACCAATCGAATGCTACCCCGGTCAACTCAATCAAGTTTTCATGAACCTTTTAGCTAACGGTATTGATGCACTTGATGATAAGAACGAAGGTAAAACTTACCAAGAAATTGAAAAAAATCCCAATACAATTATAATTCGTACAACTACTGATGGAAACTGGCTACAAATTTCCATCAAAGATAACGGACTCGGAATGAGTGAACAAACCAGACAAAAGTTATTTGGTGCATTTTTTACCACCAAACCAGAAGGTAAAGGTACGGGTTTGGGTTTATCAATTAGCTATCAAATTGTTACCAAAAAACATGGTGGTACCCTTGATTGTATTTCTCAACCCGGTAAAGGAGCTGAATTTGTAATTCGTATACCTATTAAGTAAAGAGAGTGAGGAAGATTTAGCTCAAGACGTACTAGAAATAAGAATTGTTTAACCATGCTAGGTTGTACGGAAGTAGAAGTCATAAAAATAAGAAATTAATGAAATAACTCGAATTTATTTTTTATTTTTTTCTTTATTCATCGTATTAATGAGTATTTATTGCTTTATTTTTTGGCTCTTTTTGCTTTTATATTCATTGTAATCTTTTCGTATTTCAAATTGAAGTCAGGGATGTGAGTTTAAACTAAATAAAGCAGGATATATTCACACCAGAAAGTTCATATAAAATATTTGTTACAAAGAAAAATAATATTTATCGCTTAAATTAAACCACGTCTACTTTGAGAACCGTAGTTTTTATCAAGACTAAGAGATTGCTTCCTTACATCGCAATGACGTATCGGGAGAATTAGGAACTCCAGGTTTAAATATGGACGGGGTTTAATGTATTCAATATATTCAATATATTCAATATATTCAAAATTAACTATCGTAAACAGAAATTTTAATATTTATACTTTTATTCGTATTGTTATGCACCCAAAATTGTTCAATAGAACTTTCTAAATTTCTATCAATAATTAAAGGTTCTCCTGATTTACAAACATAAATTTTGTGATTATCTCCGCAAGGCATAAATATATCTCCTTGTCTAATCATTACTGATAGTTTATTTGCTGATGGATTGATGTGAATTATCTGTTTAGGTATCTTTGGTAAAATAGAGACCTCATATACTTTCACTGGTTCAGTTAAATCTATAATGTTATTATTGAAACTTTCATTATTGAAATAAGTATTACTTAAATAATATGGAATTGATTGAGCTTGAGCGGGAAGTGTAAATCCAAATATAAACAAAAATAATACAAAAGAAACAAATAATTTCATATATTCATATAATCTTAGTTATTATATAGTACAACTCATTTTTAGTTTTTTCTTTCCAAAGTTATACAAAAACTATAAAATACCAAAATTATTGATTTTAAACTATATTTTATGCTTAATGTAGAATTTGCTTTATATAAATAAAAAAATAGCTGATGAATATTAGTCTAATTATAGTTATATGGGATTTAGATCACTAATTCAAATCAATCAGATATTATTTTATCCGCAAGCAAGATATTTAATCTATGCATTAAGCTTTTATTTATAGTTTTAAGATTTTAGATGGCAATTTTATGTGTTAATTTTAGTCACATTTTTGAACCAACCACGTCTCCAGAAAAAGATTATTAAACTCATTGCAATTACTGCCATTAACCCCCAACAAAAAACATATCCCCAATACCAATTTAATTCAGGCATATTGAAAGGAGAAGCTTGAGGATTAAAGTTCATCCCGTAAACGCCAACAATAAAAGTTAGAGGAATAAAGATAGTTGAAATCACAGTCAATATCTTCATAACTTCACTCATTTTATTACTAACCGCAGATAGATAAACATCCATCAAACCAGAAGTTAACTCTCGATATATTTCAATGATGTCAATTATTTGAACAGTATGGTCATAACAATCGCGAAAATACAGAAATACCTCTTCATTAATCAGAGAGCTTTTATCGCGAATTAATATACTAATAGCATCTCTTTGGGGCCAGATAGCACGACGTAAACCAAGCAATTCTCGCTTCACTTGATATATTTTTGCTAAAGTTTGTTCGCTGGGATTTAGCACCACCTCATCTTCCAATTCTTCTATGCGTTCCCCATATGCTTCCAACACTGGGAAAAAACCATCAATAATTGCATCCCAAAGAGCATATGCTAAATAATCAGGACCATGAGAACGGATAGTCCCCTTCTTGTAACGAATGCGATCGCGTACTGAATCAAAGCAATCTAACTTTGGTTCTTCCTGGATACTTAACAAATAATGCTCTCCTAATATAAAACTGACTTGTTCGGTATGAAATCCCTCTTTATCTTCTAGGGGTATGACCATTCGAGCAATAATCACTAGATGTTCCTTATAATCTTCTACCTTGGAACGTTGAGGAACATTTACTACGTCTTCTAGAGCAAGGGGATGTAGCTCAAAAACTTGACCTAAGCTTTTTAATATCCCTTCACTTCCTAAACCCCGGACATCAACCCAAGAAACAGAATGAGTATCTAGAAAATCAGCACATATTTCTGGTGCTATATTTTTTAATGGGATTGCTTTTTCAGCATTGTAGTCAATCAAATAAATTTTAGAAGGTGTAGCATCTACTTCAATATTAAGAGTTCCGGGTGCAGTTCCAGGCTGATCGTAAAAATCATCAAACAAATCTTCGGTCATACATTCGAGAGTCATATACACAAGCTGAGAATGAGCATAATTCTATTCTCCAGCAAACGATAAGAAATATTTGTTCTAGACTGGTTACAACTAGTCAAAAAAAATTAAGTTATATCAAGTTTCAATAAATAGTTGAAATAAATGAAATTATCCTCTATCAAAAATTTTGTTAGAGGATAATAAAAAATATAATTTAAAAATTAAGCTTATGAATAACTTAATTCTTTAAGTTGAGATTATTTGATGATATTTGATAGTAATTGTTGATGGTAAAAATTGAATATTTATTATTGAACACCCAAAAGTTCTACATCAAAAATTAGAGTCGCATTAGGAGGAATAACACCACCAGCACCACGAGCACCATATCCTAAATCTGGAGGAATGATTAGCTTGCGACGACCGCCAACTTTCATACTACCAACACCTTCGTCCCAACCCTTAATTACTTGTCCTACACCGATTTGAAAATCGAAAGGACTATTGCGATCGCGTGAGCTATCAAATTTTGTTCCATCTTCCAAAGTTCCGGTATAGTGTACCGTTACTTTTTGTCCTGGTTTAGGACTATCACCAGTACCTTCTTTGATTTCTTCATATTTGAGTCCAGAAGGGGTTGTAACAATTTTTTCGTCAGACATATCGCTTTTCGCTTTTGGAGTGTTTGTTTCTTTTGCAGGAGTTGGTGTTGCAGCAACTGTACTCACAGGGGACGCAACAGATGTTGGTTCACTACTATTTGAATCAGCAGAATCAACGGAATTAGCAGAATCAGCAGTAATTTGCGTACAAGCTAAAGCCACAGTACACAGTAACACCAAAGCCGCACTTAGTAATATTGCTCTCAAAATCAGTCCTCTCTAAAAAATTAGGCTGTCTGGGAATTAATTACCAGTAAGACAGAACTTAGTGTATCAGTTGGTAAGGGAGCATCCCAAATGTTGAAAAATATATTTTGTCATTACGTGAGTGCTATAGTGCATGCTACGAGAAGGTAATGTAATGAAGCGTTTGCTATCGCTAGACTAGGTAAATGTGTGAGGTCTCCGTACTTGAGAAATAATTGTAGTAACTAGACTTTGCGATTACTCCGCGACATACCCAAACGGAAAGCTTCTTGTTAGGCAATGACAACCTAAGTTTTAGTAAACTAAATTTTGGTAAATTTTAAAAATTGGGATGCTCTCGTTGGTAATGAGTAATGGGTAATTAATTTTTTTCTTTGAAAACCTTCCCCCAAGGTATACAGGAATTAACTGCTCCCTGGGGTATGAATACTTAACACCAAATTCAAGGCTACATCTAACGCCACATCTTATTTTCTAAGTCTCTAATTTGACGTTCTAATCTATCAATTCTACCACGCAGTTCATCAACCTCTGACTGACGTGCTACTCCTAAGTCTTGCATCATATTTCGCATTTGTCTTTGCATATTATCTTCCCAATTTCCTTGCTCAGACTTTAGTTCTTCTACCATGTCATCCATGACAGCTTTTGCTTGTTCGGGGTCTAGCTTTCCATCTTTGACCATTTTTTCACTAGCTTCCCGCAATTTTTCCGCCATTACAGTAGTTGTACCTATACCCAACATAAATAAATCTTGCATCCAGTTGTTGCTTTTCATACTACCTCTTTAAAAAAATGATTTACCTAGTTTGTTTATACTTTATTAAAGCTATTAGACTATGAGCTAGAGTTCACTACAGACTAAAGCTAACTATTATTTTTCAGGAATTACACAATTGCAATTTGTCACAAACGGAAATTCCTATGGTACAAATTACGTTACTTTTGCATAAATTATATTTTTAAAATAACGCATAAAAATAAAAGATTTAACAAGCTGGTTGCACCCCGGATGAATGGCAACAAAGTCAGGTAATCTTGGTACGGAGTGTAATTTCTAATTACAACAAATCTTATTAGATAGTTCGCAAAATAGAAAATTCTTTTTCCGGTATTAAATGATTATCCACGAAACAATAAATAGATGCGATTGCCCTGTAGGGTAGGTAGGTAATAACGTACCATTGCAAGCTGGTGGGTGCTAGTAAAGCTTCCCTAGAATTATCCGATATATTCTTATTTATCTGGTACGTTGGGGCGTAAATAAAGCAATCATTATCAATCTACAAAAAGCTTAATTTTCAACCTTTTGAGCCATCTATCCTCTGACTTCTGCCGTTTTGTTCTAGTTATTTATCTAGAAAGTACTTTACTGCTTTAAAATCTCATTTCCATTCCTATTTTAAATTCAAATCTAAACAAGGGGTGTATTAGTCACAGCTGTAAATCAATTAAATAAATACATTTACGTATCATGACTAATTATTTGGAACAGAAATTAAGACAAAAACTCCATAGGAATAAACAAAAAAGACCCACCCATCCTTTAATACCGATAAAAGAGTCAGACTTAAAAGCATTAGACTCACTGTTTAAAAATATTGATGGTGAGGAACTAATTGCTGATATTAGCAAAAACTTACACAGAATCGACGATGATTGATTAGTGATGGTGCATGCAAGCTCCCCGCCTGCTAGCGATCGCTCAAAATGATGTAGTCTCAATTATGACTGGCAATTTCTAATATCGGAGCTTCAATTAAGTCCAAATCAAAAACTTCTGCAAAATACTTTGCAACAATAGGACGAACTTCGGAGCAAGTAATATTAGGCAGCCACTGAGTTAGACTAGCTATTGGTTTATCAGCAATTCCACAGGGGACAATGTGTTGAAAACCTTTCATGTCAGGACATACATTCAAAGCAAAGCCATGCATGGTTATCCAGCGACTAACTTTAATACCAATAGCTGCTACCTTATAACCTTCTAACCAAACACCTGTTAAGGGTGGAATTCTCTCACCTTTGAGACCATAAAATGAGAGTACGCCAATTAATACAGATTCTAATTGACGTAGGTACCAATGTAAATCTTGTTGATGTCGTTTGAGATTTAAGATGGGATACCCTACTAGTTGACCGGGACAATGATAAGTTACCTCTCCTCCTCTTTCTACCCGATAAACTGGAGTATCGATTGCTTTTGGATCAAAATTCAAGAATTTCTGATCAGCACCTTGTCCAAGAGTATAGACCGGTGGATGCTCTAACATCAGGAGCACATCTGGTAAATCTGGTTGGGCAATTCTTTGAGCAAGTAATTC
Organism: Mastigocoleus sp.; assembly: GCA_050042865.1. Lineage (GTDB taxonomy): Bacteria > Cyanobacteriota > Cyanobacteriia > Cyanobacteriales > Nostocaceae > JBCCDM01. Next base: position 173,314 of record JBHJJE010000025.1, read on the forward strand.
TTTTTGCCAGTCATGGGCTTGATTATATGAAACTAATTCTTGGTTATATAGTAAACATTGATTCATTTCAAAAATTTAACTTGTGCGGGGTTTGTGTGTTCTACTGGTGAAAGTAATGTAATTTTAAGTAAAAAACAGCTTGACAAAGACACAATTATCTAGACCTTAGCTACTTCTTTGGAAAAAATGTCAAGTAATGCAAAGGATTCTAAAGGAAAGTCAAGGGAACCCACATTAGAAAATAGTAAGTGCTAATTTTGATATATATACTTTAGATGGTTTAAAGAGTAGTTCTCAGTAACAACCATCACGCTGAAACAAGTGGGAGTGAATCTGCTGTTTGGTAGTACTAATTGGCGTTGTTAAAATACGATACAGAATGAATTTTGCACAGAATCTGCACAAAATTGGTAACAGAATCAACGATAGTTTATTAAAGGTAAGAGGGATTGTATATCTTTTATTTTTACTTAGTCCAATAGGTACAAATTCCAAATCATCACAGATCTGTTTTTCATGAGTTACTTATCTTAAGGATGGTGCGGGTCGCACCCGCATAAAGACGGTAAGCCTATTGGGGTCCCCATTGTTATGACCCTAAATGATATATCATCCCCAATTATCTACATCCTGAATCAAAGAACGCTGGTTTGTTGATAGATTCAACTGAACCTGACAATAACATCAAAAATACATATAGCGCGGGAGAGTTTACATGAAGCTTGTCATCCACGGAAAAAATATCGAGATTACCGATGCTATTCGCGAGTATGTGCATCAAAAAATTGAAAAGGCTGTTAATCATTTTCAAAACATCACCAATGAAGTGGATGTCCATTTGAGCGTAGCTCGCAATCCCCGAATTAATCCCAATCAGTCAGCAGAAGTAACTATTTTTGCTAATGGTAATATTATTCGTGCAGAAGAAAGTAGCGAAAACTTGTATGCAAGTGTTGACTTAGTTGCAGATAAAATTACTCGTCAACTGCGCAAGTATAAAGAAAGAAGGTACAAAAACAAGAAAAGTAATACTCATCCAGAGCGAGAACTTGTTGTTCCAGAAGAAGTTGTAGTTGCAGACTTGATAGGCGATCGCACTCCAGAATTGCCGGGTAAAGTTGTCCGTACTAAATATTTTGCCATGCCTCCAATGACTGTTGATGAGGCATTGGAGCATTTACAGCTAGTGGGACACGATTTTTATATGTTCCTAAATTCCGAAACTAACGAAATTAACGTTATTTACGAACGCAATCATGGCGGTTATGGTGTAATTCAACCGCGAAATCTTAACGCTAATCATAACGGCAATAGTAATGGTAATGGCAAGTCTGCTCATCCCCATGTTGTGATGTCGAATAAGTCTCATTGAAAGTCTGATTCAGTCTGATTCAAAAATCTGATTAAAAAGATACATCACCCGCATCAGTTATATATAGTCCTGCGCTTTCGGGTTAGGACTATATATAAGAAAAAATAGTTGGGGGATTTCTCTCCCAACCCCACCAATTAAAGTGACCTACAATCCCCCAACCCGACACAAATAAGAAATATTCAGATGTCCTGCTCAAGCTCCGGTGGTGTTATCAAAAAAAAGCAAATTAAATCAAATAACTATCTACCATTTTTACCGAAAATATCGACCTCGTGTTCCAAGGATTTTTCTATTTCACTTACATAACCACATTTAGCATCAGCAAAAGCATCGCAGTAACTAACATAAGGTTTAATATCTAGTACAGGGGTTTGGTCAAGTAAATCAATTCCCTCTACATGCAAAATTAGCCCTTCTACTTTCATAAGTTTAGATGCACTTAGTCCGATGGGATTTGGTCGATGAGGTGCACGGGTTGCTAATGTCCCCCTTTTCACGCGATCGCCACGAGGAGGAATAACGGTAGGGTTCCAATGTTTATTAAGATGAAGCCAAGCGATTACCCAAATATACTCAAAACCCTCTATATCTTTGAGTGCCACAGCAGGTACAATATCACCAAATAATTCAATTTTAGCGATCGCTGGCTGATAATCTGATGGTGCCGATTGAAGCTGTGACTGTCTTGGTGTTCCGTGTCTTTCTTTATAAGGTGAATGGACTATACCAATTGGACGCATCTTAATCTGATCAGGAAAAGAAACGGATTCGATATAGTCTTTGGGTGGGAATTTGGGCATTTTTGATTGAGGAATGGTGGGTGTGAGTGGAAAATGGTGAGTGGTTGCTGACGCACTTACTATCAACTGTCAACCATCAACTATCACCTATTAACCATCAACTGAATTTCTGCTTCAGAGGAATTCAGTTCGTCAAGGGTTGACCAAATTTGCTGTAACATTTTTTCCAAACCTTCACGGGTTACGGCTGATATTAGAAACACTGGAGAATGAGAAAGGTGATTTAATTCAACTTTTAGCGCTTCTAAATCGACTTTTTCATGGTCTACCGTGTCAATTTTACTTAAAGCTACAATTTGCGGACGTTTTGCTAAACCATGTCCGTATGCTTGTAGTTCCCCCATAATTATCTTGTAGTCGCTGATAATATCTTCACTGTTAGCATCTATCAAATGGAGTAAAATTCGCGTGCGTTCAATATGACGCAAAAAATCGTGTCCTAATCCTGCACCTTGAGAAGCACCTTCGATTAATCCCGGTATATCAGCAAATACAGTTCCATCACCGGTAGGTTTCCGCACTACTCCTAAATTGGGAATAAGAGTAGTAAAAGGATAGTCCGCAATTTTGGGACGAGCTGCACACAGGGATGAAATTAATGTTGATTTTCCAGCATTTGGTAAACCAATAATTCCCACTTCTCCAATTAGTTTTAATTCCAAACGTAATTTTTTTATTTCTCCTTCTAAACCAGGAAGTGCGTATTCTGGAGCGCGATTGCTGTTACTCAAAAAATGTTTATTTCCTAATCCTCCCTTACCACCTTCAGCAACAACTAAGGTTTGACCGTTCTCAACTAAATCACCGAGGATTTTTCCATCATTGGCATCATAAACAATTGTGCCGCAGGGAACTTCAATTAGTAAATCTTTTCCTGATGCTCCTGTACGATTTTTCGGTCCACCTTTTTCACCTTTGGGTGCTCGAAATGCATGCTTATATTTAAAATCTAATAAAGTCTGTAAATTTTCAACAGCAACTAAAATTACTGAACCACCTTTACCACCATTACCACCTGCTGGACCACCTGCTGGCACATATTTTTCTCGACGGAAAGCGACAATTCCGTCACCACCCTTACCAGCTTCTACTTCAATTTCTGACTGATCGATAAATTGCATATCTAAAGATTAAATTCTGAGTACTGAGTTTTCTTTTTGAACTGATTTTCTTATTTCATTAAAAATCTTGTTGAGGATCTAGGTTGAAAATCCGACCTTATATACAAGACATCAGTAAAAAATTATGCATAGGGATGATATATCAGGATTTAAAGATACAAATATTTTTTCATTTTCTGAAAAAACACCTGAATTAGGAATTAAGGCAGTACTTTATTTTTAATGCTTTATTAATCCTTTTTTTCATCCTTTATCTATAACCCTACCTCTAACTCTCTACTTATATCTTTTTTCCTCAGTACTCAGCATTTTTTCCTTAGATAACTGTTTGCTTAGATAAATTTGGTTACATCCTCACCACAGTCATCTGCGAGATAAGAAAGCGCTCGAAAACGCAAACCTACGAGCTGTTCGTACAAAGGATTTAGTTTACATAGCGGCGGTATATGAACTATTTTACGTCCAAATAACTTCACATCTCTCTCAAAAGGACATTGAGAAGGAATCATTTTGCATAAAAAGCGAGCTACTGCTGGGTCTTGAATGCTTAAATCATCAAGCCAATGTCTTAGAGGACTGAGTGGATCGACTAAAGGTTTACTTGGTGGTGTTAGTCCAGAAGCAGCTCCATTAGTTTCAGGTTTTTCCTGAGAATTTTCTAAGGTGTGCCGAAGAGATTCTAAAATATTATCTGGTTCCCCAAGGGCATCACAAAGTTCATGCAACAGTTTATCTTCGCTAGGAGAGTAAATACCATCTGCGATCGCGACCATCACGGCAGTTCTCAAGAAGTCCTCTGCGACTTTTGTTCCTTTTCCGAAAACAGCAGCTAACTCTTGGGGTTGAATGGTCTCGAAGTTATCTAAGCTCATCTGGGGAGCAAGTTCTTCGTGGGTCAGAGTAGTAATCAATTCCTTTTCTTGCTGATCAAAGTCTCCATCAGCCCAAGCAATAGTAAGTAACCCGCGCAGCCAAACGGAAATTTGTTCGCTGCTATAGGGAGATTGCACAGCACTAGTCATAAACTCACATTTATCTATTTTCCCAAATACATACTAGCTTGGGTTAATAAGCTGTTTGCTGTAACCTCGTATCTATTCTGTTAATAAAACTCGATATATTCGCTACTTTTTAATTATCTGTAATAATACGTTAGAAATATTTTTTAGCAATTAAGACTTTATTTAAGTAAGAATTATATTCAATTGTCACATATTATCTGTTTTCTTACTTGAATTTGATTTAATCTAATAGTCGATTTTCTAGCTATTTTTTGTATCTATTTTAACTCTTACAGACATCATTCTGAGTAAGAAATATATTTATTGACTAATATTTTAAATTAACTCAAAATTAATTCAAAATTAATTTACTATTTAAAACCTATAAAAATCAATTAAAAGTTTTGTAATAATCAAAAAGTGAAAGATTAGTGATTAAAGTGCCCATAAACTCCTTAAAACATCAAAATATGCTAATTATTCCCAGTATAATTAAGATAATATCCTTTAAATAAAAATTTACAATTACTATCTCAAAAATATTAAAGCTAATTTATGTATCTTGATGAACAGCAAGCATATCTTCTCTCTGCTAATCTTATTGAGAATTTTTCTAGTATAATTCTACTGTTTGACAAGTATTTTGACTGTGTAACACAGGTCATTGCAGGCACCTTTGTTATATGGCGATGTACCGATTATTAAGAAAAATATCAGACATCCTAACCACCTATTAGTTCGGTATCAGCATAGTTTGAATGGATAATCTCCTAAAATCGCAAAGTAAAAAATGCATACAAATGCTAAATATTCTTATTAACTTTCAAATAGTTAATCAAAGGCTGATTAGATATGCAATCCAAATTTAGCTGTCTAACTTAGAAATGCATTTATTTTCTAACTCATCATCAACTGCGAATCACCTGTGGTGGTCAAACTACCGTACCATAACCTTTTGAGTGATTCCTGTAGAGTCTCGCTGTCATCCTATCTATCCATTTATAGTAATTAATTACACAAGGGAATACACAATGTTTAGTTTTGGTATCGAGCATGAAGTTGCTTTTGTCAATAGTGCTGGAAACTTTGCCGATTTCTCAATAACTAAGTTTGCTGATTTCGACCAAATTGTACAAGAGTTACCGAGATACAGTAGTGACTATTCGCAACTACGAATCGGAGATGCTCAAATCAAGGACAAACGGTGGTATATTGAGGGATTTGAAAGGTTTCTTGATTCTGAAGAAGTTTTAGAATGTGTTCCGAAAGGAATTGAAATTAGAACTACTATCAACTCAAGTATTGAGAGTGCGATTAGTGAGCTTTCTGAAAGTTTTAATTTATTGTGCGAAGTTGCACTCAAATTTGGTTTCAGTCCTGTTTTAACTAGTTTTAATCCTTATCATTGTGTTTTTCAACCCGATCCACCCCTAAACGAATATGAAATTGGTAGGAGAAAAGCTTCTCCAGAGAAACAAACTGCTAATATTCCCATGCTTACCTATGGACCGGATTTGAATATCTCAGCAGCAAACTTATCAGTTGAACAGGTAATTGATATTGGTAAGAAACTCACCTATTACAGTCCTTACATTGTTCCCTTCAGCTATAGTTCTCCTTTTTATGAAGGGAAACTGTGGGAAGGATTGTCGGTGAGGACATTTGTTAGAACTGGACAGAGACCAGCAACGATGGTTTTTGTTGAAAACCCAGAAGAGCTAATTAAAAGTTCTCCATCTTTGACTAAAATAGCCAGAATACCTGCTGAAGTAGGTCGGATTGAATTTAAGGCTTGTGATAGTTGTGGTGACTTCTCCATATATGCTGGTATTCTGGCATTGCTAAAAGGTCTAGTTCTAGATACATCATTGTTAGGTAGAGCAATTATTCCAGACCCAAGACTACACCAGTTGTCTGCTCAGTTTGGTTTTGATGATGAACAAATATACGATATTGCTTCCCAGTTATTACAAGCAGCAGAAACCGCATTGATTAACGATCCAGATGCAAAATTTTTGGTTACCTTAAAGAATTATTTGGAAAAGCGAAAAACACCAGCTCATGAACTAATTAGCTTATTCCACGAAAGCAATTCGATACAAGAGGCTATCAAAAACTCATACAAGAATAAATAAAATAATATTTGCTTTCATCAAGTTTATTTTTATTATTCTTGTGAATGCTTTCTGGGGGAGATGGGTAGAGAAAAACTGTGAAATTTTACCCTGAACGGTAAGACTGAGATAGCTAAATACAAATAGATTCTTTCAGATAAATTCTGAGAGATAGTAGTCATTTTATACTATTCTATAGTACAGCAGCTGTCTCAACTTTCTTTCTCGTTAGCTCTACTCCTTACTTCTTCCCAGATACCTTCCCAGCGTACTCTAATAATATCCTTGAGTCTATCGGAGTATTCGTCTGATGGATAAGGAACATAATCAGATTGCCATTCATGGGGAACAATCGCATTACTAGATCCGCTTGAAGCTATTTTCAACATAACTATAGAGATAAACTTAGTTCATAGATGTTGTATCTTGCTATTTTATGGCAATAAAAAAAATGCTTTTGTTTTTTATGTAACAAAAGTAGGGAATATTATGGAGATGCGATCGCTTCTTTCAATACACTTAATATTCATGTCATTTAACTTAATATTCATGTCAAATAAGGGTTTGGGGTCTTAAGAACACCCAGATTTCCCTTCATATAATTTTTCAGTAGTATATGTATCTATATCAAAATATACATTATCAGCAAATGATAATATCCTTGATTAATTAAATTTAAATAGTCAGGATTCTTTAACAAAAGGCGGAATATTATCATCTAAAACCTTCACATTTTTGAAGGTTTGTGTGGAAATAAGTATACCGGAATGTGGGTTAATTCGGAATTAACATTCGGAATTTTTAATTGGAATCTAGGGATTGACTAGGTTGAATTTTAGCTAAAGGAATTAATGCTTCCATGACTGACTTTGCAATGGGAGCAGCAACTGTAGAACCATAAGTGTTCTCTCCTTTTGGTTCATCGACAATAGCTAAAACTACGTATTGCGGGGACTCTACTGGTAAAATACCGACAAAACTGGTAATCCAAGCTCCTTCTATATAACCACCATTTCCTGCCTTCTGAGCTGTTCCTGTTTTACCTGCAATCCTATACCTAGGAATTCGGGCTGATTTACCGCTACCTTTTTGGACTACAGTTTCCATCATTTCCACAACTTTACGAGCAGTGGTAGGAGAAAAAATTGGACGTGGCTCAGCTCGATCTATAGAGTGATGTATTTTGCCATCGCTATCTACTAAACCTTTAGCAATATGAGGTGTAACCATCTTACCATCATTAGCTAAGGCACCAATCATTTGCACTAATTGTAAAGGAGTCAGGGAAAAACCTTGTCCGAAAGAAGCAGTTGCTGATTCAACTGGAGTATTAATGAACTCTTCTTGAGACTTGAGTCTACTGCTGACTTCTGCTGGTAAATCGATTCTAGAAGCTTGTCCTAAACCTATACGTTCTAAAGCACCATAATACTCAGATGGTTTTAACTTTTGAATAATTTTTACCATGCCAATATTGCTGGAGTTTTGCAGGATTTGAGCAATATTTAACCGTCCGAAGCGTTTATTTTGAGCATTTTTAATCTCTTTATCCAAAATTTGAATAGAACCAGTATCATTAAATACGTCATTTGGCTCTATTACCCCAGCTTCTAAAGCGATCGCGACATTTAAAGGTTTAAAGGTGGAACCTGGTTCATATAAATCTGCGACCATCCAATTTCTAAATAAAGGGATGTCCTTTTTAGTATATTTATTTGGATTATAAGTAGGATAAGATATCATCGACAGCAATGAGCCATCTTTGACATCCATAACGATTACTGCTCCTCGCTTAGCTTTGAATTTTTTTACCTGTTTCTCTAGAGCTTTCTGAGAAGCACGTTGTAATCGACTATCAATAGTTAATTTCAGTCGAAAATCGTCAAAATTTAGTAACCCCTCTGGTGCATAATCTGGCATTAAAGCGCCATTTCCAGCCCTACTCAGACGTACCGTTTGAATATCTCGCTCTAACCATTTTTTCAGAGAACGCTCGACTCCAGCCATTCCTCGACGGTCTGAATCAATATAACCCACTACATCAGCGACTAAATTTTCTTTGGGATAATATCTGGAGTATTTTTGAATTAATTCTAGACCGTTGAGTCGTAATGAAGATAGTTTGTCTGCTGTAGCTTCTGGTAGATTAGAAACTATGAAAATACCGCTATTTCTTTTATCAAATTTAGTTACTAAGGCTTCCCTATCTTGATTAATTATTGGACTTAAAAATCCAGCAATTTCATTCTTTGACTTACTAAACTGATTTGGATGAGCATACAAGGTATAAACAGGACGGTCAACAGCTAAAATATCTTGTCTACGGTCTACAACTTTACGACGCGGAATAAAAGGTCGCATATTGACCATTTGTTGAGAACGTGCTGCTTTAGTTAGCTTTGCACCACGTCCAATTTGGAGATTATATAAATTTAAACTGAGTCCCAATCCAGCAAGCATCAGTATTCCCCAAACTACAAATAGTCTAGACTTTACATCTGCTGTTTGACTTGAAGTATGTGAAGAATTTTGTTCTTTGTTGTTGAACAAGGAATTAACACGTCTTCTGGGAAGTCTCCTGCGCTGAAAATTTTTAATTTTAGTTTCAGAAGATGACTTTTGCATAGAGTTGATTATTTTAGTTATTAATTTATTAAGAGTTCAGTCTCAAGGTGTTAATCTCAAAGGTTGATTCTCAGGAATAAGAGGTACTAAACCCTTAAGAATGTTTACAAGTTAATGGTCATCAGTTATATCACTGTTTTTAGCAGACAGCACATTGAAAATTTATTTTTTTATTACCAACTACCCTCCGGGTAATAATCTCGGAATTCCGGTTCTCTATCGAATTTGTCCCTGGGTATTGATAATTTTGTAGGATTTACCCCCGAACCATGGGAAGACAGCGACTGACCCATCTAATAACTTAATGCTTCTAAATTATCCGACTCTGTTTTTTCCGAGGATTCATTTATCGGAGATTTTGGTAAATTATTTTTAGGTCGATTTAAGAAAAGAGTTCCTGAAGGAGTAGGAGACACTAAACCTGCTGTGGGTTTTTGTGCTTCTATAGCCATCTTGTTCTTAATAGTCTCATTATGTGTAGTCAACTGTCTTTCCTGTCGCTGTAAACGTTGTAGGTTGCGTGAATTTTGACTCCAAAGCTGCTGAGCATAAACAGTCCATCCATAGACTGTGAGATTGGACAACACCAACAAAAATACCGCAATAGAAGAATAACGCTGCACCTTTTGCATGTGCTGTAACCACATAGGGAAAGCATCAGAAGCTGGCATAATAGGAATTCTGTGCTTCTTACTGACTTCCTTCGATTCGGAATTTCGATTGAACCGACGAGAGGATGACTTCGGTAAATTAACTGGTAAATTAACTTTTATAGGTCTACTTGGAATATTTTTAGATACTTGTGGATATCCTCCCGACAAGGATTCTGTAGATTTTACATATTTTCTAGGTGGACTTGCTGTTAGTGATACATAAGATGAACTTACATTCATAGAATGCTTACGAGGGACAGAAGTCCTAACTCGTTGACGACGATTATTTTGCCAAAACCATTTTTTCTGAGACAAATTTGACTTATTACGAGGGACAGACATAGCTAGTTTTTTATAAGAAATACTGTATTGTAGTTTAATTTTCTATTTTTGCTAAGGTTAAAAAACTATCTTGCCCTATATGAATTTATAACTCCACTAGACTCCGAAACAGCAAAATATTAACCTAACTACTAGCTATTAGAAAAAAGACATAATAAAAAAAAGAGACTTTGTTACCAATTGTGTAGTATTTTTGGTGGAAGTCTGTCTTTTGGTTTATCCCATGAAACGGCTCCTCAGCAAATTCAAAAAAAATGTTCAAAAAGCAGTATTATTACTGTCCGCTCTTGTAATTACAATTACATTTGCAGCCCCTGCGATCGCAGTGGGTATTTATGATATTCCTAATTTTGACCCTAACAACTGGATTGTTGACCAAGGTGACATCATCAGTTTGTCAAATGAAGGCAAAATTAGTAGTATCTTGGAAGACTTAGCTAAACGTACTGGTAATGAAGTCAGAGTAGTTACCATTCGTCGCTTAGATTATGGAGAAACAGCAGAAAGTTTCACGGAAGCTTTATTTAAAAAGTGGTTTCCAGATTCAGAAGCACAAGCAAATCAAACCTTATTGATGCTTGATTCTGTAACTAATACTGGTGCAATTCTTAGAGGAAATGAATCTGATCCTCTATTATCTGACGATATTGCCCAAAGTATAGCGAACGAAACCCTGATCGCACCTTTAAGAAACGGTAACAAATACAATCAAGCATTCTTAAACGCTAGCGATCGCTTAAACAAAGTTCTCTCTGGAGAACCCGACCCAGGACCTCCAGAAATTGTAGAAACCACCAGAGTAGGAATTGACGTTCCAAAGCTCGAAGGTGAGGAACAAGGTAATGCGATCGCTTGGATTATTGGACTATTGATTGCGGCTACTGTTATTCCTATGGCAACATACTACATTTATTTAGCCGTTCAACCTTCATCGGAAGGTTAAAACTTGCTATTTAGGGAAAGGTGACAGAGAAAAAGATTTTCTATTAACCTTTCCTTCCTTTACTACATCTAACTAGTAGTTCACCCAACGAACTTTGCGTAGTTGTTCGTGAAAAGAAAAAGTTGTTTCTTCCCCTGCTCCCAGTCTGCGACAACGCTTTCAGCGAACCGCTTCCTCTGCTTCCCCTACCTGCCTTTAACCGGCAATTTTGGCTTGTTCGAGACTAGTCTTGAATATATTCTTGTCCGCTGACCAGAGACATTTCAGCACGGACAAATTCTCGACCCAAATAAGCAGCATGATCGAACATAGTTACAGGGGAGGGTCTAGTTTCCTCAAATATTTTCATGCATAGTTCTTTAGCAGTTCTACCGCTAAAAATAGTGGTATGAGTTCTCTCTACTTTTCCCTTGGCTGGAATTACTTTACCTGTTTCGGGATCGATAGCTAAACCTCTTTCGTCAATCACATTTGTAAAATGCTTCGCACAAATTAAACCTGCTTCTCTATCTAAATAAATAATAAAGTAGCCATTCGGGTCTAAATCAATATGACGTTGAGAAAGCTTATTATCAATCTCCGTTAAATTTTCAACACATATCATAATTTATCTTTTATCTTTAAATTAGTTTAAGTGTAAATTAAATCAGTATAAAATAAATTGGATTACCAAGTAAGAAGAAAAAATAAATAATTGCAATTGCAATTTCCATAGTATTAGATTGACTAAATCCACAATTACATCTTCCTATTTCCTTTAAAAAAAAAGACTGAGTTTCAAGAAAGACTGAGTTCCCCAAATCCCCTCTAAAAAGAAATGCTTTTTAACCCGCATTCCCTACCTTACTCCCAGGATATGCAGGAATTCCTATCACCACTCCATACTCCCTAATAACTAAAAATTACCCATCCTTCTTACTAAAAGGTAACTCAGCATTAATAGCATCAGCCTCCTGTTGCTCTAGCTGATTTACTTCCTTGATATAGGGTAATAATATCCTTTCTAAACGACTGCTGTAAAAGCGGTGCAAGCTGTGATTCGAGGTTGCAGGAAAACCGCGACGCTTTTTATGTCTTCCACCAGCTCCAGGATCGAAACTCTGAATACCATTAGCGATCGCCCAATCAATGGGAGCATAATAACAAGCATTGAAGTGCAAGCAGTCAAATTCTTGAAAACTACCCCAATATCTTCCATATAAGCGATCGCCTTTAGTAACACAAAAAGACATTCCCAGGGGTTTATTTTCATCCTCCTCCCTATAAGCAGCAACAAACACCACACGATGTCGAAAACTAGTATATAGCTGCTCAAAAAACTTTTTCGTCAAATACTTACTTCCCCACCAGCCAAATTTATCGCAGGTGTCAGCATAAAAATCATACATTAGGGGGAAGAAAAACTCTGGTATTTCATCACCACTGACAGTTTTCAGATATAAACCAGATTTAGCGATCGCTTTACGTTCTCGCTTAATGTTGCGACGTTGATTAGCATTAAAGACCGCTAAATAATCATCAAAATTAGAAAAATTATTATTTTGCCAAATATAGCTATGATGTTTCCATGCTGTAAAACCCAGGTTTTCTAAAAGCGATCGCCATTGGGGGTCTGTATACAGAAAATGGCAACCACTAATTCCATTTTGAGAGCAAAAATAATCTATCTCCTGCACCATCATGGCAGTAATTTCTTCTTCATTCTCTTCAGGGGAAATCAAAAATCTATAGCCTTCAGCAGGAGTAAACGGCGACATTCCCAGAAGTTTAGGATAATATTCTACTCCGATACGTCCTGCAACATCAGCCCACTGATGGTCAAAAACAAATTCACCATAGCTATGACCTTTCAGGTACAGTGGAGCAGCAGCAACTAAAGTTTTATCCTTCCATACCGTTAAGTGATTTGGTAACCAGCCAGTATGGGCTGTGGTACTTCCAGAAGTTTCCATATTATTAAGCCATTCCCACTCAAAAAATGGAGTTTCAAGGGGTAATGCTAAAGCATCCCATTCTGAGTGAGGAACTTGAGAAATTTTATTTATCCAGGCAACCGAATAACAAGACTTAATTCTTTCCACCATCATGTATGGGTTTTTCTAGAGAGATTAGCTTTCACTTCACTAAACTTAAAGTAATCCAAATTGTGTAATTTTGCAGCAATTGGCTTACTGCTTTTGCTTATTTTACTTTTGGGATGATTTTCTCCTCAGTACCAAACCCCCTCTGAATAATTTAATCGGGATGGAAAATATATTTAATTAATTGTGTTTTTTATTTAGAACAACTATAACTAATTTTGAATTGGAGCAAAGCGACTGACCTGATAATGCAAAAAAACTTCCTCTCCAATTTTCTCTACATTCACAAGCTTCAATCTAGGGGCATTTTTTTCCAGAAAACCTATACCCTCAACCGGAGTTGCTGTATCTGCACCACCCAAAATCAATGGACATACAGTTATCCACAATTCATCAATCAAATCTAGTTCCAGCATGGATGCTATCAACTTTCCTCCGCCTAAAACCGCTAAATTCTCAATACCTACATCTTTTAAGTGTTTTAATGCTGCGACGATATCAACCGTCTGGTGAGGAGTTTCAAAAATCAAGGTTTGCTGAAACTTTATATTTTCATCACGGCGGATTTTTCCTTGACATTGCCGCCAAAATAAACTACCAGCAGAAGTTGTGAGCAAACAACGATTTATGGGCTGATTAAAAAAATGAATGTCCGGATTTATATTACCAGAGTTTGTAATGATTATATGAAGCGGTTGAGGAGGTTTGTTTACTTTAGCTCGGTTGTACAGTAACTGCGAATCTGAAACTCTCAAGGTTGTACCATAAGCACGAAGGGTACCGGCACCGAATATCACAGCATCAGAGGTGGCTACTTGTTTTTCTAAATGTGCTTTGTCGTTTTTTGAACCGAATCGAGCTGGAGACAAACTCAAATCAGCTATTTTTCCATCTACACTCATTGCTAATACAACTTTGGTGTTAGGACGATTTGACACCATAATTTTGGTTGTTTTTTGATTAATTTTTGTTTATTATTTTTGCATTTTGTTAACAGGATTGGCATCCAGATGAATGCTATTTTCATGAGTATTCATAATTATTCTGCGATATTAAATGGTCTATTTACTTAAAAATCTTCAAAAAAATGAGAATTATTAATACAGCTAATTGAGGAAACAATTTGTATTAATAGTTGCTTTTTAACTATAAAAATTTCTGCACCTTTGATATGAAAAAAAGTAATGTTGATAACTTAATAATAATCACTGACCGAATTCCATATTGTTGCTATCGTAGATCCCATATGTTGAGTGAGACTGCCGATGGCTAAAACTCGTCAATCGTCCTTTCGTCGAATCTTGATATCAAGAATCTTGCTGCTATCGGTTCCTGTTTTATTAACAGGAGAGATGGTTCTTTTCCAAAAAGCACGCTCTAGTTTATTAGACACTGCAGGCAAGAATCTTACAGAAAGCGCTATTATCAAGGGCGATATGATTAAAAATTCAATTTCTGCTCTGAGGAGCAATCTGCTGAGCGCTAGCAGAACTACAGCCCTACAAACTGGTTCCCAAGCCGAAATTTATGATTTTATTAATAAACTTAAACAATATCTACCAACTAAAATTGAATGTATTCAGCTAACCTCTATAGATAATGGCACTATTGTAAACAGTACTTGTGGTGAAAAACCCATCAAGGACTTTAGATTACCCTTACCTAGTCAGGAAGTAGATTTAGAAGTTTCACTACCTCCAAAGTCTGGAAAAACGGGAATAAGAGATGCCAAAAATCAGTTAAGATTAGTATTCTCTGCCCCCGTATTCAACCAGGATAAAAAATTAAAATATACTTTAACCGTACAGTCGCTATTACAATTAAGAGTTAGAAATCAAAACGGTATATTGACAGGTTCTACGGTAATAATTTCTGAGAATGGGACCGTTTTGGCTCATCATTTACCAACACGGGTAGGTACTAGTATAAATGAGCACACAGATGCTAAACGTCTGCAAAATGCCCTGGATAAATCCATTAATGGACAGAGAAATTTTTTACACTTGTTTTTTGAAAAAAATGGTCAAGAACTACTTGCAGGATATAGCGGTATAAAAGTACCAATTTCTGAGGATAAACAAGAAAAATGGGCTATCTTTGCTGTTACTAGTTTAGAAAATGCTCTTTATGGACTAGAACAAATTCAAGTTATTTTAATCATTTTGACGGTATGTCTGATTGGAGGAAGCGTACTTGCATCCCTTTATTTAGCTCGTCAGTTGGCAAATCCGATTGAAAAACTGGGGGAATATGCTCTCAATTTACATCTCAATAGTGACTTGAAACCAGTACCCAAGGATTTCCAAATTCGGGAATTTAACCAACTCTCCCAAGCATTAGCTCAAATGGTCGAACGTTTGAGAATATGGGCTGGAGAATTGGAAATTGCATGGAAGGATGCAAAAGATGCAAGTACTAGCAAAACTCAGTTTTTAGCTAATACATCTCACGAACTAAGAAACCCTCTAAATATTATTATTAACTGCGTGCGTTTAGTGCGGGATGACATGTGCGACTCCAGGGATGAAGAACTAGAGTTTCTCAAACGCGCTGACGATACAGCCATTCATTTATTAGGTATTATTAACGACTTACTTGATATTTCTAAAATCGAAGCTGGTAAACTGAGCGTAGTTAAAGAGCCTCTAGATTTAAAGACCATAATACAAGAAGTCATCAATATTCAGTCAGTGACCGTACAGCAAAAAGGCTTGCAATTCAATATACCCGAGTTAAATGATATAATTCCCGTAAATGCTGACCCAGCAAAACTCAAGCAAGTCTTAATTAACGTTATAAGTAATGCTACTAAATTTACAGAAAAAGGAAGCATTACAATTACCACAGAAATTGAAAATATTGACCAGAAACCTTATGTTGCGATCGCTGTCAAAGATACGGGTATAGGTATTGAAGCAACACAACAGCAAAAACTATTTCGTCCCTTCGTAATGGTTGAAGATTCTAACGGTCGTAAGTTTGGGGGAACTGGTCTAGGTTTAGCAATTTCGCGCAACTTAATGGAAATGATGGAAGGTAGTATCACCCTAGAAAGTGCGGGTCTGGGTTTTGGTACAACTATTACAGTTTATTTACCTTTAATTGATGCAAATTTGCTCTATGAAGGTAAAGATGCACCCCAAGGGATTATGGCATATCAAAATAATCACAGGCAAGAAGAAAAAACAAACTCCAACTCCTGTGCTTCCTACAGTATTGCTCCCGAGGGTACATTAATTTCTTCATCTGGAATCAAAGTTATTCCCAAGGTAGAAAATTGGTTTGATGCAGATTTAAACTGTGATAATAAAAGCCAAAAATGTGAAAACCAAAAATCTGATACTTCCTTGAGGGATCAACAAAATCATCGCGACTCTAAATCTCTCCAGACACAAGTAGATATGAAAAAAGCCGGAGAATATTTATTGCAGAAACATGTATCAGAAAATCAATCAAACTTTATAGACAAACCCTTACCCAATCAATTTTCAACTGTAAATAAATATACCAACATACAAGTTACTACAGATACACTTAGGCAACCTCAAAACTCAATTATCTTATTTTTAAAGAACAGTAAGTTTTCCTCCCTGCTTGAGAGAATTCGTCAAAGCGTTGAGAATGGTAGTTAATTCTTTTCCTACCCGACCAGAGGACTTGGAATCCGGTTGATTTTGACGAACACAATCTAGAAAGCGATCGCATACTTTTTTCAAGGGTTCTTGATTGGGAATCTCTATAATTTCTCGATTTTGATTGACGGGAATATACTTTTCATCCTGGACTTCCAACTCTCCATTTACCAGGGTCAACGAAGCATCTGGGGACATCTCATCAAAAATTAGGCTACCACAACTACCCACAATACCCAGTCGCCTTTGTTTATCAGGATTTAACCAGCATAGGTGAATAGTGGTTTCAAAACCAGAGGGATAACTCATCTGTACCCAAACTAAATCAGATAACTCTGATTGTAACCAAGTCGAACCCATAGCTCTCACACAGTGGGGTGATTCACCTAACCAAGAGTTAAAAATAGCAATATCATGGATTGCTAAATCCCAAAGAGCATCAACATCCTGACGTACTGGTCCGAGGTGAGTTCTTGTAGCGTATCCGTAGCGTAAATCCCCTATTTTTCCTGCTTTGAGTATTTCTTGTCCTCTTTCTACAGCAGGGTGAAATAAATAAGTATGGTCAACCATTAGCTGCCGTTTTTGCTGTTGTGCTAACTGACATAAAGTTTCGCATTCTGCTGATTTGAGAGTTAGGGGTTTCTCTGCTAATACATGATATCCCCAACTCAGAGCATCCTTAACTAGCTGATAATGTGTTGTCGCTGGAGTTGCAATAATTACAGCTTCTAAATCTGCTATCTCCCGTAACTTCTGCCACTGGGAGATTATATGGACATTCTCATCTAAGTTATAAAGTCGCTTAACTGTAGCTAATCTTTCCGGACTGGGATCTACTAATCCCCGCAATTCCATATGAGGATTTTCCAAAACATTCCTTAACCAGTGAACTCCCCAGCGTCCAACTCCCACTACAGCAGTTTTTAATTTATTGGTCATTTTATTCGCCGTTGATTAAGTAAGGATACTGAATTTAAATACCCTTAAATATGTATAATGAATAACAATTATCAACGAAGATAAACAGCTTTGAGTTCAGGGTTTCTGCGGAGAATCTATAGCCAAGAAAGCAACTTTTGCTGCGGCTTGTTCTGCAGCTTTGATGGAACGTCCATTACCTTTGCCTAACTTTTTTCCATTTAGCCAAACTTCTGCCATAAAACGTCTTTGGGGTTGATGGGGTTGGTGAGTTTCTTTGACTCTGTATTCAGGTAAAGTTTTAAATTCACCTTGAGTCCATTCTTGTAGAGCTGCTTTATAATTCAATCTTGCAGGGTCAGAATGAATTTCAGCAGCTAGCTTATGAAAATGGGGAGTTAACCAAGGATTAATTAACTCTAGATTATGGGTGCTTAAATATAGCGCTCCCAAAACAGCTTCAAAAGCATCTGCTAACCTGGACTCCCTACCAGACCTATCATTACTCGCACCCCCAGCCACCAGCAAATATATCTCTAGACCGTATTCCCTAGCTAATTGAGACAGAATGCGATCGCTTACTAAAACTGAACGAATCGCAGCAAATTCACCCACAGGTAATTGGTGATAATCATTCCATAACACTTCAGCTGCAACTAAACGTACTACAGCATCCCCTAAAAATTCCAGTTGTTCGTAGTTTTCATCTTCAGAAACGCTAGGATGAGTCAGGGCTAAGTCTAATAATTCCCATTTCAAAGATGCTGTTGCGTTTACACCTAATTTATCAATTAATTTTTCTAACTGTCTTTGACGACGGGGGTAAGCAAGAGTCATATTTAATGATTTCGCAGTTCTTTTTGGTATTTATTTAGATAAACGTCTTAGGTAAATCCTTTAGATAAGGGTTGACTAATTTTGTTTAATATAGCAATCGCCAGATTGATTCGGACATTTTTCGATTTCTTTTTCCCTATTCCCTGTTAGAAAGTTTCCTATTCTAAAGTGTCTTTCTGAGCAAAACAAGTTGTCCTAAACAAGTTTTCCTAAACTATAGGTATACGGCTATAAAGCTTCTTTTAATAACATTTTTTCTGATCTCAGCTTTTATCAACAGCAAGTATGAAATACTATCAGGCACAAATTAGCAAATGATAATAAATATTTTTGTATCGATTAATATCACTTAATATTACTTAATTAATATGAAAAATAAAAATATCTCTATTTATCAAGGGTACTGTCAATAAAAATTGAAGAAAAAACTAGTATTTGGATTAAACAATCAAATAATTCAGATATTTTATGAATCAAGACAGGAATTTAAATTATTACAATTATTTGAAGGGAAGAAAGCAAGTCATAAGCCGGGTTCTGTTCTCTAATGTAGAAAAAAGTATGACGCTAAATTCTACGATTAGAGGGCAGTGATCTATCTGGGACGCTTGTCTCCAAACGCCTCTAGCGGTTCACAATTACGAAACCGGTAAAAGACCAACCATAGTTTCTTCGACCTTGCTTCCAACCGGGGTTTACCGAGCCAACACCTCTCGATGTTGCTGGTGCGCTCTTACCGCACCTTTGCACCCTTACCAAAATAAGTTTTAATTATAAATTCAAATTATAAATTCAAATTATTCTGGCGGTATGTTTCTGTGGCACTATCCTCACGCTCACACGCACTGGGAGTTACCCAGCAAGTCTGGTCTTTAGGAAGCCCGGACTTTCCTCAAATCATCCTTCTCAAGATGATTTGTAACTGCCTCCCTTACTTCCTTCCACATTCCAGTGTAAACCGAGTGTAAACTTTGTTGAGTGTCTGGTAAGAAAGAAAGTTAATTCACACAAAAATTCATACAAAAATTTATATAAATTTTTATATAACAATCTATCTTTTTTTATTCCAAGGTAAGGCATATGTCCAGGGTAATTTTTTAATACTCATAGGACAATTTATGATATACATAGGCGGCTTGTTTTCACCTTGAGAGACCCCTACACGCAACTCAGACACCCTTAAAACCAGCTGTACAGAGAATTCTATAGTTTTCTTTCTGCTCATGAAATTTTTGTAGAGCTTTCTTCTAACTTTGAGGGGATGTGATTTCAGTGCACTGATGTTTACTACAGGTTTTGTCGGCGAATATGTCTGTTTCTCTTGATCGAATGAAAAAATGTCTTCTGGGCTAAATGTCGGTGCTATTGTTTTGCCCGGAGCAACTAAACTAGGACTTTGAGATACTGCCAAGTCACGAGTCAAATCGGGAGAAGTGCGAATAACTCTGCGAGATGAGCTATCAAAATTTACTACTAATGATGTATTATCCCAATCTACATATACACCTAAATTGTCAGACTTATTCGTCAAAATAAGCATTAATTGCTTGAGAGCATCAATATCATAGGAAGATTTAAATTTAAATTTAACATCAACATGGTCTTTAAGATTATACTCTTCCAATTGTTTGTCAATCGCTGCCTTATCAAAACTAAACTTGATATTATCAGCGATTGATTCAACCATCCGGTTAATAATATAGCTAACGCCAATAATATAAAAGGTCAGAACCAATAGATTTTGGTCAGTTCTGCTTGCCATAATTTTTGTCCCATCACTCCTGACATAACTTTTGAACTCGCGATTATTTTACACTTAGTTTTTCACTCTAGCAGTGTTATCTAAAAAACTCTTTCACAAGTTCTCTAAACAGAAGTCTTCGAGCTTTGCAAGAAAAACGCGATCGCGTAATTTGCATACCAGTATCTGGAGGTAATCTCTCTGGAAAAAATATCACCTAAGTTATCAGAATAAATTATTTTTAAAAACTTATCTGATTTCCAGAATCGGGTTTAATTTAAGATATTCAATATGAGTTCCGAATTTGCTAATATCTAAGGGCTATAGTGAATCCTGCAATAAGATAAAAGTATGAGCAAAGGTACATTATTTGATAAAGTTTGGGACTTACATACAGTCGGAACACTTTCCTCCGGACAGACACAGCTATTTATCGGACTGCACCTAATTCATGAAGTTACTAGTCCCCAAGCCTTTGCTATGCTCCGAGAACGCGGATTAAAAGTAGCATTCCCCGAAAGGACTGTTGCAACAGTAGATCATATTGTCCCCACAGAAAATCAGGCACGTCCTTTTGCTGATACTCTCGCAGAAAAAATGATGCGATCGCTGGAGAATAATGCCCTTGATAACGGGATTAGGTTTTACAATATAGGATCAGGGAACCAAGGTATAGTCCACGTCATCGCTCCAGAACAGGGACTAACACAGCCAGGAATGACCATTGCTTGCGGAGATAGTCACACCTCAACTCATGGTGCATTCGGTGCGATCGCTTTCGGTATTGGTACTTCTCAAGTACGGGATGTATTAGCTTCCCAAACTTTGGCTTTGTCTAAGTTAAAAGTCCGCAAAATTGAGGTTAATGGTACTCTCAACTCCGGTGTCTACGCTAAAGATGTGGTCTTACATATCATTCGTACCTTGGGAGTAAAAGGTGGTGTGGGTTATGCATATGAATATGCTGGTTCTACCTTCGAGCAGATGAATATGGAAGAGAGAATGACAGTCTGCAATATGTCCATTGAAGGTGGAGCACGCTGCGGTTATGTGAACCCGGATCAGGTAACTTACGATTATCTTAAAGGAAAAGACTTTGCACCCAAAGATGCGGAATGGGAGAAAGCTGTAGCATGGTGGGAATCCATAGTTAGCGATGCAGATGCAGAATATGATGATGTGGTAGTATTTGATGCTGCGGAAATTCCTCCGACTGTGACTTGGGGAATTACTCCCAGTCAAGGTATAGGTATCAATCAACCCATCCCCACTGCTGAAGAGTTAGCATCTGAGGACCGTTCTGTTGCTGAAGAAGCTTACCGCTACATGGATTTAGCTCCCGGACAACCGATTAAAGGTACCAAGATAGATGTTTGTTTTATTGGTAGTTGTACTAATGGTAGAATAACAGACCTACGGGAAGCTGCAAAAGTCGCACGGGGACAACAGGTTGCCCAAAGTGTGAAAGCCTTCGTAGTTCCAGGTTCGGAAAGGGTGAAAAAGCAAGCAGAAGCAGAAGGACTCGATAAAATTTTTACAGAGGCAGGATTTGAATGGAGAGAAGCTGGATGCTCTATGTGTTTAGCAATGAATCCAGATAAACTCGAAGGGAGACAAATTAGTGCATCTTCTTCCAATCGTAACTTCAAAGGAAGACAAGGGTCAGCTTCCGGACGTACTTTATTAATGAGTCCTGCAATGGTCGCAGCAGCAGCTATTAAAGGTACAGTTGCAGATGTCCGCGAGTTAATTCATTCTTGAAGTATTAATCTTTGACCTCACCTTACTCTGGGGGTACTCCTATTCTTCTCCAAAGTATCGGAGAGGGAAGATTTAGTCAGGGTTAGCAGGGGTGGGGTTTGTCTTTTTATAGTAATTCCAATTAATTTCCGTATATGAATAGCGTTGCTTTCATCAAACATTAGAATACTTGGGGTAGACTACCTCAAATTTCCTCCAAATAGTATCAATGATTATCGTATATTTTCTTTTTGGAATCACTATAATTAATCGGAAATTATATTATTTGAATATTAATTTATCTGACTAAATCAGCAAAATTCAAACTAACAAAATTCAAACTAGCAAAAATCTATGTCAAGCGAAGTTAAAACAGTATCTGGACGCGGTATTCCCTTAATTGGTAACGATATTGATACAGACAGAATCATTCCAGCTCGGTTTCTGCGCTGTGTTACCTTTGATGGTTTAGGAGAAAACGTCTTTGAGGATGACCGAAAAGCACTTGCAGGAAAACATGCTTTTGACCAACCCCAATATCAAGAAGCGAATATATTAGTAGTTAACCGTAACTTTGGTTGTGGTTCCTCCAGAGAGCATGCACCCCAAGCAATCTCTAAATGGGGGATTAAAGCCTTAATTGGTGAAAGTTTTGCAGAAATCTTTTTTGGTAACTGCATTGCAATGGGAATTCCTTGCGTCACTGGAGATGCTGATACCGTTACCAAATTGCAAGAACTCATAGCTGATAATCCTGAAGTTGGGGTGAGTATAAATTTGGATACTATGGAAGTCAGTTGTGCTGACTTTTCTGCACCAATTTCTATGATTAGTAATGCTAGAAATATGTTTTTATCAGGTACTTGGGATGCTTGCGGTCAATTAGTTGCAAATATGAATAATATTAACGAAACTGCTGCGAATTTACCTTACGTCAGTTGGGGCAGTAAGTCCTAGGGTGTTGAATTTATCGTTTTTTGGTACCAAATGTCATGAGGAAAGTGACTCAGTTTTCACTATATACCAATACGGTTCAGATAAGGGTAATTGTAGGTTGGGTAGAGCGAGAGCGTTACCCAACGAATGTACCTCTTCTACCTAACCTACGCTATTTCTATTTTTGAAGCTTAACGGCAACGGTATTGGATTATATTAGAACGGTAATCAAAAAAGTTTCTTAATAAACCCGGAAGGTTTATCTCTATGGAGTAAGAACTGTATCCTGTTTTTGTTTTTTCCTTATTTGTTCAGATTTCAGTAAAAATAACTCTGCCTCTAAAGAGTTTTTATGATTCAATAAACTCTTTACATGAGGCATTTCTTGACGACATTTCATACATAAAAAAGCAATTTTACCTCGTTGCCAGTGACGTAATAATTTATCTGAGCAAACCGGACATATATTCATGATTTATACTATAAATATTTTTTAATTGATTATTTATTAAATAGCCGTTATAAAACGGCTATTTAATAAGTAAGAAAGATAAATATTGAATCAACACAAAAATCAATCTTATAACTCATACTTGTGATATCAAGTTCGGATAATTAGTTACTAGATAAAATTGCTATAACTTTGATATCTCAACATCAAAATCATTAATTCTATCGTAAATTTTCAAGCGAACATGATATTAATTAATCATTTATCTACCCCGGAATATATGAATGGGTTTGATAATAGGAAAGGGACAAAATGTATCACACTTATGACCTTGTATTTTTACATTAGTTGTCTGAGTGATACTTGCATCAGTTTCCTGAGATTGAGAATAACTTGCTAAAGAAGCAATATTTAAAGTTTTTATAGGTCGAATGTAACCTAGAATTACAGAATTTCCATACATGGATTCCTTTGCACTAGGATCTGTATAAACCCTAGTATCTTTTCTGGTTTCACTCCAACTTTGATATAGAGGAATCATTTCTCCATCCCCTTTATCTTTGAATACATATCCTTGTAACCAAGGTCCCTTATTGTAAATAGAGGCAGGAATATCTAATTTTGTAGAAAGTAGAGAATCTTTGCGAACATCACTCCAATATAAATATAAAGGAATCATACCCGGCTTTGATTCTGCCCAAATCATCCCAATTACCCAAGGACCATAAGTATATGTGGATTCAAAATTTTCGTTGATTTGAGTTTTAGTATCTTTTATTTCTTCACTCCAACTTAAGTACAAAAGACGCATATCTTTTGTCATGATTGAAATACCTCTATTATATTCATATGAACTAATTAAAATTTTGACTGTAAGCTCTGCCTAGACTTACTCATTAACCAAAATAAATTGGTTCAAACTGTATCGAAATCAGGTAAAGCAGATTTTCACCAAAATTAATCTAGCGATGTATTTAAAAGTTATCTGAGAATAGTTACAAAATTATTTCAGATTACTGTTAACTGATAACTTCGCATCTACTTTTTTGTATTGTAAGAACAGTATTGTTACCATCAGTATTAATACGTCTTTTACTTTTTAAGTGTTATTACTCAGACAAAAGCTGACATTTGATATATTTATGCGATCGCAAAACTCTATTTTTATATAGCAACTCAATTACTACGAGTTTTCCACATATTCTGAATTAATATATGTAAATCATCTACAATATTTTTTTTGACACATATTTTTGGAGCAGAATTTATACGTAATTTTGTTTTTTTTTAAGTAGTTAGTGATAAGTCTAAACACTAAAAAAGTATTAAGGAAATCTTAAAATTATTTTTATATCCGGATAAGATAGCTAGATATTATAAAGCTTTCGAGCTATTAATTAAATCAAGTTAATCAAATCAATCAAATCAATCACTAAACTGTTGAGCGTAAAACTTTGCATAATGGCTTTGTAACTCTAATAATTCCTCATGAGTACCAGATTCAATAATTTCTCCCTTCTCAAATACTAGGATTCTATGGCAATTTCTCACAGTGCTTAGACGGTGAGCAATAATGAACACCGTTCTTCGGGACATTAGTCTTTCCAAAGCTTCTTGAACTAAAGCTTCCGAAGTAGAATCTAAAGCACTGGTTGCTTCATCAAGGATCAGAATTCTAGGATTTAGCAGTACAGCTCGTGCGATCGCTATCCTCTGTCTTTGTCCTCCAGATAGATTTATCCCCCGTTCTCCGACTACTGTATGATAACCATCAGGCATTTGAGTGATGAATTGATGTGCATTAGCAATCCTTGCTGCTGATTCGACAGACATCAAATCGAATTCCGACTGTCCAAAAGCAATATTTTCGGCTATCGTTCCAGAGAACATAGTAGTTTCTTGAGGAACAATACCAATTTGTCTGCGGAGACTATGGAGAGTGACATCCCCAATATCCACATCATCAATTAATATTTGTCCGCTCTGGGGGTCATAAAACCTGGGTAGAAGATTCACAAAAGTGCTCTTACCAGCACCAGAAGCACCAACTAAAGCGATCGCTTCTCCGGGATTTGCAAGTAAACTAATCCGATTAATAACTGTTTCCCCAGAATTATAAGCGAAAGTGACCTGACGATATTCAACTTTACCTTTAACTACCGGGAGGGGAATCGCGTTAACTTTTTCCTCTACAGTGGGTTGAACTGCAATTAACTCAAATACCCGGTCTAAAGAAGCTTCCCCTTGTTTAAACTCATTGTAATTACTGGTGACATGTCCCACAGGGTCAATTAATAATCCTGCTCCAGCAAGGTAACTAAAAAACTTCTCCACTGTTAAGTTACCTTGAGAAATTTGCCACGCACCCACAGATACTAGAGATAATGCCCCCAAGGCTTCGAGAAAGCCAATAATTGGCACCTGAATGGCTTTTAGACGTTCGGCTGAATACTTAGCCTTAAAGGTTAACTCCGCTTCTTTACTAAACCGTGCAATCTCGTATTTTTCTGCCGCAAAAGCTTGGATAATCCGAATACCGCTAAATACCTCCGTTAATATCGAAGATAAATTAGATACTCGATTTTGACTGCGACGAGCAAACTTTTGCAAACGTTCTCCAAACCAGGCAATTAAAACCCCCATAATAGGTGCCACAATTACTGTAGCCAAAGTTAACTGCCAGTTTAACCAAATCATATAAATCGGAATAGCCACCAACTGCAAAATGCAGGGAGTAAAATCGTGAAATAACTTATGAATCACCTCACCCACTCGGTCGATATCTTCTGTGAGACGATAAGACAAATCTCCTGACTTCGCAGTTTCAAAATAGCTGAGATTTAACTTTTGCAAATGTCCGTAAACCTGCTTGCGGAGATTATAAGCTATCTTCAGAGCAGCTTTAGCCATATAGATATCTTGTATCCCTTGAAAGATACCCCGAACTAAAAATATCCCAGCTAACATAAGAGAAAGTTGCGCGATCGCAATCAAATTTCCTTTACCAAACGGAGTAGCTAACTTACCGGCTAAGTTAATTAATCCCAAAGTCGCTACAACATACCCGATAATTCCAATAATACCTTTGACGATATTGTGCCATTGGGGACGGATATAAGGTAGAAGTTTCCAGTAATTAGAACGAGGTCTAGAAATAGGTTTAGAACTATTTTTAGACCGAAAATTTAAATCAGTATTCAAGCTAAATTTACCGCATCAATGACTTTCTCTTGTTAGACGGTACCAGCTTTTGAGTGGTTTCTGAAGATTTACAGCTTCTTACCCAAAAATAATTTATTTTTTCGTCATTGATGATACAAATTCCCTAACTTAAATGTAATATGACTTACACACTCATAATGAGAAATAAGACTTTGGGATTACTAGTACAACACGGTATAAGTAAAGCAATCATCATACATCTGTAAAAAACTTAATTTTCAAGCTTTTTGACAATTGTGTAAGTCCTGACCTTATGAATAGTCGATAGTGAAGTTCAGCTTTTAAAAACTTTCTAATCGGAAAGTGTAATGCTATGTGATGATTTTTTAATTATTATATGACCAATTAATAATGATTAATTAACTCACAATTATGTAGAATAAAGAATTAATATTTTAATGAAATTATTAATTTAATTTTCGGCAATCTAAATTAATTCTTTAATAAATCAAATTATGCTTTGATAATGATTATCATCTATTGCGGCAATAAAATTTAGATGAGTAGTTAACTCAAAAAAAGGAGAGAATATGTCACTAGATTTTAGTGAGAATCTCGTTGAGGAAAACCTTGGACAAGTTAATGCAACAACCTTTAATTACCGTACAGACGCTTTAACTTCAAAAGACGACATATGCTTTATTGAGGGTGAAGCAGCATTAACTATCGATCAACTACCCCAGTCTTGGCAAAATATATACGCTGGAACATCTAATACAAAGCTGTCTGACCCCAAGACATATGTAAAGATGGCACAACTGTTTCTTTATAAAATGTCTCATGGTGATGTAGATTTATTTAATAGCCCCGATAATAGCTCCGATAATAACTCAAATCATCTTCTGGCAATATCCAACGATTTAAAACCTGCTTTCTGTAAAATCTTTGGAACCTTAGCAACTGAAGCCCTTGATTTTTATGGTAAGGATTTTGAGGTTGATAAATATCCGGAATTTGACTCTATAGAGAAACTACTTTCCTCAGAAGAGGAAGACTATCAAGAACGTAAAAAGATTCTAGAAATAGGAAGAGCACTATTTGAAGAATTTGGATACGATCTACCAGCTTCCTTTTACCACGTACACCTAGCACCTATATACAGAGAGGAAGTATCAGAAATTCGTCCTCTGAGATTTTCTGAAGAAGATAAAAATCATGCTCGTGCTTGGGATGCTTCCTTACACGGACAAAAAGTATTCCCCATTCAGTTAACTGTACAAAGCATCTCTTCTAAACATGGATATTTCCAAGAACATGGATGTGGATGTAACCATGCAATGACCAGAGTTGGTGCTACCGAAACTTCCTTTGACTATCAGATTCGTCCTGCAATGCGCGATACTTGGATTAGAGACTTTATTTGGACAATATGGTATGAGTATGCATTCTTTAAATTTACCCCTGTAACCCGCTTTTTAGTTGGTTAGGTGAATAAATTTAATATTTGACACTCTTAATATACAACGGTGTGTTAGACCCACGATAATATCGGATTTTGACGATAGTATTTAATATGGTCTAACGCACCATCTTTTTATTTAGATATATTATTTATTATATTTTTTAATCCAGTTTAATCCAGTTTTTTAATTATATGAAATGCATATATATAATCATTACGGATATATGTAAAATCTATATTCAGATATTGCAAATGTATAAAATAATTCACGTCATCAACGAGAATTAATGTAAGTTAAAAATTAGATTAAAACATAGTCATATATCAATTTATATTGAAATAAATATCAATAAAATTCAGTTACCAAGTTATTTTTATTACAAATAGAATTTTACTAATTGTCTTTCTTGATAAAGATTTTGTGTTAAATTAGAAGCGATTTCA
Organism: Mastigocoleus sp.; assembly: GCA_050042865.1. Classification (GTDB taxonomy): domain Bacteria; phylum Cyanobacteriota; class Cyanobacteriia; order Cyanobacteriales; family Nostocaceae; genus JBCCDM01. Next base: position 201,695 of record JBHJJE010000025.1, read on the forward strand.
ATAAGTTAAATTTCACTACTAGGAGCTTTAAGTGATAAGTAAACCACAATCCGATTATCCTAGCAAATCCAAAATGCTGACAAACCTATTTTCAGAAGCATATAAAACTGCAAAACAAGGCTTATGCGGTAATACAGTTTTAGCAGAGAAAGATACGGTAGAGTCTAGATTAGAGATATGTGCTAACTGTGAACAGTTTAACAATGAAGAGAAACGCTGTAGAGTTTGTGGATGCTTTATGATGGTTAAAGCAAACTTGAAAGTAGCTGAATGCCCTGAAAGTAAGTGGTAGAGAGTCTCGATATTTCAATATCAATGAATATTTATTTATCTTCATCTATTCATTCTCATGAGTTAGTAGGCTTGTTAGACAATCAATTCAAACTTGTAAGTTAGCTTAGAGCTTAGTCTGTAAAGCATCTCAAAAATTCGTGTAAAAAATTAGTGCAAGATACAGCTCGATAATACAGCTAATAAATTTGTTATCAGGGTATCAAAATAGATAGAACATAAATAAAACAGATGCACTGTCACAATTAACTATAGTGTGCATTTATAAAAACATATGGTTTCAGATTTTGATTAATCATTATTTGCTTTTAAATAGACTTTTTGTATAAATTTCTATCAACATTTCGCATTGCTAAATCTCTCTAGAAATCCTAACAGAATATATTTGGGAGAATAATTTCTTATGACAGCCAGAATTATAATAGAGTATCCCAATGCTTTACTAAGAAGAAAATCTATCAAGGTAGTAAATTTTGATTCGGGATTACAACAACTAATTAATGACTTAATTGATACCATGCTGCAACAAGATTCTATGGGTATAGCAGCACCTCAAATTGGAATATCTCAGCAAGTTTTTGTTATTAATACCCAGCGAATTCTAGGTAAAAAAGAAAGAAACCGAAATAATATTCAAAGTAATATTCAAAATAATATTATCTGCTTCGTAAATCCCAAAATAACCAAAAAAGAACTTCCAAGCAACTCCAGTGAAGGATGTTTAAGTACTCCAGGGAAAAGAGGAACAGTAAAAAGATTTAGACAGATACAATTAAGAGCTTGGGATAAAAGAGGTTTTCCCTTCTGTCTAGCTGCTAATGGGATGTTATCTACCGTTATTCAGCATGAAATAGACCATCTACATGGAATATTATTCATAGATAAGCTTGTGAAAAAAGAATTAGTAATCACTAACTAATTATAAATCCACAAAACCTGCATACATCTGCGTTACTTTATATTTGTTTGGGTTTGTAATATAATTCAACCTGAGTTTGGGATAAGCTGAAACCTTCATTGAATCATTGCTTGATTTAAGGTTATGTCAACGTGTTTGTGTCGTTTCAGCCATTCAAAATTAAATAAACCTATCTTAACCGAACTGACGTTAATTTACCTTGAATTGTCTTGGGAAAGACCAAAAAATAAATTACTCAATTTCTGGACTTAAAGCTTATTGCTCTATTCCCCCTGTTTCCTGACTTTCAAGTAATTGGTTATTTTTTTAATTAGAAGTCCCTTAGAGGGTTTTTAAAAACCAAGGGTGTCTATAGCTATCCAAGAATTTAAAGCGTAAGGTGGATGGGGATTTACCATAACGTACCGATTAATATGGTGCGTTAGATCGATTCAATATTATCGTGGGTCTAACACACCCTTGTATAAATTGTTTATAAACTTAAGAAACAAAGGTAAAATCTTGACCTTTCTTGTTTTCAAGTTGCTCTTGTAAATTATTTTGCCATCTTATAACTCTTTCCCATCTTTCCTTAGAAGAACTTAAATTTTGAGTTAGACTTTTAGAAATAATTTTTTCGACAATACCATCAAAAAGACCTCCAACCTCATGGAAAGCATCCAAAGGGTTCTTACCGTATATCGCGGGTGTAAAGGGAATTTTACCAACTATCTTGTCAGCATTCTGATTTTCAAAAGCTTCAACTTCCGGAAATTGATTCAAACACTTATTTAAAACATACACTACCGGAATTTGTAACTCCTCATCTATAGCTCGGATATCCTCAGAAATCGCTACAGAATCAGGAGTTGCTTCTACCACTACTACCACCATATGGGTACCTATAGGCAGACCAAACCGTCCGACATCTTCTCCACCACCACAATCAACAATAACCGTTCCACCACTACACAGAGCTAACCAAGCTTTCAGGGGGTTAAGAGTTGCATGAGAACAACGGTTAGAATAAAGTTCCTCCATGTGTAATGCACTAGTTCCCACCGACATTAAAGCTAAATCTTCATCAAGGGATTTTGTATATTTACCAGTGAAAGAATCTTTGGGGTTGGTAGAGAATTGTTTCACCTTATCAAAAGAATAACCGTAAAATTCTCGATAGGTTTTATCCGAAGTTAGCTGTTGAAACTCATAGAAGTCCTGTTCTGCTTGAGTTATCAAAGGTAACTGTTTGAGTTCCTCTTCCCCATATCCCAAATAGTGAGAAGTTAAATATCGTGATAGAGACCTATTTGGATCTGCATCTGCGACAATTAGAGATTTTTGAGATTTACGGAAAGATTGTATGATACCCAGTGAGGTAAAAGTTTTACCCGTTCCGCCTTTGCCCATCAAAGCAATGACTAGCTCGTTACTATGGGATTCATTAGTTTGAGAAACATTTGGTGTCATAACACTTTTGGTACAAAGAAAAATATTTATCTCTCAAAGATAATGATAATCATTGTACAGGAAGTAAAGATAGTAAATATTTAGTTAGTTTACGCTCTCTTCATATAACCTAGAACTGAATTTAGTATTTTTGAAAATATTTAAGAATTTTTGAGAGAGTGAAGAGCGATCGCTCTTCGCCGTAGAATACTTGTAAATAATATTTCATGAAAGAAATTTCGTATATTTTAATCACCAGAATAATATTAGTCACCAAAAAATAATTTACATGATTTCAGCAATATGAGTTTAGCAATTTAGTTACTGCTGGTGTTGCTCCCATTGCATGAGTGGAAAGGTATGAGAAATAGATATTGATATCAGTCATAGGACTTACGCAATCGTAACGAGAAATAAGGCTTTGGTATTACTTTCCCATAGATTTGTTCCGGAGGTAAACACATAGTCCGTGGGTAAGTCCTGGGTCAATTCAGTCAGTTAAAAGTAGAGAGAAATCAATGACCGCAAAAAAACATCAGGGTATTTCAACTTTTACATATCGAGCTTTTGCTTTACTGGTAACTGTATTTTTAATGACTGAGGTGGGAACAGTATATGCTGGAATAAATTTAGAAATAATTGCTCAAAAGGAAGAAAATTCTCAGTCTAGTGCAAAACAAAAAGAAGTTATCAAATTAACAGATGAAGGATTTAAACTATTTAAACAAGGAACTCCAGAATCATTAGTAGCTGCGAGAAAAAAGTTTGAAGCAAGCTTAGTTTTGTGGAGAGAGTTAAAACATCCGCAGGAGGAAGCTGGTGCTCTTTTTTTAATTGGTCAAACCTATTCGAGGTTAGGGGAAAGAAAGAAGGGATTACAATACTATCAGCAAGCATTAATTTTACAGCGTGAAATCAAGGATAAGCGTGGAGAAGCAGGTACTCTTAACAGTATGGGTTCTGATTACCTAAATTTGGGAGAAAATCAGAAAGCTTTAGAATCCTTTAAACAATTATTACTTTTGCAGCGCGCTAGAGAAAATAAACTTGGTGAAGGAGTTGCTCTAAATAATATTGGTTTCATTTACTCGAATCTGGGAGAAAATCAAAAAGCTTTAGAAATATTTAAGCAAGTATTAAAGTTACGTCGTGAAATAGGCGATCGCAAAGGAGAAGCAATAACTCTGAATCATATTGGTGGTATCTACTCTGATTTTGGAAATAAGCGAAAAGCATTAGAATATTATAATCAAGCATTAACCTTGCACGATAAATTGGATAATAAGGTTGGGAAAGCAAATGCTCTGAATAATATTGGTTTAGTTTACTCAAATTTGGGAGAGAAGCAGAAGGCACTAAAGTTCTATAACCAAGCTTTATCTTTATATAGTGGAGTGGAAGACAGGGGTGGAGAAGCAACTACCCTCAATAATATTGGTTTAGTTTACTCACATTTAGGGGAAAAACAGAAAGCTCTAGAGTATTACAATCGTGGATTATCCTTATTTCGTCAATTGAAAGATAGGAGTGGAGAAGCAAAAACTCTTACCAATATTGGTGGTGTCTACTCAGATTTAGGATATAAGTTCAAAGCTCTGGAATATTACAATCAAGCTTTACCTGTATTTCAGTTTGTGGAAGATATAGATCAAGAAGCTATTACTCTCAATAATATTGGCTTAATTTATTCATTTCTGGGAGAACAGCAGAAAGCTCTAGAATCTTTCAATCAAGCTTTACCTGTGTTTCGGACTGTAAAAAATCGGGGTATGGAAGCAACCACTCTTAATAATATGGGTGCAGTGTACAATACTTTGGGAGAAAAAGAGAAAGCACTCAGTCTTTTCACACAAGCATTACCCTTATTACGCAGTGTGGGGAATAAAGCAGGGGAAGCTTCTACTCTGAGTAATATGGGTCTACTATACTCAAGATTAGGAGATAAACAAAAAGCTTTAGGATATTACCAACAAGCATTACCTTTGCTGCGTCAAATAGCAGATAGAAATAAGGAATCAGCAATCCTGAACAATATTGGTCAGGTTTACTCAGATTTGGGGAGTCAACAAAAAGCACTGGAAAATTTGCAACAAGCATTAAAATTAACGCGTGTAGTAAAAGATCCACCAGGAGAAGCAACTACTCTCAATAATATTGCTGCAATTTACGATGCTTTGGGAAATCATAAATTAAGTTTAGAATACTTTAAGCGAGCATTACCCTTATATAGTGCGGTAGGGGAAAAAGATGGAGAAGCTAATACTCTACTTAATTTAGCTAAATTAGAACGCAAACAAGGTAATTTACAAGTATCTCTCAAACATATCACAAGCGCTATTCAAATCATTGAAAAATTACACGGAACCTATACCAACCCAGACTTAAAAACCTCTTATTTCTCTACAGTCCAAGGTTATTACAAGTTTTATATACTTCTATTGATGGATTTACACAAAAAAGATCCATCGAAGGGACACGATGCATTAGCTCTACACATCTCAGAACGTTCTCGTGCTCGTGCTTTAATCGAATTACTAGCTCAAGCAAACGCTAAGGTCAGTAAGAACGTTGACCCGAAACTGATTGCTGAAGAAAAAGAATTACAATTCCAACGTCAAAACCAAGAAAAAATCTTAGCTCAACTAAGCAACCAAACCAAACCACCAAAAGATAGTATTCAAAAAACTGAATTAGAAATTCAGAATATCATCAATCAACAAAAACAACTAAAAGCCAAAATTCGCGCTCAAAACCCAGAACGGGATAAGATTACTAATCCAAAACCGTTAAAATTACCCCAAATTCAACAACAGTTAGATAAGGACACTGTATTACTGCAATATTCCCTTGGTGAAGAACGTAGTTACCTATGGTTAGTCACACCAACATCCCTGAGCAGCTACGAACTACCAAAAGGTGAAGAGATTGAGAAAATCGCTAAAAGATTTCACCAAGATTTAGGACAAGCTACCACAGCAGATAGTTTAGCAATAGAGTCTGCACAAAAGCTCAGCCAAATTATCCTTGCACCAATCAAAGATAAAATAGCAGGAAAAAGATTAGTTATTGTTGGTGATGGTATTCTTCAACAGATTCCCTTTGCTGCTCTTGCAAACCCGAATAATAACAAAAAAGATAATCAACAGAGCAATAACCAATGTGGAGAAGTTACATGTAACGTTTCTACGAATAATAAACAAATAGGAATTAAAGTAGAACCAAATAATAAACCTAATAATAACAATACTAACTATCAACCCCTGATAATCAACCATGAAATAGTTAACTTACCCTCAGCATCAACCATTGCAATCCAGCGTGAAAAAACCACAAACCGCAAAATTGCACCGAAAAAAATCGCCATTCTTGCAGACCCCGTATACAGTCCCAATGATGAACGAGTCACCGGTAAAGCTGAAAATATCATCGAAGAAATTGATTTAGAACGTTCTGCTCTCAAACGTTCTGCAAAAAGTCTTAATCGTAGAGGTTGGACTAGATTACCGAATACCGCAACAGAAGCGAAAACGATATTAAAACTAGTTTCTGATAAATACAGCTTACCAGCATTTAGCTTTGACGCTAATTATAAATGGGCAACCAGTAAAAATCTCAGTCAATACCAAATCCTTCACTTTGCAACCCACGGTTTTGTCAATCCTGACCAACCAGAACTATCAGGAATTGTTCTATCACTGGTTAACAAAGAAGGTCAACAAATTCCCGGTTACTTACGTTTAGCAGACCTCTTTGAACAAGATTACCCCGCAGAGTTAATAGTCTTAAGTGCTTGTGAAACTGGACTCGGTAAAAATGTGAATGGTGAAGGTTTAGTAGGGTTGACCAGGGGACTTATGTATGCAGGAGCAGAACGAATTGCACTGTCATTGTGGCAGGTTGACGATAAAGGTACATCGGTACTGATGCAGGAATTTTACAGACAGATGTTACAGGAGAATAAAACACCTCCCCAAGCTTTGAGGGATACACAGCGCAAGTTGTGGTCTAATCCAGAATGGCGGAATCCCTATTATTGGGCTGCTTTCACGTTACAGGGTGAATGGAAATAACCCGTATTGGGTAGGGGTTTAGCATCTCTTACCCCTACGAGACCCGATTGTTAGTGTTTACTTAGAGGAGGAATAACCATGAAAAACATTGTAAAAAGTATAATTTTCTTCAATTTTTTCAATCAGGTATTTAACAAAGCGAGCAAAACAATGAATAAAAAATCGATTGCTTTACTTACAACCAGCTTATTAACTGTATTTACTTTCAGTAACTTCAACACTCGGTATAACGCAAAAGCTCAAACTGTAACCCCAAAAACATCTGCACCCAAATACACCAGCTTTGAAAATGCCAAAGACCTGGGATTAACAAGTAAAGGTGAAGCATTTCAGCCCAAAAACTTACCCCAATCAAATAGACCTGATAAAGGGAAAGGAACTAGAGGTGTTATCGGTTGGGATGACCGGATTCCTATGTTGAGTCGTGACTATCCTTGGTCAGCAATTGGTCGGGTACAGGGTTTTGACCGTGGAGGTAAAGGCTATCACTGTACGGGGACGCTTATTAGTAGTGATGTGGTGTTAACTAATGCTCACTGTGTAATTGATCCAAAAACTCGTCAATTTAGTCAAAAAATCCTATTTTTACCGAATGTTATCAATGCTGAGGTGAAGAATCAATCTGATGTTGCACAGGTAGAGGGTGTAATTTATGGTACAGATTTCTCTGGTAGTCCCTTAGAAAATCAAACCAATGATTGGGCACTTTTGAAGTTGAATAAACCCATCGGTTTAAAGTATGGTTATCTAGGTTGGAAAACTTTGCCCAGTTCAACATTGATGAAAAATCGTAATAAATATGTTTTTGTTGGTTATTCCGGTGATTTTCCTGATAATAATCGCAAAGGTTATGAATTTTTTACCGCCGGTCAAGGCTGGACTGCTAGCGTGCACCAGGGTTGTAGTATTGTCCAAGAGGAGCAAAATAGACTTTTACATGACTGCGATACTACGGGTGGAGCTTCGGGTGGTGCAATTATCGCTGTAATTGGGGGAAAACCGCAAATTGTAGCTTTACATCATGCAGGATTGAAGCAAAATGGTCGGGGTATAGTTAATTTTGCTGTGAAAATCGACTTTTTGGATCGGTTTTCGAGTAGATAATATCATGTCCGGTTGAACAGCTCTCATATGTGTGGGTGATGAGTGATGGGGACGGGTGATTAGTATGTATTGGGGGCTTATAATCTTAAGAAAACTGCTTTTTAGAATTGCTGAATAAGATATGAATTTAAATGTAGAGACATTTTTAAAAACTGTCTCTACAGAGGTTTGAGTGATTAAAAAAATCATATTTCTGCTGCTGCAATATTATGATTGTTTTGGTAAATTACTCAGAAGCGATCGCTCCGTGGGACTCTTTTTGGGCGATCGCTTGAATATTTTCTTCCCATTTACGAGGTGTGCTTGCACGACGAATATTCCGCCAAATTTGAGTTGCTGCCATTGTACCGTCTGCTACTGCAATGGATACCTGATTTAATCCTTTTTTCAAATCTCCAAGTGCGAAGATGCGTTCATGGCTGGTTTGAGCCAGATCATGAGTTACTAAGTTTTCACCATCCCATTCCAGTCCGTCAATACCTTTTAGATAGCTATTATGGTACATTGAACCCATGTTAATTAAACCAGTTGTGGCTTCGATTATTCGACCATCTTCTAATTCAACACCACTCATTTGATGGTTTTTACCTAAGAAGCGAGAAATCTTCTGCTCGTAAAGTGGATAACCATGCTCGGCTAATTTCTGCTTCATTTCATCACTCACTTTACAGAGTCCATGAGTCAATACGGTAATATAGGGTGTGAACCAGTTTAAAACAAAGGCTGCGTTAATCTGAGACTCCCTTTTAACAATTAAAACTGCGCGCTGATCCCACATATCAAAACCATCACAAATCATGCAGACATGCAATGTGTATCCAGCATAGTCATAAACATTCTGCATATTTTCTAATTCAGGTAAGACATCAATTACACCTGATGCAGCAATCAAATATTTACTCCGAAATACTGGATAAGTACTGTCTTTTCTACCTAATTTCACCTTGACTGCAAAAGTATCACCTTCGTCAGTCACATCTTCTACAAATGCTCTTAAGTGGTCAGCACCCCATTCAATAGCTTGTTTTGTGGAGTGATTCACAATTGAACTTCCGCTTGTATCAGGGTCGAGACCGACATAGTTACGAAGGTCCTGCATCCATATGGAACGTCCCTTCCCCTTTTCAATTATCAGACATTTGAGACCATAACGAGCAAGATAGATCGCAGCCGAAAGACCACCCATTCCACCTCCGACAACGATGGCATCGTATACTGTATCTACATGTTCGGCAATATTTTTGCTAGAAATTTTCATAATTACGATTCCTGCATAGAGTTTTTATCGAGGGAAAGGGTGTTCGAGGGACTTTCATTTTATAAATTACCCACAAATCACCTACAAATTATTTATAGAAATAAGGGTACGAATGTGTATGCTATCAAAACAATTATTTATCAAGGTTAGGACTTACCCATTCGTAACGTTAGCTAGCGCTATACTTCGTAAACGCGTAGTGTACTGCTAAGGACAAAAATAAGGTTTTGAGATTGCTTTCCTGGGGTCGTTTTGGACGGAATTCCGTTATTGTTGCGTAAGTCCTGAAGGTTTAATTATCAAGATTTAATTATCAAGATTTAATTATCAAGATTTAAAATTACATATTAAGTAGGGAGGAGTAATTATTTATAAGATATATATCTCTTTATAAAGGTATTAAACAAAGACTTGGGTTAGACTACCACAAACCCCCTGCATATAATAAATATCAAGATGTCCTAACATATCTTAGTAATGCGATGTAATATGATTCTGGGAATTTTGGATTATGGATTTTCCCACTCCTTCAAGAAGGGGAAAATCCAAATCTTGGTGAAAAGAAGCTTGAAAACTAGTTTGAAGAAAAGTTTATAGAGAGAAAAACTCAATTTTGTACTTTTACTATCCGACGAATTCGAGACGAGGTTCAGAAACACCAGCAGCTTCAGTTCCCTTTAAATAAGCCAACATAGTATCAGCATCAGAAACTTCAAAGGGGTCGGTAGGACAATTATCGGCATAATCAGCTTCGCTAAAAATCTTTTCGATTTTGCCATCATTGACTAACATAGAGTATCGCCAAGAGCGATATCCGAAACCAAGGTTTGTTTTTTCAACAAGCATACCCATTTTACGGGTGAATTCACCATTTCCATCGGGAAGTAAGAAGACATTTTTAGCTCCAATTTGCTTACCCCACTGGAACATTACGAAAGCATCGTTGACAGAGATACAAATTATCTGATCCACACCTTGAGCTTTAAATTCATCATAGAGTTCTTCGTAGCGTGGTAAATGGTTAGAAGAGCAGGTGGGAGTAAATGCTCCAGGTAAGGAGAAAACTACTACCTTCTTACCAGCAAAAATATCTTGAGTGGTTTTATCTTCCCAGCGATAAGGGTTTGGACCTTCAACGGATTCGTCGCGGACACGAGTCTTGAAAACAACGTTAGGAACCTGTTCGATTACAGCCATAATTACCTCTTTATTTTTTCTGTTTCTTTAAATCAAATTAATAAATCAAATTAATGCTCTGCTTTTGGAAGCAAAATTTGATTGATTACTAACTTAGAATAATTCTTAGTTAGTAATTATTCAATAGAGATAATTACTCATTTATTATTTTTGTTTTTTTGTTAGAATAAGGTTTACATATAGAAATCCTATGTCAGAGTAATGTTTTAATTAAATTATTTATGTGATTTATTTGACGTATTTCATCTAAGTGTTTTAGGGAGTTTTAAAGGAAGTTCCTGTGTACTAGAAATCGCAATGATGGCTGATTTTTAACCTGTGGCTAAGTCCTGTGGCTAAACTCTATGAATAAATCCTGTTACTAAGGTGGTGCATGGCTTTGTTGCAAGCGCAATATAAGCTCTGGGGGTTTATCCAATAGCCTGCGTGTTTTTCAAAATTCAATTATTATTCTTATATAAATAATTTTTATTCAATTTTTAATTTTGATTCAATCTGCCTGTATTTGCTTAAATAACATTAATTAAATAAAATTAATAAGCGATATGAAAAAACAAGTTGACCAGATTGTGCAAACCTTAAAATCTAAGGGTTTGCGGGTAACTCCTCAAAGATTTGCAGTCTATTCCAATTTATTAAACCGTCAGGATCATCCTACTGCGGAACAAATATTGATAAGTTTAAATAAGAACAGTCCGACCTCTTCTCAAGCTACTATCTACAGTTCTCTACAAGTTTTAAGAGATGCAGGTTTAGTCAGAGAGGTCTTATTAGAGGAAGGAGTTTGTCGCTATGATGCGAATGTTTCACTCCATCATCATTTCTGTTGCAAAAAATGTGGCAGTATTGAAGATATTCCCTGGGAGCAGATTGAAGATATTAGTTTTAAATCCCTTCGTCCTGGACTAACTGTAGATAACTATGAGTTAACCTTACATGGTGTATGCGATCGCTGTCATTAAGGTAATCCTTGTCGAGTCGGATTTTGGGCAAAGGCTAAATTCTCTGTTTTAAAGACACAGGGTTTTCACCATCTCCTTTATAAAATTTGAAGATATCGACTATTTTCAGAAAAAACCTATAAAATACAACCTTGTTAACTAATAACTAATCTCCTGTGTAGCTGATGGAAGAAGCCAAACAGAGACGCAGACGCGGTGTGATTCTGACACAACAGGGTTTAAGGAAGCTGCAAGATGCTAGGCATAATGCTGAGATACTCGAACTTGATGGAGCGAAATTTACTTTAGAAGATTTGAGCGATCGCACTCAACTTGCAACTTACACTGTTTCTAAAATTTTGGCTGCTCAGGATGCTGTTGATAAGCAATCTTTAGAATATTTTTTTTATGCTTTCAACTTAAGGTTAACCCAGGAAGATTATATCAAACCTGGGGTTAATCAAAAAAATAAATCTGAAAATAGATATAGAGATAATTTTCAGATGGAATCTGAGAATCAATCTGAAAATCAATTTAGAAATAAATCTAGAAATAATCTTTTTATTGTTCCTTCCCCTTCTTCCCTAATTGACTGGGGTGATGCAGTTGATGTATCTATATTTTTTGGACGGGTTGAGGAACTTGGTAAATTAGAGCATTTTATTATTAATGATAATTGTCGTTTAATTACGGTTTTGGGAATGGGGGGTATTGGTAAAACCTCCTTTTCAGTAAAGTTAGGTCATCACTTACAGGATAGATTTGAATGTGTAATATGGCGGAGTTTGCGTAATAGTCCACCTTTGCAGGATTTATTAACTAATTTATTACAGGTTTTGGCTAAAGGTGAACCTGTAGAATCATTAAATAATTCAGATAATAACTCAGATAATAATTCAGATAATATCGATGGAAAGATTTCCCAGCTTCTAGAGTATCTGCATTCTCATCGCTGTCTAATTATTTTAGATAATGCAGAATCTATTTTAGCTAGCGGTAATGAATCGGGATATTATCAGAGCGGACGTGAAGACTACGGACAATTATGGCGATCGCTCGGAGAAACAGCACATCAAAGTTGTATTTTACTTACCAGTAGGGAGAAACCACCAGAAATATCAGCCCTAGAAGGAGAAAGTTTACCCGTACGTACTGTTCATTTACCAGGTTTACATCCCCAAGCAGCTTTAGAACTGTTGAAAACTAAAAGCTTTTTTAATGGTTCTAATCCTCAATGGCAAAGTTTAATTGCACATTATGGGGGTAATCCTTTAGCTTTGAAAATAATTTCTACTACCATAGCAGAATTATTTGATGGTGATATTACTGAATTTTTGGCACAAGAAAGTACAGTTTTTGGGACGATTCACGACCTGTTAAGTCAGCAGTTTAACCGACTTTCCGAGTTGGAAAAAGAATTAATCTACCATATAGCAATCAATCGAGAACCCATCACTCTCAAACAATTACGAGATGACTTAGTTTTACCGATTTCATCGATGAAAGTATTAGAAGCGATAGAATCTTTGTCCAGAAGAAGTTTGATAGAAAATAATATTGTATCGCGATCGCATGATCGCACAGGTTTTACTTTGCAACCTGTAGTCATGGAATATGTGACAGAAAGTTTAATTGAAGGGGTTAGTCAGGAAATCATCGGGTTCGTAGAAAAGAAGACAGGAAATGAAACTAACATACAACTTATAATTGCTTCTAATTCACTTTTTAATACCCATCCTTTAATTAAAGCGATCGCTCAAGATTACGTTAGATTAGCCCAAACAAAGTTAATTCTACAACCTGTAATTACACAGCTTCTAGTTAAATTCCAAACTACAGGAGAAATTACCAATCATCTCGATCAGATTTTAGAACAGTTAAAAGAGACAAATTTACAAACAAATTTAAAATCAGAATCAAAACCGGGATATGCTGGTGGTAATCTTATAAACTTACTTTGTCAAATGCAGGTAAACTTGACCGGATATGACTTTTCTGGTTTAAGTGTTTGGCAAGCTTACCTCCAGGAATCTAGTTTAAAACAAGTTAACTTCCATAATACTGATTTATCTAAATCGGTTTTTGCTAAAACTTTTGGAACCGTTATGTCTGCGGTATTTAGCCCGGATGGTAAAACTTTAATTACTGGACATGGTGAAGGTAATATTTTCTTGTGGGATGTGACTACAAGTCAATTAATTAAGTACTTTCAAGGACATAATGGTTCTGTATGGAGTTTAAGTTTTAACTCTGATGCTAGTATGCTGGTAAGTTGTTCTCACGATTGCAAAATTAAGTTGTGGGATATTGCTACTAATCAATGTTTAAAGACAATGTCAGTTTCAGGAGATTGTATATATTCCGTAGTTTTTAGTAACGACGATCGTTTTTTGATAACAAGCGGTGCAGATTGTAATATTAGGATTTGGGATATTGCCACACAGAAATGTATAAAGTTATTGAAAGGACACAGTAAGGGAGTTTGGTCAACTGTTCTGAGTCGGGATAGTAAAATTATCGCTAGTGGTAGTGATGATAGTACTATCAGAATTTGGGACTTTGCAACAGGTGAATGTCTGCACATTTTAGAAGAACATACAGATTGGGTAAAGTGTATTGCTTTGAGTAATCAAGGTTTACTCGCAAGCTGTAGTTTAGATTTGACCATCAGACTTTGGGATATACACAAGGGAGAATGTGTCGCGGTATTAGAAGGACATACTCAAGGTTTAATGAAAATTACCTTTATTGGTGATGGAAGTTTACTTGTGACCTGTAGTACTGACAATACCGTACGAATCTGGGACGTAAATCAACGCAAATGCATCAAAGTTCTACAGGGACATAATAATTCCATAAATGTCATCGCTAGTAATAGACAGGGAAATTTAATTGCTAGTAGTGGAAATGACTTTTTACTCAAGTTATGGAATATTGACACAGGTGAATGTGTGAAAACTCTCAAAGCAAGACATCATTGGGTAGGTTCAGTTGCTGTTCACCCTAACTTTATTCACCCTAACCTCACAGATAATGACATACATAACCATAGGGACTTAAATCATAACTTAAATCAGATAGGAATAATTGCCAGTGGTAGTGAAGACCGTATTGTTAGATTATGGAATACGACAGGACAATCCCACAACCTTCATGGACACACTGAATATATATACTCCGTTGCATTTAGTCCTGATGGTTCTACTTTAGCAAGTGGAAGTGCAGACCAAACAATTAGATTATGGGATATCACCACCCTCAACTGTCAGAAAGTACTATCAGGACACACCGGGATGATCATGAAAGTTAAATTTAGTCCCGATGGTAAAACCTTAGTCACAACCAGTAGCGATCGCAGTGTCAGAATTTGGGATGTATTTACAGGTCAGCTCTTGGATACATTTACAGAACACTATCCCGTATCTGTAGATTTTAGTCCAGATGGCAGTAAACTAGCGGTAGGAAGCTTTGATGATACCGTCAGAATTTGGGATTTAAAAACCAAAAAATGTTATAAAAGCTTTCAAGGCTCAGGTATTTTAATGTGGCAAGTAGCCTACAGTCCCGACGGTAAAATTTTAGCTACAGCCAATAGTAGCGATCGCACAATTCAGTTATGGAATATTGCTACAAATAAATGTATTCACTTAATTCAGGCTCATGATAACTGGATTATGGATATTGCTTTTTCCCCAGACGGTAATATATTAGCAAGTTGCAGTAACGACGGTACCAGTAAATTATGGGATGTGAAAACAGGTTCATTAATTACTAACCTAGATAAAGACAACTTTTGGGTGATGTCCCTTGCTTTTTCCCCTGACGGTAAACTATTAGTCACTGGAGATGGAAATGCAGAGATTAAATTATGGGATATGCAAACAAAGTTGTGTATTCAGACTTTGAAAATCGAACGTCTTTACGAAGGAATGAATATTCAAGGTGTTAAGGGTTTGAGTGATGCCCAGAAAGCTAGTTTAATAGAGTTGGGAGCAGTGATGGGTAAGTGGTGATGGGTGATGGGGTGATGGGGAAAAAATAAATAAATAAATAGTCAGGAAAAATTATTTGTATATTTGTTTTTTTGGTTATATAGCAATACTAGGATATGTTAGGACATTTTTATATTTCCGGCTTTGGAGTGGGTTTGGGGGACGCAACCGTCCTCCCAATCGGGGGTTTGGGGGAGAATCCCCCAAGTCTTTATTCTTGTGAAAAAACGTCCTAACCCGAAAGCGTACCGCTATATAACCGTTCCTTCTTCACTATTGACTCTTTACACCTATACAATTCACAACCCATATAAGATATTTAATTATATTTCATTAATTTTCCACAAGCACTTATTATAAGTAATAGACTTAAGTTGTTTTGTAGAAGTAATTTGTTGGGACTTAATACTTCTATAAAATCAACAATGGGTTGAGAGAGGTCTAAGTCCTAAGTTTTTAAAAAGTAATTTTTTAGATTTATTTTTTAAATTTATTTTTTAAATTTATTTTTTAGATTAAGATTTAGGCTCGTAATTATGGCTATCGTACAACAAACACCAAATCGACTTACACTACATTTCTTTCCTTGGTTTATCTGGATACTGTCTGGATTTAGTCTGGTCGCTTTACCAATATTTTTCACTGTAGTTGTACAGTCCATTCCTCAAACCCTAACCTGTAAGCGGTTACCAACAGCACAGATAAATTGTCAGTTAACAACTTTTATATTACCGCCATTACTATCTAAAAAAGTTGAAATTAAAAACTTACAAGCTGCAAAATTTAATAGAAACCCTGAAGATAATAATCAAACACAACAACAACAGCTTGTATTATTAACTAAAAAAGAAACAGTAATTTTTTCATCTTATAAAACTTACAAACCTCTCCTAACAGCATCAAAGATGTTGGACACAGAATCCCGGATTAATAACTTTATCAACAACTCCAATCAACAATCCTTAGAACTAGAAACAGGTAATTACATACTTTACTGGTGTCTTGGATTAATAACCGCGTATAGTATAGGTTTCATGATTATTATGGGTGAAGCTAATGTTTGTGAGTTTCATAGCGATCGCACTTACATGACAAAAAAACAAAGGTGGTTATTTCTTTTCACCAAAACCACCAAATATCCATTGCAAGATATTCAAGATGTCAAGTTAGAGTGGGAATATCACAAAATGAAGATTTACCGCGTTACCCTATCCCTCAGCAACGGAAAAACAGTCCCTCTAAGTACATACTACGCCAATTATTTAAAATCTCAGAAAAAGATAAAAGCATCAGCAGAGGAGATCAAAAATTTTCTTTCTCTACCACAAATATAAGAATATCTAAAAATTACGAATTACGAATTACGAACTAGGAATTAATCAAGCATCACTCTTTGATATCGTGAAAACTAATAGCAGTAGAGAGGAGACAAATCGTGAATTGGATAAAAGCTATTTCTGTTGACGCGATCGCACCAGGTGGGAAAAAAGTTGTAGATTTAGGCGATCGCAAAATCCTTTTAGTAAATCACTCCGGTGAGATTTTCGCTACTCAAAATAGATGTTCTCACATGAATTTATCCCTCAAAAGAGGTAAAATAACCGACGACGGAGGTATAGTTTGTCCTTTTCATCATAGTATTTTTGACCTCCGCAATGGTGAAGTCAAAGAGTGGTGTACTTTTCCCCCAGTTATCGGTTCTATGATGGGTAAAATGAAACAACAACAACCTTTAACCGTATTTCCTACCCGAATAGAAAATGGAGATATTATGGTTGGTTTAGAATCGTAAAGAAATTTTAATATTAATGCTTGATAGTTGATAGTTAATGGTTGAGGATTACCCCTTAACCCTTAACCTTAACTTTATTTACCCATCACCATTCACTCATCACCAACTTCTAAAACACTACAATAAAACAGTACTCAATACTCACTTAAATAATGTCAGAAATTCGGGTAGCGATCGCAGGTGAAGGTGCAATTCCAGCAACGGAAGCACTACTAAAGATTGATGGTATTTCTGGAAGCTATCAGCGATGGGAAGAGGTAGAAAAAGAAGGAGTAAATGCAGTTGTTGCAACTATTGCGGGAATCCCTAAAGAAAACTCTACAATGTCTTCTCCCCAAAAATCTATGGAACCAGCAAATCCTTCTAGAGCGATCGCAACACAAATTCGTCGATGGTATCTTGAATATAAACAAAAAAAATCTGGAGAAAAGATTGCGAAAGTATTATTTATGTCCGCAAATGGAGAACGTTTACTCTTAGAGAATGCAACTATTGAAGATATTAATAGCATTTTGAGTGCTTAGTAAAGTCATAGCTGCTGGTCATGAAAGCTCTCTATTCTCAAGCTGATTCTCAAACTATTAACTCATAGCAAAGTAAAGGAGAAATATTGATAACTTTTCTTCTTTAAATTTTACTCTGGAAACTTAACGCTGGAAAATTAACGCTGAACACCTAACTCTTAAAACCTAGTTTGTTCTAAATCTCTTAGATTCTCTATTACGAAAACTCACATTCAGCTAAACCCAGATAGCTAATTCCTTCAGGAGTAACTTCAAACCTACAGGGTAAGACTTCCAAACCTAGTTTAATTCCCTCTCGCAGTAATTCTCCGTATTTTGGATCTGTTGCATCTCCTGGTGAAAACTTTATACAGTCACCCCGATTAATAAAATACAGCATTACAGCACGAGTTTGAGGTAATAAATCTGTGAGTTCTAAGAGATGTTTCTGTCCTCTTGTAGTTTCCGTATCGGGAAATAAAGCTAGTTTACCTTTAGCTAAAGTAGTGTTCTTGACTTCTAAATATATAGAGCGTTCCGTATCCTTTTCTTTGAGAACAAAGTCCACACGACTTTTTTTTTCTTTACCGTAAGGAACTTCTGATTTTATTTGATAATATTCTCCTAACTCAGGAAAAATATGTTTCTCTAAAGCCAATTTAATCACCCGGTTAGGTAAAGCTGTATTGACTCCAACCCAAGTAGGGTAATTATCATTAACCTGGATTAATTCTAAAGTGTAAGCCAATTTACGCTTGGGGTTATCACTTTTGCTCAAATGTACCATACTACCTGGGGCTGATACTCCACTCATCGAACCCGTATTCGGACAATGAGCGGTAACTAATTCTTTTGAGGCTAATTCAACATCAACAAAAAATCTTTTATATCGTTTTACAAGAATACCAGGAATCAGATTCGGATAGCGATATAGCAATTCAGTCATCACAAAGGAGTTAGGGAAGAGTACAAACTACTGGTAAGTATAGAAGTATATTATTTTTTCTATACCAATTAATAAACAATTTTTATTAGCAATTCACTAAAATAAACATCTAAAATTTCAAATCCAAAAGCAAAAATTTAACGGTTACAGTACTAAGTTTGAACATTTAGAGCTTGCTCTGATAAATTTAGAAGTGATTCAATATATTTAGAACACATCTTTTATGTAGACTCGTTAACTAAGAACTCTACCTTCGGGAAGCTGACGTGAACATGATTTTACGCTGAGGTTTTAGGCTCAGGGTAATCAAAATACCTCTATTGGAAATAATCCCTCCTCCTCCTTTACTTTTTACTACTCACAAGGCAAGGCTGAAATTATATATTATTTTCAGATTCACTTTTCAAATATTTGATTTTATAAAGAATTGTCTGAAATATTTTAAGATGCGATAAACCCAAGGGAATTATGAATTGGCAGAAGCTTATTATGTCATCATTATGGATGTCGGAGAAAGGCAGGGATACGGCAGATAAACTGTATCTCTGAATATTATGCCATAGCAATATTCAACTACTTTCTGATATACCTAATCCATACAGTAAATACTTAAGAATAACTATGTATGAAAGATATTTTTATTTATTCAAATTTTAATAAACTAACTTAAATAAATAATTATATTAAGTGTTTTTACAGAATCTTCATTAAAAATACTCACTTTTGCACGGCAAGTCTTATATACTTTTTTTAAGAGCTTGATTATTATACTTGTTTGCTTATTCCTACTTAGTTAAATTGAATAATTTTATTTTTGTGAAAAGTATTTAAACATCTAATAGATATTATTTGTAAAGCTTTTGAGAGTATATCGAAAGAAGCTTTTGTTTTCATGAAATATACCTTAATTACATGAAAATTATATCGAAAAATAAGTATTTTTTATTCACCAATATTGCAGTAATAGAATGCAATTAAAATTGGTTCTTGAATATGCAAATTCAACTATATTTTAGGTTTATTAAAATATCAATCCATCATCTACCTTTGGAAGCAAAATGTATATTATTCTAAATTGCTAAATAATGGTATAGCAAGATATTTGATGATTTTTGAGATATTTTTTAGACAATATCTAAAAACTTATCCAGAATTTTATAAACATCTTAAGTATCTAATAAAAAGCTTTGATAAAAAGCTTTTAAGACTCTTAGCAAGAGTTAGGTAAATATACACTTTATTCTTACATTTTATTCTATAGGAAAGTAAATGACTCAAATTCGTATCGAAGCAGAAGACTACAACTCATACTCCGATAGCAGTAATGGTAATGAAGGTGGTGCTTACCGCAGTGATAATGTTGATATTGAGAGTACTAGTGATGTAGGTGGTGGTTACAATGTAGGCTGGATAGAAAGCGGTGAAAGCTTAACTTACAACTTTAATGTAACTGAATCCGGTACTTATAAATTGGTTTCTAGAGTTGCTTCTGCTAGAAGTGGAGACCACAGCTTTCAAGTTTCTATTGCAGGTCAAGAAACCCGATTAAACTTGATTAATACTGGTGGATGGCAGAATTGGAAGAATGTTGAATCTACACAAAACTTTACTCTCAATGCAGGTAGTAATACTCTCAGAGTAGATATGATTGGTGATCTATTCAATATTAACTACTTTGACTTAGTTAAAGTTGAAGGTGATTCAGGTAGTACCGCTTCTAATCCAGATAATGGTGGGAGTAATGAAAATTCTGGTGAAGAATCACCAACACCCAACAGTTCTACAAATTCATTACGTATCGAAGCAGAAGATTACAATTCTTACTCCGATAACACTAATGGTAATCTTGGGGGTGCTTACCGTAGTGATAACGTTGATATTCAAAATACCAGCGATGT